>CAUPKC010000001.1:0-294123 GCA_963511665.1 uncultured Undibacterium sp.
AGGCATCTTTCAATACTGAATTCAAGGCCGCTTTGCTGGCACGATACAACCATGCCACATTGTTTTCACGCAATCCTATGGAACCCATGCGGGAGGACAGCACGGCTAATTTACCGCTAGCGTTTTCAACCATAGGCAATACCAAAGGCATTAAACGCATTGCGGCTAACACGTTGGTATGCATGACTTGGTCAAACTCTTCTTGCTGTGGCGATTGCAAGCCATTCGTTCTGCTGCCAAACACACCGGCATTCAAAATGGCAACATCGATTTTTTCATCGTCTAGGCGCCAAGCCAATCCTGCGCAATCATTCAAATTTTTCACGTCTAAAGGCATCGCTTCACAACCATGTGCGGTCAATTGCGCGAGGTCGTCGGACTTGCGTACAGTGGCGATTACACGCCAACCGGCTGCTTTGTATTGCCGCGCAAATTCGTGGCCTATACCGCGTGAGGCTCCGATGATTAAGGCTGTTGGCATTCTGGCTTACTCCGTTTTTCCAATTACTCATTTAATCCTCCCTTCTCCCGCAAGCGGGAGAAGGGTCGGGGATGAGGGTGGTTCAGTCTCATGCACATTTCTTAGAACCGATATTTTGTATGCTCGTGATTTGACTGAATAATCAGCTCTGCTGCATCTGAACCGCCCTCACCCTAGCCCTCTCCCGCTTGCGGGAGAGGGGACTTTCTCGATTACACCAACTCAATCGCCATCGCAGTCGCTTCACCACCACCGATGCACAAAGACGCTACACCGCGCTTACCGCCACGGGCTTTCAAAGCACCGATCAAGGTCACGATAATACGCGCGCCAGATGCGCCGATTGGGTGACCCAATGCACATGCGCCACCGTGGACGTTCATCTTGTCGTGAGAAATACCGAGATCATGCATCGCTGCCATTGGCACAGCGGCGAATGCTTCGTTGACTTCAAACAAATCGACATCCGCTGTCGTCCAGCCGATTTTCTTGTAAAGTTTTTCGATAGAGCCAACTGGCGCTGTGGTGAACCAGCCAGGTTCTTGTGCATGGGTTGCATGGCCGAGAATTTTGGCGATTGGAGTTAAACCAAGTTCTTTCGCTTTCGATTCCCGCATCAAGACCAATGCTGCTGCACCGTCATTGATGGATGAGGAAGATGCTGCCGTGATCGTGCCGTCTTTTTTGAATGCTGGCTTCAAATTTGGAATCTTGTCGAGCTTGGCTTTCAATGGGCCTTCGTCTTTATCAATCACGACTTCGCCACCGCGACCTGATACCGTCACAGGAGCGATTTCCCAAGAGAATGCGCCGCTGCTCGCTGCGTTTTGCGCGCGTGTTACGGAGGCGATCGCAAATGCATCTTGTGCTTCACGTGTAAAGCCATATTTTGCGGAGCAATCTTCTGCAAAAGTGCCCATGGAGCGCCCTTTATCATAGGCATCTTCCAAACCATCGAGCATCATGTGATCCATGATCGTACCGTGACCGATACGATAGCCACCACGTGCTTTTGGAATGATGTATGGCGCATTCGTCATCGATTCCATACCACCAGTGACCAGCACTTCGTTGCTGCCAGCGAGCAAGGAATCATAGGCCATCATCGTCGCTTTCATCGCCGAACCGCACATCTTAGATAAGGTGACCGCACCAGTCGAAAATGGCAAACCCGCTGCCAACAAAGCTTGGCGCGCTGGTGCCTGACCTTGGCCTGCCATCAAGCAGTTACCAAACAAAACTTCTTCGACCAACTCTGGCTTAACGCCTGCACGTTCGACAGCCGCTTTGATCGCCACTGCACCTAATTGGCTCGCAGTCAAAGACGCAAAGTCACTTTGAAACGCGCCCATAGGAGTACGAGCTGCGCCGACGATTACGATAGGATCATTCATGGTTTTCTCCAAAATTATTGATAACTACTTTTTAAAATCTTTTGCTAACCGCAGAGGCGCAGAGAACGCAGAGGAAATCTCTTATTTTCTGCATGCTTGCGCCCGCGCCACAAAAACTCTGCGTACTCTGCGCCTCTGCGGTTCAAGCTTTTTTTAATTCACAAACCTGATACTCTGAGGATAAGGAAACACATCATCCACCTTACCCTTCACAATTCTCTCTTTTCGATCTTGCCAATACTTTGCGGTCAACAAGTCGGCGTGGTGTTTCATAAAGTATTGTTTAACCTTGGCGTTGCCCAATAAGAAGGTACCGAACTGTTCAGGAAATACATCGTACTTCCCGATCGGATACCAAGGCTCGGCCGACATTTCATCTTCTTCGTTGCGTGGCAAAGGGATCGTTCTGAAATTACAATCAACGATGGTTTCAATCTCATCGTAGTCATAGAAAACGACACGTTTATGACGCGTTACGCCGAAGTTTTTGTACAGCATATCGCCAGGGAAAATATTCGCACCGACCAATTCTTTGATTGCATTGCCGTATTCGACTATCGCATGTTCCATCGCTGCGTCATCACCCTTTTGCTCAGATTCTGTCAGCCAGATATTCAATGGCGTCATACGACGTTCGATGTACAAATGCTTGATAATGACTTCGTCATCGTTGACTTCTAAAATCGACGGTGCATAGCGACGAATTTCTGCCAACAGATCCTCAGAAAAACGAGCGCGTGGAAATGCCACATCGGAATACTCCAAAGTATCCGCCAAGCGACCGACGCGATCGTGGTTCTTCACCAGCTGATATTTTTCTTTGATTAACGCCTTGGTGGTTTCCTTCGGTGGCGGGAAGCTATCTTTGATGAGTTTAAAAACATAAGGAAAAGATGGCAGCGCGAACACCAACATCACAAGACCGCGAATACCTGGCGCAGCTTCGATCATGTCAGAGGAATACTTTAGGTGATGCAAGAAATCTCGGTAGAACAAATTCTTACCGTGTTTTTGCAAACCCAACATGGTGTAAATCTCACTGCGCGGCTTACGCGGCAAAATGCTACGAATAAACTGTACATAGGCCGAAGGCACATCCATATCGACCATGAAATAGGCACGTGTGAACGAAAACAGAACGGTGATGTGCATGTTATCGAAGAGCACGGCATCCAAAATCAATTCACGATTCTTATTGTGAATGATGGGAATCACGAAGGGCATTTCTTGGTTGCCGTTGATACTCTTGCCGATGATATAGGCTGCTTTATTGCGAAAAAATAGACTCGCCAAAACTTGGAACTGATGATTCGGCTCAAAACGCATATCACCAAATTGCTCTAACAGACGCGCTTCCACTTTCGCCAAATCATCATCGAGATGCGCGAACGGTGTTTGCAACTGAAAATTGGTGACGATGCGTTTCAGGCTGAAGCTCAAGCCATCGGCTGCTGGGTAGTAGACGCGATAGGTGGCTGGTGTATCGTCACGTTCGATATAGTCGGTCGCCGTGGCGGGGCGTACAAAGATGAAATCGTTATGGAAGTAAGTGCGGTGCAAGAGCTTGGTGCAGACCGTATTGAAGAAAGTCTCTGCCAATTCCGGACGCAAATGATCGATCAGCAAACCCATGTAATGTAGCTTCACTTCTCGCCACACTTCATCGGTCAGATCATCACTATCGTATTCATCTTCCAGAATCTGAACACATTCCTTAGCGCGCTTATCGTAGTAAGCGATACGCTCACGTGCATCTTCTTGTGCCGCTTTCCAATCACCGCGCTCGAAACGCTGCTTCGCCATCTGCGTCGTCGCGCGGAACAAGCGGTAATGTTTATCAAAACCGTCGAGTATGGTCCTTGCAATGTCGAATGCAATTTGCGAAGACAACAATTTAGGAAAGGCGATTTGGGGCATAATTTTTTTCACCGCAGAGGCGCAGAGATGTATTTGTTGCACATCTTAAACTACTCAGCCTTCAACAATTCACGAGGTCTCCGATTTGTAGGGCGGGTGCAACCCGCGCCGCCAGTCCATTGTGCACCTGTGCGGCGCGGGTTGCACCCGCCCTACGAAATGCTATTAACAAAAATCTCTGCGTTCTCTGCGCCTATGCGGCTAAAGCTTTTTACATAGTCTCTGCGAAGAGTTCACGGCCGATTAACATCCGACGAATCTCACTCGTACCCGCACCAATCTCATACAACTTCGCATCACGCCACAAGCGGCCTACTGGATATTCATTGATATAACCATTGCCACCCAAAGTTTGGATTGCTTCACCCGCCATCCATGTCGCTTTTTCTGCGGAGTACAAAATTGCGCCAGCGGCGTCTTTACGTAATGCACGCACTGCTTCTGGTGTTTTAGCACGATCACAGGCTTGGCCAACAGCGTAGACGTAAGCCTTGCAAGCCATCATGGTGGAATACATATCGGCGAGTTTGCCTTGCATTAATTGGAATTCACCGATGGCTTGACCGAATTGCTTGCGGTCATGAATGTAAGGAACGACTTCATCCATACAGGCTTGCATGATACCGAGTGGACCACCAGATAAAACGGTACGCTCAAAATCGAGACCTGACATCAAGACGTTCACGCCTTTACCTACGCCGCCCAATACGTTTTCTACCGGCACTTCGCAATCTTGGAAAACCAATTCACCAGTATGAGAACCGCGCATACCGAGCTTGTCGAGTTTTTGCGCGATGCTAAAACCTTTGTAGCCTTTTTCGATAATGAAAGCAGTCATACCGCGTGGGCCAGCTTCCAGATCGGTCTTCGCGTACACCACCAAAGTATCCGCATCAGGACCATTGGTGATCCACATTTTGGAACCGTTCAAGACGTAGCGATCACCTTTCAAATCAGCGCGTAACTTCATGCTGACGACGTCAGAACCAGCATTAGGCTCAGACATCGCAAGCGCACCGACGTGATCGCCAGAAATCAGTTTTGGTAAATATTTCGCTTTTTGCTCTGCACTACCATTACGATTAATTTGATTAACGCACAGATTGGAATGCGCGCCGTAAGACAAACCTACGGAAGCGGAAGCACGAGAGACTTCTTCCATAGCGATGATGTGCGCCAAGTAGCCCATATTCGCACCGCCGTATTCCTCGGACACCGTCATACCATGCAAACCCATCTCGCCGATTTTTTTCCACAGATGCATAGGGAATTGGTCGGTTCTGTCCATCTCGGCAGCGAGTGGTGCGATTTCGGCGGCAGCAAATTGCTGAACTGCTTCGCGCAAAGCGGCGATGTCTTCGCCATGATCAAACGTTAAACCTGGTAAGTGCAGCATAGTGTCCTCGACGTTATAAATTAATTGATGATGGTCGCACTCAAATCTTCGACTTAACCGCAGAGGCGCAGAGAGCGCAGCGAATATTCTTCAATACCTCTGCGCTCTCTGCGCCTCTGCGGCTAATTGCTTTTCCTTGAAATCACCATAACAGTATTCGAAACAAATTCAAGTGTCTTCGATATAGTCGCAAAATGATACTTCCAATTGACGTTAACGTAAACGTCAATTCAAACTATTTCTCATGCACCTACTTTTGCCTTATTAACAATTTCCAGTAAGCGCTGGCTTTCTTCCTCATGCGCGGTGATTTCGTCTAGCATGACTTCAATGTCTTCTCGTTGTTGCTCGAGGGAAGCGCGGTGTTTCGCAAGCACATCGAGAAAGCTCTTGAGCTGAACTTCCGTGTCTTTAGGTGAGTCGTACATCGTCACCAGATGTTTAATTTCCGACAAACTCAAGCCCAAACGCTTGCCCCGTAGGGTTAATTTGAGGTGTGTGCGCTCACGTGCGGAGTACACGCGATTGCGTCCACTCGGGCCTTCACGACTCGGGCTAATCAAGCCCTGATCTTCATAAAAGCGAATTGCACGAGGCGTAATATCGAACTCTTTTGCCAAATCGGTAATTGTATAAGTTGCCATTGCTAAAGTTTTTTCAAAATTTTTTCAGTAAGCAGCGCTAGAAAATTGCATTAATAACACTCAAAAAAAGCCAGTGAATTCTCGTGAAAATCGCGATAACACCAACATCAATTGTGTTTTGAACTTAGAATCTTACCTGAAACGCAGTTAACGTAAACGTCAATTTACAAACGCTGCCCCAATACTCAGCATCAATACTCTGTTGTACCACATACACATCGCCATGAATCATCTAGAACAAGCATTGCATTACCCCCTCAATGACAAACTGCCCGAAGCGGGTCAAACGATAGAAATTGCACCGGGTGTGTTGTGGATCAGAATGGGCTTGCCGTTTGCCCTCAATCACATCAATTTATGGTTGATTGAAGACGAGTACACCACTGACACCGGCATTGCGCACGGCTGGACCGTGATCGATTGCGGCATCAACAGCGATGCCACCCGCGATGCCTGGGAGATCTTGTTTGCCTCGCACCTCAAAGGCTTACCTATCGTGCGCGTGATCGCAACGCACTGCCATCCCGATCATGTCGGCAGCGCAGATTGGCTGTGTACTATGTGGAATGCGCCGCTGTATATGAGCACCGGCGAGTACGCGTTTGCGCGCATGATGTCGGCCGGTTTGCCGGGGGTCGATGGCTCGGCCATGTTTCCGCACTTTCGCAAACACGGGATGGTGACTGCCGAGATGCAGGACAAAATTCAAGAGCGCAAAACCTATTACACACGTTTAGTGCCGACCGTGCCAACCTCGTACCACCGCCTGCAAGATGGGCATAGCATCACGATAGGTCAACATGCATGGCGAATTATTACTGGTTTTGGACACTCTCCCGAACACGTGTCCTTGTATTGCGCTGCATTGAATTGCCTGATCTCAGGAGACATGGTGTTGCCGCGTATTTCTACCAATGTGTCGGTATTTGCCGCAGAGCCGGAAGCGAATCCAGTCAAGCAATATCTGGATTCTTTAGAAAAATATGCCGAACTGCCTGACGACGTTTTAGTGCTGCCATCACATGGCAAACCTTTTACTGGCATTCATACCCGCATCCAACAATTACGTGATCACCATGCGGAGCGGTTGCAAGAAGTCTTGGACGCCTGCGCAACGCCAATGTCGGCGCATGATATTGTGCCCATCATGTTCCCGCGTCCGCTCGATGCCCATCAGTTGACGTTTGCCTTGGGTGAAGCTTTGGCGCATTGCCATCACCTTTGGTTTGAGGGGAAATTGAAGCGGGTTCTTGGTGCTGACGACGTCTATCGATTTATCACTGCCATCAAAGTCGCGGCCTAAATCCTCAACACGTATGAGCAAAACGTCACTATCGGTCTATCTAAAACTTGTTTGTGTCGCACTATTCTGGGGCGGTACATTTATCGCAGGACGCATCGTCTCGCAAGAAATACCCCACATGATTGCCGCTGCAGGGCGCTTCATTGTTGCCTGCGTATTTTTAGTCTTGCTTGCCTGGAAAGTCGAAGGTGGCTTGCCAACATTATCGCACCAACAATGGTTCGCTACCTTTGGTTTGGGCGCTACTGGTATCTTCCTTTACAACATCTGCTTTCTCGCGGCGCTAGAACGGATGCCCGCTGGACGTAGCGCCTTATTTGTTTCGCTCAGTCCCATCGTCACGGCCTTGAGCATGGCGCTGATATTTAAGGAGCGTTTGGGTGCCATAAAATGGCTGGGGATTGCGATCGCCTTTGTCGGCGCAGCGATTGTTATCACTCGCGGTGACTTAGTCCATGTAGTACACGATGTTTCAAGTTCGATGGGCGCGGGTGAACTCTTCATGTTGGGTGCTGTATGCTCTTGGACGGCGTACACCATTTTAGGAAAACAAGCACTAAAAGGACTCAGCCCAATAGCGGCCACCACCTATGCGTCGCTTTGGGGCTTACTCTTACTCTCTATAGGCGCAATCAATCAAATACCTTTGCTCGACACGACTAAACTCAGTTGGCAAGTTCTCAGTGCTATCGCTTTCCTCGGTATCTTCGGTACCGTCATTGGATTCGTCTGGTACTACGAGGGTGTCAAAACCATAGGACCAGCGCGCACCGCGGTGTTCAATAATTTGGTACCTGTGTTCGGCGTTGGTCTGAGCACCTTGATGTTGAACGAGCCAATTTTAATTTCTATGGTAGTCGGCGGCTTATTGGTGATTGCTGGCGTGTCATTGACGAATCGCGCAAAAACAAGCTAGGTGATTCGATTCACTTTTCGCAAGGACCAAGCAATCCATCCCGCGGCCAGTGCCGCCAAAATATGTTTCAGGCTATGCCCGCTGATAAAGCCCAGATGCAAAAATATAGCGTGATCGAAGCTTTCACAAATCTTCGCCAACACATACAACATAATCGCGACACCAAATAAACGGCGCTGGCGCATAGGTGCGGCATAAACGAACTGCCAAATTGGGATCAACAGCAAAGTCAAAATCTGCAACAACAAATACCAACGCAAATCCGCAGTCTGCAGCCACCAAGCAACCGAAAAAATCGCACAGCCGATAAAGATACTCAATTCAAGCAAAGCCTTTCGCCGATTCATACTTGGCACAAGATCGGCACGTACTGCGGCCAGCAAGGATGCACACGCCAAAGCAATTGGCAATCGGTCCCAGAACAAACGTTGATCATCTGGCGCCCAGTGATAAAACGCCGAACCAAGGCTAGTGACTAAAATCCAGACAAAAAAACTCAAATACGCCCAATATGAAAGGCCACGTTCAGTTAGAGATAAGTTGGACAAAACGAGGATCAAACCAAACAACCCAGCACCCACAAAAGCAAGATTACTCAATACATCGATTGCATGAGGGATAGCTCCCAATGTGCTCTGATCGGCAAAGGCATGATAATTACTCAGTTGTGCGATGGGGCCATGCCATGCGAATACCCCACACAAAAGCAAAACAAAGATAGCGGGGAAGATTTTTTGTACTGTTTTCATCATGATCTTAAGAAGAATAAATTCGGAAGCACAGCATGCCCAAGCATTTTTCTTACGCACAGAAAATTAGACAAAGTGACGATTTTTTCCAAGCAAAGTTGCACTAAGTGATACTTCGTATGCGGTTTTTGCCTTAAGATGAAGGCTACGCTGATCCGAAAGCGCATCTACAAACACGATCTTTCAAACCCATGACAGAAATCACACAACTACTCAAAACCATTAAGCACCAACTCAAATTGCAAGGTAAAACCTACCGCGATCTGGCGCTGGCTTTGGAATTGTCGGAAGCCAGTATAAAACGCTTATTCGCTGACAGCAGCGATACGATGATCAGTTTAGAGCGAGTAATTCAGATCGGCCATTACTTGGGCTTTAGTCTCGCTGAATTAACACAGGAATCCAGCCTCGCCCAGGAAAAGTTAAGCACACTGACTGCTTTGCAAGAAAAAGAATTGGTCTCTGATAATCAGTTATTACTGGTTGCGGTGTGCGCTATCAATCACTGGAGTATGCAAGACATGCTGCAAGTGTATGAGTTAGGCGAAACGAATTGCCTAAAAAAATTATTGAAGCTTGATCAGCTCGGCTTAATCAGTTTATTACCCGGCAATCGCATCCGCCTCAATATCAGCCGCGACTTTGACTGGCTGCCACAAGGTCCGATCAAAACGTACTTTAAGAAAGAAGGCTTGCCTGATTTTTTGGATGCGCATTTTCATCAAGCCAAAGAGAACTTTATTTTCACTCATGGCATGCTCACGGAAGCTGCCGCCATGAAGTTACAAACGGAGTTACGTCAATTAAAACGCCGCTTCGCAGAGTTGCATGCAGAGAGTTTGCAATCTCCTTTAAAAAAACGTGAAGGGATAGGATTGTTGATGGCGATGCGCGCTTGGGAACCAGAAGATTTTGCGAAACTGCGCAAAAAATAATCTAACTATAAAAAAGGCTGATCAGTATTTGTGCATACCCGATCAGCCTGTGACTATCTAAACAAACGTACTTTATCTAAAACGAAAGCTATTTCACATCAATTAGCAAGACCTCAAATACTAAAGCCGCATTGTCTGGGATCGGGCCACGACCACCACTACCGTAGGCCATGTCGCTAGGTATAATCAAGCGACGTTTTCCACCTACGCGCATGCCAGCGACGCCAACATCCCATCCCTTAATCACTTGTTGAGCGCCAAGCGTAAAAGTGAATGGGGTGCCACGATCTAGTGAGCTATCAAATTTACTACCCTGCAAGTTAGCAAGGCGCACATCGTATAACCAGCCTGTGTAATGAACCGTCACCGCATTTCCCGTTCGGGCTTCCGTTCCACCGCCTAGTACTTCATCTATCATTTTGAGTTCGCGAACCTGCGCTGAACCGCGTGCCAAATTTTCCTGCTCAGCAGGTCCATCGCTACGCTGACATCCACTCAAACTCAACATACACAAACCCATCACCAACAACCAAGAAAATTTCATACTACTTTTACTCTCTAAATAGACATCAGCACACTTTGCGTACTGACTCACGGGCTAAAAGGCGCGATTATACAGCTTCAAATGCTACTTGAAACACTGCTTCATACGCTGCGGCCAAGCTCTATCAATACTAAATCCAACTTGCCTTTTGCATTGATGTCGGCTACTCTGCGCCCTCTTTTGATTTTCACTTCAGTTTTCACTGAATTTAGCTGCAATGCGCGCCACCGTTTTAATAGCAACCGACGTCTTTGGAAATACCCCTGCCATCGCTAGTTTACGTCGTCAATTCAATACTTCTTGCCTCATTGTTAGCCCCTTCGAAGCGGACTTTCAGGTTCACACCGAGCAACAAGCCTACCAGGCGTTTCTGGCAAGCGGTGGTGTGGCGGCCTATGCAAAGAAAATCCGAGCTATCGTTGAAGAGCAAACCCAATTGCAGCATGTCATTGGCTTCAGTGTGGGCGCGAGTGCTTGGTGGATGGAGAGTGCCGTACATGCATCGCAAATGCGCACAGCAAGCCTGTTTTATGGTTCACGAATTCGCAACTACGTAGACTTGCAAAGTCATTGCCCCACGCATTTTATTTTCGCGCAGCACGAAGCGGCATTTCAAGTCGACCAAGTCGTAAAAAATTTGCAGCAACGTGGGCATCAAGCTGAGATTGCCGTCGCTTGCAAACATGGCTTTATGAATCCTTACTCTTCTGGTTTTTCGCTGAAGACTCAAACTCATTATTTGGAAATTTTAAGTAAAAGAATCAATATCCCAACGCGCACGCCAGCACTAATTCACAGAATCAATGATGACAAGCTGGTGGCATGAACCTAGAGATAAGCAGGAAAAGCGTTTCCATCCTTACTTTTTATCGACATTAAAACTGACACTCGCCACATGACCTGCGGCGTCAATGACGGTGATGCTGTGCGCGCCAGCAGTGTTAACGATAAAGGTTTGGCGTTTTTTCTGTCCTTGCGCGACTTGCCTGCCGTCCAGTAACCAATAGTGTTGACCGCTACCACCCAGTGCATCCAAGCTCACTTGGATGTCGCTCTTACCTGGCACAGTTCGCAAGCGGCTGCCCTGATTTAATCCCATCAGACGAATACTGCCAACGCTATTAATCTGGGGGCAATCAGGCGACCATGGAACCAAGCCTAACTCCAGCTTTTGTTGCGGCGTTAACCAAGCTTCTAATAATGCTGGCCAGCGTGCCACCTCGCGTTGAATTGCTTGTGGATGGCAGGCCGGCGTCGTGCGTAAACGACTTATAGGATCGGTCCAAATTGTTTCCACCAAACTGCGCGCGCGCAAACGATCAGGTAATGTTGGGGGAATGGTGTCGCGCAGCACCCATGCACTGCGCTTCTGATGACAATGTTCGGCGACAGTACTGTTAGCGGCAACGCCCAGAGGCCAACAAATTTGAGCCACGGTGACATCTTTGGGTCGTACCTGACTCAAAGGCTCACTACGCTGCAAAGCCGATGCGATTTGGTGTAGTAAAGGCGCAGCAACATTAGCCCCAAAAAAACCAGGATTCGGCGTACCATCTGGCCGACCTATCCACACGCCCAAGGTATATCGACCGCTGACGCCTACCGCCCAGGCATCACGAAAACCATAACTGGTCCCTGTTTTCCAAGCTAGGCGCACGCCGCTATTATCAGCTTCGACAAAGGGTTGATCGGGATGTCCGCCACTTTCTAAAATACTGCGAATAATAAATGCCGCACCCGCACTCATCATGCGCGCTTCCCGCACTGGTGCATCAGGCGTGATCCTTGGCGTCCCTGCCATACCGCCCATCGCCAACGACCGATAGGCGCCAACTAATTCTTCTAAACTAGTTCCCGCGCCACCCAATATCACACTCAGATTGGGCTCTGCATCTTTGGGCAAACGCAGACGCAAACCCGCGCTCGATAGACGCGCGGTAAAACGGGTCGCACCGATTCTGTCTAGGATATCGACCGCGGGCACATTCAAAGAACGCTGCAAAGCTTCAGACACACTGACAGGGCCAGAAAAATTCGCCTGGAAATTTCCGGGATCATAGCCACTGAATGATTGAGGCGTATCCGCCAACAAACTCTCGGAGTGAATAATGCCATCGTCCAAAGCCATCGCATACAAAAAGGGTTTTAATGTTGATCCGGGAGAGCGAATGCCGCGCACCATGTCCACATGATTAAAACGCCGCGCATCGGAGAAATCCGCCGAGCCTGCGTAACCCAACACTTCCATCGTTTTACTATCCATCACCAAAGCCGCCATAGAAACGAAACGCGGCAATTGGCCGACTTTATCGGACAGCATGCGTTCCAGCATGGTTTGGACTTCGCGATCCAACGTAGAACGAACGACAGTCGCTTCAATTGAAGTCTTGCCCAGTGCACTTGCAGATCTACGATCGCGTCGTGCCGCCTGATGCAGACGCTCAGAAGCAAGAGGCGCCAACCATGCGGCGCGTGGCGGATTAGCACCGACTCGTTCTATCAAGGCATCTTCCACTTCCGCGGCACTCCAATGCTTCAAGTGCGCCATGCGTCGCAAGACTTTATCGCGAAATTTTTGCGCTAATTCTGGATGTCGGTCAGGGCGCAAACGTGAAGGCGCTTGCGGTAGCACCACCAGCAAAGCCGCTTCAGCCGACGACAATTGGTTTGCGCTTTTGCCCAGATAACTACGACTCGCCATCTCGACACCTTCGACGATACCGCCCATTGGTGCGTGGTTCAGATACAAAGTCAAAATCTCGCGCTTAGAAAGCCGTAGTTCTAGTTGTATAGCACGCAGGATTTGTCGTAATTTTCCCGATAAATTATGCGGCACAGGCTCTATCGCGCGCGCCGCCTGCATCGTTAAAGTCGATCCACCTGAGATAATTTCACCATGTCGCAACCACTGCCATGCGGCGCGGCCCAAGGCTAATGGATTTACACCCGGATGCCAGTAGAACCAACGATCTTCATAGGTCAACAGAGCATCCAGATATTTCGGTGAAACTTGGTCTGGGGTTACCGGAAAACGCCACATGCCGTCGGCATCCGGCCAACCGCGCAATGGTGTACCATCGCGCGCCACCACCACAAGACCGGGCGCATCCACTGGAATAGGCGGTGGGAATAGTTGATCGAAGCACAGAACGCAACTCAACAGAAACGTAGCACTAGCACGTAAGGGATGTTGGCGACACCAACGAAGAACCGCTTTAAAACGACTATACATTACGATGATTATAATGATTTCCAGATTAGGGTGTGGTCACTTGATACGGATGAATATAGCAATTTACTACCAACATGAGTAAGGCTAGATTGTAGTACCTGGCAGCGCAGATAACCTAGCTATATAGCCTTCTGATATAAACTTAACTTGGTCTATCAGATTTATTTGAGAGGCAAACTTTCTGCGTCCCCCGACAAGATAAACAAGTGCGGATTTTTTTCAGCGAGATCACGCAATAAATTCCATACGACGCGCACTCTTTGCAGGCGATACAAATCAGTCGGTGCCACCAGACAGAATGAGCGTTCCGCATAAAAATGATTGGCCAAGACGCGCACTAAGCGACCATCATTGGGCACCGCATAAGGTGGTGCCAAGATCAAACCTAAGCCCAAAGCAGCTGCTTCACATTGTGCCGCAAGGCTAGTGCAACACATGCGCCGATGCGGTGTAAAACCCAGTTCGCCCATATAGTTCAAACCACTACTCGCGAGTCGATCTTGCACATAATCGACAAAATCATGTTTGATCAAATCGGCATGTTCTTTGATCGGAGGATGCTTGGCTAAATATGAAGGCGCGCCATAAATATACATACGAAAACTAGCGAGGCGAGTCACCATATAGCGCCCGGTACTCGGTGGATCGAGCATAACGCCAAGATCAGCTTCACGATTGGCGAGGTTGGCAAAACGCGGCAACAACAGCAGATCGACACTGAGATCCTGATGTGCTTGCAGTAACTCGACCAAGGCGGGCGCTACGATGCGTGAGCCAAAAATTTCCGGCACACCTAAACGCACAATGCCGCGGACCGAAATCTGCGCCCCTGTCAATTCATCCTGAGCCGCAGTCACTGCACTTTCCATCGCCTCGGCATGCGGCAATAAAGCTTGCCCCATTTCCGTCAGCTGATAGCCTTCACGACTACGATCAAACAAAGTCGCGCCCAGTTGCTCTTCCAAGCGGTCAATCCTGCGCGCGACGGTTGTATGCTCAACCGAGAGGCGGCGCGAGGTTCCAGACAAAGTGCCGGACCGAGCCAATTCTAAAAAATAACGTAAGTCCGTCCATTCAGGCAGGGTAGTCATAGCATTCCAAGTTGATCAAATCTGCGCCGTCTTGATGACCTTAATGAGTAGCCATCTTCTTTAACGAAACAGCTTCATTGTGCATCAAAGCACACAAGTTTAGCAATTGCTCAGTTTTTACTCAAAATTACTTTTTCATCAAGATAAAAATGCGCAGAATTAGCGCATTGATCAGTTTGTTGCGCACTTACCACGTGCATCATTTGGGTTGCACCGCACAATTTTGGCGCGTTTTTTGGGAAAACCTTCATGAAATTCGTGATTTAGCTCAGAAAATCGACAAACTAATACCAAAAAACTATGTATGTGCATTTATGCACAGTGAGTGGGCAGTTCCTCGACTTTCTAAGCGCTTTGAATTCAGACACACTGCAATCCGTGCTGTTGCTAATACTTATACATACCACCGGAAACAAAAAGCACTTTACAAGATTACCGCAAGACCACTTCGATAAGCCGCCCATTGCAACTGCTTTGCAAGCTTCGGTTTGATCGAATAAAAAATATCGACAACCCTGGAGACCATCATGACTGCATCAAAAAAAACACACCGCAAGCTCGTCCTACTTAGCCGCTCGGCGGCCGCCATTTTTGCTATTTACGGCAGTGGCTTAGGTTACGCACAAGCACAATCTAGCGACACGACAGCAAAAGCCAGCGATGATACGCAAATGGCCAAAGTAGTCGTCAGTGCCCGTCGTCGCGAAGAAACTTTGCAAGACGTCCCTGTCTCTGTGACCGCGTACAGCGCTGACCAAATTGCCAAAAATGGTATCGCCGATATCACAGGTTTAGCATTGACCTTACCCAACACCACGCTGAGTGCATCGCGCGGTACGAATTCCACCTTGACCTCGTTCATTCGTGGCGTGGGTCAGCAAGATCCTTTAGCGGGCTTTGAATCTGGCGTGGGTATCTATCTCGACGATATCTATCTGGCGCGCCCACAAGGTGCCGTCGCTGACATTTACGATGTAGAGCGCATTGAAGTATTGCGCGGTCCACAAGGTACTTTGTATGGTCGCAATACCATCGGCGGTGCAGTTAAATATGTGACCCGTAAAATGGGACCCAACACGGATATGCGCCTCAAAGCATCCGTTGGTAGCTATGGACAAATGGATGGTGTATTCACCGCCAGCACTGCAATCTCCGACACCGTGCGTGTCGGCGGCACTTTGGCTAAATTCAAACGCAATGGTTTTGGTAAAGATTTCACTACGGGTGAAGACAACTATAACAAAGACATTTCTGCGGCACGTTTAAGCGCAGAATTCATGCCGAATAGCGCGCTGTTCATTCGCATCTCAGCCGATACAAGCCAAGATGATTCCAATGCTAAGCACGGTCATCGCTTGACCGTCGGCAAAATCACAGGCGCACCTATACTCAGCAACGTTTACGACACCCGCGCCAACCTAAACACCGTGCTCGGCCACAAACAGCAAGTAACGCAATCAGGAGTCTCCGCTTTAGTCGAATACCAAATCGAACCGGACTTGATGTTCAAATCCGTCACCGCATCACGTCATGACAAATCCTTTGCCCCTATCGATTTCGATTCTTTAAGCACGGTCGATTTTGACGTACCTGCAATCTACAAAAACAAACAGTTCAGCCAGGAATTTCAATTGACCTACACCGGCAAATCGGTACAAGGTGTGGCTGGCGTGTACTACATTGATGCCAATGCCTACAATAAATTTGATGTACGTTTGCTCGGGACGTCTACTTTCACTGAGGGTGACATTGATACCAAAGCATGGGCCGCATTTGCCGACGCCAGTTTTGATCTGAGTAAAGAGTTTAGCGTATCGGTTGGCGGTCGCTACACGGTCGACAAGCGCGAAGCCAGTATCCTGCGACAAATCTATTTGGGCACCGCGGGCTCGCCAGGTATGGGTAATCCTGCCGCTGTCTTGTTCAGAACCGATACGAATTTAAGCAAATCTGATCTGAACCGCGAAGACAAAAAATTCACGCCGCGTATTTCCGCCAGCTGGAAAGCGAGCGCAGATCAAAATGTATATGCATCCTGGACTGAGGGCTTTAAAGGTGGTGGCTTTGATCCACGTATGAATTTGGTCGGATCAAAACTCAGTTTAGCCAAAGCTAAGCAAGGTTTCTTGCCTGAAAAAATCAGCACGTTTGAACTTGGACTCAAATCCGCATTCGCCAACAATAGCGTATTTACAAATGTTGCCGTGTTCCACAGTGACTATCAAGATGTGCAAATTCCAGGCTCTGTGGCGATTGATACCAATGGCGACGGTAAAGACGATAGCTTCGCTGGTGTAACTACCAATGCAGGCAAAGCGAAAATTGATGGCATAGAAATCGAAGCGACAGCGCGTGTGACGGATGCCTTCAGCTTGTCAGGCATGCTCAGCTACATCGATGCGAGATACACGAAGTATATTGGCGCAGGCAATCTCGACGTCACGTCACTACGTGTATTCCAAAATACACCGAAGCAGACTGCCAGCTTACGCGCAAACTATGATTGGTCTATGCCTGTGATGGGTCACTCTGGCAAACTGTCCTTAAGCAGCAGCCTGGCATTTCGTGGAAAAACGTATCAGTTCGAAACACCAACCCCTATCCTCGATCAAGACAGCTACAAATTATGGGGCGCGAGTTTGGTTTGGACACGCTCCGATAACGCGGTGCGCGTAGGTCTGCATGGTAAGAATCTGAATGATGCTCGCTACAAAGTCGCTGGTTATTTATTCCCAACTTTAGGTGAAGGCAGCACTACGGCTTTCTACGGCAATCCACGGACATACACTTTGACTTTGGACTATCGCTTCTAAGCACTATTGTTAACTCTTTTCTAAAACCTGAATGAGGGGTGGTTCTGGTATGCATCCGCTGCCTCATTGTCAAAAACGCGTTTTAGAAAATTCGGCGACCAGCTCAGACTGGGCTGGTCGCTTTTTTTCGAATAAAAATATACAAAGCGTAGACCGAGTGTGAGCGGGCGCGTGACAATAACTCCTATTACTAACTCCTACTACTAACTCCACCAAGGCTGGAACATCGTGAGCGATTTTAAAGAAATCTATTTTCAGAGTAAGGACGGTCTGCGCCTGTATGCACGCGACTATACTGCACTCACGCCTACGTCCAAATTACCTGTCATCTGCATACACGGCTTAACCCGTAATTCCTCTGATTTCGACGAACTTGCACTTTGGGTAGCGCAACAAGGCCGACGCGTCATCGCGGTAGATGTACGAGGACGAGGACGCTCACAACATGCTCGTAAAGCCAGTCATTATCAACCTTGGATGTACGCTGCGGATATCATCAGCCTGGCTCAAACCCTGAGTATTAGCCGAGCCGTTTTCATCGGCACTTCTATGGGTGGCTTGATCACCATGACTTTGGCATTGCGTAAATCCAGTCTAATCGCTGCCGCGATCTTGAATGACGTCGGCCCCGTACTTTCACAAAAAGGCTTGAACCGTATCGCTTCTTACGCGGGAGAAGGCAGCGATTGCGCAGATTGGGAGCAAGCCCGAGATTACATTCGTGAGATCAATCAATTGGCGTTTCCGAACAATAGCGAACAAGAATGGGACAAATGGGCGCACCGCGCCTTCGCACAGAATGCACTTGGAAAATTAGAATTGCAGTATGATCCTCTGATCGCGACACCACTAAAAACCGGCAAACTCAAAGCCAGTTCTTGGATCGCCAAATGGGCATTTCGCCGCCTGACGAGGAAACGTCCTTGTCTATTAGTACGTGGTGCGATTTCTGATTTACTAGAACAGGAACAGGCCAGTTATATGTTGAATGTTGCGCCCCATTTGCACTATGTGGAAGTGCCAGGAATAGGCCATGCCCCTATGCTCACCGAGCCGGAAGCAAAACGAGCCCTACAAAAATTCTTAAGCCAAGTGGAATAAACCCAATCGCAGGAGACCCCATGCAAACCAAATCTACACACATAAAAATACAGAAGAACAAACGCACCGCAATCAGCCTTGGCCTGCTGAGCCTATTTTTAGGCAGTTGCCTCAATACCAGTGCCGCATTTGCCCAAGACATCAAGATCGCGCTCATTGCAGGGAAAACTGGCGCCTTAGAAGCCTATGCTAAAGAAACGGAAACCGGCTTCATGATGGGTCTGGAATATATGACCGGTGGCAAGATGGAGATCAATGGTAAGAAGATCAAAGTCATTATCAAAGACGATCAAAGCAAGCCAGATATGGGCCGCACCTTATTAGCGGAAGCCTACGGTGATGACAAAGTCGATATCGCAGTCGGCACCACGTCGTCAGGCTCTGCACTTGCGATGCTGCCAGTCGCAGAGGAATACAAAAAGATTTTGATTATTGAGCCAGCGGTTGCGGATGCAATTACGGGCGATAAATGGAATCGTTATATCTTCCGTACCAGTCGCAATTCTATGCAAGACGCTTTAGCAGCAGCCAGCACCATAAAATCGGGCGGCAGTATCGCCTTTTTAGCGCAAGACTATGCCTTTGGGCGCGATGCCGTCAAAGCCGCAAAAGAAGCTTTAGCGACGTCTGGTTCAAAAGCCAAAGTGGTGCACGAAGAGTATGCAGCACAAAACAGTACAGACTTCACGGCACCCGCGCAGAGGATATTTGATGCGCTGAAAAATAAACCCGAACCCCGCATCCTACAAATCGTTTGGGCCGGTCCTAGTCCTATGAATAAACTGGCCGACTTGAAGCCCGAACGTTTCGGCATTAACCTCGCTCCCGGCGGCAATATTTTACCGGTCATGAAATTATGGAAGTCCTACGTCGGCACGCAAGGTACGATTTACTACTACTATGACTTCCCAAAAAATAAAATGAATGACTGGTTAGTCGCCGAGCACACCAAGCGGTTTAAAACACCGCCCGATTTCTTCACTGCCGGTGGTTTTGCTGCGGCGAGCGCGGTCTATACGGCTTTAAGCAAAGCACAATCAACCAACACTGAAAAACTGATCTCCACCATGGAGGGGATGGAATTCGAGACGCCCAAAGGCAAGATGAGCTTCCGCAAAGAAGATCATCAGGCGCTGCAATCCATGTATCACTTCAAGATCAAAAAAGACCAAAAGAATGAATGGGATTTGTTAGAGCTGGTACGCGAAATCCCCGCAAGCGAAATCCCGGTTCCAGTCAAAAATAAGCGATAAGAATTTCATGCAAAACGCTAGTGCAAACACCTTATTGACGCCCGCGGTATTGACGCCCTCCTTGAGCACGCGCGACCTGAGCATCCGCTTTGGCGGTCATGTCGCGGTGAATAAAGTCAGTGCCGATTTCTATCCCGGGACTTTAACCGTCATAGTCGGTCCGAATGGTGCGGGAAAAACCACGTACTTTAATTTGATCTCTGGTCAGTTAAGCGCCAGCTCAGGTAGTGTGCATTTAGCTGGCAAAGATATCACCGCGCTGGGTGCGGCCAAACGCACGCGAGCCGGCATAGGACGGGCATTTCAGCTCACAAATTTATTTCCGCATTTATCAGTAATGGAAAATGTGCGACTGGCGGTGCAAAGTCGCGCTGGCATAAGCTTGAATATTTTTTCCTTGTGGTCTGGCCATAAAGAGCTAATCGAGCGCGCCGAACATTATCTGCAACGAGTGGCCTTAGCCGATCGTCGCCAAGACAAGGTCATCAACTTATCGCATGGTGATAAGCGCAAATTAGAGGTCGCATTACTGCTGGCATTAGAACCCGACGTGATGATGTTTGACGAACCGACAGCGGGCATGAGTGTCGATGAAGTGCCGGTGGTGCTCAACCTGATACAAGAAGTGAAAAACGACAACAAAAAAACTATCCTCTTGGTTGAACATAAAATGGATGTAGTACGCAGCTTAGCTGATCGCATCATCGTCTTACACAATGGCACGCTGGTAGCGGACGGCGACCCGGTTGAAGTCATGGCATCAGCCATCGTGCAAGAAGCCTATTTAGGCACTGGAGTCACTCATGAATAATCCGACTCCTGCATTGCTCATCTTAGAAGGCGTGCATACGCACATTGCCGAATACCATATCTTGCAAGGCGTCGATTTAATTGTGCCTCGCGGGCAATTATCTGTCCTGCTAGGACGGAATGGCGCAGGCAAAACCACCACGCTAAGAACCATTATGGGTTTGTGGCATGCCAGCAGCGGCAAGATCGTTTTCGATGGCGAAGACATTACCAGCAAAACCACACCAGACATCGCGCAGGCCGGCATCGCTTACGTGCCGGAAAGTATGGCGATTTTTTCTGATTTGACAGTAAAAGAAAACCTCCATTTAGCGGCACGTAATGGTCCTATGGACACTGCAAGACTGGAATGGATTTTCGGTTTCTTTCCCGCGTTGAAAAAATTTTGGAACTATCCGGCGGGTAATCTTTCAGGTGGACAAAAGCAAATGGTTGCCATTGCCCGCGCCATCATTGAGCCTCGCAAGTTATTACTAGTCGATGAGCCAACCAAGGGCTTGGCACCCGCGATCATCCAAAGCCTGATCGCCGCCTTTCAAGAACTCAAGGCGAACAACACCACGATCTTACTAGTCGAACAAAATTTCAGTTTTGTGCGCAATCTGGGCGATACCGTCTCAGTGATGGATGACGGGCGTATTGTTCATGCAGGTAGCATGCATGAGTTGGCTGAGAATGAGGAATTACAGCAGAGGTTATTGGGTTTGTCGTTGGCAAGTCATCAGTGAAGTAATTGTGTTTAATCTTGTTTCTTTTGATATGACTCGATTTTGACCGTATCGGTTGAGGTCTCGGAATTTCCGCTCCTGCGCCGCCAATTGTGCGTGACAGAAAATGGAAAAAGAAGTGTCTTTGTCTGAGCGAAGCGAGTTGTAGACACTTCCCATTTTTTGTCATGCACAATTGGGAACCCGAAGGGCGGCGTAGCGCGGTCGCCTTTCTTTTGCATACTTTCTTTGGCGAAGCAAAGAAAGTATGTGGCTGCCGGGCCACCCCCGGCCTGCGCACGCGAATTAGCGACAATAAGAATTAGGACTTGAAATGAATAATATTGAAGCAAGCAGTAGCTTACCCAAAACCCCAAGAGACCTGGCACCTCTACTATTGGTACCGATTCTGGCACTGATCATGCTGCCCTTCGTTGGCAGCTTTCCGACATGGCTAACCTTAACCATCGCAGGGCTCGCGATGGGGATGATGATTTTTATTATGGCGAGTGGTTTGACGCTGGTCTTTGGTTTGATGGATGTGCTTAATTTTGGTCATGGTGCGTTCGTCGCAGTGGGTGCTTACGCTGCAACCATGGTACTGATCCCACTCAAAGGCTGGTTGGAAATTGACTCCTTAGGTATGAATCTGGCGGTACTTGGTTTAGCCATGTTCGTTGCTATGCTGGTTACTGCCATCATTGGTTGGGCGTTTGAACGGCTAATCATCATGCCTGTGTATGGGCAGCATCTCAAACAAATCCTGATCACCATGGGCGGCATGATCGTTGCGGAGCAATTGCTGGGCGTAATCTGGGGCGCGGAACAAATCCCCCTGCCCCTGCCTGAAAGTTTGCGGGGTGCGATCTTTATCGGCGATGCGGCCATCGAAAAATATCGTCTCATCGCCGTCGTCGTTGGCCTAAGCGTTTTCGCTGCCATGTTTCTTATTCTCAATCGCAGCAAGCTGGGCTTATTGATACGTGCTGGTGTAGAAAACGGTGAAATGGTGGAAGCACTGGGTTACCGCATACGTCGTCTTTTCGTCGCTGTATTTGCAGCTGGATCAGCACTGGCTGGATTAGGTGGTGTGATGTGGGGCTTATACAAAGAAACCTTGACGACCACGATGGGGAGCGAAATCATGGTGATGGTATTTATCGTGGTAATTATCGGCGGACTTGGCTCTGTCGGCGGTTGTTTTATCGGTGCCTTGCTGATGGCGCTGGTCAGTAATTATGCTGGCTTTTTGTTACCTAAATTTGCCTTGATTTCGAATATTGTGTTGATGATGGCCATCTTGCTATGGCGACCCGCTGGACTGTATTCCGTCGGTCGACGCGGTGCTTAGACCACCTATTTTTTACGACAACGCTCAAGATAAATAACCTAGACAACACCTATGACCACCGCTCTGTTTCGCCAACTACTCTCCGATGACCAGCCGCGCAGTCGCGTCTTATCTGGCCTATTAATTTTGATTTTCTTGGGGCTGCTAACGGCACCGTTCATCACGAGTGGCGCTCGTCCATTAAACACCGCAGCGACCATCTGTGTCTATATCATATTAGTCGCATCTTACGACTTATTGCTAGGCTACACCGGCATTGTTTCCTTCGCACACACCATGTTCTTTGGCATCGGTGCGTATGGCGTAGGTTTGGCCTTGGCGAGCCAGAATCCTAGTTGGGGGTGGATTTTTGTGGGCGTCATCTTGGCTTTGTTGTTAACTCTGCTACTCGCTTTCCTGATCGGTTTGTTTGCACTACGTGTCAGAGCGATTTTCTACTCCATGATAACGCTGGCAGTTGCGTCTTCGTTCGCAGTATTGGCCTCGCAGTTGTCTGATTTTACTGGCGGCGAAGATGGTAAAACTTTCCGTGTACCCGAGCTATTAACGCCCGGGTTTCAACTATTCGAAAATGATATTTTTGGTCGCACCGTCGACGGCAAAGTCATCACTTACTACATTGTATTTTTCGCCTGCTTACTTTTGTTCTTATTCCTGCTGCGTGTCGTCAATTCGCCCTTCGGTCGCGTCTTACAAGCGATACGTGAAAATGAATTTCGCGCCGAAGCACTTGGCTATCGCACTGTCTTATACCGTGTATTAGCCAACTGCCTCGCCGCATTAGTGGCGGCTCTGGCGGGCGCCTTAATGGCTTTATGGTTACGTTATGTGGGACCGAAAACCATGCTGGGATTTGAAGTGATGACAGATATCCTATTGATCGTGGTAATCGGCGGTATGGGTACGTTGTATGGTGCGGTGATAGGCGCAGCACTCTTTATCATCGCGCAGAACTATCTCAAAAATGTCATGGCACAAGGCTCTGAAGCCTTAGTCGATTATCCCGTGCTCGCGCAGATCTTTCATCCTGACCGATGGATGCTTTGGCTGGGTGTACTGTTTATCTTGTCCGTCTACTTTTTCCCGACGGGTATCGTAGGAAAACTGCGGAACAGCAAAAATGGAAGCGGTAAGAAATAAATGAGCAGCTTGAACGTCGTACCAAATATTAGGGTGGTTCGGTCTCATTAGTTGCTACGATTTCACTTCAACCAATTCCAATGGCAAACCATCGGGATCGGCGAAAAAGGTGAATTTTTGTCCGGTATATTCATCAATACGAATTGCTTCAACAGGGATCCCTTGGGCTTCTAGTTTAGTTTTCCATGCAACGACATCCGTCACTGCAAAAGCCAGATGGCGCAGACCACGCGCTTCTGGATAAGATGGCCTCGGCGGAGCACTAGGAAATGAAAACAATTCAACCTGACTTCCATCAGGTAATGTCAAATCACATTTCATCGACTGTCGCTCAGCGCGAAAATGCTCAGCCAACACGTATAAGCCTAATTGCTCGACATAGAATCGACGCGACACCGCATAGTCTGAACAAATAATGGCGACATGATGAATTCCGAGTAATTGCACGGCGTTGCTTTCAAAATAGGTCATGACAGAATCAGCGAATAAGACTCCCTAATGCGGCGTACTTAATTTCAATCCGACAATGCCTGCGACAATGAGTAATAGACTGATAAGACGTCCCGCATTCGCTGGCTCAGCAAACAAAACGATACCAAGCAATGCAGTACCGACTGCACCGACACCGACCCAAACAGCGTACGCTGTACCAACGGGTAGCCCCTTCATCGCAATACCGAGCAACGCTACACTAATCAGCATCGCAGTCGCGGTTATCACACTAGGCCACAATCGGGTGAAGCCTTCCGTGTACTTTAGGCCTATGGCCCAGACAACCTCAAACAGTCCAGCAACAACGAGAATTAACCAATTCATGACTCTCCCCTATACCTTAAGAATTGGGGTCGTCCCCGATAAAATATGCCCGCCGTGAGGTCGTCCTCACCGCAATAGTTTACATTACTGGACTTAGCTCTGCTCAGCGCTGCATAAACCGGGCACCCTCACCATAGCTGGCAAGTTTTTCCAGCAAAACAGTATTACCCTGAGTGACTTGAAATCCAAAGCGACGCCAAAACGGCGCCGAGTTTTGCACTGCGACGAGACAAGCTGATGGCAAACCGACTTGCTGTTGCAATTCAAAAAATACCCGAACCAAAGCAGCACCAGCGCCGGCGCCACGTAATTCTGGCGAAACTGACAAGTCGTGTAAATACAAGCAGTCTGGATTAAGCGGAAGGTAGCAAGTATCGGCGTTCAAACTTGGCGGCGCGGCCGATAACCAAGGCAAGGCAAACAAGTAAGCAAGAACCTGTTCTTCACATTGGGCAACCAAACAAGTCTCGGGACTGGCATCAAACTTCGCAAGCAAAGAAGTGCGCGATTCCGGAATATCACCTGAATAACATGCAGCCTGTATCGACATCACGCTATCAAAATCTGACGCCTGCATCTGCCGGATTTTAAGCTGCGTCATCGTTACAACAAGCCGCTTCCATATCTAAATTTAAAAACTGAGCCAATTCAAACCTGCCCATACTTCTGATTAAAGCTCTCATCACTCATGGTCAGCAACAAAATAAATTCGATGAAACCGATGAGCGCAGGAATCCCTGTCCAGAAAAAAATCAAATAGACGACTCCCCAACCGACATCACCCAAATAAAATTTGTGCGCCCCCATCCACCCTAAAAATATAGCAAACAGAGCCGCGGCGATCTTGCTTTTACCATTCGGTGCCACTGCACCGATATTGCTCGATGCAGGCGCGGCCATTTGGCGTACACCACATTTCGGGCAGATCTCAGCTTTCAATTTAATCAGAGCACCACAGTCCATACAAAATTTTTCATCGACAGTTTTGCCGGCAGTATTAAAACCCGTTTCGGTCATTTTTCAATCCTTTGCGATTGGCTGATGTAATAATTCATAGGTCACTAAGAAGCCGAATCCTGTGCAGATCACAAGCTCACTTCAGGAAAAGAATGATAGTAAGATCAAATAACATTTAGTGCAATTAATTCAACGCGTGGGGCTTTAGTATGACTAAGCGAACTCACGCACAATCATTGCCACAACTATGGTTGCGAGCGCTGCAATTGCAACAGATTCTCCATCGCCATCTGCGCCTGATGAAAAGGCACAAAAATATGATCATGCTGATTACCAGCGACCACATTACAACTGATACCAGCATGTCCTAATACTCTAGAAAAAGCAGCGGTTAATCCCACCGCCGCCAGATCTGAATTCACCTGCAAGGTAATCCATGCAAACGGATAGGCGAAGGTCAAACCTAAATGTTGAGCGACACTAAGCGCCAACACAATAGACAGCCCCTCCGGCTCACGGATAGAAGCAAGCACATCATCCCATGGCACATCGCAATTCGCGGGTGCAGTCACAAAAACATACTGCCCCTCGTTCAACACAGGGTTCATGCTTTTTAACAGCACATCTAAATCAGAAATTGTCATCGCTTAGCTCCTGTATGAATCTTACTGTGGCCCACTTGTCCAATGCTGAAAGCAAACTTTCAAAGACAACTATTTTAAGAAAGCGCTGCATGTCTAAGTGAAGCAATATCGCCTACTTCAGGTGCCGCCGCTTAGCAACCGCCACCGCCACCGAAAATATAAAATGGATAGGCTGAGAAATCAGCCATAGCATGTGGGATTACTGGATCAAGACCCAGCAAATTGAAATCCAAGCGAACATCGACTCTATATCGAATTCTACTATCAAGATCAGAAAAAGTTATAAGAAAAACCTAAGCACCAGCGGATTCAAGTGCTTTGACCGTCGAGTATGCAAGCGCGGATTTTTTAGAGTAAACTGACTTTCCCACTTAACAAATCGAGCTTCGCCATTAGGCGCTATAGAATCGATACAAGCGTAGTATTTACTGTTTCTAACGCTCTCAGACCAAGGTTCACGATGTTTCTTTACCCAAACAAATTTTGCAAAATTGCGTCGCTACTTTTGTCACTAACATTGACACTATTTTTATCTGCGAGCGCGCTATCTTCAGAGGCACAAATAAATTCTGCGAGTAAAGAAAGTTCAAACAAAAAAGTCAGTCATTGGGGCTTGCATGGCATGTTAATTTTTGGTGGCAAAGAAGGACTCTATGCTTCACATCTACCAATGATGCATGCGCCTCATGATCGCCAGCTTATTTTTCGATTTCACCTGCTCGACGAAAAAACAGACAAAGCACTTCGAACAAGCTTAGCTCGGACGCCAGAAGTGTGGACCTTAGAGCCAGAACAGTTTGATCTGAATCGCTTGCAAGCAAATACTCCTAACGCTTTACAACAATTTACAGGACGTCTGGTGCAGGGGCATTTTGAACGTGGCGGGAAAGAACGTTACACCCAGCAAACCATAATGGTAGATGAGATCATCGTCTTCAATACACTAGCCCCCAAAGAACAAACACAAAGTGCCGGACATTACTATGTCTTCGGCACTGGAAGCGAAAGATTCTTAATGAAGAAGATCGACCGTCGGCCGGACTTTGACATATTGATTAGTTTAAAACCCGCGCCAAAATCTAGAACGGTATCTGAAATTCTGCTACCTACGAATACGCTCAAGCTACCCGATACTCAACTATTGGACGAAACCCTGGCGCACCAGTTAGGCAAAGAATGGAAAGTGAAAAATATTGTTTACTTTGAGACCGATGATCTCAGGTAAGCAGCTCATTAAATAATAGGACCATACAGGGCTTCAAGCACCAGCTCTCAGTATCACTGCGCCACGCTGATTCCCACCATAAAATTGATGGAATGGCTTGCCGCAAGCTCAACTCCACATCTGGTTAGCTAAAGATACCTAGTCTAAGCACATAAGATTTCACTTGAGTGATCAAAACAATAATAGCGAGAGAGCTCTGCCTAGCCAGAATAAGCCTTAAAAACACTTATAAGAATTTGCTTTCAGTGATGTTCAACTTAGGATAATATCTTCTGGCGCTAGCTAGGGAACGACACATGAAACGATTTCTTACTGCACTATTTCTAATCTGCTCTTGCAGCATGATGAATAATGTCTATGCCTTGATTGCAGATGCTGTAAGTGTTGGAAAAAATAAGTCAACTGCAACGCCTATCCTCACCGTGTATGTGCAAGAAAGATTAGACGCCAAAGGTCGACCGCAGCCAGTCCGTGTGGGCTTGCGCAATGTCCTGCACTATTTAGAACAAAACACGGACATGCGCTTGATAGCAGTATCAGTGCCATGGAATCGTGCCAAACAAATGACACTGGATGGTAAAGACATCATCTGGGGATTTTCCAAATCTCCCGAGCGTCTTACCCGTTATCGCTACTCCGAAGCCTTATTGAGTTCACGTATCTGGGCGATCGCGTACGGAGAACCACAAATTTCCCTAAACTCAGTGGAGGATTTAAACAACAAAACAGTCAGTATCGAACGAGGTGTCAGTCATGGCATGGAGTTTGAATTGGCGAAGAACAAAGTATTCAAGATTGATGAAGACTCAGCGCAGGCTTCCGCACGTTTTAGAAAACTCATTGCAAAACGCTCCGATGTATTGCTGTGGGGATTGATTCAATTTGACAAACAGGATCAATTTTTAACGTATCTACACCAGACTTATATTCCCGACTTGCGCGACCCAGAATTGTTAGGCAAAACTTTTTACGCTTCCAAAACACCCTTGTTTTATGACACCATCCATTTTGCCAGCGCCAAAGGTCAGTTTGAAAAAGAGATGCAACAAATTGATATCGCCATTAAGCGAGGATTCAAAACTGGCGAACTGACAAAACTGATCAAAGTGCTCAACTAATTCAGCTAAGGATCTTTATGAATCGCCAAGATGTTCGATTGATTACGATCTGGTTCACGAGCAATCTGGATTTAAGCTGCGCCAATCTCAAGTGACATTGAATAAATAGCGTCGACACAGCCCGATGCTTACCAGGTAATCTGATCAGCAGGCACTACCTCACGGTCGGCACATTGCGTCGAGAGCACAATCGAGGTTTGTGTCTTACCAATTTTTCCTAACGATAAGATCAGACTCTGCAAATGCTCTGGTGCCACCACCGCCACCCGCATCATGGCGCATTGCTCTCCGGTGGTCGCATATAAACCCAGAACTTCTGGGTGTTGCTGCGCCCATTGATCAAGCGCCGCATGCGAATCGACGGTGATGTGAATCAGAGCCTCAAAGCTATAACCCAGAGCGCGCAGGTTCAGACGTGACGTAAAGCCTTGCAGTATCTGCGCTTCTTCCAAACGCCTGACGCGCTCAGCGACCGCTGGCGAAGTGAGATGTATGCGTCGCCCAATTTCAGAAAAACTCAAACGTGCATCACTTTGCAAAAGCGCAAGAATTTTGCGGTCATAGCTGTCGATTTCAAACTTCAAAGTAAACCTCTCAAAAGACTTTCGATTATGCAGGAGTTCGGGACCTAAAACCTTTAACTTCGTATGGTGCTCTGATGTCCGGCACTCTAGCATAGACAGCTCAAATTCTCGAATGAATGAAAGGAAATAACATGGGTGAAACGAGCAGTCTGTGGTTGTATTTTGTAGTCATCTCCGGCGTCATTATTTTACCCGGTATGGATATGGCCTATGTGATGGGCAGTAGTATGAAAGGTGGTTATCGTGCCGGCTTTGCGGCAGTAGCTGGGACGGTGGTAGGTGGTATTCTCCATATGATCGTAGGGGCGACAGGCGTCAGCGCCGTCCTTACTTTGATTCCCTGGGCTTACAATACAATGCTGATCGCCGGAGCTGCCTACATTGCTTGGTTGGGCTGGGGATTAATTCAAGTCAAAAGTCTAGCTGGCCCTGACGCGGGACAAGGTACGGCGAATCTACAAAAGAGTTTTATGGGTGCCATTGCGACCTGTATGCTCAATCCTAAAGCCTACGTCTTCATGCTCGCTATTTTTCCACAATTCATACGACGTGATGGCGATTCGATATGGATACAAACGAGCGTCTTGTCCCTCATTACGGCAGTTACACAACTCATCGTGTACGGTGCTGTCGCGGTCATGGCAGTACAGGCGCAGCAGACCTTAGCCAACAAACCGCGCACTAACGCCATCTTGGCAAAAGGCATCGGCATCTTATTAATTGCGGCCGCAGCGTTCACTTTGTATGGTGGCTTAATGCATGCTTAGTTGCGGGCTTAGTTACATTCTTGGGTGGGTGCTTAGGTGGCTGAATTAACAGCCATGTTCGAATAAATCACAAAGCCAAATCTATCTCATACAACTTCAATTCCCGGTCTCCGTCTGGATGCATGATGATCTGATCCAAGCGCATGCCCAACTTTTCCAGCAATTTGGAAGAGGATAGATTATCCACACGAGTCGTTGCCAAGATACGCGGCAAATGCAATTGCCGTTGCGCATACTGTAAAGTCGCAGCGGCTGCTTCAAATGCATATCCTTGGCCACAATAAGCGGGCAAAAAGGCAAAGCCGATATCCGCATGATCAAGATAATCGCGCTTTGCCAAACCGCACATGCCAATCGCCGTTCCTGATTCTTTCAATTCAACTAGGTAAAAGCCATAGCCAAGTCGCGCATAATTTGCCATCGCCCCCAGCAAAATATAATTACGCGCATCGTCGAGCGTATGTACGCCACGGTCTCCGATAAAACGCAACCATGAGGGGTCGTTGAGTAAGGCAAGCATAAATTCGGCATCGCCGACCGACATTTGGCGCAAGCTCAAGCGGGTAGTTTCCAAGATTTTCATCAGATCACGACATTTCAAAATGCAGAATTAATTGTTTAAGGCTTGATATCTACTTTGTCTTTCAAAGCATTTCTTAGTTGCACAGCCTCATGATACATAGTCTCAAAATCGACCAGATTAAGCGTCATTCTTCATACGGTTTACGGTTTTGACCTTAGGCACATCGCCAAACGTACTTCACGATTACAGTTGGCGTGGCTATCTATTTTCATTTGTAATCTTTGATGAATTCTTAATGGAACAATAGCACCGTGATGCGCGCCAGCTTACTAGTAAGCAAACGACATCATAATGCAATTTATATCTGCATAGATTTATTGCAATGTCAGCTCTGGGTATCGATAAGAATATCCATACGTTCTGCACTAGCCTATAATCGTCCTCTCATTGCGTACCACGACAACAATGTCCGCTCAAGGTATTTCATCTCACTTATTCTAAAAGCTTTCCATGAACAATCCCGATTTAGCCTACCGCGCGACGCTGGCAGAAGCCTGTACTTGGCTGCATGAGCAAACTGGCAAAGTATGGAGCTTAGCGAGCTTGATCGAGCATGGTGCTACGCCCTATGTTTGGTTGGATTACAACGATCAATTTCCAGAACTATTCGGCGATGCCACTGGCGGTTTTGCAGCGCCTATATTCTTTCAAGACGATACACAAAGATTAGCCGCGGGTAGCTCGGATGTATTGATTACCATGACTAAGGATGCCGATAAGATCGCGATCCAGTTGCCATCACCCGGCATACGTGCGCCCTTAGACGATTTGCGATTTCTGCGTAAAGATTTGAGCCGCCTGTTAGAACAAATCAAAAAAGATGCGCAGCCTGCCAAAGAGCAAAAGTCAACTTTATCGGAGTCAAATAAAGGCATCACCAAAGAACAAGCCCTACTTGCTTTTGCTGGTTTGGTGAAAATTAACCTAGATACAGCACTAATGAGCGGTGAAGCAATTTTTGGTGACGAAGGTGCGCGTATTAAAAGCAGCACGAAAGCAGCAAAAAATAAATGGCAATGGAATCCTGTGACGCTGGCCTTAGGTTTGAACGACAATTATCGCGTTCCTATGTCACGTTTGAAACGCGTATTCATAGAGCATGATTTTCTGATGCCATGGGCGGCGCAATGGCATGACACATTAGCACTACTAGGTGAATAGCCAAGTCACATCTTCACCCAGCAACTACAAAAAAACTCCCCCTTTTTCTTGGGTCAAACGATGCACATGCACGATTATCTCAATCCTAAAAGAGGCAGCTTATTTCACCCACTCCGTTTCACGGTATCACTCACGTTGAGGAAACGCTTCCCAACTCGGTACTCAGCACCCTGTGCGATAACTTAAGCCAACATGGCTGGTCACAACACAACCTTTTTTTATCCAAAGAACTCAATGCCTTATTGGCGGCAGAGTGCGTCGCTTTACGTGAACTGAATGTCTTGAAACTGGCACGTGTCGGTCAAGGTAATCAAACGACCCTACAAGCAAGAATACGCAGCGATCAAATCGCTTGGCTGCATACCGGACAATCGATTGCATGCGACGCCTATTTGGGTATGATGGAGCAAGTACGTGTGCTATTAAACCAAACCTTGTATTTGGGACTAGACAACTACGAGAGTCATTTTTCTTTCTACCCACCCGGCGCTTCGTATAGCAAACATGTGGACCGTTTTCACAACGATGATGCCCGTACTATTTCTATCGTGATCTATCTCAACGATCACTGGCGAACAGAACAAGGCGGTGCTCTGCGTCTGCATCCGCTAGATTGTGCGACACAAGATATTTCACCAGTCGCCTGCCGCATGGTGGTATTTTTATCGGCCGAGATGCTGCATGAAGTTTTACCAGCGACGCGGGACAGAATGTCTTTGACTGGTTGGTTTCGACGACGGGATAAAGCGTAGTCAGTGGCGAGTTTAGTCACTCTTCGCTCGCGCCTGCGAGCCGGTATGCTGAATCGAATCGAACTCGCCCTATCCATTAACTGATCTGGAACAAAGAAACTAAAACCGCTATCGTGACTACGCTAAGGCTGACAGCGATTTCCTTATCTTGCAATCACGATAGATTCTTCACTCGTCTTAAATTCGATGAGGTAAGGAAGCAAAGGTATTGCGGATTGGGTTCTGAATCCACTTTCTATCTTCAGTTGATAAACTTGATTCGCTTTCAATTTAACGTCATAGGTCATAGAAAGACCATCTGCAGAAATCGCTCTCGATATAACTTCAGGAAAATACGCTCTACCTAATGGGCCAAGATCAGTTGCTGAATATCTCGTATCTAAGGCCGTAGAAAACTCAACCGTGATCTGAGAAATACCTGCAGATACGGATTGACTCTTATTTTGAAATTGTTTGATTCCAACCACCCTAGGGCGACTGTTTTCATAGTCCTGTTTAAGCTGCTTGATCGGCTTTGAGAAATACCCTATACGATCCACAAACGTTTCTATTTCATCTCTACTATTAAAATCAAGCTCGATCAAATCAGCGATAGCCTTTTGCTTATCAATCGCATCTTTATAGTATTTCTCGGCGAGCGCATAGCCGATGTAGTAACCCAAATCTCTGGTCTTGAATTGATTTTCCAGATCATTCCAAATCCAATTGTAATGCCATGGTGAAAACATGTCGTTCTCAAATGCAGCTCTAACTTGCTCTCTATTTTTGTAGCCATAGGCGATTGCTGGTGTCGGTGAATTTAGACCTAACGCCAATGTCGGAATGAATTCTGCAACACCTTCAAACAAGCTTTGCGAAAGTAAATCGTAGGCCATTTCGGTTTTTTGTTGGGTATGTACGTACTCATGAACATTGAGAAAAACAATATGCTTAATCGGATTAGTAGCAAAGTAAGGTTTTAGATGCTTGAACGAAGTCGTGAATTCGCTCGTGTCGGTATTTTCATCAGCCATCGCTAGTTCACTGCCAACCAAAATCTGTCCATTTTTACCGGTTCCAGGTGTACGCAAAGCACCAATGGTGAAGTAAATATTGTTATCTCTTAGCTTGGGATAGATTTTTTTTAGCTTCAGCGAACCTTGTTCAATTTCTTTTGCAAACTCTTTAGCCTTATAGGTATTCGCCCGAATCGAAGCCCAAAATAGGGGGTAATTATTAATTGCATCAAGGTACTCGTTGTCGCTGTATCGTCGAGCTTCCAGAATGAGTTTGAGTCCCTCTGATCCTTTATCGATGTAAAGATCATTAAGATACTTCAATTGCTCGGTGACGTCCGTCGTCGACTTTATCTTGTCATATGCTTTCCAAAAATGATCAATATCGGAGGTAACAAATTGAGAATGCTTTGACTGCGCGTGGACATGATTGAATGATAAAAAAAGGAGCACGAATAAAATAATTCTTTTCATAGATATAGCCCTCATAGCGTTGATTCAATTGCAGACAAAACATGTCCGCATTTTTAGAAGCCAGGTGAATTTCAAATAGATCTATTTTCAAGAAGCAAAAATTACGCCAGCACCAAGTCATTGATTTTAATTGGGAAATTTACTTGAACGCTGTCCGAAGGCTGTCCGAAGACTGTCCAAGTCGTCAAATTTCTGTCCGATGAATACTCACCGGACAATCAGCAACGAGGGTGCCTATTAACTGGGCGACGGGTAAAACCGAAGCACATTATTTGGATAGAAATTTGTTCGCGATTACAGTACAGAGTTCAGACGGTTTCACCTTTAATTTGGATGTGTCACAGATCATTTACATCTCGCGTATTGATGCACCGAAGATGCAGCGCCCGAGGAACGCCAATCTAAGAGTCTAATTTGTAGAAAGGATGCAAAGCACGCCGTCAAAATGCTTCAATATTTCTTCTAAGATTAGAGCCATTCCACTTTGTCGCAAATTTCTGATTAAGCTATCATCGACGAATCCATCCTAAGTCTAATGCTGACAACGATGTACCCACCCGCAGATGAAGGAAAATCTATGAGCTTGTCGCACAAAATTTTACGCAAACCCTTCTTCGGGCGTTTTGAGGTTCCATGGGTTTGGCCAAACGATACTGAGCAATCAGCCTGGGAGCGCGTCAGCTTTCAAAGTGGCAATGGTGCACATCTACAAGGTTTGTGGGGTGCAGCGGTAAGCGACAGAGACATTGCGGGCAACGCAAACGCCACCCTAGTACTAGCGCATCCCATGGGCAAAGCAGCGAAAGGATTTTGGTTGCGCTACGGTCACGCTGATCTATTTCGCCAATCGGGTTTTAATGTGCTGCTCTTCGATGCGAACGGCTTCGGCGAGAGCCAAGGCAAATCCTTCGACTATCCCGCCGACATACTCGCTGCTGGCATTTGGGCAAAGCGACGTCACCCACACTTACCAGTCGGACTCATAGGTGCTTCATTCGGCGCAGCTTGGGGCTTGTGCTCATTAGCACGAGAAGGCAGTCCTTACCACGCAGCGGTGTTAGAAGCCGCCTTCCCTACCCTGCCCGACTTTTGGAAACACTACCCAATAGCTAACGCAGCAATCCGCATATCACAAGTCGTCTGGCCATCCTTAGAAAGAAACCTCAGACCAGAACGTCAAGCAGCATTAGTCAAAGGAAATCCCTCGGTGCTACTGATACACGGTGACGCCGATATCTATACGCCACCGCATTTCGGCGAACGTCTACAACGTGCATTCGGTACAGCGGTGAAAACAGAACTGATGATATTGCCAGGTGTGGATCACACCTTTGCTTATCGTGATGCGGCGGATGCTTATAAAGCGCGGGTGATTCCTTTTCTTAATGAGGCGTTGCGGAGAACGTGAATTGATATCGTAGGGTGGGTGTAACCCGCGCCGCCAACATTTTCAAATTTCCGTGATGGCAATGCGATGCTTGAATAAATATTTGAACGATAAATCGTTAAGATGATTTACAGCGCGGGTTGCACCCGCCCTACAATTTATTAATTCTCGTCGTGTTTGAGAACAATAGCATTAGAGCCTTCACCACCCCAATTCGAGGGATAAACACCGTCATTGACCAAACGATGAAACGAAGACCAAGACCATGCATTCACGGTCTTCACCAATCCATGTTTAACGGGATTGAAATGTAAATAATCCATATGCGCCGCAAAGTCATCATCGTCGCGAATCAGATGCTCCCAGAATCGTTGTTGCCAGATGGTGCCTTGCTGTTTTTGTGCGCGTCGTTCGGTTTGAAATTCTTCACGAAAATAGTTCGCACCAACCGCCACCGTGACTTCGCGTTTGATCAAACGCCAACGCGTAGAGAAATCAGCATCGCCTTCTGGCAAAGTCCAAATACAATGTAAGTGAACAGGGAGTAAAACCCAAGCATCAATCTCAAAAGGATGCGATGCGCGCACCTTCACGATTGCGGCACGCAGAGCATCTCGTACATCCTCATTCGTCAATATCGATTGCCGACGCTCGGTCACCACCGTAAAGAAATACGTGGCACCTTTGATGTTAGCGCGGCGGTAGCGGGACATAGAAAGTTGAGAGCGCGATTGAAAACCGCAAGCGTCTCACGAAGCAATCAAGACGAAAATAACGATGTACATCGTAGGGCGGGTGAAACCCACGCCGCCAGAATTTTCAGAATGCCGAGATGGTGATTTGAAGTTTGAACGAATATTTGAACGATAAATCGTTAAGATTGATTTACAGCGCGGGTTGCACCCGCCCTACGTAGCTTTAGGAAAAGTTAGGGACACATCAGCATCAAAGGAATGAACAAACCAACCACTGCCATTGAACGCGTCGTTAAACAGAGCCTCGATTTCTTCTATTCGCCCCTTAATTTCTTCAGAAATATACAAAATTTCTGGGGTTGCTCTTCCTCCCATCCAATGAAACATTGAGGGGTATTCATCTTTCGCTAGTACATAACTTTCACCCCAAAACAAAACTAAATATCCGTCAGGATGCTCAACCTCACCACAGCACATCAGAAAAACAAAGATGTCTCTGTCGCGATCAACGATCCAGCTTTGAATTGGAAAACCAAGACGTTCTGGGCCAGGGAGATGATTCTTGAGAACACTGTATTTTTCTGGATACTTGCTTAAAAGCTCTTCTGGAGTGATTTTCTCGATAACAAAGGCCATTTTCCATTTCTCATCCGCACTAAACAAATAGTTGTTTTATCGCTTAAGTATTGTAGGGCGGGTGCAACCCGCGCCGCCGGTTTTTTCAGAATGCCGAGATGATGATTTGAAGTTTAAACGAATATTTGAACGATAAATCGTTACGTTAATTTACAGCGCGGGTTGCACCCGCCCTACATTTTCGCACTACATATTCCTGCGGTATTGACCACCGACTTCGAATAACGCCGTCGTAATCTGCCCCAAAGAACAAACCCGCGCCGCCTCCATCAATTTCGCAAACACGTTTTCGTTATTGATAGCCGCTCGCTGCAAGGCTGCCAGCGCTTGTGGCGCAACATCCGCATGACGTGAATGGAAGTCTGCCAAGCGCGTTAATTGCGATTGCTTTTCTTCATCTGTGGAACGTGCCAATTCTATCTTCTGCGGTGCTTCGCCGCCCTTAGGATTGCGGAAGGTGTTGACGCCGATGATAGGTAGAGTACCGTCGTGTTTCAGGTGTTCGTAGTGCATGGATTCTTCTTGGATCTTGCCGCGCTGGTAGCCGGTTTCCATCGCGCCCAAAACCCCGCCGCGTTCTGCGATGCGCTCGAATTCTTGCATCACAGCTTCTTCAACCAAGTCTGTCAATTCTTCGATGATGAAGCTGCCTTGAATTGGGTTTTCGTTTTTCGCCAAACCCCATTCACGGTTGATGATCAACTGGATCGCCAAAGCACGACGTACTGATTCGTCGGTTGGTGTGGTGATTGCTTCGTCGTAAGCATTGGTGTGCAAGCTGTTGCAATTGTCATAGATCGCGATCAAGGCTTGCAATGTGGTGCGGATATCGTTGAAGTCGATTTCTTGCGCGTGCAAGCTGCGGCCAGAGGTTTGGATATGGTATTTCAACTTCTGGCTGCGATCATTTGCGCCGTACTTGTCGCGCATAGACACTGCCCAGATACGACGAGCGACGCGACCCAAAACTGTGTACTCTGGGTCCATGCCGTTACTGAAGAAGAAGGACAAGTTCGCTGCGAAATCATCGATGTGCATACCGCGTGCGAGGTAGGCTTCAACGAAGGTGAAACCGTTCGACAAAGTGAAGGCCAATTGCGAAATTGGGTTCGCGCCGGCTTCAGCAATATGGTAGCCAGAGATAGACACAGAATAGAAATTACGCACTTGATGGTGCACGAAATACTCTTGAATATCACCCATGACTTTGAGTGAAAACTCGGTCGAGAAGATGCAAGTATTCTGACCTTGATCTTCTTTCAGAATATCGGCTTGTACTGTGCCACGTACATTCATCAAGACCCATGCGCGGATTTTTGCGGCTTCATCGGCAGTCGGCTCACGCTTGTTATCGGCGCGGAATTTTTCCATTTGCTGATCAATTGCGGTGTTCATGAAGAAGGCTAGGATCGTTGGTGCTGGGCCGTTGATCGTCATGGAGACTGATGTCGCTGGATCGCAGAGATCGAAGCCATCGTAGAGGACTTTCATGTCTTCCAGGGTCGCGACTGATACACCTGAGTTACCGATCTTACCGTAGATGTCTGGACGAATCGCTGGGTCTGCACCGTACAAAGTCACGGAGTCAAACGCTGTCGACAAACGCTTCGCATCCATACCTTGCGATACGAGTTTAAAGCGACGATTGGTGCGGTATGGATCACCTTCACCAGCGAACATACGCGTTGGATCTTCGCCTTCACGTTTGAATGCAAACACGCCTGCAGTGAATGGGAATGAGCCTGGGACGTTTTCTAACATCAACCAGCGCAAGATTTCGCCATGATCTTCAAAGCGTGGCAATGCGACTTTACGGATTTTTGTGCCGGACAAAGTACTGCTGATAAGTTGTGTGCGGATTTCTTTGTCGCGAATTTTGACGACGTATTCATCACCCGCATAAGCCTTCTGCATGTCTGGCCACATGGCGACCAATTTCTTGGATTCTGCATCAAGCTTGTTGTCACGTTCCGTGATGAGATCGTCGAAATCGGCAGCCTTACCTGCAATAGTCAACATCTGCTTAGTTGCTTGCAGCTGTTGACGTTCTCGTGCGACGCCGACTTGTTTGTAAGTATGCTTGTGATAAGCACGTACGCTATCGGCGATTTCTGCCAAGTAGCGACTGCGAGCTGGTGGCACAATGACGTTTTGTGCACTGGAGGTTTTACTGCTTACTGGTGCGAGTTTGCTTGGTTTCGCCTTCAAACCACGCGCAACCAGTTCAGGCAAAATGCCTTGATACAAAGCGGTCACGCCATCATCATTGAAACGTGAAGCTTGCGTGCCATACACTGGCATTTCATCCGGCTTCTTGGTCCACATTTCGCGGTTGCGTTGGTATTGTTTTGCCACATCACGTTGTGCGTCTTGTGCGCCTTTGCGGTCGAACTTATTGATGGCAACAAAATCGGCGAAATCGAGCATGTCGATTTTTTCTAATTGTGAAGCGGCACCAAATTCTGGCGTCATCACGTACATCGATAAATCCACGTGCGGCACAATCGCTGCATCGCCTTGGCCGATACCGGATGTTTCGACGATGACCAAATCAAAGCCTGCCACTTTGCAGGCAGCGATCACGTCTGGCAAAGCCTGAGAAATTTCAGAACCAGCTTCACGAGTTGCCAAAGAACGCATGAAAACTTTGACTTTGCCTTTCCATGGGTTGATCGCGTTCATACGAATACGGTCACCGAGCAAAGCACCGCCCGACTTACGACGTGAAGGGTCGATGGAGATCAACGCGATATTCAGTTCATCATCTTGATCGAGACGAATGCGACGAATTAATTCATCAGTTAAGGAAGATTTACCTGCACCGCCTGTGCCTGTGATACCGAAGGCTGGCGTCTTAATCGCTTTGGCGGATTCGATAATGGTCGCGCGCAAAGCCGCATCTACTTTATCGTTTTCTAGTGCGGTAATCAGCTGTGCCAATGGGCGATGTTTATCGACGAGTTCGCCTTGTTGCAGCACATCTAAGCTTGTTGGTGCAAACGGTGAGAGATCGATGTCGCAAGCTTTGATCATGGACAAAATCATGCCGACCAAACCCATACGTTGACCATCTTCTGGACTAAAAATGCGTGTCACACCGTAGGCATGCAAATCCGCGATTTCTTCTGGCACGATAACACCGCCACCGCCACCGAATACTTTGATATGTTCACCACCACGTTGCTTGAGCAAGTCGATCATGTATTTGAAATACTCGACGTGGCCACCTTGGTAACTCGAAATCGCGATACCTTGCGCATCTTCTTGCAATGCTGCAGTCACGATTTCTTCTACCGAACGGTTATGTCCCAAGTGGATCACTTCTGCGCCATTCGCCATCAAGATGCGACGCATGATATTGATCGAGGCGTCGTGGCCATCGAACAATGAAGCTGCAGTCACGAAGCGGACTTTATTGGTGGGTTTGTATTCGGTTAACTTCTCGGCGATGGATAGATCGGTCATGTTGTTTTCCTTTTATTCAATCGATATATGCTTGTGGCAAATACTGTGTTGTTTGATTATATGACGTTTCGATTTACGTTTACGTTCACGTCACTTATTAATTGTGGTTTTGTGTTGGTTTTGGCTTTTTTGTCCCCTCCCCCGAATTATTACTTTATGGGGAGGGCTAGGGTGGGGATGGGTCTCGGTTATTCAATTGATAGCGGAGTTAATCGACTAAAACCCATCCCCATCCCTACCTTCCCCTTGATGAGGAAGGGGCTAAAACCTCGCGACTTCATGCTGCTTGCTGTTTACTCGGCACACTCATCAAAGCCGCTTTTTCAACATGATAAGCTTGCATTGCCTTTTCCTTCACATGACCAAAGCCACGGATTTTTTCCGGCAGGCTCGCTACCGCGATGATTTGATCGACATTGTCAGCGTTAAGCTTAGTCAACAAAGACAATACTGTATCGCGGTAATCTGTGATCAAGGCACGCTCTTTTTGACGTTCTTCAGTGTAGCCAAAGATATCTAATTTAGTGCCACGCAAACCCTTAAACTTCGCTAACAATTTAAATGCTTGCCACATCCATGAACCATATTGCGCTTTAATCAAATGGCCTTGACCATCTTTCTTCGAGAACAGCGGTGGTGCCAAATTGAATTTAACCGAGAAATCACCCTCAAATTGCTGTTTCAATTTCTCAGTGAATTCGCCGTTGGTGTACAAGCGCGCGACTTCATATTCGTCTTTGTAAGCCATCAATTTGTAGGCGTACTTTGCTACAGCCGTTGCTAACTTAGCCCCGCCGATTTTTTCTTCGGCTACGCGCACTTTGTTAACGAGTTCTTCGTATCGTGCAGCGTAAGCGGCGTCTTGGTATTCGGTTAAGAAAGCTACACGACGTTTGATGATGCTGTCTAGGCTTTGCGGCATTTGGATTACAACGGGTTGTCCTGGGATCGCGATTTTCTCAACGCGTGCCAGATCGATTGCGGCTCTACGTCCCCACAGGAAGGCTTTTTTATTGGCGTCAATTGCCACGCCATTCAATTCAATCGCACGTAACAAAGCCGCTTCAGACAAAGGTATCGCAGCTTTTTGGAAAGCAAATCCTAAGATGAACAAATTAGTTGCAATCGAATCACCCATCAAAGCAGTCGCGAGTTTTGTCGCATTCACGAAATCGACATTGCCGCCAACTGAATCAGAAATCAAACGCTCAGTTGATTCCAATGGGAATTGCCAATCAGGATTTTTGGCGAATGGTCCGGTTGGTTGTTCATGCGTATTGATCACCGCACGGGTACGGCCGGCGCGCATTTTAGAAATCGCATCGTGTTGGCCTGCGGTCAAAATATCGCAACCTAAAATCAAATCAGCTTCACCAGTCGGGATACGTTGTGCACGCAGCTTGCTGACTTTTTCGACGATACGAATATGGGAAGTCACAGAACCATTTTTCTGCGACATGCCGGTCATATCTAACACCGATGCGACTTTACCTTCAAGATGTGCAGCCATGCCGAGCAAAGCACCAACGGTGATCACGCCAGTGCCGCCGATCCCGTTCAGCAAAATATTGTAGGAAGTATCGCAGCTTGGCAAAACTGGGGATGGCAAATCACCGAAGTCATCGGTTTTCGCTACGCCTGTTTTGGACTTTACTAATTTACCGCCTTCTACAGTCACGAAGCTAGGACAGAAACCTTTAACGCAGGAATAATCTTTATTACAGGAAGACTGATCAATCGCACGCTTGCGGCCAAATTCGGTTTCCACTGGCATGATGGACGTACAGTTCGATTGCACACCGCAATCGCCACAACCCTCACACACCGCTTCGTTGATGAACATACGTTGATTTGGGTCAGGGAATTGGCCTTTTTTGCGGCGACGGCGCTTTTCTGCGGCGCAGGTTTGATCGTAAATTAAGACGCTCGCGCCTTCGATTTCACGGAGTTCACGCTGTACCGCATCCATGTCTTTGCGATCATGCAGAGTGATGATCGCTGGTAAGCCACTACGGTCTGTGTAGCGTGTTAAATCTTCAGTCACCAAAGCAATGCGCTTCACACCTTCGGCAGCCATTTGTTGCGCCATCATTTGTACGCTAATCGTACCGTCGACGGGCTGACCGCCCGTCATCGCCACCGCATCGTTATACAAAATCTTGTAGGTGATATTGACCTTCGCCGCCACTGCAGCGCGGATCGCGAGATAACCGGAATGGAAGTAAGTACCATCACCCAGATTTTGGAACACGTGGGGCAAAGTCGAGAACGCTGCTTGACCTATCCATGGTGCGCCTTCGCCGCCCATGTGGGTCGTCAATTTATTGAACTCGGGATAAATCGCCGTCGCCATCACGTGGCAACCAATACCAGCTAAAGCCAAACTACCTTCTGGTACTTTAGTTGAAGTATTGTGCGGGCAACCTGAGCAATAGTAAGCTGGACGGGCTGGCGTATTGACTTGTTTGTTCAACACTTCATCTTTCGCTTCGAGGAATGCCAAGCGTGCTTTGATCAAATCGCTGGTATGAAATCTTTCGATACGCGCAGAAATAACACGCGCGATTTGCGATACAGAAAAATCCGCCTTGGAAGTCAATAACCACTCACCACGCGGGGCAACCCACTCACCTTTTTCGTCAAACTTACCGATCACGCGAGGACGTACATCGTCGCGCCAGTTGTAGAGTTGTTCTTTGAGTTGGTACTCAACCATTTGGCGTTTTTCTTCGACCACCAAGATCTCGTCCAAGCCTTGCGCAAATTCGCGTACACCGTCCGGTTCCAATGGCCAAGGCATAGACACTTTGTACAAACGAATACCAATATCCGCCGCCATTTGTTCGTCGATGCCGAGATTTTCAAACGCTTCCAAGACATCGAGATAAGATTTGCCTGAAGCGACGATACCAAGTTTGGCATGTGGGCTATCAATCGTGACGTGATTAAGCTTATTCGCACGCGCATAAGCCAAAGCCGCATAGATTTTGTAGTCTTGCATCAAGGCTTCTTGCTTACGTGCTTGTATGCCCAAAGTATCAAGCGACAATCGTGTATTGAGTCCACCTTCAGGCATCACGAAATCTTCTGGGATCGTGATTTTCAAACGGAAAGGATCAGCGTCAACTGAGGAAGTGGATTCAACCGTATCAGCCAAAGCTTTGAAGCCCACTGCACAACCTGAAAAGCGGGACATCGCCCACGCATGCAAACCCAAGTCCAAGTATTCCTGCACATTCGCTGGGTACAACATAGGAATCATGCAGGCAGAAAAAATGTGATCAGACTGATGTGGCAGCGTTGAAGAATAAGCGCCATGATCATCACCGGCCACCAAGATCACACCACCATGTTTCGATGTGCCAGCATGGTTCATGTGTTTGAACACGTCGGCACTACGATCTACGCCTGGGCCTTTGCCGTACCACAAACCAAATACGCCATCGTATTTAGCGGGACCGATCAGATCTACCGTTTGTGTGCCCCACACCGCCGTGGCGGCGAGGTCTTCATTCACGCCTGGCACGAACTTAACGTGATGTTGTTCTAAGAGCTTTTTGGTTTTCCACAAGGTTTCATCCAAGCCTCCGAGCGGCGAACCGCGATATCCTGAAATAAATCCAGCAGTATTCAAGCCAGCGGCGAGATCACGCTGTCTTTGTATCATCGGCAAGCGCACTAATGCCTGAATGCCTGATAAGAAAATCGTGCCGGTATTCGAAGTGTATTTGTCGTCGAGAGTGACTGGCGCTAATGCACTAGTTGCGTTGACGTCGGAGGGTGTTGCTGAATTTGTTTCAGTTGCTGAGGCGGACGAAAGCGAAGACGCTTCCACCAGACCAGCAGATTTCATTGCTGTGTCGGATGACATGTAGAGCTCCAAAAAATTTGTGATTTTTGTGTGCAAAGAACTTGGGCTGCGTCCGGTAAGACACAAGTCTGTTCTGAGCTTATGGGAAGGTAATCGCCATAAGTTCAAGTTGCATCGGCTGAGATAGCAGCCATTTTAATTCAATTCAGGCCCGAAACCCAAGAAAAAGCCCGGCAATTCCGGCGTTTTTCTGGCGAAAGTTTCTTAAAACCTAATTATCCGCACCGCGATTCAAATTGCAGGCGCTTGAGAATCAGGTTTTAAAACTTTGCTTCGTTTTATCTAAGCATCGGGCAAATCTGAATCGGAGACATCAAAGAAAGCTTTCGAAATTCTGGGATGGAGACCACTCCCATTCGCTGCAGCGCTTTCTCGACTTCCTTTGAAATCTGCTGTGTTCACAGTGTAGTGAGAACGTGTTCGTTTGAAAAATACGGAATTAAAATAGGGCTATCGTGAAAAGTTATACCCCTCATTCAATTGCGCCAACTTGCGTAAATATTTCTAGGCTTAGACCCAAATCAGTATTTATTTTCGTGAAAACATACAAAAAACTATTTTTAATTTATTGATTGACTTCTTAAATTCAATAAACTACAGTAGTAGAACTACTTGAGTAGTTGAAAGCAATTACCGAAAGAATAGTTCTTGCCGCAGACCATGCACTATCACAGCAAACATGAAAGATCAAAAGATGGAAGACGACTCCAAGAATGCCTCACTAAGCGAACCGCAATTGGCCTTAATGCGCGTGTTGTGGAACAAACCTGACTCGACCGTCATTGAAGTGGTGGAAACGATGAGGCAAACGCGCCCACTCGCCCACACTACGATCGCGACGATGTTAACGCGTTTAGAAAAGCGTGGTTTGGTCAGCGCAAGCAAAGAAGGTCGGCAACTGATTTATAGGGCGACACGTTCTGAATCTGAGGTGCAAAAATCGATGGTAGCTGAATTATTGTCCTCCGTATTTCTAGGCAATGCGCGCGCTTTACTCAGTCACTTAGTACGTGAAGAGGAAATCAAGGCAGAAGATTTAGAACAGATTCGCCAGCGCATACAGAGCAAATCCGGTAAAGGAAAAGTCCATGAATAGCCTGCTTAGTTTTACGCCTACCATCTTAGCTTGGTTATTGTGCTATGCGATTCATAGCTCCGTCTTACTTGGGGTCGCGATGCTCTGTCAAAAACTGGGCTTGCTCAAGCAAAGGAATTTGGCTGAAATAGTGTGGCGCTTTGCATTATTTGGAGGCTTGCTGACAGCGACATTGCAGTTGTCATTACAGTTACTTTTACAAGATAACTGGCAAACACCAGTTCATAACACGGCATCTGCAGTCATAGCGCCAACGATGCAGCCAGTCGATAATAAGATCGAAAAAATCTCAGTTAGCCTGGCTCCGTCAGTTGAGCTCACCACAATAACAGAGCCACTAGGTCGCGACACGGCGAGCGCTACACCCACCTTGCCTCCAGCCGTCTCCACGTCAAACGCAATAGTCTTATCACAAAACATCAATCAACTTGCAAGCGCCCTACTTTTTACATGGATGCTTTATTGTCTGTTGATTTGCATCAAATTAGCACTTTCGGTTCGACAATTAAATCGTCTTGCCGCGAGCATGCCGCTTATTGACCGCGCCGATCTCAATGCATTAGTACAAAAGCTGCTGCCGACTACTCACGGCAACATCAGCATTCGCCGCAATACCATGTGGAATAGCCCTTTCGTTTGCCCCAACGGCAGCGTTTGTCTGCCTGAATGGGTCTTAGAAAATTCAGATACGACGCAATGTCACGCCATGTTGGCTCACGAAGTCCAGCACATCATCAGGGAAGATAGCAAATGGCGCATCGCTCAACAATTCATCATAGATATTTTCTTCTTTCAGGTGCTTAATCGCTATGCGGAAAGACATCTCAGTTTGCTTGCAGAAATAGCCTGCGATCAGGCGGCACAACAAGTCAGTGAGCGCAAGGTAATCGCTCAAGCCCTATTGAGTTGCGCTGAAAATATACTGTCTCAAAAACTCCCCGCCTTAGCCTTACCCATGGCACAGGCATCATCATTGGTTCAACGCATCAATCTACTTCTAGACGAGGACTATATGCATAACTCTCAACAAGATACACACAAAGGCAAGCTCATCAGCCTGAGCACAATCGCCATGTTAGGCTTAACCGCAGTGAGCTTTTCTATGCCTACGATTGCCTTAGTGATTCCATCTCCAGAAGCAAAAACACTAGGGATTAGTAATGCCAACTCAGTGACAATCAAGGAGCTGCCATCGGCACCGAGCAGCTTAACGGCGTCAAGTGCATTGGATGATCTCAAAGCTCCACAAATTGCCGACAATCCCGAGCAAGTCGATTCGCTGACCAATGAAATCCCTAAGCCTCATGCAATGGCAACAGCAGCAAACGCGGTGCTGGAAGTGGAACCAAATCAGGTCGAGCAAACCAGCGCTACAAAAAACAATACTAAACCAAGTCAACAAGCACAATTAACTCAAGCGACGCAAGCCTTTGTGAATAAAGACTATGCAGAAGCGCTCAGAATCTACAGCGAATTGGCCAATGCGGGCAATGCAGAGGCACAGGCACTCAAAGGCGAAATGTTGTGGCACGGAGATGGGCAGCCAGCGGATTCGCAGGAAGCAAAAATTTGGATTAGCAAAGCCGCCGCTCAAGGACATCTCAAAGCGCAAAAATTCTTAGAAATGCTGGTGGAACGCGAAAAGCGGCAATCAGAATTAGCGCTTTACACGCAAAACTTTGATGGTGGCAAACTCAAATGGACGGAGCAAACTTGTCCTCGTCCAATGCTACCTACAAGTAAGTTCACAAAGGAAACACTAAAACTTACCCTTGAAAAAATGAACGCCAATCTAGACTGCTACAACAATTATATTTCCGCACTGCAGCTCAGCTTAGCAAATGTCAGCTATTTACCGCAAGAGATTCGCCTGATTATGCGCAGTGAAGAACTAGAAAAATCGAAGCAACTGGCACAAAACATTTTCTATCAATCTGGATTGCAAGCGAAAGCCCATAGTGAACAAATGCTGACTGATTTTAAAAATGCTTATCAACCTTGGTATTCGGCGCAGCAAAAGACTGATAAGTTTAGCGATATCATGATAGCGGAATTCAGTAGACGTGAGTATGACAGAAGGCACTTCCCATTTGTGGAGCCAGAAACTGGAGTCCGCTCTGTCATTACTTCAAACAATCCGAACTTCACTCCGGTTTTTATTCCAAAATAATTCTTACTACATCTAGTTCGTAAGCTGTACAAAAGATTCTCTCCTTCAATGAAGCATCGCCAAATTCAGATCTGGCCCTGCTTCATTGCTTAAATTGTTTAAGAAATTTCTTCCAACACAGAACGCAAAGAAATCGTCATGAATTCTTTTAACAGCCTGATCTTGCTATGGTTACTCAACTATTTAGCGCACAGCTTTGTCCTATTGGGCGCTATGGCGCTATGTCAGAAGTTCGGCATACTCAAGCAGCGCAAACTGCTTGAATCTCTTTGGCGTTTCGCGCTGTTCGCTGGCCTTTTTAGCGCCAGCCTACACATAACTCTGTCTTCAAATTATCAAGACTCGATAGTTAGTCCTGCCCCAGCATCCATAGCTCTACTAGATAACGTACCAGTTCGAACAGTAGCTGCAGCCGAACAATCTGAAACGGGTACCCGCTCTAACGCCCACTTAACACAGGCTTCTGAGAGGAGCTTGTCGAGCACAAGTATGCAGGCTTTAGATCGACCTTCATCCTCCTCAGTCAATCTAACGCTAGTAGAACAAAAATACATTGAAGTATCCGCTGCAGTAAATTCATTGATAAGTGCCCTGTTGATTACATGGTTACTTTACAGCCTATTTGTTATCTGCAAAATCGCCTTATCAGTCATGCACCTCAATCGACTAGCGGCGACTATGCCGGTGCTTGATCGTGCAGATCTACGCAGCTTACTATCGTCACGCTTACCTCACCGCCATGCCCAGATCCGCTTGCGTCAAAGCAGCAAGTGGCATAGCCCTTTTGTATGCCCCGACAATACTATCTGCGTCCCTGCTTGGGCACTGACACAAGAGAACCTAGCACTTTGCAACGCTATGCTTAATCACGAAATTCAACATATCACCCGACGCGATAATTGGTGGCGCATTGCCCAACAAATCATGTGTGGCGTTTTTTTCTTTCAGATTTTGAATCGCGTCGCGACTAAGCAACTAAATTTATTGGCTGAAATTGATTGCGATCAGACCGCTCAACAAGCCAGTGAAACCAATGCAATGGCCGAAGCCTTACTCAGTTGCGCCGAAATTTCTTTATCAGACAAACTTCCTGCCATGGCCATACCTATGGCGCAGGCATCATCATTCGTTCAACGTATCAATTTACTTTTAGACGAGGACCCTATGCGTAAATCACAAGAAGTTACATACAAAGGCAAATTCATCAGTATCAGCATAGTCGCAATTTCTGGCCTAGCTGCGATGAGCTTCTCTATGCCGACTATTGCTTTTGTTGAATCAGCAAATGACATATCGAAATTGCCTGGTGCTTATGCTGTCAATGTAGGCGAGGCAGACAGCACATCGAGGTTACAAAGAAACGAAACTTCCATCGTTGAAGCGGGAAAATATTCAACCGACTACCCGCCCGAAGACGAGCAAGGTGCAGAAAAAATCCAGCAAAATGGTCAACAAAAAATGGATACTGAGAAGCTGGTTGAAGCCGAGCTAAGTGCAACGTCGAATGCAAAGGCTATGGATCACAACCAAGGGAACACACCTCCTCAAGCAACTACCAATTCGAATCCTGAGCTCGCATTACTCACATTAGAGAACGCGAAACGCGCTTTCGACAACAGAGACTACGTTCAAGCGTTTGCCCTCTATGGTGATTTAGCGACGGCTGGCAATGTGGAAGCACAAGCCCTCAAAGGAGAGATGCTATGGTACGGAGAAGGCACAAACAGCGATCCGCTTGCCGCTAGTTATTGGCTCAAAAAAGCAGCGGCGCAAGGTCATCTGAAAGCACAAAAATACCTTGACATGTTTGCCGATCGTGCGAGACGTAAGAATGAAATTACTTACTACACCCACCAATTTGATGGTGGTCAATACAGATGGACAGAAGCGACCTGCCAACAGCCCTCTTTTTCATCTAATCAGGTATCACGCGAATCCGTACAGTCATTGACGAAACAAGTGAATGATCATGTCTCATGTTTTAATAACTACCTGAGTACGCTCAAACAATTATTACAAAGTGATGTACAGCTACCTGAAGATCTGCGCCTAATTATGCGGGCTGAAGAAATCGCTCAAGCAGCATCCCGGCAAAGATCCGTATTCCGACAAATGGCAACGCAGGCACGCCAAAGTACTGAGCGCGTGATCGTTCAATTTGAAAATTGGGATAAAGAATTGGTGCGAGAAATATATAGAAATAATTTGGCGGTGGAAGTACTCAAAAAGAGCATGGATGCCATTGAGTGGCGCAATATAGAAGCACAGAAAGCGAGTCCATCGATAGTGTCCACGTATCAGCCAATGCCGCAACATAAAGAAGGCCAATAGCATTAGTCCAACTCGTATCCATACCTCCGGATTCGCGTAATGAATACAATAAGTTCCCTCCTTAGATGGAGCGTAGCCACAAAAACATTCAGGCTGCGCTCCATTTTTTTTCCACTATTTACCACTATCTACTCGGGAAAATTACTTGAACCAATGTTTTTTCAAGAAATTTTCTATTCTCAAATAGAAGTCGCGGCGATGCTCACTATCGTAGAACCCATGCCCTTCTTTTTTTGCCAGCATCCACTCTGGAGTGTTGCCCACCTTAATCAAAGCATCCTTGCGACAAGCCTACCCCGATACTGGACTCAACAAGGTAACAAAGCCTGCAAAATTTCTTCCCGATATTGCCGACTGCAGGGCACCACAGCACCATTGCGCAAATGTAGGCTTCCGTCGCCTTTGCCACTAGCTTCAAAGCGCAGAATTTGATCGCGTCGTACCAAAAAACTACGATGGCAGCGTGAATACGCCGTCCCCAAACGCTGTGCCGTCACGCCCAAGGTTTGGCGTAACATATGTGAGACCTCAGTCGTATGCAGGAACACGTAATTGTCGGCTGCTTCGACCCAATGAATGTCAGGAACCGAAATAACCAGCACATGTCCACGCTCCTGAATAATCAAAGGTGCTACCTCGACTTGAATGCTTGCTTTTTCTTTCGATACAGATAAGGACCTATTAAGCTTTTGCAAAGCGCGCAAGAAGCGCTCCTCGTCATACGGCTTGAGTAAATAATCAATGGCATTTGCATCAAAAGCCTGCAGGGCAAACTGATCATAAGCCGTAACAAACACAATCATGGGTGACGGCTCAGTCAATCTTTGAGCGACACTAAGTCCGTCCATTTCTGGCATCTGTATGTCTAAAAAAATTACATCATACTGATTTTGCGCCAATAAATTGAGTGCTTCTAGGCCATCACGAGCTTCCGAGATAAGCGCAACATTGGCATGTTCGGTGACAAGCCGACGTAACTTGTCACGGGCCGGCCGTTCATCATCTACGATTAGAATTCGCAAACTCGGCTTCATACAATCTGCCCAGAAGTACTCAAAAATTTTGGCTGTGTTTGCATCTAAGTTTGCACCTCAATTTGAACCTCCGAACGTACACCAGCAGGTGAACACTGCTCTATGCGTAAGCTAGCATGGTCACCGTACATCACCGCCAGGCGTTGACGCAGATTGTTCAAACCTATTCCCGATGGATTCACACCAAGCTGCCCTGCATCATCCTCTACCATTAAGCTGAGCGTCTGTTCATGTAGGCTGCTACGAATCCAAATTTTTGTTGGTGCAGAATGCTTTTCTACTGTGTGTTTGAAGGTGTTTTCGAGCAGCACCTGCAAACACATCGTTGGCACTTTGCATGTCAAACTATGTGGGTCAATTTGCCACTCTATGCTGACTCGATCGACAAAACGTAATTGCATTAATTCGGCAAATGCACGTAGCAAATCTAATTCTCGCTCCAATGTGGTTTCTGTTTGTTCACCCAAATCTAAAGTATGGCGCAGCAATTCAGCCAGGCGCGTGATCGCCTTGTCGGCAGCCTTTAGATCGGAGTACATTAATGAAGAAATCGTATTTAGGGCATTGAATAAAAAATGTGGTTGGATTTGCTGGCTCAGTCTTTGTATGTGCGCTTGCTGTAAAAGTTGGGTAGCACGCTCTGCATTGGCTTTTTCTTCCACCAAAAACATATACGATTGCACGCCAAAAACCACGACATAAAACAAACCCAGAAATATTGATAATTTGATGGGCTCATAGATAAACACTTCTAGCCAGGGATCATGCGAGTAGGTTTTTCCTATTAATGCATATAAGCCGTGGCGTATAGAAAAAGTGATGAAAACAAAGCTGATGCAAACAAGAGGGAGATAGGTAAGCAAACGCAAGAACCATAGCCGTGGCGTTTGCAGTAAGGATTTGTTCGTTAGTAGCGGCCATTGAAGATAAAAGATAATCGTGCCAACCAATGCAGAAGAGCTTTCCCAGAATACCGGCTCCCAAAGATGCTGCCCACCATCGCGCCGATAATCTTGTACAGCAACGGCCACCATCAATGCCCAAAATAAAACCGTGCCGCCTAACGCACTTTTTTTGCCTATGCTTAGCTTGTCTAAGGTTTTCATTAAACTAAACTTGTGGTGCCTCGCCATTTACCGCTGAGGCTGAGATCACGGCTAAGTTCAAGCACCAATTTTTCGACTGCCATCGCAGCATTGGTTAAGGGAATATTTTTCGACGAACACAATACGACAGTGCGCGATAGCGTGACGTCGCTAATTGGACTGGCGCGCATTTCACCTCGTTCGATTTCTGCGAGCAAAGGTGACATCGGTAAAATAGTCGCCCCCATATCAGCCAGAATGGCAGATTTTAAAATCGCAATCGAAGTAATGTCGATCACGTGTTCGGTTCTTAATCCATGGTCACGCACAACTTGTTCGATTCTTGGTCGCACACCATGCTGTATGCTCGGCAGTATCAGGGGAACTTGTAGTGCTTTTTCAAGCGTGATGGATTTACGTTTGCAGGCAAATTGAGAATCAGTTCTGGTGATGTACATCATCTCTTCTTCTACCAAAGGTTTGGTCGCGAATTTACCTAATTGTCCATCATCAAACAAGACCGCCAAATTCAAGCGACCTGAAGCCAACTGTTCCGTCAAATTACCCGTCAACTCTTCCGTTAGTTGAAATACGATATCGGGAAAAGCAGCTCGAACTGCGGTCAATAGTGGGAATGCCAAAGCGCCAGATGCACTTTGTGGAATACCTAGTGCGACCGTGCCACTAGGTTTATCGGTGGTTTGATTGACAGCCGATTTGGCATCTGCCACTTGCTTCAGAATCGCTAAGGCATGTTCATAGAATATTCGACCGGCATCGGTCGCTTGCATACCTTGAGCGGAGCGATGCAAAAGACTGGTTCCCAGTTCCTCTTCAAGCTGTTGAATCTGCTGGGTCAATGCCGGCTGTACGATATGCAGAACCCGCGCCGCACGGGAGAGAGAACCATGATCAACGATGGCGACGAAGTAGCGTAGTTGACGTAATTCCATAGGTAGTCACAGTGCGTATGAAAAAATTTCTATGCGAGCACTTTAGAATTCGGGAGCGTTTAGAAAAATTCTACGCTATCTTGCGAATGCTCGATATGTAGTGCGCCTGACTGTACCAGATCTTCAAATTGACAGACCCGATTGCGCCCGTTACTTTTTGCATAATACAGAGCTTGATCTGCGCGTCCGATAATACCGACCGCAGGTTCGAAAGGATCGATATGGGCAAACCCAATACTAATAGTCACGGTTCCGACCTGAGGGAAGGGGTAGCGCGCAACGTTCTCACGGAAGCGCTCAAAAATCATGTGCGCATCTTCTTTGTTAGTCGAACGCAATAAAATAACGAATTCTTCGCCACCAAAACGGAATAATTTATCACTAGGTCGAAATGAAGATCTCATCAAATTGGCGACCAAGATCAAAACTTCATCACCGTATAAATGACCAAACTGGTCGTTCACGCGTTTGAAATGATCTATATCTAAAACTGCCAACCAATGTTGCTTTTCACTGTTGCTATCACGCCGTTCGACTTCGACTTGGGAAGCATTGTCGTGCAACTGCTTTTGCAGACCAGTTCGGATAATTTTTGAAAAGTTGTCGTCGAAAGTTTTACGATTAAGTAAACCTGTAAGTGAATCTCGTTCGCTGTAATCCAATAAGTTTTGGAAATTGCGGTAGACGACCAAAATACCACTCATGACTTCTTTGGTGTTCTCGGTATAGGCAGCTGGATTATAAATCTCAAGGCAAACGTTGACTTTGTCATTCATCCAAATTGGCAGCCAGATAGTTCGGTTGCCCTTGTCATCAATATCTTCAATGACGCTACTATGCTGCGCCAAGCCTGCGACCAATTTCGGAAGTTGCTCAATCGGAATTTCAGGAATTAAATGTTCTAGGTGCTCTTCACTAGTCTCTAATTTCCCTTCAGCGATCGTGATCTGTGCTTTAACGAAAGCATTCCCGCCGACATGAACGATATCTAAAACCCTGGCACGGGAAGCATGCGTAAGTTCGCTGAGCGCTGAGATTACGGAGATATTGAGTAAATCATGGTCACGGTGACCAGTGATTTCCATCAAATGTTTAATTATTGATTCCATAAAGACGATCTAAGGAACTGCTTTCTATGAACAGATTACTATAAAAATACAGCTGAAACACTTCTCATTTCACACTGCTCACACCATCATTTGACGACAAGAAATCAACATGGATATCAACACACCACCATGCATAGGTTCAAGGCTAGGCTTTAGATTTGATAAAAATACAATTTCGAACTATACCATTAATTTGCTTTAAAATTAACTATCTCTGTATTTCATATAATCATCTTAACTTTATATGCCAATCGATAGCAAGGTTTTACGCTATTGCTGCACCGCATTTTTTTACAGATTGTTGCACCACTACTCATACATAAATTTTTAACTATTTTTTTTATAAATTTCATATGGAGACTAGCTAGATTTCTCAATAATCAAACAACAGGTAATGACCAATGTTCTTTGCAAACGCTGCGACAAAGTGCATTGCAATCTAATCTCTCTGCTTTCTTCCCCGCTTTTTTTCTAATTTTCGCTGCCTGATGCCAAGCGCTTGAGGTATCCTAACGACTTCGCATTTTCCCTCTCAAAGAATCCCAAAATAATGGCAAATTACGTCTACACCATGAACCGGGTCGGCAAGATCGTCCCACCTAAGCGTCAAATTTTGAAAGATATTTCCCTTTCCTTTTTCCCGGGCGCCAAAATTGGCGTGTTGGGTCTAAATGGTTCAGGTAAGTCTTCCTTACTAAAAATCATGGCAGGTATCGATAAAGATATTCAAGGTGAAGCCGTGCCTATGCCGAACTTGAACATTGGCTATCTTCCACAAGAGCCGCAACTCGATCCAGAACAAACCGTGCGCGAAGCGGTTGAAGGCGCACTTGGTGAAGTGTTTGAAGCAAAAGCAAAACTCGAACTCGTCTATGCAGCCTATGCGGAAGAAGACGCTGATTTTGATGCGCTGGCAAACGAACAAGCGCGCTTAGAAGCAATCATTTCTACCTCGGCTGGTGACAACGTCGAGCTGCAATTAGAAATGGCTGCCGATGCTTTGCGCTTACCGCCTTGGGATGCCAAAATTGCTGTCTTGTCTGGCGGTGAAAAACGTCGCGTCGCTTTATGCCGTTTATTGTTATCCAAACCTGACATGCTCCTGCTCGACGAACCAACCAACCATTTAGATGCGGAATCAGTTGATTGGCTGGAGCAGTTCTTATTGCGCTTCCCTGGCACCGTCGTGGCGATTACGCATGATCGCTATTTCTTGGACAATGCTGCTGAATGGATTCTGGAATTGGATCGCGGCGCAGGTATTCCGTGGAAAGGTAATTACTCCTCTTGGTTAGACCAAAAACAAGCCCGTTTGAAACAAGAAGAAGCCACCGAATCGGCTCGTCAACGCGCCTTACAAAAAGAATTGGAATGGTCACGCCAAAATCCAAAAGCACGTCAGGCGAAGAGTAAAGCACGCTTGGCACGCTTCAATGAAATGAGCGAGCACGAATACCAGAAACGCAATGAAACGCAGGAGATTTTCATCCCTGTGGCCGAGCGTTTAGGTAACGAAGTGATTGAATTCAAAAACGTTAGCAAGTCATTCGGTGATCGTCTCTTGATCGACAACCTGAGTTTCAAGATTCCACCTGGCGCCATCGTCGGCATCATCGGTCCGAACGGCGCGGGTAAATCAACGCTGTTCAAAATGATCAAAGGCTTAGAACAACCAGATAGCGGCGAAGTGATACTCGGTCAAACTGCAAAAATTTCACTGGTGGATCAATCACGTGAGGATCTGGGCAATACCAAAACCGTGTTTGAAGATGTCGCGAACGGCGCAGATGTTTTGACGGTAGGCCGTTTCGAAATGCCTTCACGCGCTTACCTTGGTCGCTTCAATTTCAAAGGTGGCGATCAACAAAAAATCGTCGGCAATTTGTCTGGTGGTGAACGCGGTCGTTTGCATCTGGCAAAAACTTTACTGCAAGGCGGCAATGTCTTACTGCTCGATGAACCATCGAATGATCTGGACGTAGAAACGTTGCGCGCGTTGGAAGATGCGCTTTTGGAATTCGCCGGCAGCGTCATGGTGATCTCGCATGACCGCTGGTTCTTGGATCGTATCGCAACGCATATTCTGGCTTTTGAGGGGGACTCACAAGTGAGCTTCTTCGATGGTAACTATCAAGAATATGAAGCCGATAAGAAAAAACGTTTGGGTGAGGAAGGTGCAAAACCAAAACGTATTCGTTATAAACCTTTAACCGTTTAATTGCCTGATCGCTTAGGCGCTTAAGCGTTCAGGCGTTCAGGCGTTCAGGCGTTTAATTTATTATTCTCAATCCAATACCATCAAACTCAGGAGTTCGCCATGCGCAAGACATTATCTACTTTCGTATTCCTATTCAGCGCGCTCTTGAGTCTGGCGTTCAGCGGTGGCATGGCGCATGCAAATGAGAAAGCCAGCGCATCAGCCAGCGCTAGCACGCCGACCACACGTCTAGAGCCTTTCGTGGTGAACCTGGCCAGCTTTGATCGTTATTTACAAACGGCCGTTACCTTGCAACTTGCTGCCAGTGATGTTGCTGACAAAGTTAAAGTGTTTATGCCGATGGTGCGTCACGTTGTGATCATGACGCTGAGTAGCAAAGATTCTGCGGAGTTACAAAGCACCGAAGGTAAAAAAGTCTTGATTGATGAATTGAGAGCGAAGATCAATCAAGTTCTCGAAACTAAAAATGATCATGGCGTCAACGACGTTTTTTTTGAAACTTTTGTGATCCAATAATCGCGCTCGAATTCGCTGGTAAAGCACAGGGTATGCATCAACTCAAATCGGCAGTCCATGCCGAGATCGAAATCAAAAAGAGCCGTTTTCTAGGACAACTTTATCCGATTTATTCGCGCAACGAAGCGAAAGCATTGTTGGGTCAAATCCGTGCCCAACATCCGAATGCCGTGCATGTTTGTTGGGCGCTGCTTTGCGAGGGCGATTCTGGACTAGATGACGACGGCGAACCCTCCGGCACAGCGGCCAAACCCATGTACAACGTACTAGTTCATAAGGATCTCTTTAATGTACTGGCCGTGGTGGTTAGATATTGGGGCGGGACAAAACTAGGCGCAGGCGGTTTGACACGAGCTTATGGTCAGGCCATCTCGGATGCATTTAAAAATGCAGAGCTAATTGCTATTGAGGTCTTAGGTGAAATTGACTTAGTTTTTGAATTTGCCGACGAAGCCCCCTTGCGTCGTTTGTGCGAAAGCTATCTCGCCAGTATTCTCGAGCTTGAGTATGGCGAAAGAGTACGGCTAAAAATTAAACTTAAAGCCACCGACCTTGAGCCTTTTTATCAGGACGCATTCAATTTGACGCGTGGCAAGCTAGAACGTCTGACTGCAGATTTATAAGAGCAAGGCCAATTGTGCACTGGCAAGTTCAGTTGGACTAGCCTTGAATCCCGTTTTAGCAAATCGCTGCCAACGACCTAGGACAAAGTTGGTCAATAAATTGGCGCGCATAGCAATTTCAGCCTCTGCCACTTTGCCTTGCATACCAGCCTGGCGTAAGGCCTGTTTGTAGGCAAGCTCTACCCTATCCATGAACTGATTCATTCGTGCCTGCAAACGCTCATCTTCATTCATCAACGCATCACCAATCAACACCCTCGTCATACCCGGATTACGCTCTGCAAAACTGAGTAGCATAAGACTAATACTGTGCGCTTGTTCTATGCCACCTTTGTGTTGCTGACTAATTTGATTAATCAGGCCAAATACCGAACTTTCAATAAACTCGATCAGGCCTTCAAACATCTGCGCCTTGCTAGCGAAGTGTCGGTACAAAGTCGCTTCTGACACGTCAATCTTGGCAGCCAAAGCTGCGGTGGTGATTTTCTCGCCCTTAGGGTTTTCCAACATACCCGCTAAGGCTTGTAAGATCTGGAGCTTACGCTCGCCGGGTTTCGTGATAGACATGGCTCGAAAATATTTAGCAGTAAAAATGGAGACAACTAAGTGGTGAAACTAAAAACGACTAAGTGAGGTGCAACTGACGTAAGCGTCGCGGCAATTCGAACACAGATTTTACTGTGATATCGGCGCTGGCAGAAATACTTTTCTGTTGCACGTGCTGCCCATGTCCCGTCACCATCACCGTGCGTATGCCGATTTGTTTAGCCGCAATGATATTAGCCACACTATCCTCGACCAATATACATTGACTTGGCTGCCAGCCATGTTGCGTTAAAAGTTTGCGCAAGTAAGGCTTGCTGGGTTTAGGATGGGATTTGCCATGGACGCGCATGTTTTCTATCGAGATATGCGCGGCAAAATGTCTGTGTAAATTGAAGTGTCGGATAGCTTGTTGTGAATACTCTCGCGGAGCATTGGTGAATAGAATTTTTTTGCCTGGTAGTCGCGCGAGTATTTTCGACAAACCTCGTTCTCTTCTGAGCAAGTCTGGTAGGTGATCGAATTTATGCGCTTCATGCAAGAAGTCTTTTTCATTTACGCCGTGGTGGATGACCATGCCTTTTAGCGTTGCGCCGTAGCGTTTTAGGTAGTTAATTCTTAGTTGGTTGACAGTTTCTGGGTCGGATGGATGGTTGGACTCTGCCAAGACTTGGGTCATATAGCGGGTCATGTTGTTGGCTATGCTTGGGAAAACTGCTGCGCTGGCGTTGTGTAGGGTGTTGTCTAGGTCGAATAGCCAGATGGTTTGTTTTGCTTGCATTTCACTTTGACATTTAGCTTTGGCTTTACGTTTTGAGCAAAGCTGATCGTTCACAGGTCGGGGGTGGCCCGACAGCCAGTTACCTTTTTTGCTTCGCCAAAAAAGGTAACCCAAAAAAGGCGACCGCGCTATCGCTGCCCTTCGGGTTCCCAATTGTGCACTACAAAAAATGGGAAAGCTTCGAAACTCGCTTCGCTCAGACAACGAAGCTTTCTTTTTCCATTTTCTGTAGCACACAATTGGCATCGCTAGAAGCGGGGAAGTCCAAAACGCCAAGCAAACCCGAAGCAACAACGCAATGCGCCCGAAAATGGAATTTGTATTAGTGGGAACGAATCATCGTACCAAAAGCTTGTTCAGTCAGAATTTCCAACAACAGAGAATGCGGAATACGTCCATCAATAATATGCACCGTGTTCACACCCGATTTCGCCGCATCCAAAGCCGAAGAAATCTTTGGCAGCATGCCGCCTGAGATCGTGCCGTCTGCAAACATTTCGTCTATTTCTCTGGCGGATAAATCTGTGACCAGATTGCCTTGCTTGTCCAAGACGCCGGGAATGTTGGTCATCATGATCAACTTTTCGGCTTTTAGGATTTCGGCGATTTTGCCTGCCACTAGGTCCGCATTGATGTTGTAGGCTTGGCCGTCTTCGCCGAAACCGATAGGGGAAATAATCGGGATGAAGGCGTCGTCTTGCAGGGCTTTGACGACCGCTGGATTGATCGCGTCGATTTCGCCAACAAAGCCGATATCTAGAAATTGGCCTGGGTTTTCGCGGTCTGGCATTTTCATTTTGCGGGCGCGGATTAAGCCGCCGTCTTTGCCGGTTAAACCGACCGCTTGACCGCCGTAATGATTGATCAGCATGACGATGTCTTGTTGTACTTCACCACCCAAGACCCATTCGACCACTTCCATGGTTTCTTCGTCGGTGATACGCATACCTTGGACGAATGTGCCTTGCTTGCCGACTTTTTTCAGTGCATTGTCGATTTGAGGGCCGCCGCCGTGAACGACGACTGGGTTCATACCGACTAATTTGAGCAAAATCACATCGCGGGCGAAGCCGTGTTTCAAACGCTCTTCTGTCATCGCATTACCGCCGTATTTCACAACGATGGTTTTACCGTGAAATTTTCGAATATACGGCAAGGCCTCGGCCAAAATTTCTGCTTTAATTTCCGCATCGACGCCAGCTAAGCGATCGGATGTTTCATGAAGAGTGTTTGTCGTAATGCTCATATTAAGGTTATCCTATGAAGTATCGAGGTCTTAGCCTGAATTTTACAGGCAAAAGCGATGCTCGTTAAAATCCATGGGGTATTTTTATTCATGTCACATATTGCGGAATTACATCAACAGCTAGAACTTATGCGCCCAGCCTTGCAGCGCTTCGCTCTGCTGCAGCTGCGAAATTCAGTGCATGCAGAAGATGCAGTACAGGAAACCTTATTAGCCGTACTGGAAAAACCCAATAGCTTCAGCGGCAAATCCAGCCTGCGCACCTATGTGATTGGTATTTTAAAGTTTAAAATTATTGATTTTCTTAGAGCGGGAAATCGTGAAGCGCAATTGGCTGATTTTGCTGGCGAAGATCAATCGGATGACGATATTGTCGACCATTTATTTAATGCTAACGGACACACGATAGAATCTGCTGGCGTGTGGGGCGCGCCAGAAGCGAGCCTGCAACAGCAAGACTTTTTCAAAACCTTAGAAATTTGCCTGGAAAAATTACCAGCACAAACTGCGCGTGTTTTTATGATGCGTGAATGGCTGGAATTATCAACCGAAGAAATTTGTAAGGATTTGGGTCTTAGCACGTCTAATCTCTGGGTTCTGCTGTACCGTGCACGCTTGCGTTTGCGTGAATGCTTGGAATTGAACTGGTTTGCTCGAACAACGTCTTAATAACCATTTGCTCTTATGCTTTTTTTATATACCTGTAAGCAGGCACATCAGAAACTGTCGGAAGACTTAGATAGAGAACTAAGTCTGACGGAACGTACTCAATTAAAAATTCACTTAAGTATGTGCGATTCTTGCTCTAACTTTGGCACACAAATGCGCACCATCAGAATGGCCATGAAACAGATGGCCGAGGGTAAATCCTCAGATCAAGACAAATCTTAAGTTTTTACCTACGAATTAAAGCTTATAATTCACGCTTATAATTTAGCGCCTATAAATTTGCTTGAACCGTTAAAAGCACACTCCCGCAAAACATAAGCGCGCCGATTCAGTTACCATACTAACTATTGCATAATTTCTCGCACGACCTCTTGCCCGAGTTTTTGCTATTTTGGCGCTCGCGCCGACTGGACAAACAATGCCAACTGATTCCAAATTTCAAGCTGTACCCACTATCCCTGTCTCACAACGTATACGCGAACGCATCGTTAAGGCCAAAGTACGCTATCACGCCAATGACAATATTGCCGATTTTATCGAACCTGGTGAACTCGACCAGTTGTTGGCCGAAGTTGAAGGCAAACTACGTGGCGTGTTAGAAAGTTTAGTGATTGATACCGCCAGCGACCACAATACCTTAGATACCGGTCGTCGCGTTGCTAAGATGTATTTAAATGAGATCTTCAAAGGTCGCTATCTACCAATGCCACCCGTGACGGAGTTTCCGAATGCGTCGCACTTAAATGAATTGATGATCATCGGTCCGATTACCGTGCGCTCAGCATGCTCACATCATCTGTGCCCTATCATCGGTAAGGTCTGGATAGGCGTGATGCCAAACGAACATTCGAACCTAATAGGATTATCCAAATACGCCCGTATCGCTGACTGGATCATGAGTCGCCCGCAAATTCAAGAAGAGGCCGTAGTGCAACTCGCCGATGCCCTGCAAGAAAAAATGCAGCCCGATGGTTTAGCGGTGGTAATGGAAGCTGATCACTTCTGCATGCACTGGCGTGGTGTGAAAGACATGGATTCAAAAATGATCAATAGCGTGATGCATGGTTCGTTCTTGAAAGACCCTAATTTGCGCCGCGAATTTTTGTCACTGATTAAGAAATAAATAAAAAGTAAATAAAGAATAACGATAGCATCAACCCCAACCGTGATAGGGAAACCAGCATGTTAGTTCGCCTTTTATACGCCAGTCGCGCCATCGATGGCAATTTGAGTGACACGGTGCAAAACATCATGCAACAGTCGCGTGATCATAATCCGCAACATGGCATTACAGGCATTCTCTGTCACAGTGATCAAGTATTTATGCAAGTGCTAGAAGGTGGGCGCGAAGCAATTAATACCCTGTATGGTCACATTTTGCGCGACCCACGTCATACCGATGTGATCTTATTGGACTATGAAGAAATCAGCCAACGTCGCTATGGAGGCTGGACTATGGGGCAAGCGAATCTGGGTAAAATCAATCCGTCTATTTTATTGAAATATTCTGCGCTACCTGAGCTTAACCCTCATAGCATGTCTGGCAAAATGTCGCTGGCTTTGATCGAAGAGTTAATGGTGACTGCAGCAGTTGTCGGGCGTGCCTAGTTCAAGATACTTAGTTGATCAACTAAGTATCACGGTGCCGGTATAGGAGCATAACTGGCACTCACCACTTCCGGAACTGGTGCGTCAAGTGCCGCACAAATACTACGCAGTAAATCAGCGCCATCACTACTTAATTTCTCGGCGCCCGCCTTAAGCATCAATCGGATCACAAAAGGCTTTGCCAAGGGAGCGAGTTGCTGGAATTTATCCAGAGCCTGTTTCACTTCAAAGAAATCTAAAGCCTCACGCGCAACGAACTGCGCCGTCGTTAGGGCCAAATCCGGCATAGTGCTCACTGATCGTATATACGCCTGCTGCGCACTTTCCGCGGTAAATTCTGTGGTCGCCATCAACGATACTAGCAAACCTGTTTCCGCTTTCAATTGCGCCAAATCATTGTATTTCACGCCGACTTCACGCCCCGCATGTGGACTTAGCCTGCGCTGTAAAACGGTTTGCAAAACAAATTCGGCTTGAGTTACGGTTTGATCGGCCGCGATCAGTCGCGCTGTAATGCCTAATAATTGCTGGCGCTGTGCAGGATTCAAAAATTTCAAAGCGGGCATCGCCAAATCGAGCACGGGCAAACGCATACTGGCCGACATGGTTTCTACCACTTCGTACAAAAGGGTTACCAATGCGCATTGCTGGGCGACTGATTGCCGCAAGATGCTAATTTGTGCTTGATAGCCAGTGATATCTTTACGGTCAAGCAGCAAGGCGTACACCAAGGCACAGGCAGCGTCTGGATTACGTGCTGCTTGTACGATTTCTGCAGGAATTTGCACGACAGGTGTCGCAACCGATAAATTCACGGCCGGCTCGCCGACTGCACGATAACCATATTCTGGATGAAAACCAACCGGTGAAACCTGCAAAGGGGATGGCAAACCCGTCGGACTTGTATTGAAATTGGTGCTGTTGCTGCTACCAGCAAAACCCATAACAGCAGCATTTGAACCGTAGATCGCTTCTGCCTCCTCGACTATCTCACTAGCATCTAAATACCCGACCTTACGTCCATACAGTCGCTGCAAACGTGTTTCTATTGGTGGATGCGTCGCAAATAAACCGGATAATAAATTGGGTCGAGCTGCTCCCAAAAACATGTGAGATAACTGCTCCGCGTTATGGTGATTAATTCGTGAGCCACATTTAGTCTCGCGCGTCAGTCCACCGATTTTGCGCAAAGCGCCGCCGATACCATCGGGATTACGAGTGAATTGCACCGCGCTTGCGTCTGCCAAAAACTCACGTTGTCGCGATACGGCGGATTTAATCAAGCGTCCAAAGAAAACACCGATATAGCCGATCACAAATAAAGTGGCACCAAATACGATAAAAATGAGTTGTAAAGGCGGCCCCTTCTCATCGCGACTGCGCGATCCACCCATGCGCAAGCCGATGTCGAGCAAAGTTTGACCAAAGCTCGCCAGCATTTGTATCCCGAACAAAACACCAATCAGCTTAACGTTCATGCGCATATCGCCGTTCAAGATATGACTAAATTCATGCGCTATCACACCTTGTAATTCATCGCGACTAAGTCGTGCCAAAGTGCCGCGTGTCACCGCCACAACCGCTTCATTTTGATGATAGCCAGCCGCAAAAGCATTGATCGCGTCTTCATCATCCATCACGTACACGCGAGGACATGCGATACCCGATGCGAGCGCCATTTCCTCCACAATATTGAGCAAGCGACGCTCTTGTAATTCACGCGAATCAGGAGAAACCAAACGTCCCCCCGCCATACGCGCTACTGCGTCACCACCGTCTTTCAAACGCGACATCTCAAACAGCGTACCGCCGCCGATGAACAACAAGACCACGCCCGTGTTGGTCAGAAAGAAAAAGCGCGGATAGAGATGCGCACCAGCCAATGGCTGTCCTTTCATCCAAATCCATAACAGTGCCAGCGTGAAATTCACCGCCAGCACAATAGCGATCACCGCCAGCGCAAATAAGAATAGTAATTTCTTACTCTCTTTATGCGCCTGGGCTTGATGTTCAAAAAAATTCATGGATTCTTGTCAGCTTGCGAAGTAGGTTTGGTTAATCAGCACGTGAGTATCTGATTTAGAACGAAACTTTGACGGCTTTACGTTCTTCAGGTGCTTCGGTCGCTTGCAATAATTCGCCCGTTTTAAAGCCGAACATACCCGCAAAAATATTACCGGGAAATTGTTCGCACGCCGTGTTGTACTGCATGACGCTGTCGTTATAGGCTTGACGCGCAAAAGAAATTTTGTTTTCTGTGCTAGTCAATTCTTCCGTCAATTGCAGCATGTTTTCATTGGCTTTGAGGTCGGGATAAGCTTCCGACAAGGCAAACATTTTCCCCAAAGACGATGCTAATGCGCCTTCGGCATTTGACAGTTGATGCACTGCTGCGGCATTAGCAGGATCAATAGCAACCTGTGCATTTGCTGTCACCGCTTGATTACGTGCTGCGATCACTGCTTCCAATGTTTCACGCTCGTGCTTCATATAGCCTTTAGCGACTTCCACCAAGTTGGGGATTAAGTCGTAACGACGTTTTAATTGCACATCGATTTGCGCGAAGCCATTTTTAAAGCGATTACGGAAGCTGACTAAATTATTGTAAGTGCTGATCGCCCAAAAAACGAGGGCAGCAATCACGACTAAAAAAATAATAAATCCCATTTTGCTTCTCCTAAAAAATAGGGCTACATCATTCGATGCGGCCCCCTAAGTAATTACCCGATGAACATGCTATTTAAATGACAAATTCTTTATTTGTTATCTTCGTTCAGATCCACTTTACTCGGTGTCGCCAACATAGACTTCAATTCATCTTCCGTAATGTATTCGAACACTTTGACGACCTTACGTACACCATTCACACCTGCCGCAACACGTGCTGCGAGATCACCTTCACGGTGCGTGACACGTCCCATCAAGAATACTGTACTAGCTTCCGTCACGACTTTAAATGCACTACCGTATAAATCTTTAGTATCAACAAACGACGCTTTCACTTTGGTCGTGATAACCGTGTCAGACGAGCGAGAAGAAAAATTCGACAAGCCCGCAACGACGATTTCATTTTGTATCCCCATCACGCCCTGCACTGCTTTGACCTCGCGTTCGGCGCTCGCTTTTGCCGCTTCATTCGCAACTTCGCCGGTCAGTAAAGCGCGACGATTAAAGCTATTCACATTCACATGTGCGGCATCACCCAATGTACGATTGATAGCCGATTCACCTTTCAGAACAATGGCTTTATCTTCAGTTTGCGCACCGAAGGTACGTCTGTCAGTTGCAGCCAAAGTACCCATTACCGCACCACCCACCACTACCGCAACACAGCCTTGCAAACTCACCAAAGCAGCACTAGATAAACTCAGCACTAGTAACGGACGCACTAAACGTTTTACCAACGGACTCCAAACAGATTTATTCATCTGCATCACCTCCAAATAAGGCGGCATCAATGCCGTCACACATACAGTGTATGGTTAATAAATGTACTTCTTGAATTCTTGCCGTTCGGTCATGCGGTACACAAATATGAACATCGGCATCGGTCAGGCAAGAGCGCATCTCACCGCCACCTTTGCCCGTTAAAGCGATGACAAGCATATCACGTTCTAAAGCTGCATTCACGGCATTCAATACACTCACAGAATTACCTGAGGTCGAGATCGCCAACAAGATATCGCCAGCCTGGCCAAAGGCTTGCACTTGTTTAGAAAACACCTCTTGAAAACTATAGTCGTTGGCGATGGCCGTCATGATAGACGTATCGGTAGTCAGTGCCAGAGCGGGTAGCGGCAACCGCTCGCGCTCAAAACGACCGACCAATTCGGCAGCAAAATGCTGACAATCCGCGGCCGAACCGCCATTGCCACAAGCCAAAATTTTGTTGCCATTCGATAAAGCGGTAAACATCAGTTCTATCGCTTGCTCGATAGGATCGGCAAGCAATTCGGCTGAAATCATTTTAAGTTCTGCACTTTCCTGAAAGTGCGAAAGAATGCGTTGATTTTTCATAGTGCGGCGATTATAACTTGAGCAAGGAGAAAGTACGCGAACCGAAGACAGGTAATATTTTCAATTATCTACCACTACCTGATTTTTTGACCTAAATGATATCTTTCAACCAAAGTAATTGCTCCGCTTCAATAGTCACTAGGTCAAAGCGGCAAGCGGGCTGAGGTTTTATCGCTTGTAAATAGACCTGAGCCGCATGCGTCAATCTTCTTTGTTTAGTCGGCGTAACACTGGCCAAAGCACCACCAAATTGGGCAGAACGGCGTTTGCGTACCTCAACAAAGACCAAATGTTGACGATCACGCATAATCAAATCGATTTCACCACCTTTGCAAAGAAAATTACGTTGCACTAACTGCAAACCTTCGGCCAACAGATATTGCAGCGCCTGATTTTCACCTTCATCACCGGTGGCTTGTTTGCTGGTACGAAGCCGCCCCAATGTAGATAAGTTCTTTGTCAGCCAATTTGAATCTGTCATAGCGTACAATCCCAATAAAATATTTACTGCACCCCAATTGCAAGCCACGCATTAGCTACACTTAACAAAACGCGCATTATGCAAACTGAAAACTTCACTGCCATCCACCCTACTGCGCTGCTCGAAGCCGTCGCTCAGCAAAGCTATCCTACCGCCAGTTTATATGTAGTGGCAACGCCTATCGGCAACAGCGCCGACATCTCACTGCGCGCCTTGCAGGTATTGGCGATGGTAGATGCCGTGGCCTGCGAAGATACACGTAATACCGCACAACTGATGACTCGCTATGGCTTACATAAGAGTTTGATCGCTGCACATCAGCATAATGAACACGAGGTAGCAGAAAAAATTATCGCCAGACTACAAGCGGGAGAAAGAATTGCCTTGGTCTCCGACGCAGGTACACCGGCAGTGTCAGATCCGGGCGCTATTATTGTTGATGCCGTACGTACGGCTGGACTACGCGTTATCCCTTTACCTGGTGCGTCTGCTGCCATTAGCGCCTTGTCGGTTAGCGGTCTGATCAATGATCAATTTTATTTCGTGGGATTCCTTCCTAGCAAAGCTGGACAACGAGATGTCGTCTTACAAAATCTCTCTGCCATTCCAGCGAGCATGATTTTCTATGAAGCGCCGCATCGCATTTTAGAAAGTACCGCAGCGCTATGCAATGCGTTTGGCGAACAACGTAGAGTGGTGTTTGCGCGCGTATTGACCAAGTTATTTGAAGAAGTACATCGCTGTACTTTAGGTGAAGCCACTAGTTGGCTGGCGCAAGACGCGCATAGAGAAAAAGGCGAATATGTGGTGCTGGTCGAAGGTGCCAGAGCTGACACCGATGGCGACGATTTGGAGGCGAGACGTGTGCTGACTATTTTGCTAGAGGAACTCTCAGTAAAGCAAGCGGCAGCCTTAGCGGCGCAAATTACTGGGCAAAAGAAAAACGCCTTGTACCAAATCGCACTGGAAATGAAAAATCAGCCGGACGTTGATTCAAAATAGTCGCGCCGATTGACGCGATTAGCGGCTTATCACGATAGGCTTAGCGCCACCCAAGGCCAATTGTTGCCCGACCTGCATTGCCGCATCACGCGTGGTAAATGGCCCGCTTTGCAGACGATATAAACTACCTTGTTGCACGATTTCAAATGGCAAATCGCGTGCAGCGGTTTGGTCGCGCAATAGCTGTTTCAATTGCGCCATATTAGCTTCCGCATTGGCTCGAATCGCAAACGCGGCAAACTGCAAGTAAAAAGCGCTTCCCGTATTTTCAACGCGTGAAGCATTCGCTACTACGGGTGTCACCACGGAACTAGCAGCGGCGTCGACGTCAGCCTGCATTTTACGCTCCTGCGCTGCGATCAAATTTTCTAAGGCAGGACGATCCGTCTCAGCCTTGACAGCTGTCACTGGCTCGCCAACTGCGATGACGCTAACGGGCTTGCGTGCAGGTACGACTGCCATTTGATTCGCCCGATTCTCAGCCATTTTAGCGATATCCTCAGGCAGCAGACGCTCAAGCTCCACCTCACTACTACCCTTACCCAAATAGCCAAGTTTCAAAGCGGCTGTATAAGACAAATCCATAATTCGACTGGAATGAAAAGGACCACGGTCATTAATTTTGACGATAATCTGCTTACCATTATTCAAATTGGTAACACGAGCGTACGATGGAATCGGCAATGTCGGATGCGCCGCAGTGACTTTATACATGTCGTAAGGCTCACCCGATGAAGTTCGTTTACCGTGAAACTTTTTTCCATACCAACTAGCAATGCCACGTTGCTTGAACGGTGTAGTGACATCAACGATAGGTGTGTAGGTTTTACCAAATACTTTATATGGCTTGTTGCCTGTTCGGGAGTAAGCTTCGACAACAGGAATCGGATCAACCGTGGACTCGAGATCAGCAGGAATTTCATCTCCAGGTCCATCATCTTGATAATAACCGCCGCGACCCGAACTTGCCTTTGGTAAAACGGGTGCTGTGCTGGCGATTTTTGCCGGTGCGGTGCTTGCATGCACTGGTGTCTTCGATTCGCTTTTCACGACCTCCGATTTGTTTGCACTTATTTTTGGTGCGCTTCCACACGCACTCAACAACAATACCACCAACAATACCAACAACAAGTACTGACAGGCATAACAAAATCTTGGTAAGTTCACGGTCTTCCAGTTCATCAGGATTTCATCAACTTGCGGTTATGCTGAATACTCATCAGAATGCCCGCCCCCATGCCCAAGGTTCCCATCGCAGTGCCGCCAAAACTGACGAATGGCAGCGGTACACCAACTACCGGCAAGATCCCAATCACCATCCCCATATTTACGAAAGCGTAAGTAAAGTAAATCATCGTAATCGAACCCGCCATTAAGCGCGAAAATAAGGTGGGCGCATTGGCGGCGATCATCAATCCACGTACTACCACCAAGAAGTACAGTGTTACTAAGAAAGCAGCACCGACAAATCCAAACTCTTCCAAGTACACCGCTGAGATGAAATCAGTTGTATGTTCCGGGATAAATTCAAGATGTGATTGCGTGCCGTTTTGCCAGCCCTTCCCTGTCAAACCACCTGAACCAACTGCGATCATCGACTGAATAATATGAAAACCCTTACCCAACGCATCCACCGTCGGATCAAACATAATCTCTACGCGGTGACGTTGGTAATCGTGCAGCAAAAATTTCCAAACCAAGGGCAAGCTAGCTAAGGCGACTACCGTTAAGGCACCCAATAAACGCCAGGATAGACCCGCAAAAAAAATTACTGAGAAACCAGCGACAAATACCAGAATGGTCGTACCCAAATCAGGTTGCTTGGCAATCAGTCCAGCAGGAATGGCTAAAATAATAGTGGCTATTCCAAAATCTTTCCACCGTAAGGATCCCTCTCGCTTTTGAAAATACCAGGCCAACATCAAGGGCAAAGCAATTTTCAAAATCTCTGAGGGCTGCACTACCGTGCCGACATTTAACCACCGACGGGAACCATTTTTAACGATACCAAACATGGCGACGCCCACCAACAAGGCGACACCAAGGATATACAAAGGCACAGCGAAGCGCATCAAAGTTTGCGGTGGAATATTCGCAACGATCCACATCACAAAAAATGCGACGACGATATTACGCATATGATGTTCAATTCGTCCTGGAAAATCCATGCCTGCCGAGTACATCGTGACGACACCCGTCGACATAATCAAAAACAGTAAAATCGCCAGCGGTGCGTCAAACACCAGAAAGAAGGACCGAAAGCGTTTCCAATAGACGGAATTATTATTCATTATTTTTTCACCGTTGCTGGTTTCACTTCGGGTACCGTTTTCGGCACAGCATCCACTGAAACCTTACTTGCAGATTGTGGTGTCGCCGGTGTGACTGGCACTACTGGATTCACTGGCACAAGCTTATCGCTAGGTTCATCGTCTGTATGTGCCAGATCTTCAATCTCATGTGGAAGCGCGGGTTGTACCGGTGCCACTTTAACGGCAGGTCGCTTCTTTAATAAATAGTAATCAATGGCTTTGCGCACGATAGGTGCAGCAGATTCAGAACCATAACCACCATTCTCAACGATAATTGCAATCGCAATTTTCGGCTTATCCAAGGGTGCGAAAGCGATATACCAAGAGTGATCACGGAATCGTTCAATCGCGTGTTTGGTACCATGTTTTTCGGTTTTTTTCATCGCGACGACCTGTGCAGTTCCGGTCTTACCGCCAGACTGATACTCTGCCCCAGCAAAAGCACGCGCACCGGTGCCTTCTCTCACCACACCACCCATCGCATTCTTGATGAACTCGATATTTTCAGCTTTCAAAGAGATGCGATTGCTTTCTTTTGGCACTGTTAAAGTAAGTTGCTTGGTTTGCGGATCTTCAACTTGTTTTACCAGATGCGGCTTCATCACCACGCCATTATTCACCAAAGTCGCAGTGGCATGCGCCATTTGCAAGGGCGTGAAAGTATTCTGTCCTTGTCCAATACCGAGCGAAATGGTATCGCCTGGTATCCAGCGTTGATTCACGGTTTTTTTGAATGCTGCGCGCTTCCATGCTGTCGAAGGCAGCAAACCTTTGCGTTCATTGTCCAGATCAATACCGGTAATCTGTCCCATGCCAAACTGCGCCATAAAATCATGCATGACATCAACGCCCATTTCATTGGCCAATTGATAGAAGTAAGTGTCACAGGACAAAGCAACGGCACGATACATATCCACCAAACCATGTCCGCCGGGTTTATCATCGCGGAATATTTTATTCCCAAAAGCAAAATAGCCTGGATCAGAAATGGCTTGAGTCGTGGTCCGTTTACCCAATTCCAATGCGGCTAAAGCCATAAATGGTTTGTACGTGGAACCAGGCGGGTAAGCGCCAGTAAGCGGCCGATTAAGTAAGGGAATATCTTCAGAAGTGTTCAACTCATTCCAGCTTTGCTGATCAATTCCTTCAACGAACAAGTTAGGGTCGAATGTTGGCATGGAGACAAAAGCCAAGACATCACCAGTCTCCGGTTCGATCGCGACCAAAGCACCACGCCTGTCACCAAATGCCTCCTCCACGACTTTTTGCAACTCTATGTCCACCGACAGAATCAAATTTTTCCCCGAGCTTGGCAAGTTCCTCGACAGGGTTCTTACTGGACGTCCCCCTGCGGAGACTTCCACTTCTTCAAATCCAGTCGTACCGTGCAAGAGTTTTTCGTAACTTTTTTCCAAACCTTCTTTGCCGATATAGTTGGTACCTTTATAGTTCGGCGCATCTTGACCGGCGTCAATTAATTCAGCATCACGCTTATTGATACGCCCAATGTAACCAATAACGTGCGAAGCTACATCACCCAAAGGATATTGGCGAAACAACCGCGCCTGCACGTCGACACCGGGGAAACGAAAGCGCTGCGCCGTAAAACGCGCCACTTCTTCATCGGATAAACGAGTACGAATTGGCAAGCTGCCAAAGCTCTTGGATTCTTCCATTAACTTACGCAAGCGCTTGCGATGTTTAGGCTGAATGTCCACTAAGGTAGAAAGCTCATCGATCAGACTATCGAGATCTTTAGTGATTTTTGAGGGTGTTATTTCTAGTGTATAGGCAGAATAATTGCGCGCTAAGATGACGCCATTTCTATCCATAATCAAACCACGATTCGGCACAATGGGCACGACTGAAATCCGGTTTTCATTCGCCTTGGTCGCATACGATTCATGTTTGATGATTTGCAACCAAACATAGCGTCCCAGCAAAATACTAAAGCAAACTAAGGCCAGCACGCCAATCACAAACAGGCGCACCCGAAACAAATACAGCTCTCGCTCAGTATTTTTTAATTCCGTCATGCTTGCCCCGCAAATAAAATTGAACTTAAACTTCTCAGAGTGGCGAGTTCATGCGTGCATTTTTCCGAGTCTTTGACTGTACTTGCGAATACAAATGCGCCCAGCAAGGGTGGCGAAGAGACGAGTTTCACGTTGGTAGGAGATGGATAAGCCTGTGGAATATCTAGAAGGTCCAAAGGCGCGGATAAATAGGCAATCGAATTCGTCGCACGCTCGCGCAAACAAGGTTCAGCAAAAACACGATGAAAATTTCTATACATGCTGCTTCCGATCCGCCACATAACGGTCAAGTGAGGAATTTAGGTTAAATTGGACGCGTATGGTCTTTATCAACAGAACGGCGTTGTGGCGCTAATAGCAACCAAGATGCGATTGGCCATAAAGCGGTAGTCACAGCGCACTCCAAGAAGAATATCCAGCCCGGAAAATGCGAATCAGAAGAAAGCAAACGGACCGTCAATTGAATCAGTTGCACGCCTAAGAACAAGGGAAATACCTGCAAACTTTGCACGACAGGTGGAAACCATAAAACACGGCGGTGAATAGAAATCGCAAAATACGACAACAGAGTAAACGCCAAGGCATTCTCGCCCAGGTAGACGGCATCATGCACATCCATCAGCAATCCCATCGCGAAAGCGACGCCGATGCCGACTTTACGTGGTTGATGAATACTCCAAAAGACTAAGACCAATGCAACAAAATCGGGAACCCCAACCTGCACACCCCAAGGGAACAGATTTAATATAAAGGCGATGAGCAAACTCAGGCCTATGAAGAAAGAATTTGCGGGCAATAAGATGTAATGAGGATGGCTCATTTTTTATCCTCTTTGATTTTATCTTCTTTACCGCTAGCTTCTTTGGCAGGGCTCGCAGCGGCAGTAAGGACTGCGGGCTTGGGCGCGATGACGACAGGTGTAGCTTCCGTGCCGTTCGGCAGTGCCTCTTTATCTGGATTTTTATCTCCATCTTTCACCGAATCACGGGTCACCCGACGATTGATTTTTTCTTTCTTAGCCCGCTCTTCCTCTGACTCGGGGGGCGGTAATTGATGCGTCTCAACCAGCAAGATCAACAATTGCTTATGTTGCTCAATACCCGCCAACGGGGTACATAGGACGACTTCAAATGTCGTGCTTGCTTTGCTTTCTACTTGCGCGACTTTGGCTACCTGCAAACCTGCTGGATAAATACCATCAAGGCCGGAGGTCACTAAAATATCCCCCAACTTAATATCCGCATTGCTAGTCACCCGCATGTCCAAATAGGCGGAGCGACCCCGTCCGGTGATGACGCTGCGCATCCCGCTACGTTCGACTTGGACAGGAATCGCTTGATTTTTATCTGTCAACAAAGTGACCTCTGAGGTCAAAGGAAAAACCCTTGTCACTTGTCCGACTACACCACGTTCATCAATCACTGGCTGCCCTAGCGCAACGCCGTGCTGCGAACCCTTACTTAAAACAATTTTGCGCACATATTCATCGCGGGCATCATACAAAATATCGGCAGTAAGAGACTTGCCGGGTGTCCGCTCTTGTAGTTCTAAGAGTCGACGTAGATGTGCATTTTCACTCGCCAACATGGCACTTTTTTGCAGATCTTGCGTCTGTCGAATTTGTTGATGTTTAAGATTGCTCAACTCCTTTTGCAACTCACTACCTGAAGCAAAATAGGAGTTCACTTGTTTCAAGGCATCACGCGGCATCAAGACCAACATTTGCAATGGGTATAAGGCCGTGCCAACAACTTGGCGCACCCGTACTAAAGAATTGATACGAGAATCAACCAGCAAAAGGGCGATAGAGAGAATGGCGAAGAAAACCACTTTCACACGAGCCGAAGCGCCTTGTTTGAAAAGTGGTGGTGGACTATGTTGCATAGTATTACGCCGGGTGCAAAGCAATAAGCCAAAAAAACTTAAAGAAAGACCTGGCTTAGTCGCGCGCCAGATCTCAATTTAAATGGTTTTCCTTGAAATACATCTCGCGTCAAAAAATTTTTGAGCGCGATCAGAATTCAACGCAAAAATCACAAAGGAATTATTCGTAGGAGAACAAAGAACCGAGTTTATCCATACGCTCTAAAGCCATACCCGAGCCGCGTACGACGCAAGTCAATGGCTCTTCAGCAACCAGAACTGGCAGACCGGTCTCTTCCATCAATAAACGATCCAGATCACGCAGCAAGGCGCCGCCGCCAGTCAGCATCATGCCTTTTTCAGCAATGTCAGCACCGAGTTCTGGTGGCGTCTGCTCCAAAGCATTTTTAACCGCAGACACGATATTGTTCAGAGGATCAGTCAACGCTTCCAAAATCTCATTACTAGAGATCGTGAAAGAACGTGGAATACCTTCGGACAGATTGCGTCCTTTGACTTCCATTTCTTTAATCTCAGAACCTGGAAAAGCAGAACCGATCGTCTTTTTGATTGCTTCGGCAGTTTGCTCACCGATCAGCATGCCGTAGTTACGACGGATGTAATTCACAATCGCTTCATCAAACTTATCACCGCCGACGCGAACAGAGCCTTTGTAGACCATACCGCCGAGTGAGATAACGCCAACCTCAGTCGTACCACCACCGATGTCGACCACCATAGATCCGGTCGCGTCTGACACTGGCAAACCAGCACCGATTGCCGCTGCCATAGGCTCTTCGATCAAATACACCTGTGATGCGCCCGCACCTAAAGCAGATTCACGAATCGCACGGCGCTCAACTTGGGTAGAGCCGCAAGGGACGCAAATGATAATACGTGGAGAAGGCTTGAAGAATTTGGTGTCGTGCACCATACGGATGAATTGCTTGAGCATTTGCTCGGTCACGGTAAAGTCTGCAATAACGCCGTCTTTCATAGGGCGAATTGCCTCGATATTACCTGGCACTTTGCCCAGCATTTGCTTGGCTTCTTTACCGACCGCTTGTATGGTTTTTTTGCCGTTTGGACCGCCTTCTTGGCGAATCGCTACTACGGATGGCTCGTCGAGAACGATGCCCTGACCGCGCACATAAATCAAGGTATTGGCTGTACCTAAGTCAATTGCCAAATCATTAGAGAGATAACTACGAAAAAAACCAAACATGTAAATTCCTGTGTGTGCTGTGTTGTCACGATGTCTTTAAAAGGCGCAAATCATCTGCGCAAAAATTTTTTTCACTCTGAGTTGAAATCTGTGTCGCTTTAAAAAACTTAAAAAACCATTTTGCGACATCGTTTCTGCAATATTTTTCTACAGTGATTCCAACAATAATTGAGCGGCAAGTGCACCACACCAAGATCGTCGTTTTTCAAAAAATGCTTTACAAACAAAATACCGTGCACTTTAAAGAAAAATAATCACAAAAGACCGAAATTAGACAAAGTTAACTGCCTACTTCTGCATTAAACGGATTTCAGATTCAACTACTCAAATCGCAAATTAAGCGCTCAAACTATGCATCTTCGGCGATTTTAAGAGTATTAACCCGACATTCTACCTTATAATCCTAGAAATCATAGGCAATCCGTTAAATTGAATTCAAGCTATTTTCCCGAAGTTTTTAGCCGTGCGACCAAGGAAAAATACACAACAATTTAAGCAGGCCAAATTCGACTTTTTTGTTACTATAAACATATTATTAACTTATTTTTTGGCGCGCCTTTGTGCGTTGTAGACCATGTCACTAGAATTAAACGATGTAAAACGTATCGCCAATCTGGCACGACTAGAGTTATCTGAAACGGAAGCCGCGAGCACGCTAGAAAAACTGAACGGATTTTTCGTTATCGCCGAACAATTAAAAGCAGTCGACACCGCAGGCGTGGCACCTTTGAGCCACCCAATTGCGACCGTCATGCCAGAGATCTGCCTGCGCTTGCGTGAAGATAAAGTCACCGAAAGCAATCATCGCGAAGAATACCAACAGGTCGCACCAGCGACCCAAGACGGCCTCTACCTCGTACCAAAAGTCATAGAGTAGAGCGCCAAATCACCAGCTAACACTAGCAATTTTAAGCATGCCCGCCGTTCAAGTAAGAGCCACGCTGGCATGACGCAACGACACCAAGATTACGCTGAGAAAATCCATGCATACGCACTCATTGAAACAACTCTCTGCTTTACTGCAGAGTAAGCAAGTCTCCGCTACGGAATTAGCGACACATTACTTAAGTCGAATAGAAGCTAGCAATCTGAATGCGTTCACCCACGTTGATCGCACGTTGACATTGGCACAAGCCGCTGCCGCCGACCTGCGCTTAGCACAAGGTGATACGAGCGTGCTGACAGGCATTCCCATCGCTCACAAAGATATTTTTGTGACCCGCGACTGGCGCTCCACCGCAGGTTCGCGCATGCTAGAAAATTATGTCAGTCCATTTAACGCAACAGTGGTCGAGCTATTCAATCAAGCTGGCACCGTCACTTTAGGCAAACTCAATTGTGATGAATTTGCGATGGGTTCTGGCAACGAAAACTCTTATTTTGGCCCAGTCAAAAACCCTTGGGATCTCACCGCCGTTCCGGGTGGCTCATCCGGCGGTTCTGCTGCAGCAATTGCTGCACGTCTAGCGCCAGCAGCAACAGGTACTGACACCGGCGGCTCGATTCGTCAACCCGCGGCATTCTGCGGCGTGACTGGCATCAAACCAACCTACGGCAGCGTCTCACGTTTCGGCATGATCGCCTTTGCATCCTCACTCGATCAAGGTGGACCGATTGCACAGACTGCCGAAGATTGCAGTTGGCTATTAAATGCCATGACCGGCTTTGATGAAAAAGATTCGACCAGCGTGCAACGCGACAAAGAAGATTTTTCACGCGATCTTAATCAAGATATCAAGGGATTGCGTATCGGTGTGCCGCGTGAATTTTTCGGTGAAGGTCTCGCCAAAGATGTAGAACAAGCCGTCCGCGCCGCCTTAGCAGAATACGAAAAAATGGGTGCGGTCTTAGTCGATATTTCTCTACCAAAAACGGAGTTATCGATTCCCGTGTATTACATCATTGCACCGGCCGAAGCCTCTTCTAACCTGAGTCGTTTTGACGGCGTTCGCTATGGTCATCGCGCTGCAGAATACAAAGACCTCAATGACATGTATCGCAAGACGCGCACTGAAGGTTTTGGCGATGAAGTAAAACGTCGCATTTTGACCGGCGCTTACGTTTTATCCCATGGCTACTACGATGCCTACTACTTACAAGCGCAAAAAATCCGCCGCTTAATCGCGCAGGATTTCCAAGCGGCGTTTGAACAATGCGATGTCATTATGGGACCTGTTGCACCGACTGTTGCATGGGATCTTGGTGACAAATCAGATGATCCAGTTGCGAATTACTTAGCGGATATTTTCACCTTATCAACCAGCTTAGCAGGCTTGCCTGGCATGTCGATTCCTTGCGGTTTCGGGCAGGGTGAAAAAAATAGTAAGCGTCCAGTTGGCCTACAGATTATTGGTAATTATTTTGCAGAAGCAAAGTTGCTCAATGTCGCACATCAATTTCAGCAAGCGACGGATTGGCACACGAAGACGCCGGGATAGAAGTAAATAACAAAGCGCTCACGACCATTAAGTTAAGGATATACATTGTAGGGCGGGTGAAACCCGCGCCGCCAGAACAACTAGCACCTGAGCAGCGCGGGTTTCACCCGCCCTACGAGATCACTTAACTAAATGGCTGTGATCCAAGCCCTTCTGCAGCAAAGCGGGCTAAGAACATAGGCACACCACGAAGGTATTATTTAGGGATTCATTATGCAATGGGAAGTCGTTATCGGTTTTGAAACGCATGCACAGCTCAAAACCCACTCTAAAATTTTCAGCGGTTCGTCCATCCAATTTGGTGCGGAACCGAATACACAAGCCAGTCCAGTTGATCTAGCTTTGCCTGGCGTCTTGCCGGTGATGAATAAAGGCGCGGTAGAAAAAGCCATACAATTTGGCTTAGCGGTCGGCGCGACTATCGCTCCAGAATCCATCTTCGCCCGCAAAAATTATTTCTATCCCGATCTGCCTAAGGGCTATCAAATCAGCCAGTTTGAAATCCCGGTGGTGCAAGGTGGCACGGTCACTTGTGTGGTTGAAAAAGATGGCAAGTCTGAAGTCAAAGTCATCGAACTCACGCGCGCCCATCTAGAAGAAGACGCAGGTAAATCCCTGCACGAAGATTATCAAGGCATGACCGGTATCGATCTCAATCGCGCTGGCACACCGCTATTGGAAATTGTGACTGAACCCGTCATGCGCAGCGCTGCGGAAGCGGTGGCGTATGCCAAAGCCTTGCATTCCTTAGTCATGTGGTTGGATATTTGTGACGGCAATATGCAAGAAGGCTCCTTCCGTTGCGATGCCAACGTTTCAGTGCGCCCAGTCGGTCAAAAAGAATTTGGCACCCGCTGCGAAATCAAAAACTTGAACTCATTCCGCTTCCTAGAAGAAGCGATCAACATCGAAGTACGTCGTCAAATCGAACTCATCGAAGACGGCGGCAAGGTCGTGCAAGAAACCCGCCTGTATGACCCAGATCGCAAAGAAACGCGCTCGATGCGCAGCAAAGAAGATTCACAAGATTATCGTTATTTCCCTGATCCGGATTTGCCACCATTGCGTATCAGCCGCGAATGGGTAGAGCAAGTACGCAGCACCATGCCAGAATTACCAACGGCAATGCGTGAACGCTTTATTGCGCAATTCGGCTTATCCGATTACGACGCAATGATCGTCACGCAATCAAAAGCCATGGCAACGTATTTTGAAGCAGCAATCGCCGCCTCGCCAGAGGGTGATAAGGCGACGCAAGCCAAGCAAATCGCTAACTGGTTGATGGGCGATGTATCCTCTACGCTCAATCGCGAAGGCATGGACATCACCAGCATTCCAGTTAATGCGGCGCAACTCGCTTTGCTATTACAACGCATCGCTGACGGCACGATTTCCAACAAGATCGCCAAAGAAGTGTTCGCTGCAATGTGGCAAGCACCCTCTGCCGATGTCAATCTGGCGGATCAAGTGATCGATGCCAAAGGTCTCAAACAAATCTCCGATGTCGGCGCGCTTGAAAAAATTATCGATGAAGTGATGGCAGCCAATCAGCAATCGGTCGATGAGTATCGTGCGGGTAAAGAAAAGGCGTTTAATGCGCTAGTTGGTCAAGCGATGAAAGCGACCAAGGGTAAAGGCAATCCGACGCAGGTGAATGAATTGCTGAAGAAGAAGTTAGCGGGATAATGATTCTCGTCCACCTTAAGTAAAGCCTCACCACTTCATAAAATCCAATCTAGGATGCAACACCAATGCACAAAATGCACCTGTGCCAGAGCACAGTCAGCATCCTAGATTCAAAATTTGCTTGCATGGTAGCTTATATATATGCCTCAACTTTGAAACGTTTTTTAGAATTGCTAAAGGTAAAATTGCCGCGTGCCTTTAAATGCTACTAATGAGTTTGACTTGCTGCTTCAGGCAATGCTCAACATGAATTTCTGGACATTCTACGCGATGCCTTAGCGCAGTTTTCGTTTGCAAATGTTGGGACGCCTTTTCAGTAAAAGCGTCATGGTCAAAGAAATCAAACGTCTCTACTCCCAAGCTCGTGGCAAATTCATTGACAGGCTGCGTGTCAGATGCCAGTACGGGTAGGCCACTGAGCGCTGCTTCCAAAAATGACCATGACAGCACAAAAGGCGTTGTCCAATAGGAGTGAAGCTTACTAATACTAAGTAAATCCAAGTAAGTACCATAGGAGACTTTTCCCAAAAAATGGACTCGACGCATATCTAGCGCACCACCCACTTCTGCCATTAAATGCTCACGCCAACTTAGCGAGTTTGGTGCTCTATGCCCATAGCTCAATCCATCACCGCCAACTAGAAGCACGTGCGCATTCGGACGTTGATTTAGGAGTTTAGGCAAGGCTCGCATTAAAATTTGAAAGCCACGGACGGGTTCTAAGCTACGCGATACATAGCTCAATACTTCATCACCTGGTTTAAAATTCAGCGCGGCATGATGTTGATTGGCAGCGATGCTTAACCTAGCTTTGGGATTAAATTTCAAGCGCTCTACATCAATACCATCATGAATAACCGAGATCTTGTCTTGAGCCCAGAGTGGGTATGTACTCCTTTGCCACTGTGTTGGTGAGATCGCGGCATCCGCAATCTCCATACATAATAGGTTAGTCGAATTTTTTAGTCGTAGACGGCAACGTTGCTGAAAATTCAGTGGCGGGATTTCAGGGTCAAAGCCGACATCCTGCCCCTCCAAGTTGTAATAATATTCGCAATAAATAATTATCTTAGCTTGAGGGAAAACATCTTTCATAAACAGCGCCTCGCCCCATCCAGGGTGGGCAATAATGATGTCAGGAACAAAGCCCTCATGCTTCAATTGAAAAGCTGCCGCCGCACATGCTTCAGCTAACAGAATCTTGGCCTCTTGATCTTTTAAAAGTGGATGCGTCTCGGGGGCCGCCGGTCGCAGCAGGGTATAGGGGCGAAGTGTGACACCAGCAACAGTACCCTGCTGAGACATGGTTAATGCAACGACTTTATTTTGTTTTTTTTGCGCCAGATGCGTAGCGAGATGAACGAACTGACTTGGAAAATTTTGATGTATAAATAGAATATTCATCGCAACACGCCCTTCAATTCCTCAAATATACTTAGGTCCGTTTCAGACAAGGTCGCTAACGCCCAAAGGTCCCATCGCTGCCCTTCATGCACACGTACTTCGCTAAAACCGGCGGCTAGTAAAACTTTGCCTAATAAATTGGCACTAAAACCTGTACGATGCGCCATATACTGATGCCCACTAGCGAGTGAAGCTTGATGCCCAAACATAATATCCATCGCGGCAATCGGCCCTGCAGCAGATTGATATAAAGTTTCGTCCAAATCATTATTGGCTACATATCTTGCAACAGCACGGAGATCTGGAACCGTAATCAAAACAAAACCACTCGGTTTCAATACCCGCCTAAATTCAGCCAACGCTATTGGTACCTCAAAAGAATTAATATGCTCCAAATTGTGCGATGACCAGATCGCATCCACGCTGGCATCGGCAACAGCACTCAAGTCTGTAATACTGCCAAGAATATCTGGCTGCACGTGAGGATCGATATCTAAACGGATTTCAATCCACTGAGCAGATTGAAAAAAAAGCGGCAGCGATCCGCGCCTTGAATGACCACAACCGACATGTAGCAAATGAAGATTTTTTTCAGCAATGTCGGAACTTTGCGCGTCCGTTACGCTTTGTAATTGAGCTAGCATGAGCTGATTATTCTAAACACAGTTTATTCACTTTTAAACAATCCTGCGTCTCGTGGCGAACGATCACGAGGAGGCAGAGCCAGCCCTGCAAAAGCATGGCGATGGGAATCAAGGTTGAGGCTAGGATGGTAGGCTGGGTCACGCAACAAGCACGCCCCCCAACGTTGGCGAAAAAATTCGACTTCGCGTTCGGCTCGCGCCCTCTTTTGCGGCGTATCTTCATGCCCGCGACTTGCGGATTCTGCATGCAGTAAGCGGGCATAGGGCGTCCAAATAATTGACTTACCTTGCTGACGTAATTTCAGACACAAATCAACATCATTAAAAGCCACAGGAAATGCATCCCCATCCATCCCGCCCACGGCAAGATAATCGCACTTGCGCAAAAATAAGCAGGCCGCCGTGACACTACTCACCTGCTGTAATAGCTGATTTCGTCCATGGTCACCCCAATCGGTATCGGTGAGTCGATTACCAAAATGGGCAGCTACATTTCCAACACCGAGCAAAACGCCGCCGTGTTGCACCATGCCGTTTGGCCATAACAACTTGGCACCAACCGCCCCCACATTGGGGCGCAACAAGTGACTCACAAGTTCATCTAACCAAGCATCATGCAATGCTTCGATATCATTATTAATCAAGCCGATGATCTCACCTTTTGCCACATTCACCGCTTGATTATTTAAAGCGGCAAAATTAAATGCGCCAGGTATCGAGAGTATTTTCACACCTTGCTTTGCAATACTCTGGAAATAGGCTTTTGTCTTCGGCTCGACCGAATCATTGTCGACCACAATGATCTCGAGATTTGGCCAATCCGTATATTTTTGGATTGTGCTAATACAACGACTAAGCAAATTCACCCTATCCCGTGTTGGGATAATTAATGTCACGGAGGTGTTTTTTTCTTGTTGATTCAATGGGCGGCAAATTCGACGCGCTTGAAACGCGACTTCATTTGACATCTGCGGCACAAGTGTAGCTTGGGGTTCCAGCGCTTTCAAGGCCAATTGAGCTGCGTCATTACACTTAGCTTTTTCTGATTCACTCAAAACAGTGTTGACCTGACATAAAACACGCGGCACATGAATAATGGCACGGCCTCCCTCTTGCCATACAACCGATAGCATCGCCCATGAAAATTGCGCCCGATCCAAAGGCATCGATTGAGTATTTAAATGGACGTCAAGAATGGAGCGACGAACCAACATAAAATCTAATGGGTAGTCACTAGCCAAGGCGTATTCTGGATTCCAAGCGGGCTTAAACCAAGGCACACCTGCATTCTCGCTATCGGTGTAGATGATTTGTGCATTTGGCGATTCGAAACCTTCTAATGCGCAGCTTATTGCATGCGGCAGCAAGGTGTCGCCAATGCGTAGACAAGCGATCGCGTCACATTGATCATCGCAAGCACTTTGCATCAATTCGGAAAAAGAACGCCACGCTTTCTGCTTTCGCTGTCCAACCCGCTTCCCTTGCACGCCGCTCGGCATGTAAATTTGCAGCTTGAATCCTTGTTGATCTAGGCTCGCCGTAGTCCGCGCCAAAGCCTCTTTGAATTCTTTGGTTTGACTTATAGCATCGTCGATCTTATCCACACAGAGCACAATCCCAACACGCATATTTGAGATTTCTTTTTTTTGTGCTTGTTGCGGTGTTGGCGCTACCTCGAACTGCGACGACCACTCTTTGTAATAAGTCATTCCCAAGCTACGTGGCAGATAACGTTCATAGGTTTCAAGCAATTGCGCAAGTACCGGCTCACGACTAGAGTCAATGAGCGCCCTCCCCCCAGAAACATGGCAACACACCGAAATGGGGCTGCCATTTAACTCATTGCCGAGCGCATCGGTGACTCGAACTTGATGCTCCCGTCCATCCGCCAGCGCCAAGGGCAAATTCAACTCAAAACCATGCGAACCAATGCCGTATGATCGCAACGCTGGATGCAACAAATCCGCCTTTGTTTTTGCGATAAGCCGCCCACCCAAAAATGCATGAACTTCTTTATGCTTGTCGGCGTCGCGAGCATCGAGACACCAGCCTAATAAACACAATGCATTATCAGAAAACACTTTACTCGTGACCTGCACGGGAGGCTTCTTTGGTGCCTTCAAATCAATAGTACCGGCCAATACCATATCCGCATTGGCGACGCGGGCCATCAAACTTCCCGTATCGGCCTGAAAGGCAGTACCCAAATCTGCCACAAATCCATGGCAAAAATCATACTGCGTTTCATTTTCAGACGCGATAGAAAAAAGATCTTTAAAAGTGTCGGCCAAATCGCCACGACTAATGTCTGCAATAACGCAGCCAATCACTTCACTGTTTAGGCAGATCTCTAACACTACGCGCGCATTGGGTTCAGCCACATTAAGCGCCCATCCGTATAACAAATTATTATGCAAGCCATCTATCTTGCCGCGCCAAGGTGAGGTCAAATTATCCATCAGCCTTTATTCCATTTATCCAAATAAGCAATAGGGTCAAAATTGTCGTCAATAAGCACCTTATTTATGCTTAACGTAATTGATGTTTGATGATCGGCTAAAACTTCGATGCACCCTGAAAAACCAAGCATGAGCGGATCACTCAAAAGTGAGGATTTTTGCGTAGCGATTGAAGGCAGAACATCCACAACGCCGGTATGCCACAATGCCTCGCTTACTTCACCAATGATTAAGAGTCTGAGATGGGCGAATCTGCCCCCTTGCGTTTCTACGAGTGTAGCAAGACGTCTCGCCAGTTGTAAAATTTTATGTGAAAACGCTGAATGCATTCTATTTTCCCACACCGCAATCCGCTCGTAACGACCAGGTAACGCAGACGGCAAAACACGCAGCGCAGGTGTTGCAACAGCCTCTTTCGGATTCGGTAGGAGGCGACTTAACCAAGTACAACCCCCTTGCAACAAAGCTTTGCGAACCAAGTTACGCGCATTTAGCAGTGGGTCTTGCTTAATAAAACGATGATAAGTCTCATAGAAATGCGGGTATCTCGATGCGATAACTGAGCGATTTTGAGCAACTCGAAAAGTCTTTTCGGTACCAAACGAAACGCCACCGGCATGAGCAATAAATACACCTGTCGCGACTAGGTGGCGATAACCATGAGCGCTAGCACGCAGACACCAATCGACTTCCTCGCTATAACCTCTCGTAAGATGGAAGCCATCTAGTAGACCGATTTGGCGAATCACCTCAGACTTCATCAACATCGCAAAACCACAACAAGCAGGCACTTCCACATCAGAGATTTGTCCAGATTCACGTAAGGTAGCGATTTGGGTGTCAATGCCCGCTAGCTGTTGCAAATTTGGTGCTACATTATTGTTTGAAATCGCAGGAAAGCTACTGATCTCGCCATTATTTGACCAAGGCGTCACTGACGCGATATCGGTCGCACTATACAGTGCACGCAGCATGCGATCCACCCAATTCGAATGCACCAAGGTATCTGCATTAAGCAACATGACGTCTACATTCAGATTTCTTGCGTAGCGCAAGCCACGGTTAACTGTCTCTATAAAACCAAGATTATAGGTATTCCGAAGCAAAGTGATTTTTTCTTCAAGCGCCAAGACGGCTAGCCATTCTGAAATGGCCTGCTCAGGACTGGCATCATCGATAACCAACACCGTCACACGAGCCTGATTGTGCGCCAGACTTTGCAACACACTTTCCAGACACGCACGTACCTGATGGTATCCACGATACACAGGGATAAGTAGGCATACGTGACGCTCATTAGACGCGAAGGTGTCTTGCGGAGAAACAGAAACCACCTCAATTGGCGATGCAGAATCTTGTTCAACACTAGAGAAACTTAAGGGAGAACCATGCAATAGCGCTGGCTTAGAGAGATGCTCTGCATCGACGAACGCCAATGACCAAGCCCCATTCGGCTGAGGACAGTCTAGTTTAAAAACCTGGCCGTCGGCCAGGATAGGATAGACAGACTGCTGGCACTCATCGGCCAGAAGTAAATGCACGGTTTCATGTTGACCATTGGGTAGTAGCGGCGCAAATATTCTGCCAAAAATCTTATCATCGGCCTTCCAACATGCCCCAAATCGATTTAGCTTGACTCTGTTTAATTGCTCAATCAAAGAGTGAACTTGACCACTCTGACAGCGTGAGGGCAAAAACAAAGGTGTCAATTCACGCACGCTTTGATCGGCGCCAGAGAGACTCCAGGCATCAAGCATCGCGTCCTGCAAAAATGCATCCAGCGGATCACAACACCATGCAAAATACCATGCTTTAGCGGCAAGCTCTGGCTGACATCGTTGCAAAATTTGAGCGCGCAAAATCGCGGCGATACTTTTCGAAGGGAAGCGTCTACACGTATATTCGGCCGCAATCAGAGCACTAGCAAAATCGCCAGCCTCCAAAGCTTGCAGAGCCACATTAAGCAATGCGTCGCCACGCAATGAAGGAACGCAAGACACAAAAAAAAGGGGGGCAGAAGCCCCCTTTCCATTACTCATCTGATTAGTTAGATGATATTTTGAACAATCATCACACTACCAACCACTTCTGCCTCTTGGAAAGTCGCAACACCCTGTACGTTTTGTATCGCAATAGTCGCAAAATTCGCGACCATGTCAGCCTTAGTTGCACCTTTAGCCATTTGATCCATCCAATAGGTCATGCCACTTTCCTCACCATGACGGCCGAACGTATTCATGTACAAACCATCAATAAACAAGAAGTTACTCAGGGAATTGAATGGAGCAAATTCGGCAGAGCTAACGAACGCATTAGCAACTTGTTTCAATGTTGCACCACCTTTAACCACATCAAACCAGTAATTCAAGCCACCCGCATCAGCATCACGACCAAAAGCAGTGTGATACAAGTTTGCCACTTGACCTTCAACTGAATCCTTGGCAAATACCAATGCATTACCATTATCTAACTGTACATACTGGATTTTCGAGATATCTGTTGTTTTGTTTGTCGTCATGTCCGTGACAATAGCATGACCATTTTTCGCAGTCACTGTGTAGTTAGATGCATTGCCCGCTAACTTCACAACAGCATAATCACCACTACCACCGACGATAGTACTGTTACCCAAACCAGCTTCCACCGTATCAATACCACGACCAGTCTGAACAGTGCTGTCTCCAGAGCCCAAAACAATCTGTGTATTACGTGCATCAGTCACAACAATCTTATCATTACCCGCACTACCGACCACGACGCGGTCAACTTTTGGCTGGAGCACATTATGATCGCTGGATGACGGCACAGAGGATGCGGCATCATTCAGGGTCACGTTAACACCGCCGCGGCCTTGGAATACCACTACAGGTACGTTACCCGATACCGCTATCGGAGCATCACTACCAAAATTTACGATTGCTACTTCAGTGCCAGCTATAGGAGCGACAACACCACCCGCATTTGGACGAACAACCTCAAATTTGACGACTGGGTCATTTGTTTTAGTTGCCAGCGCTAAAATGTTTGCAATAGTCGCATCACTAAAAACCGTTCCAGTTCCCTGAGACAATGTTGTGTCAAGACTATTTTGGTCTACATCATACATTTCTTCACCCCTTAAAATTTTCAAAAGAACTTAACTTTTTCAATGACAGCTTCAAACCAAGCATCTAAAACATTAACAAATCTCTGTTCTATCCGGTTACCATATTAAAGCCAATTTGAGCTCAGATCAAGAATAAATTTTAGGCGCATTGACAAATATTTTCGATAAGCATGAATTCCCGTGCAAATCTTTCTTGAGGGCAACAGCTAAACGATCTATGAATGACTTTCTAAGTCCCCCGCCCCACTTCGCTTATGTTTAACAACTTATATTTCCATATGAGATCTGTATATTGCAGGTCATTGATCCCAAGCAGCGGAACATACTTTTAACAAACTAGTTCAATAGGTTCGCTTTTTAGAAGACAACACCGTGACCACAGATCACAAATTAGTTGCGGACTATTTTTTAAGATATCCTCCACAAAAAAGATAGTTAATGATCAAGTCTACACAGACCTGAATCGATTGCTCGCTTGTATCGACCGTTATTTCCGGGGCCTCTGGTGCTTCGTAAGACGAAGTCACTCCGGTAAATTCAGGGATGGCGCCTGAACGTGCCTTTTTATATAAACCTTTAACATCGCGATCTTCGCATACCTGCAAAGGGCAGTGACAATGAACTTCAATAAAGTCCCGCTCCTCAACCAAAGCCCTCACGCGGGCTCGGTCTTGTCTAAACGGAGAAATAAACGCAGCAATCACGATGGTTCCACCATCAAGAAAAAGCTTTGCAACTTCGCCAACGCGTCGAATATTTTCAACTCGATCTTTGTCAGAAAAGCCCAAATCGCCGCACAGACCATGCCTAACGTTATCTCCATCTAAGACATAGGATCTAATTGCATGCTGGAATAAATATTGGTCTATCGCATGCGCCAATGTTGACTTACCCGCGCCAGAGAGTCCAGTGAGCCAAACAATACAACCACGATGCGCATTTTGTTGCTCACGTTCTTGACGGCTTACCTGGGTCTGCTGCCATTGGACATTTGTGCTAATTTCGGACATTACTAACTCTTTCACTATTTTAAAAACTGCACATATTATTTCTTAGTTGAAATCGAATATCAACACGAAGCACAACCGACGTCTCTATATTAAAAACGATAATTTCGGTGGAAATTTAACAAAGAACTGCGATCCATAGTGCGATCTAACTACGATACGCACAGCTGCAAGTCTACGTTTTTCAACAAACTATCTACTAGCAAACCCAGCATGAAAAATAGATGGCGTGAACAAGGCCTTTGGTAATACGACATTAATTGACCTAAGGCAGCGCCATACCTTGTTCGCCGAGCGCATCAAGCGACGTGATAATGAATTATTAATTGGCTCGGTTAGCATTAGTAAATAAACTACCTTGAACTCACTGGCATTCGGCAGACCTAGAATCAGACTATATCTCTGACAAAAAAATTTCAGGCTCTTCAACACATAAAGTATCAACCTCTCTTAAGTGCCAATTTTGCAACGAATAATTATCGCTTAGGCCGATTACCTTGCAACAATAAGCTAGAAGACGATTTATGTTATCCCATAAACCACTAAACTACGTATTATTGTGAGGTAAGATTAGTCTTTAATTTCCGGCAAAACAATTTAAGTATGAACATGGATATAAGAAGCGATATCGTAATTGTAGGCGGCGGCTACAGCGGCACTTTGACCGCCGTTAATTTGCTCAACATAGCAATAGGCAACACAGATATCGTCATGATTGATAGCTCTCCTCAGTCTTGTCGTGGCCTTGCGTATGGGACATGGGATGATAACTTGTTACTTAACGTTCCGGCCGGAAATATGAGCGCTCTGCACGATTCGCCAAATCACTTTTTGGCCTATTGCCAAATGATCGATCCTGCCTTTAACGAGGGCTCTTTTGTGTCACGTCGAATATATGGAGACTATTTAGAGTTCACCTTGCAAGAAGCGGAAAAAAAAGCTGGAAAAGCTATCACACGCATAACCGGAACAGTACAATCGGTGCGCCAACAAGCCGCCTCGACTACTTTTAGTGTAACTTTGGCCGACAACCGCCAACTTCAAGCGACTAAAGTTGTTTTAGCTTTGGGTCACTTCGAGTCTAAATCACCATTAATATCAACGCAGCTAGACCAGATTTTATATGTAAACAATCCGTGGGACACCTCTACCTTCGATCATATCCCGCGTGATCAACAGACCCTCATTCTTGGAACTGGGCTCACTGCAATAGACGCCCTATTCAAACTCACCAGTGCTGGACATAAAAACATCTTTCTTATGTCGAGAAAAGGCTTACTCCCCCATCCCCATAGGCAAACGCCCAAAGCACCTTCTAAAAATTCGTTTCCGACATTTCTAGACAGAGAGAATTTGACGGTTCGATATGCTTTCAAAGCACTGCGAGAGAGTATTCGTAGCAGAAGTAGCGATGGTGGAGACTGGCGTGACTCGATCAACGAATTACGCCCATACACGCCCGAAATTTGGGCTAAATTCTCGATAAATGAAAAGAAAAGATTTCTCAGGCATGCTGTTGGATACTGGGATATTCATCGCCACCGATTGGCGCCAGTAGCGCACAACCGACTAGAGCAACTCATAGCAACTAAGCAAGCTACTGTCCTAGCTGGCCGATTGGCGAAAATAGAACGTCAAGGTGATAAAAACATCGCGTTTGTTTTGCCACGTGGAGCCTCAGGATACAAACAGCTATCAATTGGTGCAGTCATTAACTGCACAGGACCCAATACTGACATAAATTCAGTGACGACACCTTTAGTTAAACAGCTTTTGGCCGAGGGCCTAGTTTCCGACGACGAGATGGGATTGGGTATCTTAATAAATGATCGATACGAAGTGGTAGATATACATAAGAAACCTGTTGCTGGTTTATATTATGTTGGGCCAATGTTAAAAAGTAGATATTGGGAAGCAATTGCTGTTCCAGAATTACGTAGACATGCAAAAAAGATAGCGCATTTTGCAACATCTTAAATTCACCACAATTCCGTACTGACGGCTCATATCTTTTTAATCATTAAAGACGCCCCCGTCAGACCAGTTACCCTTATCCAAGATATGTCAAAGTTAGGCACTATATGGTAGGATTTTGTTAAAGCACATGGAAAGTTTTCTGAATTACGGTTACTTTTAAGTTATTTGAGTTAAATGAAGGATGAATGATGCACAATTTTCGGGAGAATACTCCATTAGCAGTTCATGGTGTTTATGAGCGACACCAAAATGCAACACAAACCGATATGCATATTGAGGAGTTACGCCGCGATGGTTTTACAGTACTAAGGAATGTACTATCACTAGACGAGATTGCTTACACTCGTAAAACACTAGACGACATTTACGATCAACAAGTCTCCGAATTTGGGCTCGAAAATTTAAAAAAATTAAAAGATCAGTATATTGCTCGCTCGATGCTAGTGTATGACGATTTCTTCCTGCATCGAATCGCCTGCAATGACCCTGTCCTTGCGATTGTTAAGCAAATGATAGGCAACAATATTAGCCTATCCTCTCAAGTTGGGATTTTAAGTCCGCCTGACGATGTGCTATACCAAACGGCATGGCATCGTGAATTACAATATCAACATTTCACTATTTCGCGACCAATAGCAATCCAATCGCTATTGGTTATAGATCCTTTTAATGCGAAGACAGGGGGTACATTTTTCATTCCAGGCTCGCATCTACACGAGCCATTTCCATCAGACGAATATGCTAAGAAACATGAGATTCAGATAATCGCAGAACCAGGAGATGCAGTCGTGTTTGATGCATTAACCTATCATCGAGCAGGAGTCAATACTTCACCCAATGTGCGGCGTGCAATAAATAATTTGTACACCTTGCCAATTATTCAACAACAAATTAATTTTTCACGCATGATGAATGGTCGCTTCAAAGACGATGCGTTTTTATCAGGATTACTGGGGTACCGCTGGGAAACAGCAGATTCCATCTTATCTTGGCGACAAGGTCACTTAAATATGAAAAAAACATAGCATCCAAAACCTAAACAAACACAAAATCTCAAAAAGACAATACAAAGAAATTTGTACCAAATTATAGTTGGCGTTTCGCACAGTGACTAGATGCAAAAGATAATCATTCGATCGGGGAGTTATGTATAGCAATTTTTTTGATATAAACGGGTATTCTAAAGAGGAACTTGATGTCATTGAAAAACTTCTTGCCTTTGATGGAACAAAATATCTAAATGCATATCCCGACGTAAGTAGCGCAGAATTAGATCCCCTACAACATTTCTTAACCAATGGCATGTATGAAGAGCGACTTATTTACGATGTAAAGCCAAATGATAAAGGTGAAAAAAGACCAGCTTTATGGTCGATACACATGGGCTTACAAGACTTACTAGGTTTTGACGAAGAGTTTTATAAGGAAAAATACCCTGACGTAACAGAAAATTATTTTCAGCATTTCATTCAATTTGGCATGAGAGAACGACGTTTGCCATTTAATTTTTTTGATAACGTCGAAAGTGAATCGGTGACTTGGGACGTTTTAGAGAAATTTAACCTCGAATGCAATGGCTCATTGGATCGACAAATGCATATTGAAATACCCAATGCCGAGGCATACTTACAAGCATTAATCTCTGAGATAGATGTAAAGAAACTTTTTCCTAAGACATTTCGAAATAATTTTTGGCTGGCTTTAGCAATAGGCTTCAGTGCTCGTGAATTTTTTGGTGCCGCGAAGATTTGTTACAATTTCTTCTATAATTATTTCCTACCAATGCCACATTTAAATAATTGGAAGGAAAACATATATATAGCTGGCCCAGTAACAAAAACAATTGAATTCGCGCGCAAGAAAAAATGGTTGGTAGCTCGTTTAGACGTGGAAACAAAGATTACTGTACCAGATCCAATATTTTTGAATCGACCAAATCCCAAACCTAGTTCACAGACCCTCCCTTTGCCTGCACCTCACTATTGTCAGTTAGAAGATGTTGTATTAGTTGGCGGGAATAGTATGATCATCGTTGGTGCACATGACTTAGTCTACGATTATTTAGATGTCCACGAAGACGACACGCGCCAAGTTGAATTTAAGGGTCCAAATATTTTGCATGCCGTAAATCACGCCTGTACAATCAAGTACATTCATTCCAACCTTGAAGTACCTGAAGCATTTTCATTGATGCATGACCATGGTCATAATTATTTCCACTGGCTGATAGAAGTGCTGCCGCGCTACCTATTAGCTCGCAAAAACGGCTTGGTCAATGACATCCCCTTACTAATAGACGAGCAAATTGGGAAATTACAAGAAGAAGTCATGCGCCTTATATTGGGTAAAGATGCCGTCTTAATTAAAGTTCCCCGAAACCACTCAATCAGAGTAAGAAAATTACATTGGATTTCTGATTTATCTATTAATACAGTTCATACTTTAGATTTACCTAAAAAATCCGACATTCTGATTTCTCCTACAGCAGTAGCGTTGTTACGTGAGGTCGGCGTGTGCAATTACATACACGGTATCCATGAGTACGAAAAGCTACTGATTGTTCGGACGAATGTCGAATTCCGCACCCTAGTGAACAGGCAATTACTCAATCAGGTATTGAGTGAAGACGGCTTCATACCTTTTAATCCTGGTCATGCATCATTCGTAGAACAAATTCGAACATTTTCTAATGCTCGCATTATCGTTACCGAAGCGGGGGCTGCACAGGCAAATATGGTATTTTGTCGTCCAGGAACTATCATATTAGTGCTTGTTAACGGGTATAAAAACAGCAATTATTTTTATCTGGCTGAAATGGCACAAATCATTGGTCTAAAGTTGTTCTTTTTCGAATGTTTGCGCTTAGAAGGCTCTCATATGCTAGGAGTACATGATAATATGATTGTTAACATTAGCAATCTAAAACAACATATATCCACATTATTAGCGGACGATGACAAGATGAAAAATAAAAATACTAAGTCGAAAAATATCCAATAACGAAAAGGTATTCGGCAAATTCCTTAATCCTTTTAAAGATGAAAAGGTTACACGAGCGAAATGAAACGGATTTTTATTGGCGGCATGGGGCGCTCCGGCACTACGATTACTTTAAATGCGCTGCACCAGCATGGTAGCTTATTTGCAATACCTATAGAAACCAAATTTTTAGTTGAAGCCGATGGTTTTCATGATTTGCTACAAGCTGTCACCACCGAGTACTCAACCGCTCGGACTCCAAATGTAGTAGATAATTTTGATCGCTTAATGCGCCAGAGGGTCACTGGTAAAGAGCCAGTTTTTAGCTTCACAGGCCAAGCAAAATACTCTTCTGATTTATTTGAACACTATGAAGGAGCCGTTGATTGTATTATTGAAATGGTTCTTCACCGCAACTTCTATTCCACGCGCGAACCGTTACTCAATGCGATGCGAAGATTCATTGCGTACACTTTTGACAACAATGCTATTGTCTCAAATAAACATGGTTGGGTTGAGAAAACCCCTGCCAATTTTTGGCGCTTAGACTTTTTAAGAGAACTGTACCCCGACAGCTATTTCGTGCATGTAATTCGAGATCCTCGCATGATAATGTGGAGTCTGATGGAAAAGGGTTGGATCTCAACACAAACAACGAAGGCTTTAATTCGATTTGAGAGTATGCTCGCTGCGTTAGTAATAAGACGCCGGGAAATATTGAAATTACCCCGTGTTGTTGAAGTTCGTCTTGAAGAATTAGAGTCCGAAGCAACAATGACTACCGAGCTTAACAAACTAGCAGATGGTTTGGAAATAGACCATTTTTCAGCGCTGGCAGTATCCTCGGTAGCGGAAAAAATCACAAAATATAGTGACTCACGGAATGCGCGTGGTCGGACAATTGGTTTTAGCAACGATGAAGCGACAATGATCAATCAAATTCTGATGCAGTGGGTCGTAGAGCTTGGATACTCACCCGTATTCCCATCTAATTTAATAGTAGAACAGTGACCTTTTTAGAGTCTGAGAAAGTAAATAATCCTACCCCCCCCCTGAATAAAGTTCTTTAAGATATACAACTTACAATATGGAATATATTTAGTTGAGTGGCTCCTTTCTTAGAGCGGAGAACAGGAAACAATGAGGTTTTTCAAATGGTTGATAATGTAGTACAGTTTCTTAATGATCAACGGACAGCGTTGAAAAAAAATATGTTAGGTGAATTCCTGCAAAATATGATTCATTTTTTCAGTGAGTTAAGTAATTCTCCTATGATGCAGGGTCATCAAATTGCCTCTAAGCAATTTGATGCTATGTGCCAACAAGCAGGACAATTATCTGCATTTAAGTTGTTGCGGAAAATGAACAATCTCCCGACTCAACCGCACAACGTGATTTTGCTGACCGAGCTTCATTGCCTAGGTGGCCACGTTGAAATTGTGCGTGATATTTTGCGTAAAAGTGAATTACCGATACTACTACTTGCAACAAATATCAATAGCCGAAAATTGCCAATATTGCAATCCATTTTGGATGAAGAAAATGTGCTTGGAATGATTGATGCCAATGACGCAACATATATCGAAAAGCTGCGCTCTACTCAGACAGTACTCACCAATTCGCATGTCAACACAATTTTTATCTTGGTTCATGGCTATGATGCTGTTGGAGTATCAGCGATTGCACCCAATAGTGGCAAAAATATCTTATTTATTCACCATTGCGATCATAGTCCTACATTAGGGTGCTATTTAGAAGGTGCACATCACATCGACTTACATAATGTTGGCTTTTTACGTTGTCGCAATGAATTCAATATCACGACAAATCGCTACTTATGTTTAAGTTCGATGAATTTGAAAAGTAAGCGTTTCGATAAAACATTTGCCAACCCTGTTTTTAAAACAGCATCATGTGGAGGAATTCACAAGATGACTAAGCTACCCTATTATATTAGCTACAAAGATGTAGTTTTGCACGTACTCAACAAACGTGAAGGTGTGCATTTTCATATAGGCCATTTAAGTGACGAATACTTAAAAAATATTTATAACGCGTTAGAACATTTAGGTTTATCAGATGATCAATTTATCTATCTAGGCGAAGTTCCAAACTTAGCTGAAATTTTAATACAGCTAGAAGTAGATGTTTACTTCCCGACATTACCGCAGTCTGGTGGTAAAGCATTAATTGACGTAATGGCAGCGGGGATTCCTATCTTGACACACCAAAATGCGCGTGATCGTTTATGGGGCAGCATTGATTTGATTTATCCTACAGCCCTTACATGGGCCACGTTTGACGAATTGGATGATGCTTTAGAAAAGTACGATAAGGCATTTTGGCAAAGCCAAGCCAACGAAAGTCGAGCTTATTATGACCGCTTTCATAGTGAAGCGTTATTTTTAAATCATTTAAAACGTGGTGGGGTAGATATTGATAGCGATGATATTCCCAAACTAAAATCTTATCAACCAGATGTTGCACGAAATTTAATGTACCTGGGATTAAGACAAAACAGTGAGACTTCGATGAAATAATGTCTCTTATAAATAACATACATAATTTCATTATTTTGCAGTACAAGATATGTTGCTTTTTTGGAGCGCTAAATGGCAGAACATAATCCTTTTGATCATCTAAGTTTTGATAAATTTCGAGAACTCGCGAAGTCAGAGCAACTGAGCCCTCACGAGAAAGTCGGCTTTCCTAATTCTTATCGAGAAGGGAGGGAAGAAGCTATATTTGCTGATGTGTGCGCAAAGTTAAAGAATCTAAAAAATCGCGAAAAAACTGTTCTCGAAATTGGCCCAGGATGTAGTCAATTACCAATGATGCTCGCAAAAATATGTGAGGAACATGACCATCGATTACTATTTGTCGATAGTCAAGAAATGCTAGATTTGTTACCTAACGGCAAACACATACACAAATTAGCAGGACGCTACCCAGCATTGCCAGAGCTATTTACTACATATAGCGGCAAAGTTGATGTAATTATTGCATATAGTGTTATTCAGTATGTTTTTGATGAAGGTAACATATGGGACTTCTTAGATAAGTCTTTAGCATTATTGGCTGATGGTGGTGAAATATTATTCGGTGATATTCCTAACGGGACAATGCGAAAGCGTTTCTTTTCAAGCAATGCTGGGATTGCCTGTCATCAGGCGTTCACTGGTAAAAATGAATTGCCTGCGGTAAATTTTAATTTACTCGAACCAGGTACAATGGACGATAGCGTAGTGCTATCTCTTTTAACGCGAGCGCGCGCACAAGGCTTTCATAGTTGGGTTTTACCTCAAGCAGACAGTCTTCCAATGGCAAATCGCCGTGAAGATGTTTTGATTAAGAAACCATGAGAGGTACATGTGGACAACCAAGCCAAGAATCGCAAATTAATTATTGTCGGAGCATCAGCATTTGCAGAAATTGCTTACGAATACTTTGCCTATGATAGCGATTATGATGTTGTAGCATTTGCAGTAGAAGCGCCGTACTTACTTGACGACAATAAATATGGATTGCCTTTAGTTGCCTTTGAAACTATGGAGCAGCATTTTTCCCCTGTTGAACACGAGGTTTTTGTCGCAGCAACATATACGCAATTAAATCGCCTACGTACGCGCTTGGCGGCAGCGGCCAAAGAAAAAGGTTATGCGCTTGCTTCGTATATCAGCTCTCGTGCGTTCGTATGGCGCAATGTAGAAATAGGTGAGCATTGCTTTATTTTCGAGGACAATACCGTACAGCCCTTTGTTAAAATTGGCAATAATGTAGTTATTTGGAGTGGCAATCATATTGGTCACCATTCCGTGATAGCAGACAACTGCTTTATTTCTTCTCACGTTGTCATTTCTGGATTTTGTAACGTTGAAGCAAATAGCTTCCTTGGCGTTAATGCAACACTAGCTAACAACTTGCGAATCAGTAAAGATAATTGGATTGGTCCGGGTATTTGTTTAACGCAAAACACAGAGACTGGGGCTTTATTTTCAGCGGAACATCCGACGTCATCACGCGTGTCTACATTGCGTTTCTTCAGATTAAAAGAATAACTATGGAATGGCAAAAACTTGGGATCGTATATGTACCCGATGGCTCACTGGAATGGGCGTGCTCACATGCGATGATCCCAACGCCGTTACGGATATCTAACGATGTGATTCGTGTCTATGTCACTTTTTGTGACTCTCTAGGCCTAGGTCGACCAGGTTATGTTGATGTGTCCGCTCACAACCCAATGCAAGTTTTGCACGTTTCGCAACAACCGTTATTAGATTTAGGCAAAGCAGGTAGCTTTGATGAAAATGGCGTCCTCGCCTGCTCCGTTCTAGCCATGAACGATTCACGTATATTTATGTATTATGCAGGTTTTGAGCTTGGCACAAAAATACGTTACCGTTTGTTGACGGGCTTAGCTATTAGCGAAAATGGGGGTAAAAGCTTCAAACGTTTTTCACAAGTCCCTGTTTTAGAACGCTCGGATAAAGAGCTACACATACGTGGCGGACCTTGGGCAATGTTAGAGTCCGGACGGGTAAGGCTTTGGTATGTTGGCGGTAGCGAATGGATTTCTTTGAATGGCAAGAGTATGCCCGTATATGACCTAAGATATTTAGAATCACCCGATGGCATTCATTTTTCAGGACAAGGAGAGATACAAATCGGTATAGAGCATGAAGATGAACATGGCTTTGGTCGGCCTTGCGTGATTGCCAATCCCCAAGGGGGGATGCGTATGTTTTATTCAGTGAGGAGGCGTTCATTTGCAGCATACCGCCTTGGCTATGCAGAATCACACGATGGTAAACACTGGCAACGTATGGATGAGCATTTAAATCTCGACGTAACACCTGGGCAATTTGACTCAGATGCGATTATGTATGCAGCTCCAATCCAAATAGAAGACCAACTCTACGTATTCTATAACGGTAACGACTTTGGTCGTGCGGGTTTTGCCTGCGCTCGCTTGGTGCAAGAATGAGCATGCAGGTACGCGCTTATAGTTCCGATGATGAAGCACTTTGGGATGAATTTTGCATAAACTCTCTGCAATCAACCCTCTTGCATACTCGACGCTTTTTATCCTATCACGGCACAAAATTCACCGACCAATCTCTCCTGATCGTCGATGATAACAAATGGTTAGGAATACTTCCTGCGGCCTTAATGCCAAATGATCCATCGTGTATCATTAGTCATCCTGGTGCATCATATGGCGGCATCGTCCACCAAGGCCAATTGCGAGGTGAAGCGATGATTGCAGCTTTGCGCGCGTGCTGTACCTATTTTCATTCTCAAGGGAAACAGAAACTACTCTACAAAGCTGTGCCATCGTTTTACCATCGGATGCCTGCACAAGATGATTTATATGCGATGTTTCGATTGGGTGCTCGCCGTTATCGTTGTGATTTATCAAGCACGATAGACTTGAATAACCGTGCTAATTTGAATTTGCGGCGACGTCGTAGTTTAAACAAAGCATACAAGCAAAACGTAGTTATCACGACAGAATTGCTGTTATTGCCAGTATTATGGGATGTGCTGATGGATAACCTTGCACAAAAGCACGATAGCACGCCAGTTCACAGTTTGGCGGAGATGTCCATATTAATAGACCGTTTTCCGAAGGAAATTGTGCCTGTTTTTGCTATGCATGAGGGGAAAGTCGTTGCAGGAGTCATTTTATTTATCACAGAAACTTGTTATCACACACAGTATATTGCAGCCAGCGCACTCGGCTACCAAATATCCGCTTTAGATGCAGTATTTGATTTTTGCGTTCAACTGGCACAAAGTGACGGTCGACGTTGGTTTGACTTTGGTATATCTAATGAGCAAGCAGGTATGTTCTTAAATGAGGGTTTATATCGCTTTAAAACAGAATTTGGTGGCGGAGGAACAGTGCACGAATTTTTTGAAATTCTTTTGAACGGAGAGCTATATGTCAATTCATGATTGCAAGATCATCGAGTTACCTCGCATCCCTGATGCGCGAGGCAATTTAACTTTTATTGAAGCTGGACGACATATCCCTTTTGAAATTAAACGTACTTACCATTTGTATGATGTTCCAGGAGGAGCAACACGTGCCGCACACGGTCATAAAAAGTTACAGCAATTAATGATCGCGATGTCAGGTAGCTTTGACGTAACACTTGACGATGGTTTTGAAAAAAAATTATTTCATTTAAACCGCTCTTATTACGGCCTGTATATTGCGCCCGGCATGTGGCGCGACCTAGACAATTTTTCCTCTGGTGCAGTTTGTTTAGTCTTGGCATCAGATTTTTATACCGAAGAAGATTATTACCGTAACTACAGTGACTTTTTGCAAGCAGCAAAGGAGAAGCGTTTGTGATTCCATTTTTAGACTTAAAACCATGTCACATCGCATTGCAGAATGAACTCGAACAGGCATTTAAACGGGTAATGCAATCTGGTTGGTTTATTCTCGGTCGAGAAGTTGAGACTTTTGAAAATGAATTTGCAACTTATTGTGAAGTACGTCATTGCATAGGAGTAGGCAATGGCCTGGACGCTTTATACTTGGTGTTAGCGGCTCAAGGAATAGGAATGGGCGATGAAGTAATCGTCCCATCGAATACCTTTATTGCAACCTGGCTAGCGGTCACACGAACTGGCGCAAAGCCTGTACCAGTTGAGCCATACGCAGATACTTTTAATCTTGACCCAACAAAAATTGAAGCAGCAATCACGTCGCGTACTCGTGCCATCATTCCCGTTCACTTGTATGGACAACCCGCCGATATGGCACCAATTATGCGGATTGCGGAGCGGCACCGATTATTTGTATTAGAAGATGCGGCTCAAGCACAAGGAGCACAATACATGGGGAAACCAACTGGAGGACTTGGTCATGCAGCAGCAACAAGTTTTTACCCAGGAAAGAATTTAGGGGCATTAGGTGATGCGGGCGCAGTACTAACCAATGATGCAGAATTAGCTGCAAGAATTCGCCGTCTACGTAATTATGGCTCCGACATCAAATATCAACATCAGGTCTTAGGTCACAATACCCGCTTAGATGAAATGCAAGCAGCCTTCTTAAGAGTCAAGCTAAAGCACTTGGAAGAAGCAAATCAAACCCGTCGTCACCTCGCTTGCCAATATCAAAGTGCATTAGAAAAAATTGCACCGCGCTGTCTAGGCTTGCAGTTACCCATTGTTCCTCAATGGGCGAAACCTGTCTGGCATTTATTCGTAATATTGAGTCAACAACGTGACGACCTGCAACGGTATTTACTGGCGTCTGGTATCGGAAGTATGATTCACTATCCGTTACCCCCACATCTGCAAGCCTGTTATCCAGAATATGCAAAGCATCAACTCCCATTGGCACAAAGTCTGGCTCAACAGTGTTTAAGTCTTCCGTTATGGCCCGGTATGTCCGAGTCTGCAGTGTCACAAGTGGTCAACGCGATTGGCGGATTCTATCAGTCATTACCCACAAAATTCTAAGAAGTAGCACAAATTGAAGTGCTTTGAACAACTAGCAAACCACAAAACTCCCTAAAGCTAAACAAAAATTGAAGTTGCAAACTAAGCCAGAAAATAAGATTCTTAAGTCTTAGCGACAACCTTACTTTTCCCACTAGCCTTAAAAGTCTTAGTTTTAGATGAGTCCAACCACGCACTTGTGCCTGCAGTTTTTTTGCTTGCCACGACGACTTGTAAACTCAAGCAGGCCAAGTGCTCGAAACCGCTTGGTCCACTTAGCGTGAGCCCCGAGGAAATTGGGACTTGGAATCCGCCAGAAAAATGGGCTGTACCAAGCAATTGAAATTTGGCTGCATCGGTGCCAACCAGGGAAAATGTCACATCTGTAATACGCCTAGCTTCGCCGCGCGTACCACAAAAATTACCTACATTCACGCTAGGCAAATCACCAACGCCTTCAACGGAGACTTGGCAACTGATATCGACTTTAGCTGGCTTGTCCGGCCACATAACTTGAAAACCTTCAAGTCTGAACTGTTTGCTTGGGTCTCCGAGTAGTGCACCATCACTGACGGCGACATCGCCTACATTCTCAATATGGCCAATCAGGCTGATGCCTTTCTCACTAATATTGAAAGTTGCCGGCTTTGCCTCAGAGCTAGGTGCAACCGATGCGCTAGCTTCAGGATCAAGGCTCACCATATCGACTCGGAGCGTGGGCATTAACTCTTCAGCCGAGGCCAAATAGGCAGAAATCAGCATTTCAACCGGTGCGCGCTTCACTAACAAAACAATACAATCCGACCCATCTCGTAATATCGACCCTTGGGTTTTTTCGGTACTTATAATCTCTAGTTCACCTGTACAGATCGCATTTCCTATTGATCGGGAGACCGTGAGGGGCGCACCACCTTTTGGGTGTCGAAGAATATGTATGCCTGGCTGAAGACGTAAAAGTGAGTTTTTTATGTACATGATTGGCTAAAAAAATATTGGAGGTTGAGAAACTTACTCTACCGGAAAAGACTTTTTTACACAAGATTGTCCTTGTAGTATCTTCGCAGCATCCGAATATTACACGAGGCAACTTCATTGCTTTTAGGATTTTAGGATTAAAAGCAAACACGCTCTCACAAAAAAGAAACGTCATCCTATTTCACGCTGGCCGGCTCTTCAAAAAAAGTGGTCCACGCTGGATCAGTAGATGCGCAGACAATAAAATGTGGATTGAGTATGGATTCTTTACTATTGTAGAGTAGTGGCTGCAGTTGTTCAGTCAACACCAATCCACCTGCCTGCTCAACCACACATTGAGCTGCTGCAGTATCCCATTCGGACGTGGGGGCGAGGCGTGGGTAGAGATCAACCACGCCTTCAGCAACCAAACATAATTTGAGTGAGCTTCCCATAGCGACGAGGTCAACTTTTCCCAAAAATTGCATAAAGTCGTTCATCCTATCGGCGCCGTGCGAACGAGAGCCAATCACCCGCCAACGATCGGTACGCTCTACAACATGAATCGATTGTCGCACTTGTGGAAGTCCATTTTGCACTTCAACGCGCTGTGCCCCTAGACCTTTTGCTGCGCAATAAAGAACTTGCAATACAGGTGCATACACTACCCCCATCACCGCAACATGGCCTTCAACCAAAGCAATGTTAACGGTGAATTCTCCATTTCGTTTGATAAACTCCTTTGTGCCATCAAGTGGATCAATTAACCAATAGCTAGTCCAGTTGCTACGCTCAGACCAGCCAATACTACTGGACTCCTCCGACAAAATAGGCAAATCAGAAATCTGTCTCAATGCAGCAACAATATGTTCGTGCGAAGTCAAATCAGCTAAGGTGAGGGGGCTGCAATCAGATTTTTCGGTTGCATCGATTGGTACCTCCTGCTGATAGATATCGAGAATGGCTGCGCCAGCATCAATGGCGATTTGAACCACCTTAGGCAATAGCAAATCAAGTGACGGGTTCATTTGTGCTCCTTTCAAAAAAGAGTGTCGCGGAAGTTGGTAAGCAAAATAGATCCCATTAACCCATACTCAGATTTCGGCTCATCGTCAATGGTCGTTCTCGCATGCCTTGAAAATCGTTATCCGACCACTTATTGACATCGTAAACGCAAAAAAGTGGGGCTTTTATTCCCCACTTTTTTGATTGGTCATGTCAGACGATTCTGGAATTAATTTACCGTGAAATACCCGGCAACTGTGCGTAAATCATCGACATTGACATTGCCTGCTGCAACGCGCAATCTCAAGAAGCCGAGTAAATAGCCGTATCGTGCCTGTGCCAAATCGCGTTTGGCTGTCATTAATTGCTGCTGCGCATTCAGTAAATCTGCATTGATACGGATGCCCCCCTTAACGCTTTGCGCTGTTGCTTCCACCAGCAAAGTAGCAGATTTGACCGCACGTTCCATGCCTTGAATTTTAAGCACGCCGCTATTAACAGCATTGAACTGCTTACGCAGCTCTATCATCAGCTTGCTTGCTGTCGCATCTAACTCTGCACGGGCGCGATCACGTCGAGCTACCGCTTGATTCGTGGTGGCATTCACGTAACCACCAGAGTAAATAGGAATCACCAATTGCACACCAATTGTACGCATGTTCAGATCTTGATTGCGAGTTGCAAAAGTTTCTGATAGCCCATGGTTATAGCTGGCATTCAAGTCTAATCTCGGCGCATGCCCTGCACGACTTTTTTGAATTTCTTTTTCAGCGACCTCTAAAGAGTAACGCGCAGCTGACAATTCAGGATTATTTTTTTCGGCGGTCGCTTTCCAATCTTGAAAATCACCCGCAACCGGAATCGCATTAAACACATCAGACAGACCATCTAATTTCGTCACGTCCAAGCCCGTCATGCCACTCAAAGTACTGCGGGCATTTTGCAAAGCATCATTCGCCTCGATCAACATGGCCTCAGCAATATCTAGCCTAGCCTGCGTCTCCAGCATATCTGTTTTAGTTCCCTCACCTTTTGCGAACAAACGATCGTTTACACGACGCTGCTCTGCTAAAGTATTACGCTGCGCTGTATAAAGATTAATCTGCTCTTCAGCAAACTTGACATCCGAGTAAGCGCCAAGCAATCGAACAAATAAATCACTATTGCGCGCATCAAATTGTGCATCGCTTAAATTCGTCTGCGCTACACCTTGCTCAAAACGCGCATACGCGTCTAAATTAAACAGCGTTTGACGGAAAGTCACGCCTTTATTTTGACTTGAATAATCCTGATTCGACAAGGTCGGCTGTCCAAGCACACCAGAGGGGGCAATGCTTTCCCCCTTATTTTTACTAGTTGAATAACTGTACTGCAGGCTTGGCAATAGTCCAGAGCGGCCTATCGTTTTATACTCTTTTCCTGCAATCATTTCGGCTTTTGCAGCTCTATGATTAGGGTCATTTTTTAAAGCAGCCTGATAAGCCTCCAATAAACCAATTCCAAAAGCATTAGTGGCAGGTGCAGCCAGTAGGACGAGAACGCTCGATATTGTAGTTAAGCGCATCAATTTACTCATATTAATCTTCTCCGAGTGCGGTATGGGCACGATCTAGTATTGGCTTCAGTAAGTAATTCATCATTGTACGTTCTCCAGTCTTGACAGCCAATTCTACTGGCATACCTGGACGAATTTGCAATTGCGCCAATTTTTTCATTCCTTCTGGGGTGACTACCGCCTTGACTTTATAATGCGGAAATCCAGAGCGCTCATCGATGGTGCTATCTGCAGAAACTTGCGTAATAACACCAGGAATTTTCGGTGTAGTAGCGGTATTGAATGCCGCGAAGAGGAATTCGACTGGGAGTCCGACCTGGACTTTATCAATCAAATTCACTGCCAACATCGCGTCTATGATTAACGCGTCGTTCTTTGGTACAACCTCCATCAATTTAAAACCACTCGGTACCACGCCACCTTGAGTAAATACATTCATGCCAATGATAGTCCCATCGACAGGCGCCTTGACTATCACATTGCTTAATTCAAAATCCATCGCATTAACACGGCTTTGCAGAGATTCGCGTTCTTTTTGCACTTCGGATAATTGAGTACGTACTTCTTTTTGATAATCTTGTTGGCGTTGCGTTTTGCGCAGGATTAATTCGGCCACCTGACGCGATACACGTCTCATGTTGCCAAGCTCCTCAGAAATACCACCCTTGAGTTGTGCATAAGTACGTTCCAAATCTAACAAACGATTTCGTGCGACATAGCCGTCTTTTGAAAGTTCACGCATGCTTTCTAATTGCTCTTGCAAAAATATTTGCTGCTGCTTCTTACTGATCATGGAGTCCTCCAACCCTCGCAATTGGACCTTTAGACCAGCAATATTCTCATCAATCGCTCCCAACTCACTTTGGATCGACGTCCTACGTGCCGTAAAAAGCTGACTTTGCAATTGCATGCTATTCACTACAGAGAGATCATTGCGTTGCTGCGTCAAAGTTTCTGGGAATTTAATACTCCCAGCACCATCCCGCTCTGCTAACAAACGTGCCTCCGCGGCTAGTGCAGTAAACCACTGGACCCGCGCAATTTCGGAGTTTGATTTCGCCGAAACACTATTCATCTTTACAAGTGCTTGACCCGCTTTTACGACGTCCCCTTCTTTCACCAATATTTCATCAACTGTACCGCCCATTTGATGTTGTACTGCTTTTCGATTCGATGCAACAGAGACCGTTCCGCTCATTGATACGGCTTTATCCAATGGAGCAAAAGATGCCCATAGGATGAAACCAACTACGCCGAATAATACAATTGCCCAACCGAAGCGCACATAGCGGCTAGCGTCGGTATTGACATCAACGATCGCCACTTCATTAGAGGTTACGTCGGTTGCTTGACCAGTAGTCTTGATTAAATTAGTCATTTCGATTCCGATTCTTCTACTTGCGCATCGCTATTGGTCGCGGCTGCCTCAATCCTTGCCTGTGTATCAGCAGGTGGTTCCGTAGCGGCCGGTGTGCCGCCTAAGATACCTTGCTGGGCTTGCTGCTGTACTTGTGCTTGCTGCTGCGCTTGTGCTTGTTGTTGTGCTTGTGCTTGTGCTAAGGCAGAGAGCACCTGATCACGTGGTCCAAATGCCTGTGCCACACCATCTCGCAGCAATAGCAGTTTGGTTGTCACGCTCAAGATAGTAGTACGGTGAGTAATTAAGATAATGGTTTTGCCTCGCTGGCGTAAATCATTCACGGCAATCACTAATGCCTGCTCACCAACATCATCCAAGTTGGAGTTGGGCTCATCCAAAACCAATACAGAAGGATCGTCATACATTGCCCGCGCCAAACCAATACGTTGCTTTTGCCCACCAGACAATCCAGCGCCAGCATCACCAATACGAGTGTCATAGCCTTTAGGGAAATGCAAAATCATGTCATGTACGCCTGCACGTTGTGCAGCCAAGATGACTTTTTCTGAATCAATCTCACCAAAACGACCAATATTTTCTGCAATGGTCCCGCCAAACAACTCTATATCTTGCGGCAGGTAACCGATGCTCGGCCCTAACTGGTCTTTATTCCACTGAAAAATATCGGCACCATCTAGGCGTACTTTACCAACCACCGAAGGCCAAACGCCTACCAACAGACGCGCCAAAGTAGACTTACCGGACCCAGAGGGACCAATCACACCCAAAACATCGCCTGGCTGCAAAGAAAATGTAAGTCCTTTAAGGACCGCGACAGGTGAACCCGGAGGCGCAGCGGTGACAGCTTCTACAGAGACGTGACCTAATGGCTTTGGTAATTCCATACCTGGTTGGCGAGCAGGATTATTTGACAGTAACTCGTTAAGGCGGCTATAAGCGCTCTGAACAGAACTCCACTGTTTCCAAACACCAATCAATTGGTCGATAGGACCCGTTGCCTTACCCAACAAAATCGAGCCAGCGATCATCATACCAGGCGTCATTTCACCTTTAATCACCAGCAAAGCGCCTAAACCCAGAATCAAGGACTGCACTGACACACGCACGAATTTACTGATAGCCGTGACTATCCCCGATTTTTCACTGGCTTCGCTTTGCAAATGCAAAAAGCGCCCCTGCAATTTAAACCAACGTCCCATTAAATTTTGCAGCATACCCATCGCCTCGATGACTTCGGCGTTACGCAAATTATTGGTTGCTAAATTAGCAGACGCAATTGACATTGCATTGGCTTCAGCCAAAGGCTTTTTTGATACCAATTCATTGATATAAGCGAGTGCCACCATGATGATGACGGCAGCCAAGGCAAATAGACCGAGATACGTATCAAACATAAAGATGATCGCCAAATAGATAGGAAACCAAGGCGCATCAAAAAAAGCAAATAAACCGTTTCCGGTGAGGAATTGACGAATCTGCGTCAAATCTTGCAATGCCTGACCAGCATTGCCGCCACCACGCTTCAGATTTTCTTCAAACGCTGCGGTGTAGACGCGCTTATTCATCTGCATGTCGAGCTTGGCACCCAAGCGAATAATCACAAAGCTGCGAATAAACTCAAGTATGCTCATAAACGCAAAAGCACCTAAAGTGAGCACGGTGATCCATAGCAAAGTCATCTCATTTTGGCTTTGTAGTACGCGATCATAGACCTGCAGCATATACAACGATGGCGCCAACATCAGCATATTAATAATTGCGCTGAAGACACCAACGGTGCGGAAGGTGCTTTTAAATGAACGGAGCACCTCATTAATTTCATTTTTGGGAATTTGGAATTTAGATTTCATAGAATCTTCACACGTGTAGTGTTTTGGCCTGCGCCACAAAATATCGAATGGGTATACGCTTCATCCGTATTATCAAACCACATAATAGCAAATAATGTGACCTACGTCACATATTTTTAAAGATTTGTAAAAAAGTATAGCCAGATAGTTTTTGTGCAACATATCTGGCTTTTTACTCCAACCCGCCCTAAGCAATTCAGAAACGAGTACGTCATCCCGCTCTTACTATGGCCAAATTATAAAATTCCCCACATTTTACAAAGTGGCAAAGATATTTGCTCAAAACTTAGGGCGCGTTCACGCAACATTGCAAGGGACTTACCCTCATCAGTAAGAGGCGCACCGTTTTCAACAAAGAATCGACGTAAGGTCTTCATGATTTTCCAAACATAATGTGCAGGATCATCGGATTTATCAAAATAGGCTTTCACAAAGTATTGCTCAAACTCATCCAAATGAACCGCCGAAGCAAGTTTCGGTGCGACCAAAGCGCCCTGATAATTGCCTTGAGCTGTCTGCGTCAATGTTGCTTGGTTAAACTTCAATGCGCGCGCGGCCACATCGGTGCTCACCTCAACGACACTAGGGCACGCATATCCCACCCCCACCAAAACCGCAGCCGCACTCATGATTGACGCTGCTGGGACATCAAGGATTGTCGCCAACTCACGTAGCGTTTTAGGACCAATAGCAAGTGCATCCAATAACGGGACATACAACGCAGGCGGAAGGTTCACCTTACCCATCGGTAGCAATACATTAAGATCACACTTGGCGCGGGCGCGCGCCAAACACAATTGTGCGCTGAAGACTTGCTGTTCATACTCATGCGCCGAGAAACGCCGAGCACCGCGGGTGTAAATATCCCTACGAAAGCGCTTATTCGTCGCGTAATCGAGCAGAAGCTCTCGCATTAAATGGTCAGGCTGCGATTCAATGAATTTGACCGTCTCTGTTGTTGTACAAGTTTGCATAAAATTTTCTAGAACATTTGCCGACGCAGCATAGGTCATCTTAATCTCATGCATCTGTACTGCAACATCCGTAAAATAAAACAAATCCCAATTCGTATTCATGTATTCATGAACCACATACTGCGGACTTTTTGTCGCAATCGTTTCGTGCACCAACTTACTGTAGGGGTTCAACTGGGTATACTGCAAGGGCAAAGCATCCAACTGCGGTAACACCTGTTTGATCGTCTGCAGCTTTTCCAACACCCCTCCCCCTTCACGACTGGCAAACTCAGCCATCAATCTACGCAAAGGCGCTGCTTGAGACCACCCCGGCAAACAATTATAAGAGAGATATACCAAACCACCAGGGCGTAGCATTTTCTTGATCAAAGCGCAGATATGGCGACGATTCTCTTCGTTGACCCACGAATAAATGCCATGCAAGACAATAAAATCCATCACGGGCAAGTCTTGATCAAGCGTCTCCTCGAAACTCAAGTCAAAAAATTGGGAATTTTCTATATTTGCTAGGCGTGCTTGCTCTTGCGCATTAACGATATGCGAAGGATTAAAATCCAGTCCCCAAAATTGACTTTTCGGATGATTAACCGCTAGGGCATTGATCGTAACTCCATTACCACAACCAAGCTCCAAGTAATTAAAAGGAGATACTACACTCGGGATCGCAATCTGTTTGCTAAGTGCGGAAAATTGCAAATGATGCGGACTTAACTCGCGATAAAAATTGGATGTGTACTCCAACTCAGTAATATATCCCTGTCCCCAATCCTGTCCAGACATAGATGGCCTCCATTTTTTATTTGTAAAGACTACACTTTTCAGACATAAAAAAACCGCCCCGAAGGGCGGCTTTTTACTCAAACAAAAACTTAAGCGAAGTCTGTTACACGAACTGCTGTAACGTCGTTTGCTGCGCTACCAACCAACTCGATTACGAGGTCTGTACCCAAGTTTTGGAATACAACAACGTTATCTGTAGCATTAACTGCGCCGTCACCATTGCTGTCGTATGATACAAAATATACGTCGCCTGTAGTGTTAGCATTAGTTGCCAAGAAGGAAACAACAGTGCTCAATGCATAGTCAACACCGATCAACTTACCACCGCTCAATGTAACGAAGCCGTTTGCATCTGCAGAGATAGTGATACCACCAGATGCGAATGCTGTAGATGTCAAATGAGCAGTTGTACCTACTGTTGCCATTGTCGATACATCCAACACATCTACACCAGCACCAGCCGCGAAGTTAGTAACGATATCCCAACCTGTTGCTGTGCTATCGCCTTCCAACACAACCACTGTATCAACACCAGCTGCAGCTGACAACACAACACGGTCAGCGCCTGTACCAGCGTTGATAGTGTGCTTGCCTGTGTTTGTCAAGCTCATAACGATAGCATCATTACCAGCACCAGTGCTCACATCGTATGCTGTGCCCACACCTGCTGAGAAGTCCAAGAATACATCAGCAGCGCTACCGCCAGAGAATGACTCTGCTGCTGTTGGATTTGCAGTGAAGATCACAGCATTAGACAAGCTAGCATTGTAGTTAGCATGGCCAGTTACAGTAGCAGCTGTAGTAACACCAGAGATGACGCTACGGCCGTTGAATGTTGAAGCAACAGCGTCGAATGTAATACCTGTGAATTTCACAGACAATTCTGCACCTGCGCCAACTGCGAAGCCGAAATCAGTATCAGTTACAGAATCAAACTTGATGACGCCACTTGAGCCGCTACCCGCAACCACGTTTGTCGCCAAATCACGTTGAGCATCAGTATCATATTTAAACGTTACTTGGTCTGCATAACCTGAACCCAAATCAACTGTATTGCTACCGTTCAAAGCGGAAACTGTATCGTTACCAGCGCCAGATTTGATTGTATTGTTGCCGCGATTTGCATCAATAGTATCGTTGCCAGTACCAGTGTAGATGTAATCAGATTGCGCTGTACCAGTGATCGTGTTTTTACCGTTACCACCGTTAATTGTTACATTGTTACCAGCAGAACCCAACGCGTCGAATGAGTCAGCGCCACCAGCCAATGTCACAACTGCGTTATCGCCCAAAGCTTTAACAACCGCTGTTACTTTACCGCCAACGTCAGAAGCTTTAAAAGTTTTAATGTTGCTGTTAACTGTGTTACCAGTCACTGTGCCAACATTGATGTCATGGTCAGCAGCCAAAGTCAGGTTGACCAAGTCACGATCCCAGATGTTAGAGATAGTTGTAGTCGCGCCATCTTCGTTTTCGTTAGAAACTGTAATAGACATATCTGTTACGCCATGTGTCGTCAATTGACCTACGTTGTAAGCAGTTGCGCCATCATTAGCACCAACAGAGTCAGTACCATTAGCCAATGGAGATTGAATCTTAACAGCCAATGTTGCGCTCGCATTGTTGACCAATGTTACGCCATTGAATGTCTGTGTTGGGCTACCAGAAACATCACCTGCAGTACCATCCAAGTCACCGAAGAAATTCAATGCTGTCAGATTAGTATTGCTCAAAGTGAAGATATCTGTTGTTTGAACACCAGTGACTGCAGTTGTAAAAATTTCGCTAGCAACGTCAACTGTTTTGTCAGACAACAAAGCCAATTCAGTGATACCTGTTGCATTAGCCAAGTCAATTGCTGTGTTTGCGTTAGCAATGATTTGCAACTTCTCGATACCAGCAATCGTTGGCGCGCCAACTACGTCTGTAGAGAATGCTGCACGCATTGTGTCTGTGCCGCCTTCGTCGCTCAATTTGTCTGCACCTGTGAATACATCCAAGCCGTCAAATGTCAACATGTCGCTGCCAGAACCCAATTTGATTGTTTGATCAGCTTTACCAACTGTCAAAGTCAAATTGCTCTTTTGTGTAGATGCATCCAAAGTTTTAGCAATGATAGTACCGCTAACTTTGTAGTTTTGAGCTGCTACACCGCCAGTCAAAGTAACGCCAGTTTTGTGATCTGCAACAGACATCAAAGTCACGTTGTTAGATTCTGTGTCGTTGTCGTTGATTGTGATGCTTTCAACTTTGCCAGTTGTATTAGCAGAGTGAGTATCAAGTTTGTAGTTGTAAGTTGTGCCAGTGTTCAAATCGTTCACAACTGTGATCGCTACTTTGTCGTCTGTACCAGATGCATCTTTCAAGCTGACTATAACTGTATCACCGTTGAAAGATGTACCAGATGTAGCAGTGTTTGTCACAGAGTGACGCAATTCAATATTGCCACTACTTGCCAAAGCTGCACTAGTTTTGTTCAAAGTGAACGCTTGCGCTGCATTACCAGCGTTTTCGTCACGCAAGATTACTTTAGTCAATGCTGCATCGAATGAAGACAAATCAGATGTTTTACCGTCGCCACGCATTTCCAAAGTTTCAACATTAGAGATCATTGCATTGGAACCCACACCTGCATAAGTGCGCAATGTATCTGCACCGGCACCACCGTCAATTTTATCTTTGAGTGTTGTCGTGCCAGTTGCTGCTTTATTTGTCCACAAAACATCATTGCCAGCGCCCATCATTGTAGATGAGTAGAACTTAGCACCAGAGTTTGCTGGATCGTTAAAGCCGCCCAACGCGTTAGTGATATCCAAGTTAACGTTACCAATGAAATCTGTAGCGACGATAGTACGGATACCAATACCGTTACCAATACTCAGGCCACCAGCTGTATATGTCACTTTTTCTGTGCTAGCTGATGTACTAGTGTCTACCATGCTCAATGAACCAGAACCCTTGATCGTCAAGTTTTCCAAATCGGTGAACGTAGTAGCTTTGATTTTGTTTGAACCTGTAGAGTTCAATTCAACTTGCTCGAAACCTTCGTTATTAGTTGTCATTTGACCAACTTTTAAAGTTTCCAATGTTACATTTGAAACATTGATTTTTGCAGAGTCACCGCCAACGCCGAGCGCAGCTTCTTTACCCAAAGCGCCATCAACATAACGGAATTCAACTGCGCCTCCAACAGCAGAAGAGTTCTTCACTGTCAAATCATTGGCAACACCGCCAGCTTTGTTTGTAGAGATATTTGTGAACTTGAAGCCACTAGATGCTTCACTTGTCAATTTGTTGATTGACAATGTCGTGATGTCATCTGCGTTACGCAAATCCAACTCTGTTGTGCTACCAGTTGCATCAACATTGACTTTTTGCACGTTATTCAATGTAGGTGTGACAGTGTCTGAACCATTGTCGTTTTTGTTACCCAAGACAGCGTTCAACGTGTTTTTACCAGTTGTACCTGTGCCAGACAAAACGTCTTCTGATTGCAAAGAATTGATACGATCATCGCCGCCTGGTGTGTAGACCAAACCAGCTTCGAAAATGTTGCCATTTACTTTATCAGTGCCGTTAGTCAACATCACGCCAGTAGCGGATGCATCAACGATCGCAGCGATAGTTGTGTCTTGAGTTGCGATTGCTGCAGTTGCTGTAGCAGCAGTTGTAACACCGTTCAACCATGTTTTAGCCAATGCAACGCCGTTTGCTTTAGAGTAAGCAACGATTTCAGGAGAAGTATCAATGGCTGTAGTGAAAGAAGTTGCAGCAGACAACTTAGATTCAACTGCAATTTTGTCGTCGCCTTGTGCGCCGTTCAAAATGTTGATCGCTACGTTACCCAATGTGCTCTTACCAGAGTTCACTTGACCAACCCAGTACAACAAGCCAGCTGCGTCAGCCACACGTGCTGAGCCGAACAAGTTTGTGTACAGTGTAGCAATGATAGATTCAGTAGTTTGGCCAGCGAATGCTGCCTTGTACTCAGTTTGTTCTGCAAAGCTATTAGCGATTTGCGTGATTGTCATATTGGAATCCATCCAATATGCCAAACCAGCTGGATCAGCTGGACGATTGAAGTAAGCGATGTAAAGCTTTTGAATATTAGCAGCTGTATTAGCCATGTAAAACTCCTTGATTAAGTTAGATAAATTGCGAAGCTTGCTTTTCAGGCACGTATTCGCAGCACAACACGGCGAATAATCTCAGAACATCCTATTGATAGATGTGATGCTCATCACAAAACCGAAAAAACTTTAACCCACAACCAATTTGGCGTTGTTTTGCCCATTTTCCCACTGCGATGTTTCAAAAAAACAACGACAACGAACCTGGACGCACTATTACCAATCTTCGATTATATATGGTGTCTCAGGGGAAAACCATACCAACGTTTATCAACAGACACTTATTTACTGAACTTCACGCATTACATCAACTACAAGCACCTAAGTACCCGTATTTACAGGTATGAATCCTCTGGAAAAGTGAAGCAAATAGCGAACTGAGACGAGAAGAAGAGGAAGAAATTGAGTTTATTCGAGCGCCACCGCTGATTAGCGATGGCACCTTAGGAATAAAATATTGATAGTTTATTTAATCTATTGATTCAGTAAATTATTTTGACCAATAACTAATACCGTAGGCCGAACGAGTTTCGCTGAATCGGCGCTGAAATAAGTAGGAAGCGGAGCCACCCTTCTCTGCCGTCGCCACACCTTGGACTGCCATATTAGAGCCCTCAGAGAACTGCGAGTTACCAGCCAACTTGCCATCTGGAGCAATACTACCTTGAGCCTGCATACCAAAACGTTCATCCTTAGTGACTAAGTCGAAGCCGGTTGCAAAGCTAGCGCGGGCAAAATCGATATAGAGCTTGCCATTTTCCATCGTAGCTGGCACAGCACTGTTAGTTCTTTCATCCAGTACAAAGGCCTCACCACCTTTTAGGGAAAAACCCATACCGCCGACAATTGGGACTTGCCACTCACTGGTTTTGGACTGGTAAATTGCATAATAAGGACTTGCTGCTACCAACTTGGATTGCATAGGATCTTGCTTATTTAAATCAAGATTTGGCGCTCGATCTGCGATTGCGGTCCAACGCCCCCAAATAATCGAATTCTCCAATGCTTTAGCATTCGAACCAGAATTTTGAATGTAGGCTGGTAAGGTAGCGCTCTTTAAGGGATCTATAACCGTATCACCACCATTCACTGCAGCACGACCAACCACAGGCACAGCAGGCCCATTTGCACCAAGCTTAACGCTTGGCTCATCATTGCGTGGTGGCGATACCGCATCGGGCGAAGCGCCATTGCTATTAAACAAGTTAGGCTTGAGCTGATCTTTATTAATTTGCAACAATTTACCGTGTTGACCCGCAAACAACTCTACTGCATTAACACCTTCACATGGGCCACTACCAGCCGATGTACAAGCACCGCCAAATCCACTGACTACAACGCCACCTGACAAGACGGAAACACGAGACACTGCCTGATCCGTAAATACGGTGAAATCTGTCCCACGCACGCCGATGGCTGCGACAGGCGTGTTGAAACGGAAATTTTGGCGCGACAATTTAACCGCATCACCTGAAATACTGCGAGCAACGCCGTTGAGTAACTCTAATTTAATACGAGTATTCTGAGGATTTTGCTTATCCACATGATAAGCCACGATACGAATCGTGCTGTTAGGGCGAACGATCAAAAAACCATTATCAACGGTTTTCAGATAGGCGAAGCCATCAGGACCTGTATTGATCTGAGCACCTTCCGCAACGGTGGCATTTAACGCCAGCGCCTTGTTATCTGATTTTACGTTGCCCGCGACAAATACGACTTGCGCAGCATCTGCAGCCATCGCCTGAGCAACTCCACTCAGAAGCAAGACGACAGTTGCACAAAGTGCATAGCAATAGCTTGAAAAATTTGATAATTTACGCATGATTCTTCCTTTCTTTGACACCCGCAAAACCAGTAGGAATAGCCGAGGTATCGGTAACGCTAAATTGCAGCAACAGATAAAAATAGCCCGTTAAGCTCCTTTATCATTATCCCCCATTTTTAAGATAGTTTTGTGACCACCATCACAAAATCAAGTTTTTATAATGTTATACTAGGCATATTTTCCACAATTTTGATTCGTCAATGGCTGCTTATACAATATTATTCGTCACTAGTTATTTACTCATTTTTTTATTGCATTGATTTTGTAATATTTTAGTCTCGTATAATCCTTAAAAAATCAGCTTCAAAAAATAAACTGCTTTCGCTAGGCGAATCCCAGCATTTACGCAGTCCTCCTAAAAAAACTAAGCATTTACATTAAACGATCTTTTATAGGCTTGCATGACGCAAAGGGACTTTTCTCATTTTAAGACGATCTTTCTAAGCAATTGGGCATGGGTTTCCATCTCCTTTTTGTCAGTCTGTATTTGCATCGTCTTGCAATGGGCGTCTCTGAGCAATTATCCCATCCCCGGTGATGAGTGGGTACGCGATCGCTTTATATCTTGGCGTGCTAGTCCTATTAAAGAGTCACGCATTGCACTGATTGACATCAATGAAACAAGTATTGCTGATGCTGGCCCATGGCCATGGCCTAGACAGCGTATTGCTGATTTAATCGAAATTTTAATCAGTGAGTATCAAGTCAAAGGGGTGGCGCTCGATATTTTTTTTTCGGAGCCGAAAGACGATGAGGGTGATCAACGGTTAGCGAATCTGGTGCGATTTGGCCCTGTCGTTTTAGCGCAGGCGCTTGATTACGACAAAACCCGTCCTTGGCCAATTCGCATCGGAGAATTACATAATTCTAGCTTTCCGGCGCCATCCGTTGCGGCACAAGCGACTGGCTATTTGGGGAACCACGCCTCACTCGCCAAGAGCGGAAGAGGCGGCAACATTGGTTACCTACCAGATCAGGATGGAGTACTACGGCGCTTGCCAGTGGTGAGCCATTTTAACGGGCACTACTATCCCACTTTGTCATTGGCGTTGTTCGATTGCTGCGCGCCAAAGAATCGGGCAAAAGAGGTTATCAGTCAAACCGTGTCCAAAGTAGATCAAAACGGCTTTGCACGGGTCAATTACAGTAAAGAATTGGATGCTTATCAGGTAGTGCCTGCTTCAAGTATTTTGAGGCGCGAATTGGCGCCAGATGCCTTGCGTGACCGCCTACTGATTATTGGCTCCTCTTCTTTGAGTCTGTCAGATCGTGTTACTACACCTTTGTATTATTCAGCAAGTGGCTTTTTGGTTCACGCAGAAGCGCTAACGACACTACTTGATATGCAAGAAGGCAAAGTCATCGCTGATTGGCCTGGAGCATGGATAGCCGTTTTCTACACACTGCTGATCGCATGCTTGGCCACCTATACGTTTCCCCGCTTTTCTGCCTTGTTTAATACTATCTTGTTGTTATGTGCGGCTCTCTGCTGGGTTCCCCTTGCGAACCAAATCAGCTTGCATGATCCAGCGTTCTCGCCCAATGCGCCCTTGTTTAGTTTTTTTGTTTTGCTCTCAGTGTCAATTCCTTTTGGCTGGTCGAGCTCTCAGCGTCGGTCGCGCCGCTTACTAGGCACATTGGAGCAATATGTGGCGCAATCGGTGGTCAAGGAATTACTGCGCAGTGATTTAAAAGATCCATTAAAGCCTCGCACACTCACGATCACTACCTTGATTGCAGACATGGAGGCCTATACTACGCAGGTTGGGCAATTGTCGATCACCGAATCAGCCCAACTTACTCGTGATTTTTTAGAATGTCTCACCGCGCCTGTATTAGATCACGGTGGTACATTAGACAAATATACAGGTGATGGGTTGGTGGCATTTTGGGGTGCCCCTCTCGCCATCGAGGGGCATGCGGACCTTGCAATTAGTGCAGCAATTCAAATGACGCAAAACGTAGCCGCATTTAGTTCAAAACGACAAGCGCGAGGGCTACCACCAATTCGGGTGCGTATAGGCATAGAGAGCGGTGTTGCCATCGCGGGCGACTTTGGTAGTTCATTACGCAGTATTTATACCGCAGTGGGCGATAGCGTCAATGTTGCCTCTCGTCTGGAAGATACCGCGCGCCATTACACTCACAACATTATTATTGGCCAAGGCGCAGTCGATCTCGCTAGTAAGCACTCATTTATTTCACTTGGCACTACAGTGCTGCGTGGAAAAGAACATGCAACACCTATTTACACCGTATCCGTCACTTAATGAATTTTTTCTCTCAACGATTTTTTAAATCCATCACGTCTCTAAGCCTTTGTATTAGCTTGGCAGGGATGAGCGCCGCCTATGCTGGCAATCGTATCGAAACTAGTGCCGACATTCACAAAGATGATTCCGTTCAAACTTTATTGGAAAGTGACACCACAGACCTCTATCTACAGGCACTCAAAGCCATCAATGAAAAGCGCCACGTCGACGCAAAAATCTTGCTAGAAAAACTCATCCAAAGCGAACCTCAACACGCAGGTGCGCTGTTGGATCTGGCCATCATGCAATGCAATCTCGGAAATAAGCTTGAGGCGGAACGCTTGTTCAGTTTTATGATCAATCGCTTCACGCCACCACTCGCCATTCTGGAGATTATTGAGTTACACAGAAAGACGGGCTGCGTGCTTAAGACTCCAGAAGTCAACCGCAGTTTTAGCGCGGAACGTGGCTACGATACCAATGCTAATCAAGGCGCACTGAATTCTATTTTCACTTTGGACAATCAGGGTACACCTATCAATTTGCAACTATTGCCAGAGTATTTGCCCAAGCCAGACCGCTATATGAGCGTTGCCTTAGATCTATCACAAGAGAAACCGGATAGCGGAAATTCATTTTATCTGCAACTGCGTGGGCGCCAATACGCGACGCTTCATCAATTCAATTCTGCAGGTGTAGCAGCTGGGATGGGCAGCCAATATATGCTCAAAGACTGGACAGTGCGCCCCTCAGCCAATGTCAATGTATTGACTCTGGCAAATGCACTCTATCAAAAACAAATGACTGGACGCATCAGTTTTGATCCTCCTCAATCAAGCTCTCCATTGCTGAAATGGAGTCTGGTCGCATCTGCATCAAGAATATTGTATCCAACTATTAAGAATTTTGATGGTAGTATTTTTGAGCTCAGAGCCCTCGCTTCAAGACAGGCTGATAACTACTATCTGAATATCAATACCGCTTTAATGTACGATCAAGGCAATGAGCAACGTATCGGTGGGAACCGCTTAGGCTGGTCAGCAGGCAGCTTTTTTCGCAGCACCACACCGCTTCGATTATGGCAAAAACCGATCTTTATAGAGTTAGGCTTACAGCACCAGAGCTGGCAAAATGAGAAGATCTACCTTAGTGGCTTAATCAATGTGAAGAAACATCAAAATAACAATATTGTGCGTGCGGCTTTAGGCTGGGTATTGGATAAAGAGAACACTTTACAATTGGAATACCGACAAATTTCTAATCGCGAAAATATTTCTTTTTTGAGTTTTGATAGCCGACAAATTCAACTCAGTTGGCAGTGGCAAAAATGAATCCCTTAACTATTTTAATGCCCCCGGAACTCGTCATCTTCTTGTTCATATCTTCGCTGCTACTAATACTAATCGGTAGCTTGTTGCCTGCGCATTGGCTACCGCCACTGCCAAATGACAAATACTTGCACTTCGCTGGATATGCGGTGCTTAGCGTATTCGTCGTACTACTCGCAAGTAATATGCAGGTACTCTTTAGCAGTCTGGCTGGATTGATTTTGGTTGGGGTTTTAATCGAATGCTTACAACATTTTGTCCCTGGACGACATTTTTGCTGGCAGGATATTCTTGCGAATACGGCTGGAGTTTGTTTGATTGGCATCGCCTCTCTATTTTTTTATTTTTGATCAATGACGACTTCTGAAAATTCTGTTTCTGTTGCTCTGAGTAACTCTGCTGCTGCTGCGCAGGACAATACTCGCCCCGAACTTTTAAATGTCGATGTGCCAAAGCAAGCAAAAATACATATCAAGTCCGCCAATTTTTCAATTCGATTGCGCAATATTCCTTTGTTTAAAGATTTATCTGAAGAGGAAATGCAATTAATTAAAACCAATTTTCGCGTCAAACTTTTTAACAAGCGCGACGTGGTATTGCAAAAAGGTGGTGTTGGCGATAATTTGCTATTTTTGCTTTCTGGACAATTGCAAGTTGTGGATGTCACCGAAGATGGTCGGGCGATAGGCTTGCGCATACTGAAAGAAGGTGACTTTTTTGGTGAAATTGCCTTGATCAATGGTTCAACCAGGTCGGCATCGGTCGTTGCACTCAGTAATGTCTTGGTCGCCTTTTTACCAGCGCCGATTTCTATGCAGCTATTTACGAACTCACCTTCGGTTGCCAACAAAATGTTGCGCCATTTGGCGGAGAAAATCCAACGCGATTCGGAGTTCCGCGCACTGCTGAGTATCAACAATACCTCGCGCCGTATCTACGCTTTTATTGATTTGTTTAAGACGACCGCACCGGGCAATCTTGAAGTCATAGAAAATCTGCCTACTCATCAAGATATTGCCATGATGATTAATACCAGTCGCGAGACGGTCACGCGGGCTTTACTCCATTTAGTGCAACAAGGTATCGTCGAAAAAGACTTACATCGTCTCATCATCAGAAAGCCGGATGAATTAAAAATACTGGCGATTCGGCAAACAAACTAAATCGCGAACTTGGCCTCGTAACTAACTTCCCATTCATGCTATTTAATTCTTTTACTTTTATTGGGGTGTTCTTACCCATCACCTTGGTGCTATGGTTTTTATTCAAGCATGTGTGGGGCATGCGCGTCGCATTGGCTGGGCTTATCCTCGCTTCATTTGTTTTTTATGCGACATGGGAATTGTCGTTCCTATTTGTTTTATTAGGCTCTATCAGTGTTAATTTTTGGCTCGCGCAAAAGATCCTAACCGCAAATAATCTGGACGCAAAAAGCACCGCTAAGTCTTGGCTTAAGGCGGGGCTGGCATTTAATCTGACCGTCTTATTCTATTTTAAATACGCTTATTTCTTTGCATCAAATCTGTATGGTTTGTTCGACCAGGCAGCGCCTTTTCCTGCAATTATTTTGCCGCTGGCGATCTCTTTCGTGACCTTTCAAAAAATTGCTTACTTAGTCGATTGTTATAGAGGCGAGGTCAAGAATCACCGACTTTTAGACTATCTTTTTTTTGTTTCTTTTTTCCCTCAATTGATCGCAGGCCCTATCGTGCATCACCGGCCTTTGATTATGCAAATCTCACCGTCTGACAATCCCTTACTGCTAGACTTTCGCGCTTTCTCCGTAGGTTTTACTTTCTTTGCGATTGGACTATTTAAGAAGGTCGTTTTGGCCGATAGTCTGGCGCAATTTGCCAACGGCGCGTTTAAGCTGTCGAACGAAGGGGTGCTCAATATTATGCAAAGTTGGCAAGGTGCTTTTGCCTATTCCTTGCAACTCTATTTTGATTTTTCTGGCTATTCAGATATGGCTATCGGCTTGGCTTTATTATTTGGCTTTAAGTTGCCTATCAACTTTTTATCGCCTTATAAAGCGGACTCTATTATCGAATTTTGGCGACGCTGGCATATCACCCTCTCCAATTTCTTACGCGATTATCTTTACATTCCCTTGGGCGGTAATCGTCAGGGCACAATGGCGCGCTACAGAAATTTATTTCTCACTATGTTACTAGCGGGTCTGTGGCACGGCGCGGCATGGACTTTTGTACTTTGGGGCATACTGCATGGCTTATTGTTATTGGCAAACCACGCTTGGAGAAAATGGATTCCTGAACCATTTTTTCTGCTAAAACCGCTCTATGTATTTTGCACATTTTTACTCGTGACTTTAGCTTGGGTTTTATTTCGCTCGCCAGATTTACAAAGTGCACTGCACTACTACCAGGCGATGTTGTCGTTCTCAAGTTTTACGTCTTTGCCTATTGTAAATACGCATGATCTGCCGGGCTTCTTCGAGAGCTTCATTGCGGCTCAACCCGACTCTGGCTGGGCTTGGGTCATCGTCGGATTTTGCGTAGTGATGTTATTACCAAATACAGCCAGTCTCTTAAAATATGATGCGACACCGAATCTGAGTTATCAATTGCAATCTGATCTCAAATTTCAAATTGGCCTCGGTTTATTAAGTGGGGTCTGTTTTTGGCTGGCACTTAAATGGATAGCTGTACGCCCGGCAACAGAGTTTTTGTATTTTAATTTTTAGATGGTTCGAATATGAGATTTTGGCTTGGGTTTTTGGGCGCCTTTCTGGGACTTAGTTTGCTGTGGATACTCGGTATCAACGCACAACTAGGCAACGGAACCCCGACATCACGCTGGGTATTTGATGCTTATCAGCTTAAGTCATATGCAGCACAGAAAATTGAAAGCCCTAAAGTGCTAATCGTCGCCGGATCGAATGCGATGTTTGGCATAGATTCGAATCAGATTAGCGCGTATTGGCAACGTCCGACTGTGAATTTGGCAGTGAATGCGGGCTTAGGCATAGACTATATTCTGGATAAAGCACAACAACTAGCCAAGCCCGGAGATATCATTTTTCTGCCATTAGAATATGCCCTGTTTCTCGATGACGGCCGGGCAAATTCGCAAGTTATTGATTACGTGATTGCGCGTGACTTCACTTATTGGCACCAACTTCCATTGGTAACGAAGGGCGCCTATGCAGCAGGCATGTCGCCAGAACGATGGGTGCAAGGCCTACGCAAGCCAGAGGATCATCCCGTGACATCCGGCACTTATGGTGCGCACCATTTGGACGCTGCAGGCGACCAAACTCACTCAGGGCGGGAACAACAGCAAAATCAAGAAAAAGCTGCTGTCGAGTTGGCATCAACGCCCGCGAAGGCCTGGCATTATGGAAAGCGAGCAGCAAAAGAAGCTGGTGCTTGGGTGCGAATTGAGCAATTTGCGAATTGGGCAAAACAGCAAAAAATTTGTGTGATCGCAGCTCCAACAGCCCTGCTAGGCCATGCGTCGTATCACAATCAAATTATAGAGCGCTCCTTCTACGAATCTTTGCCTGGGAAAGTGACAGCACTGGGTATTCCCTATCTAGGCAAGCCCTTTGATTTTATGTATCCGTCATCTAACTTTTTTGACACCGATCATCATTTGCAGGATTGGGCCAGAACCTTGCACACCCGTAAGCTGGTAGCACTGATGCAGCAAAAAGCTTATTGCGGTAATTCAAGCCAAGATAATTTTTCGCCAAGTGACGATAGCCATCGAGTAGTGAAATAGACTCTTTTTTATCTAAATTCGTTAGTAATTTGTAAGTAAGCTGTGTCTAAGTTTGTAAGCATCTTGTTACTGAAAATATACTTACTTATTCTCACACCGATATATACTACTGCCTGCGCTTTAGGGGCGCGCACGCGTCTTGCAGTAAACGCTGCTGACTCGATTAATGTATCCAGATACATAATCTGACACTGAATTTGTATTTGTCATTAATAGAGTACTGCGAGCTGACTCGCATTCAACAACGTCATAAAATTTTTGAATCATAGTCACCGCAGATACAATGACAACGCGCCAGCCTATCTGAGCGCATTAATTAATTTTGAAAGTACGCAATGAATTTACAGCCAGTTATTTTGTCTGGAGGCTCTGGAACCCGTTTATGGCCACTCTCACGCGAAAAACATCCCAAACAATTACTAGCTTTAGATGGCAACGAATCGATGTTGCAAGCTACTGCAAAACGCATCAGCAATGTCTGTGGCTCATTACCTGTTGCGCAGCGCCTGATCGTTTTGTGTAACGAAGAATACCGCTTTATCACAGCAGAGCAACTACGCGATATTGGTTTAACAGAACAAAAATTATTACTTGAACCCGTAGGTAAAAACACTGCACCAGCACTGACACTGGCTGCCATTACTGCAGTTCTTGAACAAGAAGATGCCATTCTTCTTGTTATGCCTGCTGATCATGTGATCGCAGATAAAGATGCATTCCATCAAGCCGTAGAAACTGGCTTATTGCAAGCACAACAAGGTGACATTATTACTTTCGGTATCAAGCCACATCGCCCTGAGGTCGGCTATGGCTATATCAAAATGGGTAGAGCTGTGGCTGACAGCGGCATATTCGGAATTGATGGTTTTGTAGAAAAACCCGATATGGCAAAGGCAATGAATTATCTGGCAACAGGGCAATACTTGTGGAATAGCGGTATTTTTATGATGCGCGCCAGTGTCTGGCTACGGGCTATCGCCCATTTCAATCCCGCAATGCATACTGCCTGCCAGCAATCAATTAAGAACGCGAAATCAGATTGCGATTTTGTCCGAATAGGCAAAGAAGATTTCTCTACCTGTCCTTCTGATTCTATCGATTATGCCGTGATGGAAAAATTGAACCATGCACCAGAGCTTGGCATTCAAGCCTGTGTCATCCCGCTTGATGTGGGTTGGTCCGATGTTGGCGCATGGGATGCGGTATGGGAAGTCTCTGAAAAAGATGCGCAAGGTAATTCGGCGCGCGGTGATGTGATGCTAGAAAATTCACAAAATTGCCTGGCTATTGCAGATAGCCGCTTACTGGTCTGCTTGGGCATGGAAGATGCGATTGTGATTGAAACAGCGGACGCGGTGCTGGTCACGAACAAAGCCAATACGTCCGGCATGAAGCAAGTTATTGCACGCTTAAAAGATGGTAATTATCCCCATACCGACAACCATAGAAAAGTCTATCGTCCTTGGGGACATTATGATTGCGTTGATGGTGGTGAACATTTTCAGGTTAAGCGAATCGTGGTCAAGCCAGGCGGGCGCCTGTCCATGCAATTACACAATCACCGCGCAGAGCATTGGGTCGTGGTATCGGGAACCGCGCAAGTAACACGTGGCGACGATGTCATGACATTGAACGCCAATGAATCCACTTTTATTCCGCTGGGCGTTAAACATTGCCTGGAAAATAAAGGAGAAATTGACTTGGAAGTCATCGAGGTACAGTCGGGTGCCTATCTGGGTGAGGATGACATCGTGCGCTTTGGCGATATCTATGGTCGTGTGGATGCATAAGCAAAGAGTAGTAAAAGGTAACCCCCATTGAAAGCATTTCTTTTATCTATCTGGCGCTTTCGCCATTTCATTCAATCTTCGATCAAAGCCGAATTTTTGGGTCGTTTTGCGCGCAGTAAATTAGGCGCTTTATGGATGATCTTAAATCCTTTAGCGCAAGCAGCTATTTTCGCCATTGTTTTGTCGGAAATTTTGGCGGCTAAACTGCCACATGTCGATAGTAAATCCGCTTATGCCATTTATCTGATGGCAGGCACCGCAGCATGGGGCTTGTTTGCTGAGATAGTCACGCGTTGCACAACGGTGTTTATCGACTACTCGAATACGCTCAAGAAAATTTCCTTCCCGCGCTTGTGTCTACCTTTGATCGTCGGCGGCAGTGCTTTACTCAATCACCTGCTGCTGCTGGGATCGATTTTTATTATCTTCATATTCATGGGCCACATGCCTAGCATGGCATGGTTAAGCTTGTTACCAGGTATTGCGTTGATCATGCTGTTTGCTTTCGGTCTCGGTATCTTGTTAGGTCTACTAAATGTGTTTTCCCGCGATGTAGGTCAGGTTATTACCATCGTCTTGCAATTGTGGTTTTGGCTCACACCGGTGGTCTATACCAAAGAGACTTTACCGAAACAATTTGCGCCAATTCTTGAAATGAATCCTATGGCAAAAATTGTACAGATTTATCAAGATGCCTTACTGTTTGGTAAGTTTCCCATTTGGTCAAATTTGTGGGTTCCGGCACTGGTTGCGATCGGTATTTTTATTTTTTCATTTTGGATCTTCCGCCGTGCCAGTCCTGATTTGGTGGATGCGTTATGACACAAACATCTCCTCACGTTTTACAAGTCAATGGTATAGGGAAATGCTACGCCAAATATAGCGGGCTGTTCGCCCGTCTACTGCATTGGCTAGGCTTACCCATCAAAGCCCAGTATGAATACTGGGCTAATAAAGATATCTCTTTTGACGTGGCGCATGGTCAGGCTATTGCCATCATCGGACAAAATGGTGCTGGCAAAAGTACCCTCTTAAAAATGATTACAGGTACCGTGCGTCCGAGTACGGGCAACATCACAATGGTCGGCAGGATCAGTGCGATGCTGGAGTTGGGATTGGGTTTCAATCCTGAATTCACCGGTCGTCAAAATGCCTATATGGCGGGCGGCTTGCTTGGCTATAGCGCCAAGGAACTCGAACAGTTGATGTTGGGCATTGAAGAGTTCGCCGAAATCGGAGAGTTCTTTGATCAGCCGTTACGCGTCTACTCCAGCGGCATGCAAGCTCGATTGGCATTCGCCGTTGCAACTGCAGTGCGCCCTGATGTCTTAATTGTCGATGAAATTTTATCAGTGGGAGATAGCTACTTCCAGCATCGCAGTTTTGACCGGATCAAGAAATTCAAAGAACAAGGTACCTCTATTATTCTGGTGACGCATGGATTAAGCGATGTCCGCTCCTTGTGCGATCATGTCATCCTGCTGGATAAAGGACAAATTCTGAAGCAAGGCAAACCCGATGAAGTGATCGATTATTACAATGCTTTTATCGCACAGAAGGAAAGCGCACAGCTCAATATCCTGCAAAATCGCGATGAAAATGGTTGGCTCAAAACTAAATCAGGCGATCGGCGCGCCGAAGTTAGCCGCCTGCGTCTACAAGACCAAAACAGCGGTGAGGAATTAGCGATCACCCAGGTTGGGCAAGAGGTTGAACTGGTGTGCGATGTCAAAGTCAATGCGCCGATAGAGCAACTGGTACTCGGATTCATGCTGCGCGATAAACAAGGGCATGTTATTTGGGGTAGTAATACTTGGCATACTGGCTTAGCTCAAACAGAGGTCAAAGCAGGTGAAAAACTGGTGTATCGTTTACCTTTCATCTGTACGCTGGGTGCTGGTTCGTACTCCGTTACTACAGCGTTAACACGTGGCGAATCCCATCTAGATGAAAATTTTGAATGGCAGGATAACCTACTCGTGTTTGATGTTATTAACTCGAACAAACCGCCTTTTATTGGCAGTAGCTGGCTCGATACAGAGTTCACCGTATCACGCAAAACGGACGCGACCTAAAGTTATTGGCCGCGTTGCAAGTCACGTTGGCCGCGATTGATGCTTGTCAGTTCGCTGGCACTGACAAGCCCATATCATTGAAGCAAATTCTGGTACAACTGCACGTATTTTTTCGCCATTACTTGTGCCGTAAACATCTTTTCGAAACGTTGCGCGGCATTCGATCCAAAGCGAATCGCACGTTCTGAATCTTCAAACAATGAAGACATAGCCTGCCGCAACGCCAAGGGATCGCTCGGTGGCACAACTAAACCAGTTTCACCATCAATGTTCACATAGGAAGTACCAGTGCCAATCTCACACGAGATCATAGGCTTGCCATACATGGCAGCTTCGAGCAGCGTGATACCGAAAGCTTCTGAACGTAAATGAGACGGAAAAACTAGGCCGTAGCAGAGTGTCAGCAATGCGGCTTTGTCGGCATCTGGCAGTGCGCCAAGAAACTGTACATTGATCAGCCCTAATTCTTTAGCTTGGCTTTTTAAAGCACGCTCTTCGGGGCCGTCCCCTAAAATCACCACTGGGAGATCGGTGCCTGCGACAGCATTTAGCAAGACGTGCAAACCCTTGTAATAGCGCAGCATACCAACGAACAAATAAAACTTAGCGGGTAACTTAGCTCGCCATTGGGCGCACAAGCCTTGATCCAATTGAGGATAAATTGTACGTTCTAAACCATAAGTAATAATTTCTGTTTTATCACGAAACGCCTGTAAGGTTTCACTACTAGCCATGTAATTGGGCGAGGTAGCAACGATACGGTCAACGCGCCTTAAAAACGTGTTTTTCAGCGGTTGATAAATTTTAAGCAATTGCTTCTGACGCACAATATCAGAATGATAGGTTAAGACACAGGGCTTTTTAATGCTGCATAGAAAATGCGACAAGTCCATGAAGGGCCAAGGAAAATGATAATGAACAATATCAGCCTGCTCAGCTAATTGCTTAAACTTACTCAAGGCAGCCCAAGAGAATCCCGTCGAGGCGATTTCGAAATTGAGCGGTGCACGATGTACCTTATGTCCTTCAAACTCGATATCCAGATGTTGCTTGTCACGCGTCAAGGTCAGGACTTCAGCATTCACGCCTTGTTGAGTAGTTGACGTGACCAATTGCCGTATCACTTGCTCTACACCGCCAAAACTATCGGGATAATAAGTACGATAAAAATGTAATACTTTCATTTTTACCTCACCCCGCACTAGCGGCTCGATAAGCCAGAATAGTTTGTGCGACGCAGGCATCCCAGCTCAGTTTTGAAGCGCGCTGTAAGCCGCGTTGAACCGCGTGTGCACGCCAACTGTCATCCTCAAGTGCCTGGACTAGACCTTGCTGCATAGCACTAACATCGCCCGGTTCCACTAACATTGCGGCTCCATCAGCTACTTCAGGCATAGAAGAACAGTTTGAGGTGAGCACGGGAACGCCACTGGCCATTGCTTCCGCAATCGGCAAACCAAAACCTTCATACCAAGACGGATAAGTAAACAACCGTGCACCTGCATACAAGGCGGGTAGATCACGTTGTTCGACAAAGCCCAGATACTTTAACCAACCTTCTCGGCTCGCACGTTGCATATCATCGTGAATATCATCACTTTGCCAACCAGCGCCCCCCGCTAATACCAGAGGCCAACGCTGGCGCAATGCATTAGGCAGAGCGCGATAAGCTGCCAGTAGATTGAGTAAATTTTTTCTCGGCTCTATGGTTGAGACAAAAAAACTATACGCGTTTTGAGTCAATCCAAAGCGACTCAGTACCGGCAGCAATTCTTCCTCGCTGCGCGGATGATATATGCTATCAACGCCAAGTAAAGTGACGTGTACGCGTTCGGCCGGAATTCTAAATTTTTCAATAATATCGGCACGAGTGGATTCGGAAATGGCCAGAACCACCTTGGCACGTTCAATGGCTTCCGGTATCGCGATTTGCATACGCGCTATTCTGGCTTCAGGATGCCATTGAGGATAGCGATAAATTGACAGGTCATGAATCGACACGACGCAAGGCAAATGCGTTTTAGGGACAAAATAATTGGGCCCATGAAATATGCCATCTCGCACATCATCAAGCTGACTGCTCGCCAACATCGGCATCAGTTTACTGTAAGCGCGTGCAGCCAAAGGGATTTGCCCAATACGATAACGCAAGCTATGTGGGATTTGTTTGAGCTGCTGACCGATAGCGCGCGGAACACTTTCGAGACGTTGCCGCATGCACCCTTTGAAATTCAATATTGGCTCAACAGCTGCAGAATTGGCAGCAGGTACTTCCGGTTCTTGAATTTCTGGACAGGGTAGCGCTGCCCAGCGCCCATCGGCAAGATAACGAACACTATCGATTCCGGCACAATGGGGAAGGCGGCTCGCCAATTCCCAGGAGTATCGCCCGATTCCCGCCAGAGGTGGATGAATTGCGTCTATAGATAAGACGACATTCAATTAAACACCTGCGCCACTTTATGTAAGGGTGTAGTTTCAACAATCGGTAAAACAGGCTCCTCCAACATCCAACTTAAAGTGTCGCGTAAGCTAAATCCAGGTAACTCTCCGATTAGCGCGCGTAACTTAGCCGGATCGCCAACGAGTGTACGGACTTCATTAGCTCTTACAAAAGCTGGATTGGAGCGCACTTCCATTTGGCGCCCGGTGATTTCCTCAGCAAGTGCGATGACCTCACGCAGGGAGTAACCATGTCCGTTACAAATATTCACCGTCTCGCCACGTGGACTTAATGTCAGTAACTCAGCGTAGGCATGCGCAACAGAACGCACGTCCGAAAATTCACGTGAAACGTCTAGGTTCCCAAGTTCGATGCACGTTGCTCGACGCTGAAAATGACTCACAATTTTAGGAATCAGAAAATTCTCGGCCTGCCCGACACCTGCATAATTAAAGGGGCGGGCAATAAAAATGGGGAGTCTATCCATCCACAATCTGGCTACATGCTCCATCGCTAACTTGCTAACCGCATAATCGTTAGCCGGCATGGCAGTTTGAGATTCGCTCAATGAGCCAGCCGTAGCGTTACCATAAACATTCGCGCTACTTGCTACCAGCACCGCTTTCGGTGCCTTCGTAAGATGAGACAAGGCATCCAGAAGATTCCTGGTGCCGATAATATTAATTCTATAAATTTCGTCCGGCTTATCATGCCCGACAAAGGAAACCGCAGCTAAATGGGCGACTACATCAGGTTTTACCCTATCCACAACATCTTGCAGTGCGTCGCGGTCGCACAAATCTACATGATAGACGCCTGAACCCAATGGTTCATTGCCGTAGGCCGTACCGAACACCTCATAACCACGTGCGGTCAATTCAGTCGCCAAATAGGCGCCTGTGAACCCTCGAAGGCCGGTAATCAGCGCACGAGGGCGCACAATCTTAGTAAGATTTCCCATTAATATTTCGCTCAATATCAGCAGTCACCATCATCTGGCACAACTGCTCTAAGGTCGTCGTTGGCTCCCATCCAAGGACATCTTTTGCCTTTTGTGGGTTACCAATCAACAATTCAACTTCGGCTGGGCGATAGAACTTAGGATTGACTTTCACCAAAATTTTCTTAGTCGTTGCACAACGAGCCACTTCCAGTTCGGCCTCACCGTCCCACTGCAATTGAATGTCTGCAGCTTTAAAAGCCATAGTAACAAAATCACGTACGGTTTCGGTGCGATTTGTTGCTAATATGAAGCTGTCTGGTTCATCAGCTTGCAACATGCGCCACATTCCCTCAACGTACTCTTTCGCGAAGCCCCAGTCGCGCTTAGCATCCATATTGCCGAGCTCTAAACAATCAAGCTTGCCTAATTTGATTTTTGCTACCGAGTCAGCAATCTTGCGTGTCACAAACTCACGGCCGCGCAGAGGTGATTCATGGTTAAACAAGATACCACTGCATGCAAAAATACCATAGGATTCACGATAATTGATCGTCATCCAATGTGCATACAATTTAGCCACGCCATAAGGGCTACGTGGATAAAATGGCGTTGACTCAATTTGAGGCACGGCCTGCACTTTGCCAAACATCTCAGACGTGGATGCCTGATAAAAACGGATCTTAGGATTAACTACCCGAATAGCTTCTAGCAAATTCAAAGCACCTAAACCCGTAATTTCTGTTGTAGTTACTGGCTGTTCGAACGATACTCCCACAAAACTTTGAGCAGCAAGATTGTAAATCTCGTGCACGTCGGTGGACTTGACCAAACGAATACTGGAAGATAAGTCGGTTAAATCGTACTCGACCAACTGCAAGTTCGGGTGATTCTGTATACCTAATTCTTCTATACGCCAAAAGTTAACGGAGCTTGTACGTCTATAGGTACCAAAGACTTGATATCCTTTTTCAAGTAATAATTGAGCCAAATAGGCTCCATCTTGTCCTGTAATACCAGTGACTAGTGCTCTTTTATTCATTTACAAACCTTGCGCCTGAGCAAATAATAATATTTAATTATTTTATCCAAGAAAAAATCTTGTTCTAAAATTAAAGAAACTTATCTTCAATTTAAATCGTAACTGACTAGTATACCTGCTATCAAGCTCCAATATCAGGAAAAATTGTCACTTGATTGTCATGCAATCTTGCTGCTTTTCCAACAAAACTGCCGAAAAATAAAAATTAGCTATCTAAATGGCTCCGTATTTCTGACGATAAAGTGCAACGGCATCTTTGAACTGTACCAAAGCTGGTGCAGCTTCAGCGCCGGACAGACACTCAAATAGATCATTTAAACTGGCGATTGCAATCACTGGGATATTGTAATTTTTAGTGATCTCTTGCACTGCAGATAAAGCGGAAAGGTTGTCGTCACTACCAGCACGCTCCATGCGATCCAAAGCAATCAACACTGCACAAGGTGTCGCGCCAGCAGCACGTATCATGTCTACCGACTCACGTACCGAAGTACCTGCCGAAATGACATCATCCACAATCACAACACGACCTTGCAATTTGGCGCCAACAATAGAACCACCTTCACCATGATCTTTCGCTTCCTTACGGTTGTAGGCAAACGGCACGTTGCGTCCCTTCGCCGCTAATGCCACCGCCGTCGCCGAAGCTAAAGTAATTCCTTTGTAGGCCGGACCAAACAACATATCAAATTCAATTCCAGCTTCAAGCAGAGTTTGTGCATAAAAATTGGCGACGCGACCTAAATTTTCACCGTTATTAAATAAGCCCGCGTTAAAAAAATACGGTGAATTACGTCCGGCTTTGGTGACGAATTGGCCGAAACGTATTACTTCTGCATCAACAGCAAAATGAATGAACTCTTGTTTTAGATTTTTCATAGACATCTTTCAAACTCAATAAATAAATTAACAATTCTGCTCAGCAGGTAAGACGACAACAAAGTTACTACTACAAATCATTTTTCAGGGCATCAATCATATTCAACAATCGCATTGATAACCAAGGCCATTGGCGCGACTGCGCCCAAGTGCTAGCCTGACTAATTTGCAGCTCCAATAGTTCTGGATTGGCCAACATCGCGGAGATTCCCTGTGCTAGCTCCATCGCCGATATGCCAGGCAAACGGAACACGGCATCGCCCACGTCGTCGAATATCTCCAAAGGTGTTACTGCTACTGGGACACCGGATGCAATCCCCATACGAACTGCCGCACTAGATGACTCTTGTGTCTGCTGATACGGATAAACAATTAAGTCAGCAGCCTGCAAGCAAGTCACACAATCTTCATCAGCTAAAAATTCTGTTTGTAGCGTGACATGCTCACTGAGCCCAAGTTGCTGTATCAGGCTAAGACAATACTCATATTCTCGTTGAGATTCTGCGACAGGATACAAGGCATTCAGTAACAATAAATGCAAATCTGGATCGTCTTTGCGCAACTGCACAAACGCTTGGATTAATTGAGGTAAGCCTTTATGAGGTAACAAGAACCCATAAGATGCCAAGACCTTGCTATTGGGATTGATGTTCAAGTTACTTTTGGCGGCGAATTGATTTCTTACTGGCGTGGGCAACAAACCTTGCGGGAACAAAGTCACATTCGCCATCAAACCAAAATCCTTGAATCGATTCAGATCTGCGACACCGTGCACATATAAGCGCGTCGCTTTAGCCAATGCCGAAGTAATACTCGACAGCGAGAAGGTTTGTTCAGGACGCACCAAATCAGCGGTCGCGTGAAAGAAGCAATGCACGCTAATATCGCGAGCTTCTAGGGTTTCAATTAAATTTGCTAATTCACTTAAGGTAAAGAAGCCAAAATTATACTGAATCACCACCGCACCAATACCCGCACCACGAATATCGCTCGTCAGCTGCGATAAGTTCCCCTCGAAACCCATACGCCAATTGCGCACGACATTTTCGTCGTCCGCAGCAGTCCGTTCTTCGGTCTGATCGGCATATACGGTCAAACGATCTGCTGGAATCATTGCCGATAAAAAATTCGAATATGCCGCGATACCACAACGTTTATTCCAACTACTGATCCAAGCGATCTTCGGCTCATGTCGCAGCACCGGTCTTTGATCCAGCGAAGCAATGGCTTGTATGCTGTTTTCTGCCGTTCTGGCCCAAGTGAAATCGCGCAACACAGCCTGTTTTGCCAAATCAGTTTTCAAACGGCGCTGCGCCTCAGGCAATGAAAACACCTCACGCAATAAAACGGCCAGATGATCCGCTTTAGGATTCGCCCAAACTGAGTGCATCGCCCCCAAATGAGTACGCGATTTTTGGAAGTCGAAATCACACAGCCACGTAAAATCTTTATCACAAAAATCGACTTGCCCGCCAAAAGCAGTGGTAATGACGGGCAAATCAAACAACATCGCTTCCGCGATCGGCAGACCAAAACCTTCACCACGACTAGGAGCGACGAACGCGTCACAAGCTTGATACCAACCAGCCAATTCTTCATCACTACAATCACGATTCACCAGTACGACATCGGGGAATTCGGGATCACCGGCTCTCAGCTGCGCCAACTGCTGCTCAACATCGTTATGAGGATTAGGGAATGTTTTGATGACCAAACTTACATCATCCGTCTTACGAAAGGCTTGCGCGTAGGCGTGCAACAGGACATCAATACCCTTACGTGGAAAGCATGAAGAAATATGCAAAAATGCGAATGACTTCAATGTTTCCTGCGGCGCATGTGCTTGTACCTGCATCAAGTGATCCGCACCACCACCGATCACAGCAACTGGCACCCTAACGCCATTGTCGATTAAGGCTTTTTTTACAAAGTGCGTGTGCGCTAAAACGATGTCAAGCTTGCGATTAAACCCTAGTGCAAATTCAATAGGGTAGCCAGTCTCTTCCCAACCATAACAATGGATAGCGCGAACTCGGGCGCGCATATCATCCAGATAAGGCGGATAACAATATCGCAAGGCGACATCCGGCGCAGCATTGCTATCTGAAGGGGATACCAGCATCGCTGCGATGTCGGGGTTATTTTTCAAGAAGGGGTTCGACACCGGAATATCGCGCCCAGCATCCAAACTGCGCATACGCACATTTTCCCCCTGCCCCTGTAGAGCGCGGGCAAAGGCGCGATTAACAACCGCCAGACTATAACTAGAGTCTAGTGGACCTTCCACCTGCCAAGTCGATTCCTGTACTTTAACGATCTCTTTTTTACTTGTAGGCGCGTCAATTCCAAGTAATTTTAAATAATCGGCCAATTCTTTCTTCAAAGTATCGGCTTCAAAACGGCCCAAATTGCGACGCTGTCCAGCGATAATACGACGCCGTACACCTGGCTCTGTCAACACCGTATGAACCAGTGCCGCCATTGCTTTAGCGTCGAACTCTTGCAATAACAAACCGCCTTCCCCCATCGTCCCCGGGATACCACTAGATGCGTGAGCCAAAACCGGTACATCAAACACCATGGCTTCTATCAAGGGCATACCAAAGCCTTCGTGCTGACTCATACACACAAAAACATCGGCGGCGCGATAATAAGTCAACAAGTCGGTATGTGAAATTTTTCCGGGTAGCAGGACCTGATCCGACAAACCTAAAGCATGGATGCGATCCTGAATCTGCGCCGCGTATTCCAAGCTCGTGGTGCTGCCCGCCAAGATCAAGCGGATCGGCAGATGGTAAATCGACTTCAACTCAAAAAGCACATCTAACAATGCTAACTGATGTTTGTTTTCACAAATCCGTCCGACATATAATAAATTCACCACACCACGCAAAGACCCTAGCAAGTCTGGATTGATCTCACCACGTCGAAGCTGATCGAGATCTACCAATAAAGGTATCGTCTGTGTATATTTAAATCCTGCCTGTTGTAGTTCTTCTGTGTTAATGGCTGAATCGCCTATACCACTCAAAAATCGTCCCGCCCAGTGCCCAAGTTGTTGACGTCCAAATACACTCAATCGACGCAACGGCCCAGTTTCGGGCAAATACTGTTCAGGCGTAATATTGTGATAGACCATGATCTTGGTCACGTCTAAAGCGTCTATCCAAAAGTGATTTTCATAGCCTAAACTATGGTGCACCAGCAAGACATAATCTCGCTCCAAAGCGAGCTGAGTTACATGCCATATATTTTTTTGCAAATCAGGGGGGACATGTTCGCAATATATTTCTGAACGAAAACCCAAGCTACGTAATAACTTTTGAGTGAACAACATACCATTGGTAACGCCGTCCCCTGTCAGACAAGCAGGATGAAATTGATGAATAGCCTTAGTTTGCATTTGTCTTCCAAGCTATCACAGCAAAATCTTGCGAACTATACAGCGCTCTATTTACTCGAACCGCCAACTCAGAGTCTTCGACCAGCAAGACCTCTTCAGGATAGGGATGCAAGCGCAAAATATCTGCTTTAGCAAATCCTCTTTGCTTTGCCATAAATTGCGCCACGGCAGGCACAATAGGGTTTCGATGCGTAGGGTCAAAATAGAAATTACATGCACCGACCGTCAAATTTTCTGGATTCGGGGTTTCAAAGATAATCAGGCCATCTGGGCGCAAAGCTCGCAATGCCGCATCAAACAAACTTAATAAAACTTCAAAAGGCAAATGCTCAATGATGTGGAATCCTGTAATCGCTGCCAAACTCGCTTCTGGTTGCTGACGTAAAAAGCTAATCGCATCCATGCATATTGCAGATAAGCCTTGTCCTTCACAAGCTTCAATCATGGCAGCATTCATATCAATGCCTACCGCGTGAATTTCATTCCTTTTCAATAGACCCAACCACTCACCACGTCCGCAACCTATATCGATCACGGTTGCGCTCTGATCGCCGGCAAACTGTTGAAGGTAGGGCAAATAAACACTCAAACGTGACGTAATATCCTCAGCCGTTCCACGAAAATTATCTTCAAATTCCACATAAAAACTATCTAAGCCGGGGATACCTATCACATCATTTGTCGCTTTCTGTGAATCAGGCACTAAACCCGGCAACAACGAACTGACAGCCGACGTAGCAAAAGAACGACTATGTAATTCACGCACTTCACGTACCAGACTCGCCAACCGATTATCACGCTCTGCATTACCGGCGCCCAAAGCGTCAATGCGACGTATATGTGCTGTCAAAGATAAATTTTCTAATTGCACAAGTCTTGCCGATACTTGAGTTTGAAGCTCGTTCAAATGTGCTTGAACATGCGCCAACTGTTCAGTATGCGCATTCAAATTCATTTGTTGTTGCGTGATCTGATCTTGCAAACACAGAGACTGCGCTCTCACTGAGTCAAAATCTAAGGCAATTTTTTGACGAACTGCATTCAGTCTAACTATAGAATTTAACCAAATTGTGCCTGCTCCGAATATCGGGATCAGACTTAATCTGTGACGTAAACCAATACCAGGCGAAACCAGCATTTTCATACGTTCAATAAATGTTTTTGGTATACCTGTAGCTGCGCCGGTGTTAACAGGTGCCGCAGCCACTAGTTGCTCATCGCTTGGAGGCGCATCAAGATTTTCTTCAGCTGGAATATTTCGATAAGAAGCATCTGACACAACCGGCGTGCGTGCTTTTAGCGTCTCAATTTTTTTTGATAATTGTCCGACGTCTATTTCTGTATTATTTGGTTGCAACATATTTTTGCGAAAGAATGGGTGGTGACGTTAAACACTTCACGCCTTTTTTGAATGGGCTAGAGTATAAACGCAATTGATAGGGATGACCCGTTTTGCCTCGTTCAAAAAGTGTATAAATTATGTAACTCATTAATCACATTATCTAGCCCGGATACTGCATGCTTTTTAAACATTATTTACCTACTATTTACGATGATATTAGAAATACGTTATGCTCTGACTTGCAATTTTCACACATTCTTTTGTACTTAATCGCACAATCCAAACTCATCATCATTTCCAACTAAAACAATGACAAAAATCATCTCCGCCAATCTTAATGGCATACGCTCTGCGTCGAAAAAAGGCTTTTTTGACTGGATGAAAAAAGAAGCCCCCGATTTTCTCTGCGTGCAGGAGTTAAAAGCGCAGCAAGATGATATGACGGAAGATTTCTTGCAGCCGCATGGCTATCACGGGCATTTTCATTATGCTGAGAAGAAAGGCTACTCAGGCGCTGGCGTGTACAGCAAACAAAAACCGGATGCGGTTCATATCGGTTTTGGTAGCGCTGAGTTCGATGCTGAAGGTCGTTACGTGCGCTGTGACTTTGGTGATCTGTCCATCATTTCTGTGTATTGCCCGTCTGGTTCATCCTCACCGGAACGCCAGGAAGCAAAATTCCGCTTTATGGCAGAATTTGCGCCTCATCTAAAAAGCTTAATCGATGCGGGCAGAGAGTTAGTAATCTGCGGCGACTGGAATATCGCCCACAAAGAAATCGATTTGAAAAATTGGAAGAGCAACCAGAAAAATTCAGGTTTCCTACCAGAGGAACGTGCCTGGATGACGCATTTGTTTGAAGAAATGGGCTGGATCGACGTCTATCGTCGCCTACACCCTGACACCACGGGTGAAGCCTATACGTGGTGGAGTAACAGAGGTCAAGCATGGGCGAATAATGTAGGGTGGCGCATCGATTACCACGTCGCGACGCCGGGCATTGCAGCCAAAGCAAAAGCCGCTGCGATTTATAAGGATGAGCGTTTTAGTGATCATTCGCCTTTGATTATTGAATACTAATCAAAGGCGTAACTTAAAATCTCGTTGCCTATCTACCCACCTCATACTGCTCGGTATGAGGTGACTCAAATCACCAACGCCTAACATCGTTGAACCAATCAATAGATAACGAGAGATTGAAGAAATACTGATAAGCGTCGGCTATCTGGGAAGTCAGGCACCGCCTGAGGATCATGTGGATACTCGTGTCGCAGATCTAACTTGACGGCGCTAGACGTCACCGGGAATTGAATCATCGGTGCGGCGGCAAGGTCAAACCAACCCAGATCTTTATCATTGACCAAAATCCGAGTACGCGTATTCCGCCCAAAGTAGTGTCCGATTAATTTAACGCCTCTTGCTTTTTGATTGGGAGGCAATGGAATCGTGATGACAGAATTAAGACCATCTGACCAGCGTCCATTCCAAATACCTCCCGCGAGTTCAACTTTACTCCACCCAAGATCGAATCGAACTTTAGCAGGATCAGAAAATGCTTCCACATCGATCGTTTTGGCGACGATACAATGAGGTGACCCGTTCAAATAGCGCCAACCGTAGGCCGCACTTACAGACTGATTGTCTAAGCCCAGTACCAAACCTTCACCACATAATTGCCTGTCCAAATCGGCATTCAAATGATGGAACAAAGTCTTGTTGCGCTTGCCCTGATAATCAAACGCATAAAATTTATCCACGCTTAGTTCAGCACCGTCTTTTTGCGCCATTCTCTCTACGAAAATTTCAGGTTCTGGATTGTATAAATCTGGAAAGTGCCTCAAGAATACCTGCGCAATGGGGCTAAATTCTACTTCGCTATATCGCAAAGAACTTTTCGAACATAGCAGCTGAGTAAACACCAACAACGACAACAACAAGATGTTGCTGCGCTGAGATTTTTTCCAAAGGATCAAAAAGAGCGCGAGGAATGGCATACCCGCCCAAAAAGCATAACGCATCATTCCGACAGCACCAGAATTCCAATTGCCAGTGGTTAAAGCAGGCAATGCCATCGCAACCGAAAATGCAACGGTGACCAACAAAAGCACAAAATATCGGATGAAATCTTGTCGACACTGAAGCGACTGAAACATTAGAATTACGATCCCGCCCCAGATCCCTGCAAATCCAATCAGCATGCCTTGGTTCAAATCAAAGAAGATCGATATCAGCCTGTCCCAGCCAATCAAACTAGTACTTGTCGCCACTTTCGCAATAATGTTCGGCACACCAAATGCCCATAGATTAAAGCCGATACAACATAAGAAAAACACCGCACTAATGCCTAAGCCGGCCAACATTTTTCTTGAGAACTGAAGCTTAAAATTAGCTAGAAAACTACGGTCTGGCAAATAACTACTAACCAATCGAAGCAAAGGAATAAAAAAGAGCGCCAAAATAACGGGCGGATTTTGCGTAGCAGATAAACCAAGCAAGATCCCTGATGCAAGATGTCGACCACCAAAATAACAAATGATCGCAGCGCACACGCTTACGGCTGACATCGTCTCAGGACCCAACCAAAAACAATAATTCCATCCCCCGCACAAGAAAAAAAGAAAAAGTGCAAAAAAAGCTTTGCTTGAACTCTCGAAAAATTTAAAAAAACTGAGGGCCAAAATAAAAATGAAAACCAAATTCACCAGTAAAAAACTCTGTACTGGGGGTAGCCCTGTCAACTGAAAAATTTGAAATGGAATTGCGGCAAGCGCAGAATAAGTAAAAAAATGGATCGCATAAACACGACCATTATTCCCCCTATAAAATCCGGCTTTGGGTACCTGCTCGCCAGACTCGATACCGTTTTCTACTGACTGCAAACGTTCCTTCATTCCGGGAACCAATTCTTGCACGCGACGTAAATCAGTGGCTTGTATATCAGGCGAGTAATGTGCTGAAAGTGCTGCGCTCATAGAGACATACTCGTCAAGATCGCCCTGTAAACGCACTTTCTTCAAGACGAACGCAGCAAAACAAAGTATTAGTACGGCGAAAACAAAACTCTGGAAAACACTGATTTTTTTAAACATTTGTTTGCCCTCACTGTGCCACGAGAAAAGCGCCGGACATAATCAGCAAGATTCCTACTATTTTCAGCCAATTAAGAGGCTCTTCCAAAACGAAAGCACCCACGATTGCCACCAATACGATCGTCAAGGCGGTCATAACGGGGTATGCCAAACTCATAGGTAATTTTTTCAGCGCCAAGGTATAAAACACAAAGCCGATACCATAAGCACCAACTGCACATGCTAAATAAAGCAAGCGCGACAAATCGGTAGGGGCTTCACTCAGCAATACGTTGTTGGGTGTACTCGCACTCGATGTCTTAATTAAGTAACTGACCACCGCGCTAGCAATCGCTGCCAATAGGCACCACAGATAACCGAAGAAAATAGTATTCATATTTTGGATTAAAAAATATCGAAATTAAGAACTCGCCAACATGGCGAATACGACAGCGCAGAGCATCACCGCCAAACCAGGCTTGTCCTTGCTAACAAAGATAATCGGATCTTCATTCACTTGACCGCGAAATGAGAGTATCCACAATCGTCCCAACCAAAAAACCAATAAAGGTACGATACCCAGTAGGAATTCTGGTTGCGGATACAGATGAATGACATTTTCAGAATTGAAATACAGCATTAAGATTAAGGCCGCAACGAACGCACTGTTGATTCCCATTATGCCGACTGGCACTTTGTCTTGGGCGGTGTAACCCCGACCGTGCACTTTATCTTTGCCGGCTCGTGACAAATTAAGTAGTTCACTGTGCCGTTTTAGAAGGGCAAGACTGAGAAAAATAAATAGGGAGAACGACAGTAACCAAAACGATAAATTAATGCCTGTACTAATTCCGCCACCCCATATCCGCAGGCTATATAAAATCGCCAACATAATGACATCGACCATCATCAGACGCTTCAAATAACTGGAGTAAATAATCGTAGAAAAAAGGTAGAGCATTACCACCAACGTCAACTTGGGTTGATAGTAGGCGGATAAGCTCAGGGCTACGCCCGCCAGCAACATGCTGGCAGTCATGGCGAGCGGCATCGTTAAGGCTCCAGAGGCAATAGGACGTCGACATTTATCGGGGTGTCGTCTATCGTCGTTGACGTCTAAAGCATCATTAAGTAAGTAAGCACTTGAGGCGCTCAACGAAAAAGCCACAAAAGCTAATATCGATTGCAGCAGGGATTCTTTTGAAACCAAGTGGGCAGACAAGATGGGGATAAAAACCAATAAATTCTTTAACCATTGACGCGGTCGCATCGCCCGAAATAAAGCAATCAGCGCGTTCTGGCGAGTGCTCCCAATTGTTTGTGTTTGACGCCCATCACTTAGCTGAAAAGATCTTAATCCGACCGAATAGGCATTTCTACTCACGTTCCAGATAGCGATATCGGCAGGGGCATTACCAATATAATCAAAACCTTTCTCGCCAAATAAAGTACTTAAGGCATTCGCCTTATTGCTGGAAATCAAATTCTTGTTCTGATCACTGGCTATCACCTTAGCAAAAATTTTGAGGTGAGCGGCGATCATATCCGCGTAATGATGGTGTGAACCAGTTGCAAGAATGGTCAGCCGGCCATGATCATGCTGTCTTTTAACTTCTTGCAACAACACTTGATCGTAAGGCAAATTCTCCGGGTGCACGGTCGTGTGCGAGGCAATTTGATGTTTGAAAACTGCCTTACCCTGTAGAAGCCAAAATAGCAGATGAAATAGGTAGAAGGGTTTTGCTTTCAAAAGTTGTGTGATCGACTCCCACAACAAATCGGTATAGATTAAACTGCCGTCGAGATCAACGACGAGCGGTAGTTCATTTTTTAAATCATTTAACGTGCCAAGAGCCGTCGAAGGTAATAAAATATAATCGCTTTTCATAGAACATGCTGAAAATAAGCAAATAGAAATTCTAACCTATCTAGCTAAAAAACTATGTTTTTGCTGATATATTTCTATCGACCTTACTCTCAAGCCGCTTGGGGAAAGCACGACCGGTCAAGTGTTCAACTTTTTTTGCTACATTACCTACCTAATTTCCGAATGAAAAACGTGCAATGATATATGTCACAACCACAATTAAATCGCCACCATCAATAACTTATTTCACATCAGTAATTGACTTCACATTACTACGGTAAGGTGGCAAATTTTCAATCGTGACGCCCGTCGCTTTCGCGTAAAGCGGCATCACTTCTGGAAAATGCTTGCGAATTTCATTGATCCTGTCGGTGCCGGCCGGATGGGTTGAGAGCCATTTTGGTGGCGCTTTTTTATTCACGACACCCATCTTTTGCCAGAGTACGACGCCGGCACGAGGATCGTAGCCAGCACGTGCTGCGATATCGAGACCGACGATATCGGCTTCAGTCTCGTCATCGCGGGAGAATTTCAACATCATCACGTTTGCTCCCGCGCCGCCAAGACCCGCCACGGTTTGACCGTTATAACCTTTGTACTCGGCAAATAGCGCAGCACCTTTGATAGCAAAATTACTGAGTATCGATTTACCAGCGCGCTCTGCGCCATGTTCGCGTAGTGCATGAGCAATTTCATGTCCCATCACGATGGCAACTTCATCGTCCGTCAGTTTTAAGGTATCGAGTATGCCTGTATAAAAAGCGATCTTGCCGCCTGGCATGCAGTAGGCATTAATCTGTGTGGAGCCTAATAAATTCACTTCCCACTTCCATTCCGCCGCGCGATCATTCCACGGCAAGGCGAAGGGGATCAGCTTTTTTGCAATTGCACGCAAACGGATGACTTGCGGATGATTGTCGGGTGCCAATGCGCGCTTTTGCTCCGCTTCTTTCATGGTCTGCACGTACTGCGCAGCCGCCTGTTGATCCAACGCACCACCAAAGTTACCAAGTTTGCGCAGTATCGACATTTTTTCGACTTTGACGCCGTCTTGCGGCTCGTGGTCTTGCGCTAGCACAGTCGATGCAGACATGACACTAATGAGCGCCAGACTTTTTAAAGTTTTTTTCATCATCATAAATTCACTCTCCCAAACATTTCACAAAATGGTAACAGAGGAGTTTGTCTTTGACTGCAAACCATTGTCAATCGCCAAAATTTACTCACGCAGTTTTTGACGTACTTCCGGCTCGTTCTAGTACTTCTTTAATCCAAGGCAACATCAAATAGGCGGGGAATGCCAGAACAAAAGTGAGCAAGAAATACGAGGTGTAGCCCATTTCTTGCGCGCCGACACCACCTGCCCAACCTGCAATTGATCGAGAGAAAGCAAAGATGGAAGACAAGATCGCGTACTCCGTGGTGGCTTTGGATTTATCCACAATCGCCATCATAAACGCCAAGAATGCGCCAGTGCCCAGGCCTTGTGTCAAAGACTCGATCGCACTCGCGCTGTACATGATCGCCTGATGCGAAAGTGCTATCTCAGTACCCTGCGCGACTTGCGGAATCGTCATCGCAGCAATCACATAACCTAAGTTGGAAAACGCCTGCGTCAATCCCAGTAACCACAAACCCTTGTAGATACCGACGCGATCCGTGTACCAGCCGCCGAGGACACCGCCAGCGATCGATAAGCCCAAACCTAAATTGACCGAAATCATCCCGATCTGCGTATTCGTAAAGCCGCTATCGACCCAGAACGGCTTAATCATAAAACCAATCGAGGAATCGGCTAGTTTAAAGATCAAAATAAAGCAGATAATCACAAACGCATGTTTACGGTTTAACAGCGAAATCAATGCACCAAACACGGGACCGTTTTGCAGCGATTCCCAATGCGTTGCCGAGATACGTTGAAAACCATAACGAAAGATGAATGCCGCCATTAAAATCAAAGCAACTGGAATCGACTTAAACCACCAAGTCTTCTTCAATACCGCTATCGATTCAATGCTCAGCGCGTTGAAGATCGGCCATAGCAAGGCCAAAATAAACATCGCAATCGACAGCATCAATGCTGGGCTCTCAGTCAGAAAACCAAATTCCTGATTCGCACTAACTTTATTCGAACTTTCAATGCGTGCGTCTTCTTTTGGCGCGGATAAACTCAGTATCGCCATACCGACAAAAATCGCAGCCGACAACCAATAAGTCGCGTTCCAGCCGGCATAATCAGAGAACCATAACAAGCCACCCGCAGTCAGCATACCAACACGGTAAAAACCAATCCGAAATCCGTTCGCTAGCCCAAATTCATGCTTATCCAAGCGTTCTATCGTATAGCCATCAATCGCAATATCATTCGTTGCTGATAAAACCGTAAAGACACCAATCGCAACCCAAACACCGGAACCAAAACCGGCGTTGTAAGCGAAGTACATCATCACCAAGCCCATACCGATATCGACCGCCGCCATCCAATACCGATGATGTCGAGTAAAGTCGATGACTGGCGCCCACAAAAACTTTAATGACCACGCCAATCCCAATAAACTGAGTAGTCCTATCTTAGATAATTCGACACCCTGCTGCCGGAAATATACGGGAAACAAATCGTAAAATAATCCTAAGGGAAAGCCCTCGGAAAAATACAAAAGACTTACCCAAAACAATTTGGAACGTAATAAATGCGATTTGGCAGCGGGTTCGACTTGGCTCATTATGATGACTTCTTGCGTAAGCGGAAAACCGCAAGACTACCACGCAAATTAGGCAGCCAGTGTATCTGTTTACCCTCATGTAGCGCGACACATTCCATCACTTGCAAACCCACATCATCGGCCAGATCAGCGAAATCATAAATCGTCGCACAACGAACGTTCGGCGTGTCATACCATTCAAACGGTAGTGACTTTGACACAGGCATTTTTCCTTGCAATAAAGCGGTACGATGTGGCCAGTAACCGAAGTTGGGGAAAGAGACGATGGCTTCATCGCCAACCCGCGCAATATCTCGCAATAAGGGTTCGACATGCTTCATCATCTGTAGCGAGGACAAACATAAGACTGTGTCAAAGGCATGTTCAGCAAACATACTCAGGCCATTTTCCATATCTTGTTGGATCACATTGATGCCACGCTTCGTGCAGTCCAAGACTTTGTCGTCAGCAATCTCGATGCCATAGCCGCTACATTGTTTATCAGTGCGCAGATAGTCGAGCATGACGCCATCGCCGCAACCTACGTCAAGTACGTGCGAACTTGGTTTAATCCAATCAGCGATAAAGGCCAAATCAGGACGGTGCAGTTTTAATTCTTGAACGTTCATGCGAACTCCTGCGCGATGCGATTGTAATAGGCTGCCACAAAATTGAGATAACGTGCGTCATCCAAGAGGAAGGCATCGTGCCCATGCGGCGCGTCGATTTCGGCGTAACTCACCGTGCGTTTGTTGTCGACCAGCGCTTTGACGATTTCGCGGCTGCGCTCGGGTGAAAAGCGCCAATCAGTTGTGAACGAAGCGAGTAAGAATTGCGCTTTAGTGCCGGCCAGAGCCTTACTTAAATCGCCACCGTGCTCACGTGCAGGATCAAAATAATCGAGTGCTTTGGTAATCAACAAATAAGTATTCGCGTCGAAATAATCGGAGAATTTATCGCCTTGATAACGCAAGTAGGATTCGATTTCAAATTCCACACCATAGCCAAATTGATAGTCAGCCGTTTTCAGCTCTCGTCCAAATTTCTCGGCCATATCGTCATTCGACAAATAAGTGATGTGACCGATCATGCGCGCCACACGCAGACCATTTCTAGGCACGACATTGTGCGCATAAAAATCACCCCCGTGAAAATCGGGATCGGTCAAAATCGCCTGCCGAGCCACATCATTGAACGCAATATTTTGAGTAGAGAGCTTGGGTGTTGACGCGATCACCACGCAATGACGCAGGCGTTCAGGAAATAAAACACTCCATGCCAAAGCCTGCATCCCCCCGAGTGATCCGCCCATGACGGCGGCAAATTGGGTGATACCCATTTCATCAGCAACCCGCGCCTGGGCACGTACCCAGTCTTCAACCGTCACTACTGGAAAATCCGCACCGTATTGTTTGCCGGTCACAGGGTTAATGTGCATAGGGCCAGTCGAACCGAAACACGACCCTAAATTATTAATACCAATGACAAAGAATTTATTCGTATCAAGTGCTTTCCCCGGCCCGACCATATTGTCCCACCAGCCAATATTTTTTGGTTGATCGGCGTAATAACCTGCGACATGATGCGAGGCATTCAAAGCATGGCAAACTAAAACCGCATTTGATTTATCGGCATTCAACGTGCCATAAGTTTCCACCATCAAGGTGTAATCGGCGATGCTGGCGCCGCTTTGCAAGGGCAAAGGTTCACTGAAGCGATACGCTTGTGGCGTGACGATTCCAACGGATGACATAAGCTATTCCCTAGAGACCAAACCAGTCTCAACTTTAAAAAACAAATTTTAGGACTTACGCAAAATTGCGCTGACTAGGCACGGAGCCGAAGACAGTACAATTGTACGGCGAGGCGAACGAAACGACGTCAGCGTCAGTTTGCGTAAGGCCTAATTTAAAAAGGGGCTAAAAGAGGGGCTGAATGGAGGGAAGATACTGCGGCATTCAAGCTCGCTTTAGCCGTATTTATTTGCTCAAATATCGTTTTAGATACTTAAACTGCGCCCGCAAGCTGATTTCAAATCGGCGCAATGTGCGAAGAATAGCGAAGTCTGCGGCTGTCGTCAAATACGATTTATTGATTAAAAAGTATGTCGCGACTTAGCCGCCCTGCTATTTTGCTTGTATCACTTACATTAACTGTCTACACATTCAGAGCTAAATTTGCCATGATAATTTAGCAAACAACTCCGCTTGTTTGCGCTTTGCAACAAAACCTGGGGTTTCAGATTTGGTCATCGTCCAGCCTAAATAAGTCGCAGTACCGACACCTGCATGGTGGGTGTAGACCACAGAATTCACGTTACGGCTACTGTCGGGCGCAACTGTAATTGCATACATCTCGGGGTTGCGCGTTGTACGAGCATCCTGAATGATGACTCGCAAAGTATCTTTCGAGCTCAGATGCACGATGCTATTAATCCGCAAGGCAGTTTCCATATAAGCGCGATTGCCGCTACGTGTATTTTCTTCATTAATCCAACTACTGGCATAGCTAGGTTCCAGCTCCCAACGATCTATCGGACGCAATTTTGCGCTCATAGAATAGGAACCGCCACGACCGAGACGATTCGCCAAAATATCAATCACGTCGCCGAACGACATGTCTAACGCAACACGCGCAATCGCCTTACCCGGGCTAGCTGCGAAGCCTGTCGCTATCCGCGCCAAAGAAAACAATTCACCATTTTGATTCACACGATTCTTCACCGTAGGACTGATGTTGAGGTAAGCAGAACTATCATAAGGTCCGGCAATACGCACCCCGGGCGTGAGGTTTTTGGCCATCAGTTTGCCGTCGCTGTCTAATTTGTATTCGCCCAACACATAGACGTTTAATTCATTCAAAGCACCAACGCGACCGAATTTTTTTGTCAGATCGGTGTTAATGCTACGAAATCCGACTTGGGAAAAAAATCCATTATCCGCCCGAAAGTCTTTACTCAAATCACGTACGCTCGCCGAAACACCCCATTGATCATTGCCACGCGACCAGTCGAAATAGGCTGCATGCCCATTCGTCGTAAGACCACGCAATAAATTTCCATTGGCGTCCATTTGCGCATTGCTTGAGCTCATCAGCAATTGTCCACGCATCATTTGGTTACGGTCTACTTGCCAAACAAAATCGGGCCCCGCAACACGGTTATAACCCTTTTCATCGGCATAGGTTCGGTCGGTAGCGATCGCGCCTACTGACAGCGACCCCATCCTAAAATTAGCTCGTGCATCGGTTGCCATCGACGCTACAGGACTGGTCGCATAGGCGGTGTAATAGGTGTGCGGCACCAATACCAATCCACCCGCTGCATCACGCGCTGACAAAATACTAAAATCCTTATTCGCATCTCGTTGGGTATATCGCAGACCCACGTCAGGGTCGGCAATACTACGCGTACTAATGGCATTAAAGGGCGTGCGAAAAATATCAGCGCCCTCCAAGAAGAACGGCCGTTTTTCCTGAACGAAAATACTAAAGCGTGTATTGCCCGATAGTTGTGGCGAATCCAGTTCAATTTGTGAAAAATCAGGGTTGATCGTGGCGTCTATCGTGGTCGAAGAGTTCGGCCGAAACTTCATATCCAAACTTAAATCATTTGAACGTTCTGATTTCGTCGACCCACTCGCCTGCTCGTCGGTCGAGCGACGCATCACCAACTGTGGCGTAGCAGTCCAATTGACCCCAGAAGGTAACTCCTGCATACCAGTAATCGCATCAGAAAAACACAAATTGCAACTGGTAGCACGAGTCACTGCACCGCTATACATCCGATATCGCTGATCACGTGTCATATTCCGCATCACCAGCAGACTCCAAGGTGTCGTGGCATGTTTATCATAAGCAATCGAGGCAAACGGGATTTTGTATTCTGCGCTCCAACCACCATCAAAGCGCGCAGTGACGACTGAGAATTCGTAATCTGGCGCCGTATCGTCGCCACTGGTATCACTGTAGATACCGTCCATCACCGTGCCCCTAGCATTGACATAAAACACTTGTGCAGCTTTATGACCGCCACTTGGGTCAATGAACAAGCCAAAGAAATCCTGATCAATACTCACCTTATCTCTACGCGAGAATGAGTCACGAATTTGGCTTGGATTAGAATCGAAACCTTTTATACCCACATACAGGAAACGATTATCGTAGAGCACGCGCACCTCGGTACGCTCATGCGCCAAGGCTTTATCAAATGGCTGTGTCTGATAAAAGCCATCAAATACCTCAGCATCTTGCCACTGCTTTTCAGCTAGCTTGCCATCAAGTTTAATGCTGTGTGTTTCGGGGTCTAGGCGGACTGCCTTAAATTGCGCTTGTGCCGGACAGATCGCTAACAAGAACAAGGCACTCACGGCAAACAGGGTTTTCTTCATGATGTTAGGTATTGGAATTTTGATCGTTAATGAGTCGTTGTCCAAATTCTCAATATTAGCAAAACGAATACCCTGCACATCGTCGTTTGATGTCACATTGCAGAAGGGGAATAGTACGGCCAGAGAGGAGCAACAAAAACAGTAGGTTTAGAGTAAACTATGTAAGATATAGTTCAAAAAAAAACTGCCCGAAGGCAGTTTTTTTATTCAATTTTGCTAAATCAAGCAAATTAGAATGCGTGATTTACACCGAGTGCGAAACGAGCTGCAGAACGGTTGTTAGCGCCGATGATCACACCGATATCAGTATCTTTAGCCAATGCAGAACCTGCTTTTGCATATGTGAAAGAAGTGTAAGCAGCAGTGCGCTTGCTGAAAGCGTATTTGCCCAATACCACGAATGTATCTACTTTGCCTTTAACATCGCCAGAACGACGTGTGCCATAGTAGCCAGCTGTCAGAGTTGTTGCAGGCGCAACAGCAAAATCAGCACCTACGCCAAAAACGCCAACATTACGAGTTGTTGTATTAACTTCGTTTTCAGCGTAAGTTAATTTCAATGTAACATCTGAGTTCACAACAAACTTAGCACCACCTGTGTAAGCGCGCAATGTGGAATTGTTTGTTGCATCTTTGGACTGTGAGTAAGAGAACACTGCAGTCAAACCACCTTCAGAGAAAGTTGCTGATGCACCCATGTAGCTGCTTGCTTGTGTGTCGCCAGCTTTTTCGCCGAAACCATACATACCGCTAAATACGATGCCACCCAATACGCTTGGTGCTGCATATTTGATAGAGTTGTTTTGACGCGCTGCAGAAGTAACGCCGCTACTTGCGCCATGCGCACTGTAGAGACTTGAACCATTCATTGCACCGAAAAAGATATTTGGATTAGTACCAGAATATGAACCGCCGATAGGATCAACTTGCACCAATGTATCGTAAGCCAAGTTAGTTTGACGACCTGCGTTCAATGTACCCATTGTTGAGCTAGAGAGACCAACCACTGCTGTACGGTCAAACAAAGAACCCGCTGTACCTGTATCAACGTTCAATGAGCTTTCCAAATTGAAGTTTGCTTTCAAGCCGTTACCCAGATCTTCACTACCTCTAAAACCCCAGCGAGATGAGCTCAAACCACTCGTGTCCATAGACATTTTTTTGCCGCCGGCTACTGTTTGATTAGACACGTAAGTTGTATTAACGTCAACTGCACCGTACAAAACAACGGAAGATTGAGCGGATGCAACAGATGCGAATGCACCCAATACTGCGAAAGCGATAAGTGATTTTTTCATTGAAAAACTCTCCAAAGGTTAATAAATTTCTTTAATAGACAGTATTGTAAATTAATTATCTGTCATAAATTTTGTCTCTTGGTGCCGCCACGCATAAAATACGCGCGGTTGCTTTTTGCCTCGTATACTAAGTGGCATTGGAACAAATAACACTCTTTTGGGCAAATTGAATCACGCTATTATAAGACATATTTCCGATTTATGTGGCATTGCAACAACATTGCATAAGTAAAGCACGAAAAAATAGCAACAAAACCAAGTTTTCTGTTAACGCAAAATTTGTGCGCAATCAAGGTTTTTGCCGCATGGGCGCTTACAATATCCTTTTTTCACAGGCATTCGAAAAACCATGTTTAATAAAAATTTCGATCATTTTTTGATTAATTTTGACCGCGCGCTCCGGGTTATTTCTGGTCAAGCAAAAGCCTCCCGCACTACGCCCGGCATTACTTGCACTGAGCACAGCTTGTCAGACGCAGAACAAAAACATAGCGCGGGACTAATGCGAGTCAATCACGTCGGTGAAGTATGTGCACAAGCACTGTACGACTCTCAAGCGGTGTTTTCGAAGTCGAACGATGTTCGCCAGCAGTTTGCGCGATCTAGCGTAGAAGAAGAAGATCATCTGGCGTGGACGGCAGAACGCCTAAAACAACTCAATTCACATACCAGTGTGCTTAATCCGCTTTGGTACGTCGGTGCGTATGCTTGCGGTTTGGTGGCAGGGCGGTGCGGTGATGCGATCAGCCTTGGCTTTGTCGTGGAAACGGAAAAGCAAGTGGAAGCGCATCTCGCCAGCCACTTACAAGCATTACCTCCAACAGACGAAAAATCACGAGCGATCGTCGAACAAATGCGCGTCGATGAGATTGAACACGGTGCTGCTGCACAAAATCTCGGTGCTAGCGACTTACCCGCGCCAGTCAAGGCAGTGATGCGCGGTATGGCCAAACTGATGACCACGACCGCGTATCATGTCTAATATTCAATATCTAATGCCTAAATTCTAAAATTAAGTCCGGTCTAATTTGGCGATACTCAGATCGAGCAGTTTCATGCCAAATTTACCAAAATTAATGTGGGCGCGGGCATTCGTTCCACTACCTTCGATGTTCACGATAACGCCTTCGCCAAATTTGGCGTGGGCGACGTTTTCGCCTATTCGCCAACCGCCTCCGCTACTGACCTGTTTTTTGTTAAAACTCTGTGCAATGACGTTGGCACCGGATTCCGGTGTTTCATCCCACGCCGATTTTGGCCGCGCAAACCAGCTTGGTTGAATTTTAGGTGACAGCCATTTTAGTGACGCTTCCGGCATCTCTTCAAAGAATCGTGATCGCATGTTGTAACGGGTCTGCCCATGCAACATACGCGTCTGAGAAAACGTCATGTACAAACGTTGGCGAGCACGGGTGATCGCCACATACATCAAACGTCGCTCTTCTTCTACACCCGACTCTTCCTGACTACTATTTTCGTGTGGGAATAAACCTTCTTCCAAACCGCCGATGAACACGGCATCAAATTCCAAGCCTTTAGCCGCATGCACGGTCATCAATTGCAAGGCGTCTTGCCCGACTTGCGCCTGATTATCACCCGCTTCCAAAGATGCATGCGACAAGAAAGCAGACAGCGGTGACATCACAGTTGGCAAGGCCGCATCTGCATCAATAATCTCTATGCCATCCCCGTTTGCGATCAAACTGCTCGCAGGTCGCGATGCTGGCCCCGCCAAAGCTGGCGCGTCATGCCCGAAGCCTTCTTCAGACACAAACAAAGTCGCCGCATTCACCAACTGCTCTAAGTTTTCTATGCGATCTGCGCCTTCTTTTTCGTTTTGATAATGCGTCAGCAATGTGCTCAGATCGAGTACCACTTGCACCATTTCTGGCAAAGGCAGATTTTGTGTTTCAAAGCGTGCGCCTTCGATCAGTTTTACAAAACCACCTAGCGAAGAACCGGCTTTACCAGCGACATAAGGTACCGCTGCATACAGAGAAATATTGTATTGTTTAGCTGCATCTTGCAGCTGTTCTATCGAGCGAGCACCGATGCCGCGCGTCGGGAAATTCACCACACGCATAAACGCAGAATCATTATGCGGATTATCCATCAACTGCAAGTAAGCAATTGCATGCTTCACTTCGGCGCGGTCAAAGTAGCGTTGTCCGCCGTAAACCCGATACGGCACACTCGCTGAAAACAGCGCATGTTCGATCACGCGTGATTGTGCGTTCGAGCGATACAAAATCGCAATCTGACTTCGTTCGAAACCATCCCGAATTAAATTCTTTGCTTCTTCCGTAATCCATTGCGCCTCTTGAATATCACTACTCGCTTCAAAAATGCGGACCAATTCGCCATGCCCGGCATCGGTGCGTAAATTTTTACCAAGGCGTTTACTATTGTGTTCAATCAGCACATTCGCCGTATCCAGAATATGCCCATGCGAGCGATAATTTTGTTCCAGCTTGATGAGATTTTCGACACGAAATTCTTTTTCAAATGCCACCATGTTGCCGACATTCGCGCCACGAAAGGCATAAATACTCTGGTCATCATCACCCACAGCAAACACCGCGCCCTGCGTGCCCGCCATCAACTTGAGCCATTTGTATTGCAAGTCATTGGTGTCTTGAAACTCATCGACCAAGATATGTTTAAAGCGAGCCTGATAATGTTCGCGCAATGGTTGATTACGGCTAAGTAACTCGTAAGTACGTAACAAAAGTTCAGCAAAATCAACTACACCTTCACGCTGACATTGCAAATCATATAGGTCATACAGCGCCACCATCTTGCGATTGAAATCATCATAAGCATCCACCTGCCCCGCACGCAAACCCTGGTCTTTGGCACTATTGATGAAATACATCAAAGTTTTAGGCGGATATTTTTCGTCATCAATATTATTGGCTTTCAATAAGCGTTTGATGAAAGAAAGCTGGTCGCTCGAATCTAGAATCTGAAAAGTCTGCGGCAAACCCGCATCGCGATGATGGGCGCGCAGTAGGCGATTACACAATCCGTGAAAGGTTCCTATCCACATCCCGCGCGTATTGATCGGTAACATTGCCGACAAGCGCGTCAACATTTCTTTAGCCGATTTGTTGGTGAAAGTCACTGCCAGCACACCGTTCGGAGAGATCTGACCAGTCTGAATTAGCCAAGCAATTCGCGTGGTTAAGACACGGGTTTTACCAGAACCGGCACCCGCCAAAATTAAAGCTGATTGTGCAGGTAATGTGACGGCAGCGAGCTGCTCAGGATTGAGATTGTGTAGGAGATTTTGCATCCCGATATTATACGGGACTGTAAGGGACTGTTTCTGCGGATCGGCAAAAAAGACTGATTTTTTATACAGTCTGTTTCTTCGCATCATCAAAGGTGCGCAACCAGGTCAATTGCAACACCCGCGCGTCACTGCTGGCACGATGTCGCGCCACGCATAGTTCTTTGGCAATTTGTTCCTTGGTGACATACCAGTTGGGCATTTGCTCTTCTTCGATAATTTCAAAAAGATCATTGAGTTTAAACCTAGGCGTGAGCTGCGCCGCATCGAACAAGCGCGACATCCAAATGTAGTCTTGTCCCCAGCCATCGGTGTACACCGTACGACCGCCAAGGAAAAAATTTAACTGTTCAGCAACAAAGTGCGGTGTATTGCCGCGCTCAACCAATATCTCGCGTGGAATCCCATGCATCTTGGCGGCCTCGGTATCCCAATGGTGCCAATCTTCTTCGGGGCGAATCAACGAACACCAGCCTTCGCCATGACGACCAGAAAATCCGACTTCAATTGGATAACTGCCCTGTCCAAAACCAGATGCTTCGAAATCTATAATGATGGGTACGGTCATCATCGTCAACTCCTGTAGGGGAATTACTTATTTCGCTAATTCAGAAGCCCACAACGAATGTGTTTGTGAGCGCAGTCTTCAATGAAGCAATAAGAAATCCCATTGTGCCTCAAATGAGGGACAACACAAGCCTTAGAGGCTGGTTTCAAGGGCGAATGATCAATAGCGTGGTTTTTCGTTCACGCTCTTAAAGCATTGACTGGGATTAAACTAAGGCAAAAACATCGCGCCATGTTCGCGCTGACGTTTTAAAGTTTTGGTTGCGACAAAAATTTCCCGCAAAAAGAAGATAAAGCTGCCGACCAATGCCAATACGGCAAGTACAAACAAAGAAGCAATAATTTTATCGAGTCGAAGACCCAAAGCGTCGCCAAGAAACAATGCGGCAATCACCAGACATACCAGTAAGGCACAAGTTGAACTCAGCGTAATCGCGCGATTAATTAAGTGCGAACGCTGATAAAGCTCATCCAACTCTATTCGCATGTTTGGCGTTAAGCCTTTGTCACGATGCGAGGTCACAATATCTTCCAACACTCGGGAACGGTCAATAATGCGCGCCAGTCGGTTGGTCAGGACAGTCAGATTAGTGCCGACACCGGTTAGCAAAAATACCGGTGCAATTGCCAGTTGAATAATTTGCCCGATGTTTCCCAGATGTAGATTGAGCATGATGTTTCTCCCACAATTGAACATAAACAGCATTCTAACATTGCTAAACAGCGCCAACTTTCATCATCTCACGGAGAATCAAGTCGTGCCTAAACGATCATCAATCAACGCTTAGGCTTGGCGAACTCTGGGAACTCTTCCAGCATAAATGCTTCTAACTCCGCGCTATCTTCCACCCGTGCCGATAAGTTCACCACACGTCCCAAGCGATTCGATTCCCACCGAAAATCGCCTTTGTAATGGGTGCGAATAATTTCTATCATCTTACGCACCATCGCCAGATCGATATTGCCATTCAAACCAGCGTCAACTTCAATGGTTTGCTTCCAGCCATTGCTATTCACCTTCCATCCACGGAAAGAGAAAGTCCCCATACGCACGCTTTTACTGATGATCTGAAACACACCACTAGTGCCATCTTGTCCGGAGGCTCGCTGCATACTGCGCTTCACGTTTGCTTCGGCAATTTCTTGTGGACTTTGCCCACGCTGACCTTGTTGCGCAGCCTGATTTTCGGCCGCAGCTGTAGCTTCAGATTGTTGTCTGCGTTCTCGTGCAGCATTGATCATGCTAGCCATATCGGGCAATGGTTCTTCAACTTTCACCGGCTTTACTGGTTCTTGTGTGCGCTCGACAATCGCATCGGGATTCACTGGACGTGAAACCGCTTTATTGGAAGATTTTGGTGGTGCTTTTGCGGCAGCCTTTTTAGGCGTAGGTTCGCCCTTTTTGAGTTGGGCAATTTTGTCCATGACAAAAACCATAGGGCCACCCACCGGTTTGCCGTTTTGAATGTCTGCACGCATCTTTAACAAGAAAAATAGCAACAAGCCGTGCAATAGCAGCACCAACACAATCACTGCCAGCCGTTTAGGCCGGATACGAATGTGGATCTGAATAGTTCCCTGCTCTTCTAGCTCGCGCTCTCGTGATTCTGTGTACAACTTCATGCGGTTCTAATTCAAATTGCTTTGCGTTTCATGGAAGTTGGCAAGGATACCTCAATCTGAGCCAAAGCTTGTATCAAAGCATTGCAGATACTTGATTTACTGGCACTTTTCTTAGTCCGCGCTAAGTGAATTGTGTATTTCCGCAATAGATGTAACAAAACTTCGCAGCAAAACACCGCAATATCGCCCTTTCTGCCGCTGAAACCCGCTTTGATGCCTCTGTTTCAGCGCTCACATTTGCTTACAAAGCCTACTTGTTCATCTCCGCAGGCTTCACTAATCTGGACACATTCCTACTGCAGTCATTCAGCAATTTTGCGGCAGGCACGGATTCTTATTGACGCACCAATCACTCACTGCAGACAGGGAACATGATGACAACGACAATCTCCCCCAACCGGCCTACGCCCATTGACAACGCTGCCAGCAAAGACACGACAACAAGGCACACCAACTCCAATACCGCAATTGCTAGCGTGAGCATTATGGGTCTGCTCAGCGCATGCGGTGGCAATAGCTCAATGATCGATAATGCCAACAATACCAATAACGCCAACGCGACTAGCAATCCCGGCATGGCAGGTGCACCTAGCATTTCCGCGCTTGCACCCATTAGCGATGCAGAAGCCGCGCGGTTTTTAGCGCAAGCGGGTTTAGGCGTTACCCGAGCGCTGATACAAAAAGTACAAACTTTAGGTTACAGCGGATGGCTCGATGAACAGATGGACTTGCCACTGAGTATGAGTCGTTGGGATTGGTTAGTATCAAAAGGCATGAATGACATCAGTTTGCGCAATTCACAGGTAGGATTCGATGCTTGTGCCTGGCGCAAACTACTCAATTCCCCAGATACTTTGCGTCAAAGAATAACGCTGGCCTTATCAGAAATTTTGGTCATCAGCATCAATGGTCTGGTCAACGGTGGAGGTTGGAAGGCATTTGCCGCCGCCAGTTACCTAGACATGCTGGAAGCTAACTGTTTTGGCAATTACCGCGATTTACTGCAAAAAGTCAGTACCTCAAGCGCGATGAGTTTGTATCTGACTTTCCGTGGCAATACAAAATACAATCCTAGTACCGGCGCGCTCCCTGATGAAAATTATGCGCGTGAACTCATGCAGTTATTCACCATCGGTTTGCTGCAACTACATCCCGACGGCACGCCAGTGTTACGAGATGGTGTTGAGCAAGAAACTTACACGCTAGACGACATCACGGGTCTCGCCCGCGTCTTCACTGGTTGGGATTTTGATTTAAGTAGCAGTAATCTAAACACCCCCGATTACCATCGCCGTCCACTCAAACAAGTTCCCAGCAAGCATGAAACAGGTGCCGCCAGCTTTCTCGGTGAAACCGTCCCAGCGGGTCTGAGTGGTGAAGCGGCTTTAAGCATGAGTTTGGACATCATCTTTAAGCATCCAAATGTCGCGCCATTTATCTCGCGCCAACTGATACAACGTCTGGTCACCAGCAATCCGAGTCCAGCTTACGTGGCGCGCGTCAGTTCGGTGTTTAGTAGCAATAGCATGGGTGTTAAGGGCGATTTAAAAGCGGTCATCAAAGCGATCCTTCTCGATGACGAAGCGCGTAAAGCTATCAATTTAACGAACCCCACTTTCGGTAAAGTACGCGAACCGATCGTTCGTTTTTTGAACTGGGCACGTGCCTTCAACGCCAACTCCGCCAGCGACACCTGGCGCGTCGGTGACACTTCGGATGCGGGCACTAAATTGGGGCAAAGTCCGCTACGTTCACCGTCCGTTTTCAATTTTTTCCGGCCTGGCTACGTGCCGCCCAACAGCGAGATCGCAAATGCCAACTTAGTCGCACCTGAAATGCAAATCGTCAGCGAATCATCGGTCGTCGGCTATATTAATTTCATGCAAAACGTTGTAAGCGGTACTCGAATTGCCGGCGATCTTATCGCGGATTACAACCCTCTTTTATCGCTGGCGAACAATCCTCAAGCCTTAGTTGATGAATTGAATTTATTACTGGCAGCGAATCAAATTGGTAACACCAACATCACCAATATCAAAAATGCGATTGCCAGCATGCCGTCGACCAATGACAGGAATCGCAGTCAAAGAATTTATGCAGCAATGACGCTGATCCTGGCTGCACCTGAATTTATCGTCTTGAAATAGAGAAAGAAGAGAGAACATCATGAACTCAAATAAGCCGAATAACATCAATGCATCACGTCGCGCTTTTTTACAACGCGGCTCCGCGCTCGCAGTCGCCGGCGTCGCCACACCTTGGGCGGTGAATCTGGCTGCGATGGCAGAAGCTGCAGCGGCTACCGCGACAGACTACAAAGCCATCGTCTGTGTCTTTATGTATGGCGGCAATGATTACGGCAATACCCTCGTACCTTACGACAGCAGTAACTACAACGCCTACCAACAACTGCGTCCCAGCTTGGCTTATCAACGCGCGAGCTTGACTTCGACGCTATTGGTACCCAGCGCCGTGCCTGTCGATAGCGCTGGTGTTGCGCGTGAATTTGCGCTGGCACCTGAATTAGCAGCCCTACTCCCTATTTTTAATGCCGGAAAAATGGGCGTACTACTTAATGTCGGCACCTTGATTCAACCTACCAGCAAACTTCAGTACAGCAATAAAAGCGTGCCGCTACCGCCCAAATTGTTCTCTCATAATGATCAACAATCGGTATGGCAATCTTCCTCACCTGAAGGCGCGACGTCCGGTTGGGGTGGCCGCATGGGCGATTTGTTCGCATCGGGCAATGGCAATGCCACTTTTACCTGCGTCAACGTGTCCGGCAACGCTGTATATTTAGCGGGCAAACAAGCCGTACAATACCAGATCACCACTAATGGATCAGTACCGCTGACTGGTTTGCAATCACCTCTATTTGGCTCCAGCGCTTGTTCCGACGCTTTGCGCAGTCTGGTCACACAAAGTCGCACACATCTATTTGAAAATGAATACAACCGTGTGAGCAAACGTTCTATCGACGCCGATGTTGTGCTCAGCAGCGCGCTCACTTCAGGGCCCGAAATCAAGACCGTATTCCCAGCCGAAAATAGCCTCGGAAATCAACTTAAAATGGTCGCTCGCATGATCGCATCAGCCCCGACTTTAGGTGCCAAGCGCCAAGTGTTCTTTGTATCGTTGGGCGGCTTCGACAATCACGATGGTTTGCTCACAGAACATCCCGTTTTACTCAAAACCGTGGCAGACGCGATGGCGGCTTTTTACAATGCGACACTGGAGCTGGGTGTTGCGAACCAAGTCACTACATTTACCGCCTCCGATTTTGGCCGCACCTTGAGTGGCAACAACGACGGCAGTGATCATGGCTGGGGCAGTATGCATTTCATGCTCGGCGGCGCAGTGAACGGCAAACGCTTTTACGGCACCGCCCCGATTGTCGCCAGCAATGGCCCGGACGATGTCGGCCAGGGACGATTACTACCAACGACCTCGGTCGATCAATACGCCGCGACTTTGGGCAAATGGTTGGGAATTTCGGATTCTGAATTACTCGGTTTATTGCCGAATCTGGAGAACTTTAATGCCAACAGTAGAAACCTCGGATTTGTCTAAAAATGCAAAAAATTCACTCAAAATTAAACTTTTTACATGTACTTTCAGCTCAAAATCAGTGAATTTAGAGCTTTTTAAGGTCAAATAGGCAAAGCAATTAGGTATATAGGGCGTGAGAGAGTAAACTACGCCCTTATGCTTTTTCGCATCCTGCGAGAAACGCGCCTCTTGTACCCGATGTTCCTCTAGTGAGCCCGCCCCATGTCTGAAGCCCAATTACCTTCGTCTATCACCTTTGCTGACCTGCAATTGAGTGAAGCCATCCAACGTGCCCTGCGCGACGTTGGTTACGAATCGCCATCGCCGATTCAAGCCGCAACTATTCCTACCTTGTTAGAAGGCCGTGACGTTTTAGGTCAGGCGCAAACGGGTACTGGTAAAACCGCTGCGTTCGCTTTGCCGATTTTGTCGAACATCGACATCCGTCAAACCGCGCCGCAAGCTTTAGTATTGGCACCAACGCGTGAATTGGCGATTCAGGTGGCGGAGGCTTTTCAGACTTACGCTAAGCACATTCCTGGTTTTCACGTCTTGCCGATTTACGGTGGTCAAAGTTATGGTCCACAATTATCTGCACTGCGCCGTGGTGTGCATGTGGTGGTGGGTACGCCGGGTCGCGTGATTGATCACTTGGATAAAGGCTCACTCGATTTATCCCAACTCAAAACCTTAGTGCTGGATGAAGCCGATGAAATGCTGCGCATGGGCTTTATCGATGACGTAGAACGCATCTTGCAAGAGACACCAGAAGGTCATCAGACCGCGTTATTTTCCGCGACTATGCCATCCGTGATCAAACGCATTGCACAAACCTATTTGAACAAGCCTGCTGAAATTACCGTCGCAGCAAAAACCGGCACGGCCGACAATATTCGCCAACGCTATTGGTTGGTCAGCGGCATGCATAAGCTCGATGCGTTAACACGTATTCTGGAAGCTGAAACTTTTGACGGCATGATCATCTTTGCCCGCACTAAACTCGGCACTGAAGAACTCGCTTCTAAGTTAGCAGCACGTGGTTTCTCAGTTGCAGCGATCAATGGCGATATCCAACAGCAACAACGTGAACGCACGATTCAACAATTAAAAGACGGCAAGATCGATATTCTGGTCGCGACCGACGTTGCCGCCCGTGGTCTGGACGTAGAACGTATCAGCCACGTAGTCAATTACGACGTACCACATGATCCAGAAAGCTACACGCATCGTATCGGTCGTACTGGTCGCGCTGGCCGTAGCGGTGAAGCGATTTTGTTCATCACGCCACGTGAAAAAAATCTCTTAACAGCGATCGAACGTGCAACTCGTCAAAAAGTGTCACCATTAGAATTGCCGACTATTCAAGCTGTTAATGATGTGCGTATTTCGCGCTTTAAAGATCAGATCACTGAGACGTTGGCTCAAGGTGAACTCGAACAATTCTTGAACGTGATCTCTGAATACGAAAGTGAGCATAACGTACCCGCATTTGAAATCGCTGCGGCCTTAGCGAAGATGGCACGAGGCACTGAGCCACTGCTACTCGACAAGAATAAACGCGAAGTCAAGAGCGACGATAGCTGGCGTGATGAAGCGCCTTCGCGTAGCAGCCGCACTGAGCGTGGTGATCGTCCAGTACGTGGTGATCGTGGCGACAGCAATGAGCGTGGCAGCCGATTTGGCGACCGCAGTGATCGCGAAAGCCGCGGCCCACGTCGTGAGCACAGCCCACGTACTGCCGAACCTGGCATGCGTACTTTCCGTATCGCGGTAGGCCATGAGCACGGCGTCAAGCCAGGCAATATCGTCGGCGCTATTGCGAACGAAGCGAACATCGATTCCAAGCATATCGGTCGCATCGACATCTACGACGATTACACGGTCTTAGATCTGCCAGAAGATTTGCCAAAAGATATGCTGTCTCATTTGAAGAGCGTCCGCGTTGCAGGTCAGGCCTTGAACATCCGTGCCGATGGCGAAGCTGCTAGTAGCAACGAAGAAGCACCACGCAAATTTAGTGAACGAGCAGAACGCAGCGATCGCACTGAGCGCGCACCACGTGCTGAGCGCACAGAGCGCAGCGATAGTTTTGAAAAGAAAACCGATCGTAGCAAACTCGACAAAGTCGTCGAACGTGCAGCCACATTCCCAGCCGATGAAGCACCCGTCAAAGCTGACAAGAAACGCGCTGACAGCAAAGGCAAAGTCGCGATTCCTATGCAAACTTTCCGCATCGAAGTCGGCAAACAACACGCCGTCACCCCAGGTAACATCGTCGGTGCGATCGCCAATGAAGCGGGCTTAGATGCCAAATTAATCGGTCATATTGGTTTATTCGATGACCACTCCACTGTCGATCTGCCAGTCGGCATGCCAAAAGACATCCTCACGCATTTGAAAGGTGTGTGGGTCGCTGGTAAAAAACTGGACATCAAAGAAATCGGCCCTAGCACTATGTTAGTCAATGCCAAACCAGTGCCTTTGAAAGAACGCATTGCCGGTGGCAATCGCCGGGTTGCTGAAAAAGAGGCAGCGCCACGTGTCAAAAAACCAGCAACAGCACGCGGTGGTAGTACTAATCGTTTTGAAACGGTTAAAGGCGTTAGTAAAGCGAAGAAGTTTTGATGTTCTAGTGCCGTATCTGTAGACAAAAACCGCCTGATTGGCGGTTTTTTGTTATTCAAGTTCATAGCTAAATGCGCTTGGACAGCAAATTCGAAATACTCTGCTATTTTTTTCCGGTCATATTCACCATATAAATTATCAAAAATCCGATTTTGCCCAACGATCACAATCACATGTTTGATCGATGTCGTTGTGTCTTGGTCGCTTATTGTTAGCACTCGTTGGTAGCACTTATTGGTAGTGTCACTAGTCTGAGCGTGCAGACATGTTGAAATCAACGCGACACCGATCACAGCGCAGATCAATGATCCTCTTAGCTTCAATATTGTTCGCCTGTTTTCCTTCCCTCGTGCTCAAATGATAAACGCCGACCTTCATTCACCAATGAAGGCCGGCGTTCGTTTCATCAATGACCTTGAAAAGCGATTACAGCTTCGCGGACAAGCTCAAAAATACTTGACGCGGTGCACCTGTCAACAAGGTAGCAAAGCTACCTGTTGTATCGGACGTGGCGAAACCATTTGAACCTATCGTGCTGTAGTACTTGGTGTTTGCCAGATTCGTTACGTTAACTTGGATCGATACATCTTTCAAACCAGCGAAGCTCTTTTGCTTCATACCAAAAGCCAAGTTACTCAACCAGAACGAAGGTGCATTGCCATCGTTCAAATAAGTGTAAAAACGCTTATCGGTGAACTTGGTACCAATGCGTGTGAAAAAGCTCTCGTTTTCCCAAGTCAATTCCGTATTGAACATCGTCCTAGGTGCATCAACAACTTGCTTACCTTTGACAGGAATGATCACTTTATCCAGATAGTTCGATTGATACTGCGAATCATTATAGGTATAGGAATTAAACCATGACAATTCATTCGACAATTTCCAGATCAACACAGCTTCCAAGCCGTTGGTCGCCACTTTACCGACGTTAACGAAGGTATTTGGGCAGCCTACGATGCCTGCACAGTTAGCGACATTCAATAAGCGATCTTTGAATTCGGCATGATACAGAGCGACTGAGCCTTGAATATCGCTGCGTTTAAAACGATAACCAAGATCGATAGAAGTCGAAGTCTCAGGCTTTAATTGTGTCACGCTGGTGTTAAATGCCGTTTGAGTTTGTGAGAATGGACCGGAGACGCCTGGTTGATAAGCGCGCATGTTCTCAGTTATCGACGCGAAAATTTCATCCTCTTTGCTGAGTTGATATTTCATGCCCAGCTGCGGCAAGAAATTTTCTTTGGCAGTGATAGAACCTTGCGCACGTGTGCCGACCAAGTTCTTCGCATCGATCTTCACTTTTGGCGTCTTAAAGCCAAAGTTCAAGGCCAAAGCGCCATTCAATAATTCCACCGTGTCTTGCACATAGAACTGGGTCGTGGCCGTATCGAAGTTCTGCTTAAAACCAGTTGAAAAAGGATTTCGCAAGAAATAGTTTTTGTCTGAGCCATCAGTCGCAGCATAAAAATTACGCGTCAAAGTATGATCACTATTCTCCAACCAAAAACCGGCCTTGATGAAATGCATGCCTATATCCATATTCAGATCACTGATCAGACCTGATCGATTGATTTCATATTCAGTAGTACGAATCGAAATAGGATCGGTCTTTGAAGTGGGCGAGTACGGTGTGTACCAGTGGCCTTGGCCTTCATTGCTATGATGGTAGAGCGTTGTTTTCAGCTCTGTATTGTCGCTCAACTGCCAGCTGAAAGTCGCGCCTGCCAGCTTATCTTTACGCAAACCACTTCCTTGATAGTAGGCATCATCAAGATTGTTAACACCGCCAGTAAAAATACCCTTAGCTGCATTCACTGCACGCTGCCAATCTGGTGCGTAGTTATCCCAGTCCCAACCTAAGCGTTTTGTCATTTCTAAAGACATATCTTGGTAATCGACTTCTTTGCGGTCGGAATAATTGAAGAACGCATCCAAACGATTGTCACCAAAATTCTGGACTAACTTAGAATTGAATTGGTCTTGATTCTGTTCACCCGCACCTTTGGTTTTTTCCGTACGATGGCGGGTCACGCTCAATGCAAATTTTGTGCCGCTATCAAATTTTCCGGAATCAAGACGCGCAAAAGTATGGGAAGTTTTATTGCTACCAAAAGTTTGTTCACCACTCAATGTAAACGTATCACTAGGCTCGGCAGAAAAGAACTGAACCGTGCCGCCTAAGTTGCTAGTCGATGCCGTTGACAAAGAACCCGCGCCTTGTGACAAGCTCACACGCCCCAAGTTTTCTGCAGAGATCGCGCGGCTAATATGCAAGCCATTATTGTTACCGTAGCTCATATCGCCGAGCGGTACGTTATCCAATGTAAAACCCAATTGATTTTGACTAAAGCCACGGACACTAAAACGTGTCGACCATTCATAGCTACCAAATGGATCAGCTGACTGAAACGATACGCCAGGCAATTTATCCAAGGTCTTTAATGGGCTAGTACCTGGCGTCACTTTGGTTAGATCACTGCGAGTAATATTTTGTACTTGGCGCGACTGTCCTTGGCCTAAGACCGTGACCGTTTCGACTTTTACATCTGGCTCATTGTTATTGCTAACTGTCGTATCGATCACCGCCGCGTGAGACATGACTGCTATCGCCTGTATGACCATGAAGCAGAGTGGTTTTAACATCAATTGAGGTTTCATTTTTCTTGTCCAAATAGGTATTGTTATGGGTGAATAATTTCTCGTCTTTGAGTTCTGTTTTTTATAACAGCAAATATGCAAAACAAAAGCCACGGCCATGCAGCTTATTTCAGCTAACAAGACGGACGAATCGTAAGAAAAACAAATGACGACTCAGTGACAGTCAGTAGAGAATTCGCTCTAGGTGTAGTCATGCCTGTGTCATCTTGTAGGTCTACAAATTCAAATGGATGGCGGTAGCCTAGGGAATGAATACGCACCACTATTTACCTCGCGACATGACACTGCCAAGGTTTGCCGATGCGGCTGCCGAATAGAAGAGCTGGGTTCAGATAGACATCGATAAGCATTCACTAAGGCGTGCTTAATCGAAAAGTTGATACAAAAAAACCGCCAGGTTGGCGGTTTTTTGTGAGAGAGAAATTGGATTATTTCTTGTCAGTCGCTGCTGGAGCAGACGCTGCGGCAGGCGCAGAGGCTGCAGCTGATGCAGCAGAAGCACCGACGATTTCTATCTTGGCTTTTTCTTTCATCTCATCCAGCAATTTTTTCAAATTCTGTTGTTGAATTTGTGATGTCAAACGTGGTTTGACTTGTTCTAAAGTTGGGGCTTCTTTCGTACGTGTATCGTCAAGCAAAATTACGTGGTAGCCGAATTGTGATTTAACTGGCTCTTCGCTGAATTTGCCTTTTTCCAATTTAACGACCGCTGCGCCGAATTCTGGCACCATGCCGCGTGGGTCAAACCAGCCTAAGTCGCCGCCTTTTTCTTTGGAGCCTGGATCTTTGGATTGGGCTTTCGCTAAAGCTGCGAATACCTTCACATCTTTTTTCAATTTAGCGATGATAGCTTTTGCTTCTTCTTCTTTTTCTACCAAGATATGACGAGCAGAGACTTCATTGCCTGCTGTTGCTGCTTTGATTTTGTCGTATTCTGCAGCGTATTGTGCGTCTGTTACTGGGCTGTTTTTCAAGAAGTCATCAACGAAGCCTTGAGCCAAGATACCGAGGCGTGACATTTCGATTTGTTCTGCTGTTTCGCCTTTTTTATCCAGGCCTTTTTTGACTGCTTCTCCTGCTGCGATAGTTTGCAATGCCAGATTGTCGATAATCATTTTGCGCATTTCTGGTGTGTCAGGCATACCTTGTGCGGCTTGCTGTTTCATGATCATATCAACTTGTTTCTTGCTGATAGCTTTACCGTTGACGGTCGCGGCGATTACATCTGCTACTGAATCAGCAGGTTTGTCTGTACTTTTTGAGCAGCCAGCCAATGCCATGAGTGCTATTGCGCTACCAATGACGAAACGGGATTTAATCAACATCGTGGTCTTCCTTTATGATTTTCGGTACAAAGCAGCAGTTATCACTGCTGCGGGTTAATAATGGGAATAACAATTAAGCAGCAAAGAATAAATTAGCTAAACGGCTAAACAAATGCTCAGCTGTTTAGTAAATCGTTTAAAAAAGCGATTGCGAATTTTACCTGTGATTTCACAATTACACTTAGAATTCGCACAGTTTCCACTGCTTGTCCGCTTGTTTCAACACAAACATTAAAAAAATATTTGCTCAAGGAAAATAGAAGATGATCGATTTCTCAGAAATGTTACCGGTCGGCATGGTGGCGCACGGCGGACAAGTGGCTCAAATCATGGCGGAAATCGCTCAGCGCCAACGCGGATTGCCGGGCTGGGAGGCCTTCCATTATGAAAAAATCTCTGATACGGCCGTCGAACTAACTGGCGGTATCGTCAGTAGCAACGGTGGCAACAAGCGTTGGTTGGAGCCGCATGATTGCATCACGATACCCTTCTCTGCGGTCATTGCCGAGATGCAGGCGCAAGGCTTATTGTCCACGGCAGCACCTGTTGTCGATCTTGCAGTAGATAGCGACAGAAATGCTGATAAGACCACCCAAAAAAATAGCACGCATGATCTAAATCGGCCTATCAGCGGATCCAACCAAGACTTCACTCAACTGAATGTCACGTTTATGTTGCCTGCTGATCCGCAAGAACGTCAACGTATTCTGCAGGCATTTCACTTGCAAGCCACCATTATGGGCGCGCAAATCATTGCCTGTCGCCTGGAATAGACTTACTATATAAACAGCAAACGTTTGCCCCGAAAGTACCTTGCCTTCGTCATACGCTGGTCATAGACAACAAGTACATTTGGACTTAGCTTGTATTTCTCTGCGTTAACTTTTTACGGTGCAATTATGTCAATTTTCTTCGCTCCAGCCATCTCCGGTATGCGCCGCCTCCGACTGCTGCCAAAATTCTTGATCGTCGCCTGTCTATTTGGGATACCTGCGATCGTGGCCGCCGGTTTATTTATCTGGGAACTGAATAAATCGATTTCGCTGACACAAAGTGAACAACAAGGCGTACAACAAGTGCGGGTCATACATCAATTGACACAACTGAGCCAACAGCATCGCGCTCAGCGACATCTGGGTTTATCCGGCAATGTCGACGCGATAAGCAATGCGTCTAAACTAGGCGCACAAATCGAACAAACGTTTAGTCAGCTAGCACAGTTAAAACTACAACAGCCAGGACTAAACACTCAAGAAGACTTGCAACAAGCACTCGCTAGCTGGAAAACCATACAAGAAAAAGCCGCCGCAAGCAAAGCCAAAGATAGCTATCTCATGCATCAGCAACTGCTGGAGCAGCTTGATAAATTGGCGATTAAAGTCGCCGACAATACCAACCTCAGCCTCGACCCGCAAGTTGACACCTACTACCTGATCAGCCTGTTCAATAAGTCTTTACCTGAATTCGCCGCCGTCATCGCTGACACCAGCGCACGCGGTGCACCGTACATCGACACGGGTTTAATGGAGCCCAATGAAGATGTCTTAATCAACGCTAACGTCATGCTTAGCCAAAGAGATTTACCGAAAATCGGTGCCCAACTCAAAGCAGTGATGCTCGCCAATCCCGAGCTGAAAGAATTAGAGCAACAAAGCGGTAAACTGCTGGCGGAAAATCTGACATTTTTAGAGCGGACCAAAAACGAAATCCTCAGCACCTTAAATCAAAGCTCAGGTACTGCCTACTTAGCAGCTGGCCAAAAGGTGGTCACGGATTGGTTTCAGCTCAATAACACGATTGCTGATTTGATCGAGTCCAAATTGCAGCGCAGGCTAGAAAGCAATGTGTGGAATCGCAATGCCATGCTGTTAGGTATCTTAGTATTACTTGGTCTCGCGAGTTATTTATTGGCGGGATTTTATCTGGCTTTTTCAGGAGAGCTACGTAATTTAAGTCAAGCGGTAATGCGAGTGTCAGAGGGCGATTTGAGCACCACAATCAGCAGCAGCGCAAATGATGAGATTGCGCAATTGCTCAAAGAGTTTGACGCTATGCGTCAAGTATTGGCACGTCTAGTCGCTAACATACGCGAAAGCAGCGACAACATAGGCAGCGCCTCACGCGACATCGCCAATGGCAACGCCGACTTGTCGCAACGAACAGAGCAACAAGCTAGCTCTTTAGAAAAAACTTCCTCCTCCATGGAAGAATTGACCGTCACCGTTAAACAAAATGCTCATAGCGCCCAGCAGGCAAATCAGAAAGCACTCTCGTGTACAGACGTAGCGAATCAAGGTGGACAAGCGGTACAGCAATTAGCGGATATGATGGAAGGCATACAGCAATCCTCCAAACAAATTAATGACATCATTGCGGTCATCGATAGCATCGCTTTCCAAACCAATATTTTGGCGTTAAATGCGGCGGTAGAGGCTGCCCGTGCGGGTGAGCAGGGTCGTGGTTTCGCGGTGGTTGCCAGTGAAGTGCGAAATCTGGCTCAGCGTTCTGCTAGTGCGGCGAAAGAAATCAAAACCTTGATCACCAACTCCAATGAGCAAGTACGAACCGGCCACCAGCAAGTACAAAACGCCGGTAAAACCATGCATCAAATCGTCGATCAGATTCAAGCGCTGAGTCAAGATGTACAGGCCATTGCGGATGCTAGCGCCGAGCAAGGGGATGGCATCACGATGGTCAATGCGACGATCAGCCAGCTCGATCAGATCACCCAACAAAATACCGCTTTGGTCGAAGAAGCGGCAGCTGCAGCTGAAAGTATGCACAACCAGGCACTCAAGCTCAGCGATGCGGTCACGGTATTTCGTGTTGATGAACAAGTCATCAGCGCCGATAAGCATCAGTTACTAAGCAAAGTCGATGCACCGAACACCCACCGTCAAAGTCAAGGACGGAAAAGTACCGCAAAGCTGACAAACCGTAGTTCTTTATCTATCGCCAAAGGTGCTTGATCAAGCGGTCAGCTATTTAGGGCTTGTTAGCATTCAACATGCCCAATAAGGTCTAAACAATAAGCTCTAACAGCAACTGCACAAACCGCGATATTCGAGCCTTGCGATGCCATTTGTATTCCCAACTTAGGGTGGCATCACGTCGAGTTGCTAGAAAAAATAAATTTCCTAATTAATTATTGATGGGACGGCTCGAACTTTTCGACCGACAATAAAACCTCACCGTATGTCTTGCTGTTACAAACGCTACTCAGTTTTAAAGAATTACCGCCAGCGCAAAAAGCGGCATGGGGAAGTGTTTTCCAGCACTCTATCTTTAGCCCAGAAGATCCGTCAGCGCATATTCCTGAACACAAGCGCGGTATTTTGCAACGTTGATTGCCTAGGGTCTGTTGACCTATATTTTAGTCAAGCGTTTCAATCAAAACGCAGGATGGCAAGGCGCATCTCGCCGCTGCGGCTGGGCGCCCCAGCAAGAGATGCAACGCTGTCCATCGTGCGTTTTGATTGAAACCCTCCGGGAATGGCCCAAATGAGCACATGGCGTTGTTACAATCTGCTTATAGTGCCTGCACTACTGCGCAGCTTGCGCCTAGCCCTGTGCTCATTTGCGCGCATTCGCTTGACTAAAATATAGGTCAACAGACCCTAGGTTTCTTCGTACTTTCAAACGTAGTATTCGTCGTAAGAACAACTACTTGGAAAAAATCAGCATCGGTGGAATACCAAACAGCGGTGTACATAACACGCTACATTCTCCCAAGCATTCCGAGAAAACCATTAACTTATTCATCGACAAATCTATGAAAGCAAAATTCTCAAGAGACAAATTCGTGCAACGCATCCGTGCCCATCTTGAACATGATGGTTTCCCTCGTTTGGAAATGACATTGATCGTGGCTTTCACTGGCTTATCCGGATTTCTTACTTCTGTTCTGCTATTGCATTGTGGACTTTTAACGATATGGCTGCGTTATGTTTGTGCGTTTAGCGTGGCTTACGCTGTGTTTTTTATTCTTCTCTGGTTGTGGCTGTATAAACGCAGTAGCGATCTGATCGACACCGTTGATTTATTGAATGTGATTCCGTCGCCATCCGGCGTCTCAAGTTCGTCTTTAAACATACTGGAAGCCGGAGGCGGCAATTTTTCTGGGGCGGGTGCTAGCAGCAGCTTTGAAAGCTTGACGTCAGAAGGAACTACGGCACCACTTAGCGGTGTGGGTGATGCTTTAGAAGTTGCCGGAGAAGCCGACGAATTTGCGATTCCCTTATTTATCATTATCGCGATTGGCGCTGCAGTGCTTGCCCTGTTTGCTTCGTCGGCGGTTGTCATTGCTAGTGCGCCAGTTTTGTTCGCGGAATTAATGGTGGATGCGTTTCTATCAGCGAGCTTGTATCACCGCTTGAAGGGCCTGCATACCCGACATTGGCTACACACTGCACTTCGCAAAACTATTTTGCCATTTCTGATCAGCGCCACTTTTTTTGTTGGACTGGGTTGGTTCATGCAACATATGGTGCCGCAGGCGCATAGTTTGGGTGACGTGATTCATCATTATCGAACTACGCCGTAATTTGACACTGTAAATACTTTACTGCTTTACCATTCAAAACGGGCAAGCTGCCCGTTCTTTCAATCATCATTACATGATTGGCCTGATCGAAAATCTAAGCAATACGCAAGGCCAGATAAATCGCGGTCTTCAATTCGCGTGGCGCGGTATCGCGTGGATCATTCAGGTATTCTTCATACACCGCCGCATCCGCCGCTTCATAACCCGAAGCTGGCAGCCAAACGCCGAATAACCATTCATAAGCGGCATGCATGTCTGAGTATGGCCCCTGATAATTGAGTACCGCACATTTTGCGGCGTCAATATCGTAAGCTTGTAGCGGTGCCTGCGCTTGATTTGCCTGCTGTTCTGCACTGACTACCAGGCAGGCGCAGGAACGCAGCTCAGCTTCAGCAACTAAGGATGGATCATCCCAATAGATCCCGATTGACCTGCTTTGTGGTCCAAATAATTGGCGGCTGGCGGCAACCCCCTGCAATTGATCAAAGGCCTGTCCTATGCCCATATAATTGCCTTGATGCGGCAAGCCCAATAAATGCATGGCGGGCACATCTTTGACTTCGACAGTAAACATCGTTTCACTCCTCAAGTGTTGCGGTAAAGAAAACTGCTTATGGCTACCTTCTTTGCGATACCTTGCTGGTGGCATCCCATAAACGCTGGAAAAAATTCGGGTAAAAGATTGCACATTGGGATAGCCACAGGCCTGGGCAATCTGCTCTATGCTTTGCTCAGTTTTTGCTAACAGGCCAGCGGCACGTTGTAAGCGCAAGCGTTTCACGGTAGCGGCTAAACTCTCACCACAAAAAGCTTGATAGATTCGATGCCAGTGATATGACGACATGCAGGCAATGTCAGCTAGCACATTGAGGTCTAAATCACGTTCCAGATTCTCATGCACGTAATCAATCACGCGCTGAAAACGGCGTTCATAACTAGCGCGATGGGCGCTGATGGTGGTAAGTTCTTGCTCCATCTTGTTCTCCTCGGATTCGATGAGTAGAAATGTATCATGGAGTGATTTGACAAATCTTGCGGACTTATCACCCGCAAAGATTTAAAGATAATTTTTAGGTAAATGCCGACACGGTCAGGCTTTAGAAAATGCAGTTTCCAAACGCTTCAATAGTGGCTTGTGCATCGCATAGTGATGCTTATCCCAATGCTTTTGCATGCGTTCGATTTCCTGGCGTTGCGTTTGTGCAGTGGCGACATCACCAATGCTTAGTGCCCAAATCGCAAACTCTGCGTAAGCATCAATGCTACCGTGATCACTGGCAGCTCTAGAAAACTCCAGGCGTGCCGCTTCGTTTTGACCTTGCAAAGCATATGATTGGGCTAACAATAAGCCGACCTGTTCTTTGCGAAAGTCAGCATGCAATTGCCGTATTTTCAGAAGCAACTCTAAAGCGGCATCACCCTGTTTATTTTGCAAACGCGCCTTTGCCGCACCGAACATAATTTCGGGTTCCGTAGCAAAAGGGCCGCGCAAACAAGCCTCATATTGCACTGCCGCTTGTTGCGGGTCATCTGCCTCCAGATAAGCGGAAGCCAGGCGCATTTGATTTTGTGCTGATGGTGTTAAATCAAAAACCTGCTGCGCTTCGCGTAACTCTTTGCCCGGATCAAGCGCTTTCAAAGCCACCGAGGTCAATTTTTTGGCGCCATGCTGCAAGCGACTATCAGGTAAATAAATCGCAAAAAAATACACAATACTACCGAGCAAAGGAAAGGCAAATAAAATCATCAACCAATACATTTCACGACGTTGGCGTATCGCGTGAATGGCAAAAAAAATAGCGACCAAAACGTGTAAACCGACTCCTAAATACGGCATATTTCTTATCCTTCTACTTTGTGTTGACTATGACTTACTGCTTCTCTTTCGGCTTTTTTTCTACTAAAAAACTTGACGGAAAAATACACGCCCAAATAACGAAAAAAAATCCCATAAACAGTGCTTTATACCAATCCGCATTTTGCCATCCACGCACTGCTATTTCATATATTGCGGTGCCAATCATGCTACCCACAAAGATACTCAATAGTCTAAAAAAAGTAACTCTTCGACTTTCACTCATGTCCTAATTTCCTTAACTATATCGAGTTAAACCAAACATCTACCTAGCTCTAATCCTAATAAGAAAAAAGCATACGCCCCAACAACTGTCTTATCCAAACAAATACTGCGCACTTACATAAAAAACGACCGCGCAGATCGGTATAGCTAAGGCCGTCACCAGAGACGAAAAAATCGCATGATTCGAATAAAGCGACAAGGAATTCTGATCGTTATACTTTATACGGTACTTGGCAATCTTGATTTCTTAGAAAATCATGACCCCGAGTGAAAAAAACCGCTCATTTTTCGGATCAATTTTTTTTGCTTTATTTAATACAAACCACACGAACCTGCTTCATGTCCATGATGCCGGACAGGACTTTTTCCATCCCATCCATTTTTAAAGTAAGCATGCCGTCACTCAAAGCCTCGGTAAATAATTGCGCAACACGGGCATGTTCCTGTATTAGTTTTTTGATGCCGTCGGTTCCCACCATCAACTCGTGCAAACCAACGCGACCTTTGTAACCGCCGATACATTTCTCACACCCAACCGGGCGATATAAGGTGAATTTGCCTTGCGGGTCAGCATAATTTTTCTGCCACGTTTTGAGCAGGTTTTGCTTGGCGGTCTCGGTATCGATTTGAAACTCCGGCGTTGCCAATAATTCTGCACAATACTCGTTGAGCATGCTTCGTATTTCTTCCGGACTTGGCTGATAAGCGACTTTGCAATTCGTACACAAACGCTTGGCCAGACGCTGCGCCAGAATCCCTAGCAAGGCATCGGCAAAATTGAATGGATCCATGCCCATATCAAGCAAACGAACTATCGACTCTGGCGCGCTGTTAGTGTGCAACGTAGCGAAGACCAAATGCCCTGTCAGCGAGGCTTCCAAACCGATTGAGACCGTCTCTTTGTCGCGCATTTCGCCGACCATGATAATGTCGGGATCAGCGCGCAAAAATGCCCGCATCACCGTCGCAAAATCCATCCCGGCTTTACGATTAACCTGCACCTGACGCAAACCCTTCTGCGTGATCTCCACCGGATCTTCCGCTGTCCAGATTTTGGTTTCTGGGCGATTTAAGTAGTGCAGCACTGAGTGTAAAGTGGTCGTCTTACCCGAGCCAGTCGGACCACAAACGAAGAAGATGCCGTAAGGTTTTTCAACCACGTCTTTCAAGCGTTGCAAGTTGTGCGGCAAAATGCCAAGCTGCGCCATCGGTATCGGTTCACCCGCTGCCAAAATACGCATCACGACGTCTTCCATGCCACCGGAAGATGGAATGGTCGCGACCCGCAATTCAATATCGAGCGGCCCATATTTTTTGAACTTGATCTTGCCATCCTGAGGTTTGCGTTTCTCTGAAATATCCAGATCGCACATAATCTTAATCCGTGCCAACAGCGCATTGCGATAGCTGGCAGGAATTTCAATATACGGCGCGAGTGAACCATCGCGGCGGAACCGGATCAAGGTTTTTTCTTTGCCAGGGCGTGGTTCTATATGAATATCGGAAGCACCTTGTTGATAGGCGTCGACAATTATTTTATTGAGTAGTTTGACCAATTCATTGTCTGCGGCGGCAGCAACATCTGCAGTGCTGTTGGCATCATCGATCTCGTCCGCTTCCATACCTGAAAGCAACTCATTGACTGAACCTGTATCGACACTTTGTCCGAAAAACTGATCAATTGTGAGCTTGAATTCACGCTTCGTCGTCACTCGGTAATGTAGACGAGGTGTAGAGAAAATCAGATTAACCACACGGGTGGTTTTCACATGTTCTGGGTCGATCGCCAAAATACTAAGACCTGTCGGGTCATCAGAAATAGGCAACCAATTGGTCTCTTCTACATACTGACGTTTCAATTTTTTAGTCAACTCACCATCAATCACTCGATCTGGTTTAAAGGCTTCATACGGTACTGCAAAAAACTTCGATAAAGCCATACCGATATGCTCTGTCTGCACTTGAAATTCATCGATCAACACATCCTCTAAGTCGATTTGTTTTTTACGTGCCGAACTAATCGCTAATTCAAACTCAGGCGCAGATAAAATACCCTCAGATACGAGGTAATTGAATTTGGACGGTGGTAAATTCAGAGGCTTATTTTTTTGCGTGAGCGCGATAGCTAATGTGTCGCACAACTCTTTCACGCCCTCGGTCGCGATAGACGTAAACGCGACACCTTGCCGATTGTTGATAAATTGAATGACGCCCAGAAGTTGCTGATTTTCTGCATCGACGATGGGTGCACCCAACATTTCTTTGGTGCGATAACCTGTGCGTTCATCTATGGCTTTTTGAAAATGCAAGTGCGGAGAATAGGTGTGCAATTCTTTACCGTCGTACACATCTTTGATACATAGCACTTGTTGATGCAAAGCGACAAAGCCAGCAATACTTTGATCTGAAATAGGTAGGCGTATATCTTTAAAACTATTCAAGCCTTTCTTCACTTTAGAAACTAGATTTGCTTTATCAGGCGTCACCACGTAAATCGTCATCCGGTCGCAATCAAACAAATCACAAATATCCTGACTCAAATCCAGCATGATTTGATCTACTGCTTGCGTAGCATGAATTTTGTTCGTTAGCGTTTGCAGTCGTTTGAAAAATAATAAACGCTGGGTTGAGGTTTCTGCAGCTACGTTATGCTGCGTGCCAGATTTTGCTTGATTCGGCTGCATCCTGATCCTGCTTTCTTCAAGAAGAATTTCCGTCGATTTTGTGTATTACGAGCTTACTTTGTAGCGTGCGTTGACGGATGAAATATCGCAATCGGCCTATTATGAAGCAAAGTGAATACATAAAGACAAGAATGGGGTATTTATCAAAGGCGTTTTAGTAATTTGCGACATGTCTGCAACACGCGATTTATGAAAGCCGGGCAAATTACTTTTACCACTTTGAAAAATAAATTAGGTGATTTCGGAATAGTTGTGTATATTCCGGCTTGTACTTGCATCAGGTCGTTTTATTGTTGGTCCCAATTCCGCATGGCTGTTCTCTTCTAGTCGTTCTGTTTTATCTCCTTCGGTCTCATCTCTTGGTTTTAAGTGCCTAGCAGGCAATTTCGCCTATCGGTAATCTGTCCGTTCGCATGCTGATTTTCTCGCTGCGAGAGCGTGGTTACCATATTGAATTTAAAGGAAATAACATGAGCACTCAAACTGGAATCGTCAAATGGTTCAACGATGCTAAGGGCTTCGGCTTCATTACACCTGACGCTGGTGGCGCGGATTTATTCGCTCACTTTCAAGACATCCAATCTTCTGGTTTCAAAAGCCTGTCGGAAAATCAACGCGTTTCTTTCGAACGCAGCGCTAGTCCTAAGGGCGACAAAGCCAGCAATATTCAAATTTTGTAAGATTCGTCTCTACAAAATTTTGTAAAAAACGCTGCATGAACATCACTAGTTTTACCGTTAAGCATCGTTCAGAATGAGCCTATTTATGGGGCACCATTACCGGTTATTTACACTATGCAGATAGCATAGGTCGATAAAACCCCGCAAAAATTTCGTTCGAAAAGCAAGCGCAGATTGTGCCAGGTGATAGCACAATAGCCGCACAAACTGGTTCTAACCGGCCAATACCACCACGCAGATAGTGTGGGGCGTAGGAAAATGGTTTAGCCAGGCGACGCCGCCATCTTGAATCTTTCAAGGTGGACGGCAAGTTCGCTGAAAGACAATTTAACAAAATAAGAAAATCATTTGTGCTTCGGATACAGGCATCGCGACTTACGTTCGCTTTGCCTTTCGATATTGCAGCAAATAATTCGACAATCCAGATTTTCCATTAGGATTTGAGATGATGGGGTATGCACTTTTTGAGGCAGTTTTTGCGTGAATGAGGCGCTAATAGCTAGCTATTAGCAACGAAGAACGCGAAAAATGGCCAAAAATGCGCCGCCAACATTCAAATAGCGTCAAAGACGCGCCGAATAGAAAGTCTGGGTTTAATTGCACTATCAAAATTGTGATCAGATTTTGATAGCTACCTAATTCAGACAGGTACACCACGCAGATAGCATGGGTGCCAGATCAGCTGATAGCACCTGACAGATAGTCTTGGCTAATAGTGAATTACGCAATACTTGAAGAGCCCGCCTTTGGTGGGCTTTTTGCATTGTGCCGCAACTATGTAGCAGTTGACTTGAGAAAAATAGCTTTATCGACCGCAGCCGAACACAATTTCCCGTAAGATTATTCATATGGCAAAAGTATAATATAGATAAGCTTGCGGGAGATTGAAATGGTATCAGGTACTGCGGTAAGAGGAATGACGAAGCTTTACGCTAAGCTAGCGGGCAATATTGAAGTGCTTCGCCATCGTGAACAAAAAACTCCAAACTGACGTAAAAAGAAAGACAGAACATTTGAATGAGATTGGCCAAGAAATTTCGGCGCTCTCTGCAAAAATGAATATGCTCAACAAAGCGAGCATCAGCGCATTCGACACAGATATCTCACTAACAGATTTACGTAAGACTTGACCAAAGGCGCATCATGCATCGTGGGGTGTGGTAACGCGAGAAATACTGGGTCAAGTAGTGTTAGCAAATGGTAGTCCCATGACGACGCACGAATTAGCGCGGGCAATTAATATCGCTCAAAAACTTTGTCTTGACGAGGTTAGTATTAAAGCCATGGCTGAACGGGTTCGCCATCAGCTTAAGGTATTTAACAAGCAAGGTCTCGCAAAGTGTGTGTCGATATCCACCACGCCTGGCGAGCATTCAACGTGGGTGATAGGGAATTTTCCATGTTAAAACTGATACGTCAGGGGGAGAAGCCCAGCCCAACACCAAACGATCTCCAGCACGTTACCTATGAGCGATACTGATCGCACGGATTTACGAGGTTTTCCCATTGCTGTGCCAGCACTGCGGTGGCCAAATGCCCCTCATAGCGCTAATCAACGACGGTGCAGAAATCCGCGGGGCGGCCATCCGCAACATCCTCGATCACATTGGCGTCGAGTCTAGCCCACCAAAAATCAGCCAAGCCCTGGGCTCACCATTATGGGATGCTGATGATGTAGCCCCAGAGGACTACTTTGATGTAGCACCAGACGCCGATATCGGGCAGCAGGGGCCCGATGACGATGTCGATCAGAGTGTGAATTGGTAAGGCAAATTTTTGGCTAATTTCCAGTTTTTAAATAGGATAGGTGCGCGCAGTTTGGCGCATCAGGACTCGCTTTGTGCCTTCGCTTATTTGGGAACCGTTTTTTGGGGTGATTCATGCTGGGTTATTGCCGACATTGATTGTGGATTGGGTATAGGTCGTGGAAAATCGTTGTTTTATTGTAATGGAATTGCACACATGACCACGTTGATAAGATTAGTTGGAGTAGTATATATCTTCATAACAATTTTGTTATGGAATACACCAAGGAGATTTTCAATGTACAAGCACATCCCCCTTACACACATCCTGTCCATCGTCGTCCTTCTGGGGGCTGCGGCGGCAAGTCCACTGGCAAGCGCACAGTGCGGCTGCCCATCGGACAAGAATGGCGCGCCCAAAGCGCCGTCTGGTCTGGGTCTGTCGTCCCCGGCTGCATCTGACATGTCGCCCAATCCTTCTCGGCAGGTTTACGAGTTCGAGCGTAATGGTATCCGATACCTGCAGGTCAACGATCAGTACGGTGCCGTGAGAGTGGCGGTAATACCACCACGCAGATAGTGTGGGGCATAGGAAAATGGTTTAGCCAGGCGACGCCGCCATCTTGAATCTTTCAAGGTGGACGGCAAGTTCGCTGAAAGACAATTTAACAAAATAAGAAAATCATTTGTGCTTCGGATACAGGCATCGCGACTCACGTACGCTTTACCTTTCGATATTGCAGCAAATAATTCGATAACCCAGATTTTCCATTAGGATTTGAGATGATGGGGGATGCACTTTTTGAGGCAGTTTTTGCGTGAATGAGGCGCTAATAGCTAGCTATTAGCAACGAAGAACGCGAAAAATGGCCAAAAATGCGCCGCCAACACGCAGATAGCATGGGTGCCAGATCAGCTGATAGCGCCTGACAGATAGTCTTGGCTAGTAGTGAATTACGCAATACTTGGAGAGCCTGCCTTTGGTGGGCTTTTTGCATTGTGCGTCGATTTTTTTCAGACAAGCATTTTGAATTTTATAAACCTGTCAAACGTAGCTAGTATTAATATCAACCAAATCTTCTCTTTTTGTTGGTCAAGCACATCAATTCAAGCAAACAAATTTGACCGCCAGCAACACAGGCAGGATACTGAGCGGCTGCCAAAAACTATCTGTCTGGCAATTAAAATTATCTTCGGAGTCCTAGATGAAATCCCCCCTTTATTCCTCTTTATTCGCAGCCGCTTTGGGTTTGGCTGGTAACGCTATTGCTGCTGATGTGCTTATTTCTGCTAGCAATATGCTGGATGTACGCAGTGGCAAAATGATTGCCAATCCTCAGATTTTAGTCAGAGACGGTCGCATTGTCAGCGTCGTTAGCGGCAAGTCGGGCGCGACCGTTACTACCAATAAAGATACACAAAAAATTGACTTGCTTGGTATGACCTTGGTGCCTGGATTAATCGACATGCACGTGCATTTGGATTCTGATCCCACTTATGGCGGCTACAACAATCTGCAATTTGGCGATCGTTTTTGGTCCATCTTAACCGTGCCACATGCGAGCCGGACTTTGAACGCAGGCTTTACAACTGTGCGTAACGTCGGTGCCGATGCTTGGAACGATGTCGGGCTGCGTCAGGCGATTGACGAAGGCAAGATTCCTGGTCCGCGCGTTGTCACTGCTGCCTATTCTTTTGGTGCGACGGGTGGTCATTGCGATTCGACTTTTTTTCCGCCGTCTATGAACCAACAAAGTGCTTTCAACGCAGATAGTCCAGAAGAAGGCCGTAAGCGCGTGCGTGAGTTGCGTAAATACGGCGCGCAAGTCATTAAAATTTGCGCAACCGGTGGCGTGTTCTCACACAATACTGAACCTGGTCAACAGCAAATGAGTTTGAAAGACATGACAGCGATTGCCGAAGAAGCCCATCAATGGGGTCTGCGCGTCGCAGCCCATGCACATGGCAGCTCTGGCATTAAAGATGCGATTCGTGCCGGCGTGGACACCATAGAACATGCGAGTCTGATTGATGATGAAGGTATCGCTCTAGCCAAAAAGCATGGCGCTTACTTGTCTATGGATATCTACAATACCGATTACACCCAATCGGAAGGAAAAAAGAACGGCGTACTGGAAGACAATCTGCGCAAAGATAGAGAGATCGCTGACGTACAACGCGAAGGCTTCCGCCGCGCTCACGCTGCAGGTGTGAAGATGGTGTACGGCACCGATGCTGGCATTTATCCACATGGCGACAACGCCAAACAATTCGCCACCATGGTGAAATACGGCATGACGCCATTACAAGCTATTCAAGCCGCCACGATTAACGCCGCAGAAGCTTTATCGAGCAAAGACGTAGGCATACTCGAAGCAGGCCGCTTTGCTGATATGGTGGCAGTGGTAGGTGATCCTAGTAAGGACGTGCGTCTATTAGAAAAGGTTGCGGTGGTGATTAAGGGCGGTGTTGTGGTGAAGAGTGCGAAGTAAACTACAAATTGCCGCTTAAGTTAATGTAGCAAGGATTTGGGTCAAGTGGTTTTGACCCAAATTGGTTTGATGCTTAGATACAAAAGTTGGGGGGCTGTCCGGTTGAATGTCAGTCATTATCACGCAGAGTATAGTTACATACATCTTACGCGCGCTGCTCACGCCACCACAACATCAGCATAAAAGCCATCAAACTCAAAACCCAGGGCCATGTTTCTGTTGCTGTTTGCGATGCTAGCTTGGATTTATTTTGCAATGCTGCGCTGGCGATAAACGCCGCCGTTGCGTCGCGGCGCTGTGCTTTTTGCCATGTTGACCAGTCTTGGTTTTGATAAACGTAGAAGCTACCGCTAGCAGTAGCTTTGCTTTCGCTTTGCGTTTGCCATTCTTGCCAACCCGCTTTGCTTGGAATGAATGCCGTGCATAAGGCATCTGCTTTGTCCGCAGACGCTTGCAAATAGTAGCGCGAATTTTGTGGAAGTAGGATCAAATCTTGTGGCACTAAACCTTGGCTACAGACGCGCATACGTTGACCTATTTGTGGCATAGCTTGTTCAAGCTGCACGCGCCAGTCCTGACTTTTCTCTACTTGTGCCAAATCCAGAATATCTTGCCACCACAAGCTCAAAGCATCGGGGGCGCTGATTTTGTAGCGGTGCCAGTCGGCGACGGCTAGCCAGATTATTTGCCCTTTTTCCCAACTGCGTTGCGCTAGCCACGGACGATCTGCAGGCTGGCTCCAGTCCTGACTCTGCATGATTTGCGGGACTAATGAAGTTGGACTCAAACTCATTAAGGTGTTAACGACCAACCCTTTATCCGAAGAAGTTGGTGATACGCGTAGACCTAATTCACGCTGCCATACATTGCTGTCGCGGGCATTGGCTCCGAGTAGTATCAATGCACTGCCCTGTGCGACTTGTTGTAAGAGCTGCGTGCGCGCACTAGCGCTCATCTGTTCAAAATAAGCGGCGTCTTGTATCACTAAGTCTGGTGCTTGCTTAGTCTGCATATTGCGCTCTGATTCATTATTATCGGGCGGACGACGGCCATTCGTATTTGAAGCGTCGTCTTTGGTCTCAGTGCGCGTGACAGTTTTACCTAACCTGGTTTGCCAGTCCAATTTGGCCTGGCTTTGAGTGAATTGCTCATTTAAAGTCTGCGTATCAAAAGAAGGCGCGGCGAAACGTGCTTGTACGTTGAGACTTTGTGCAGGCAACACTTCTAATGGGATGGGACCTTGCGCTATTATTTTCTCAGTTGCTTGGCCGGCGCTATCGAGCAAACGTGCTTGCAATACCATGCGCTCCGCAACGGGTGGTAACCAGTTCAAGCGTAGTCGTTTTTCCTTACCACGAGCCTCGGCTAATACGGTCTGATTCTCCGCCAGTAATTGCAGACGCCATTCACCTTGCACTTGTTCACGTTCTGCCGCGAGATTGAACACGCGACCTTGCGCTAGATGCGTAGGAAAATCCAAGCGCACAATTTCTGTCGTCTTTTGCTTTTCAGTGGGCGCTAGCCATTGCACGGGGATACGCGGTAAGTCTTGCCACTGCGCTTGGCTCAAGCCATCGCCTTTGACTTGTGCGCTCTGTGCTTTGCTCATGTCTAGCGCCAATTGCGCCATGTTCAATTTACTGTCATCGCTATCAATCACGAACACTTTGTCACCTGCCAACATGCGCGGATCAAGGATCAATACAGCAATACAAACAGCAGCACAGCTGATCAACAGCGCATCCAAAGCTTGACGCTTGCGCCAATAATGAAAAACGGAGAACCCCGCAATGGCGAATAAAGCGCAAAGCAAACCTAGCTGCGAATATAAAAACGATTGCGATAAGGAAAATACGAGTTCACTCATGGTTGCTTTCCATTCGCTGATGTCGGCTGCTTGTTCTGCAAAGACGTCTCCCATGCTTTATCAAAGGCACTGTTTTGCTTAGGTTTTAAAACGCTGCGACCTTGCAAAATCAACTCTGCATGCGATATACCCTGACGTATCCATGCCGCTAAGGCGGGACGGCAAGTCGCGCAACCATCAATCACATCTTGTATCGCTGCCTGTGCAGCAAGTCGCTGTTCTTCGTTCTTGATTTGTTCTGCGATCCAATCACGTGCTGTTTTTGACCACAGCGCCGGTAAGCTGTCTTGACGTTGCAGGGCGATCAATAAATTGCGAATGTCCTCCGGCACAACAACGGCGGCCTCGTTCTGTATCTTCCTCGTATTTTTCAAATCTAAAACATCGCCGCTCATGCGTTTCTCTTCTTTGATCGCGGGCGGTGTAAATGCAGCTTTGTGTAGATAAATTCGGTCTGCTTGTTGCAATTGCTTGATGGCTTCTAGCGCCTTATTTTCTGGTGCTAATGCGCTGGCTGGCGTAATAGCTCTCAGAGATTTTTCTGCATCCCACATTGCAGCCAGAGCCCGTCTCAAAATTTTCTTCGTCGCTTCATCAAATAAAGTTGCGTTCTCTTCTTGATCGTGAGCATGCCCATATTGGGCGGCTAAATCGACTGGGGCGTTTTCACCTTTTTTCTCATGTTCACCGTGATCAGCATGATCCCCGTGATCACTATCGTCATCAGCAAACAAACTCGATTCTTCGCCCAGGAATTTTCCATAGCGTCTTCTTAACGCACCCTGATCACCGGCGATCATTTCGCTGCGCGTACGGATTAAATTAGGATTCAACTTTGGATTGGCTTTAATATCGGCCAGTAGTTGTTCGGTGTCGATAATGATCTGGCGCTGGCTACGCAAGGACTCTACTTTGACTAACATGGGCAATGCCAAGCTTTCTTCCGCTGCGGCTTCGGGTGATGGCAGACGTAAAGTGTAGGTCGGTGAGCGTGTAATGTGTGGATTCTTATCGGCGTTGTCGGTCGCACGAACGAAGAAATACAATTCGTCACCAGGCTCCATCCCCAATTCACTTAAAGACCATAGTTTGTCCCACTCACGCAGCTTACTGTCTTTGCTTTGCGGTACTGGCATTTCCTTATCACTGAAACGAATATTTTCGCCGCTACCACGTGCTAAGGTCATGTGCATACTTGCTTGCGTAATTTGATAGTCATCCGTGATACGCAATGCGATGCGGACTTGTTTTGCATCTTGCGCTAGCACTTGTACCATTTCGGTCGGCGTTGTGATTTTGATTTGTGGTGCCTGATCTAACTGAACTTTCAGTACTATCCGTGTCTTCGCTGCATCTGCACTCCAACTCCAGAACACCGTTTCACTCGCCTGCCATTCCGCACAATGGGTTTCGCCATGTTGAGTAAAACTCAGAGCTTGTCCGTTACTTAAATTGATACTCAGCGCTTCTTTAGCGCTCTCGGTTCCCGACGGCATCGTCACGCACCAACGCACCTGACTATTTTCTGGAATTTGCATTTCCTTAGGTGCGCTCGTGAAAGCGGGCAGCTTGGTGTAAGCCGGTGGTATCACATGCAAACTCAATGCTGAATGGTGTTGTAAGGTTTGCTTAGCTTTGAGCCCGCTTGCCAGCGGATTCTCCTTAGGAGCAGTCGTTTGAGCTGGTACGAAAAACCACACCATCGCAAGCAAGCAACTGAGAATAATCACACTGCGTGGAAAAGATAAATACTGCCTGACCAAATGACGACAAGCAGCATCACTAAATGCGTGTTCTATTTTCTGCAAGAGGCGTGCCCTCTGCAATTGCGCGACAGAGCTTGATGCTAAGGTATAGTCATCGCTTGCCAGCAAGTGCATACTGTCTTCCAACTCAGGAAAACTAGCGTTACTCCAACTGATCCAGCGAGCGTTTATGCGTTTTTTTGTCCACCAAAAATATATCGCAGCTGCGAACACACCAATTAACACGGGCCAGAGCTGGTGCAAAATGATCCAAGGCGCCAGTATAGCTATCCATGCTGGCAAGCTATGTAGGCAGGCAGCACGCCATAATTTAGCCGTCACACGACGGCGCACTTCAGCGACGTCTGACATGGGTGAATATCCGTTCTAAGGCAAAAATACACAACAGTAAAATCAGCAAAACATCGCGCGTGTTTTCTTGCTGCTGCATTGGGATAGTGTTCTTGCTCGCTGGCAGGTTGAACGAAGTGGCGGGATAATCCTGCGTCTTCAAACTCATCATTTGCCAGGCTTCGAATAGTCTTTTTGCGTTTTGACTATCGCCGATGCCGATAGACCCGTCTATAGGCCAATCGCTACCACTCTGAATTAACCAATAACGACTGTCAGCAGTTCTAAATTGCTTAATATGAAGCTTGCTGTCTGCCAAGGCTTGCAAACCAGGCTGCTTCTCTTGCGTTGCCTGATCATTGACGATACCCGCACTTGAACTTAACCACCAAAGATGGGCTTTTGAATTCGTTTTCCAGTTTTCCGGAACTGCCTGTGCGCTATCCCAAATCACTAATTCAGTCCGCGCGTCCGGCGCTTGCTGCCAGACATAATTGTGATCAGCACGACCAGCCACCGCAAACGCCGTAAACATATGCTGCCACCCTGCTGCTCTGTCGCTGTGCAAGGCAATGTAATAGTCTTGCTGCTTAGTTTTTCCCTGCTTTTTGTCAATTGAAGGCTGACGCACTTTTACTTCCAAAGCCTGTGCCAATTGAGGGACTTGTGCTGTGAGTGAAATCTGGCTTGCATCACCCAAGACCAAAAGTCGTGCCGATTTTTTCCACCAGATTTGATGTTGTTCTAACCAATACAAAATTTGTGTGCTTTGAATATCGCAGCTGAGGTCAGAGCCAACATCAGTGCAAAAACTCATACGCTTTGCATCTTGCATTTTACTGGTATTGATCTGCTGCTCTACCCAAGCGCTATCACTGCCAGCGGCAATCAAGACCGCATCCCCGCGCCAACGCATAAAGATACTCGCCAGATAAGCAATAGCGATCAGCAGTAACAAGCAACGCAGAATTAATAATAGCCATGCTTGCCAGCGCCAGACTTGCACCATATGCGGACTGGCAGCGGCTAAAAATTTTGCGGTCGCTAAATTTTGACGCAGCGAACTCTCGCGTTTTTGGCGTAACCACAAAATGGGAAAAATAATCAGTGGCAGCAATAGCCACCAGTAAGGAGACATGCTACTCATGCGCGTCCCGCCAATCTTAGCCAGTCACGCAAGACTTTGCCTATATCTTGTTCTATGCAGGCGGCGAGGTAAGGAATATTCACTTGACGGCATTGCTGTGCCACCGTCGCAAAATGTGCCTCCAGTGTGGCCTTGTAGTTGGCACGGGTACTATCCGATATCTTCACCAGATTGTCTGGCTGCTCGGGGTCGACATAGGCGACATCAGTCGAAAAACTGGCATCTCGTTCGGCACGTGTCTGCAAACAAAGCACTCGCACATCATGCTGCATTTGACGCAGGCGGATCAGGTTCTCCGAACTGGAGGAAGGCCATTCAAGGAAATCGCTGACCGCGAATATCAGGCTAGGCGCACGGGCAAAATGCAACTGTGATTGCACCATAGCGGCATCGGGCAATGCGCCTTGTGCCTGCGTTTGATTGAGTTGCGCCATGACGCGATGGAGCTGTCGCGGCCCACGTGATGCGGGCGTGATTTGTAGTCTGCCATTTTGTGCGACGAGCAAACCAAAAGCATCGCCCTGACGTTGCGCGACTGCCGCCAGACAGGCCAAGATCGCACGCGCAAAGTGTAATTTAGTCACACCGGGATATTGATAGCTAGGTTCGGCCATCGACGCGCTGGCATCGAGCCAAAGCCAGATCGCAACATGACTATCACGCTCGGCCTCACGCACATAATAGCGATCATTACGTGCCAACAATTTCCAATCGACACGACGCCATTCATCGCCAGGCGCATAGGCACGGTATTCAGAAAACTCGACACCAGCGCCGCGCTCACGTCCGGCATGCAAACCATGACCCAGGCCCGCCAATACATGACGAATGATCAAATCAAGGTCTTGGCTGTGCGCCAATAGAGCGGCGGTATTCAACATTTTTACTTAATCTATCTTGATCTGCTCACGTAAAGCCTGCAAGATATCGGCGATAGCAACACCATCCGCTTCCGCTTCAAAATTGCGCAAGACACGATGCGCTAGCACCGGCAATAACATCGCCGCCATATCCTCACGCGTCACCGCCAGACGGCCATGCATCAATGCACGTGCTTTCGATGCCAACACCAAAGCCTGACCTGCACGTGGGCCAGCGCCCCAGCCCACATGTTTTCGCACGCTCTCAACTTGGGTCAATTGAGGACGCGTCGCGCGTATCAGGCGGGTCGCGTAACGAATCAAGTGTTCACCGACTTCGATATCGCGTACCAAAGCTTGCAGGCGTAATAAAGAAGTCACATCCATCGCGCTGACTGCATCACCTATGCCAGCATGCGTTGTGCGCTCTACCATCAGCATTTCTTCATCTTCGCTCGGATAGCCAACGTCGATACGCAATAAGAAACGATCTAACTGCGCTTCTGGTAAAGGATAAGTCCCGGCTTGTTCGATCGGATTTTGAGTGGCCAAGACGAAGAAAGGTTTTGGCAAACGATGTGTATGTCCCGCGAAAGTCACACAGCGCTCCTGCATCGCTTCTAATAAAGCCGATTGCGTTTTCGGTGGTGCGCGATTGATTTCGTCAGCCAATAAAACTTGAGTAAAGACAGGGCCTTTTTGAAAACGAAATACACGCTGACGTGTCGTTGTGTCTTCTTCTAAAATCTCGGTGCCAACGATATCTGACGGCATTAGATCAGGCGTAAATTGGACGCGGCGAAATTCCAAATCAGTAGCTTGGGCTAATGATTTCACCAGCAACGTTTTGCCCAATCCAGGTACACCTTCGACCAAAGCGTGACCACCGGCCAACAGACAAATGACCAAAGATTCAATCACGTCTTTTTGACCAATAATCACCTGCGACATGCTTGCGGTAAGCGCGTGTACTTTACTGCTGAGATCGCTGATTTCCTGCTCGTTCCAACTCGCTGGCACATTCGACTGCATACTACGCTCCTAAAGCATACTGAATAATATTCACCGCAAAACGGGTGTTATCTACCGCTAAAAATCGTTTATTCCTAAAATCGTAATCCCATTCACAACCATAATCTTTATTGCTGTAGAGCAGACGAATACGACCGTTGATTTCTATCGCTTTTAGATAATCATGCACCAAGTCATCGCCCCATCCGTTCAGTTCTACACTGGTATTGGGCGGCCCATCAAATCTAAAAAAACTGGTATAGAGCGGATGTGTATTAGGAATCTTTTTTAAAGCTTTAGTTCCAAATATTTTTGAAATTTCCGCTTCGAATGATTTGGCAAACAAGCCATCAATATCGTGATTGCAATCATCAACGAATAAGAAGCCACCGCCCTTGATGTAACGTTCCAAGTGTTTTCGTTCTATAGGACTTAATTGCACCAGCTTATGTCCCGCCATATAACAAAATGGCGCTTCTAACATTTTAGGGTCGGATAAAGCGAGCACCCGCTCCACCGTATCGACCCGTAGCGTGGTGTATTCGACCAAGGAATTCAAGATATTGCTAGGCATGCGGATATCCACATCCCAATCGCCGGAGTCATACATTAAACGGGTGAAATAGAAGTCGTAATTGCTCATGCGGAGAGGTGATATAGAAAAAAATATTTAGGCTTGAGCATAACTACAGAGACTACAAAAAAACTTCGCCGCAGAGGCGCAGAGGGCGCTGAGGAAATCGAATCTCATCTTATGCTTTCTCCGCGTCCTCTGCGCCTCTGCGCCTCTGCGTCAAATGTTTCTAAGCATCTCCAAAACTTTAAACCGCATCCGACAAAGAAGTGAAATTAAAATCACGTAATTTCATTGCAGGCACAACCGATTTACGTCCTTCACCGAAAACCTGCGTCTTACCCAAATCATCGATATTGTTTAACATCGTCACCGGGCTTTCATTGAAACGGAAATTCTTAACTGGATGTTTCACTTTGCCATTCTCAATATAGAAAGTACCGTCACGCGTTAGGCCCGTTACCAATAGGGATTGTGGATCGACCGAGCGGATATACCAAGTACGCGTGACCAAAATACCTTTTTTGGTTGACGCAATCAGTTCTTCCGTGGACTTCGTGCCGCCTGCCATAATCGTATTGCCAGCGCGACCTTTAGCGGGTACGCCTTGCTTTTTCGCCCAGAAATTCGAATACTGCAGCGATTCGATCTTGCCGTTTTTAACGATAGAACTGCGTTCACGTGCTTGCATAGATGCGCCATCCCAAGGATTGACCGGTGCATCGGCGTTCCATGGATCTGTCCAGATATTGACTTGTTCATCAAACATTTTTTCACCGAGACGATTTCCGCCGCCTTTTTTAGAAAGGAAGCTACGGCCTTCATCTGCCTGACGTGCGTCGAAGGCATTGAACATGAAATTCAAAATGTCTGATGACGCGGCTGGCTCCAGCACCACCGTATAACGACCTGGCTCTAAGGCCTTGGCGTCGACCGAACGCATGGCTTTTTCAATCGCGATCTCAGAAGCTTCACGCGGATCAAACCGACGTGCGTCATTCGCCGTGCGCGTCACCCAGCCGGAGCCGCGACCATCTTCAGTACGTGCGGTGCAGCTAAAACTCAGGTTAGAAGATTCTTGAAAACCAAATACACCATTGGAGTTTGCTATTACTTCAAAACCCAAGGTGTCCAAGAAAAATCCTGCCGCAATCAGCTTATTCTTCTTTGCCAAGCTGATGCTTTGCAGCGCGACCTCAGCACGATAATCGGGATCAATCGCCGCTGTTTGTTCGAAGTAAGTTGGTGTCGCTTTGAATTCTTGTTTAGAAGCAGCGGGCATAAATTCTGGATTTTCAGGTGCCAGACGCGCAATATCTTCTGCACGGCGCACGGCTTTTTCCAGCGATTTATCATCAAATTCATTAATAGTTGCTGTTCCCTGACGCTTGCCAAATGCAACACTCACTGACAACTGCGTATCTTGATTCAAACCCGCTGTCGACACACTATTTTGTGCGTAGCGTATATTGCCTGCACGCGTTCCTTGTATCGAGACACGACATTCATCCGCCTTAGAAAAACCGATTACACGATCGCAAATACGTTTTGCTTCTTCCTGAGTCATCTTTTTCATCTTATCGTCCTTATTTATTTTATTTGGCTAAGCAACTATGCTAAGTAAATGCTGAGCGAGCTTACGCAATTTTGCGTGCCGTATTGATCACATTAATGCCGTTGAAGCGGGCAGTAGAGGAACCATGCGACACCGCACTGACTTGGCTAGGCTGACCTTTACCATCGAAGAAAGAACCGCCCATACGCCAATCACGCTCATCACAAATCGCGCTACAGCTATTCCAAAATTCTTGCGTATTCGATTGGTAAGCAACATCTTCAACTGGACCAATAATTTTGCCGTTCTTAATTTCGAAAAAGAGTTGACCGCCGAATTGGAAGTTATAGCGTTGTTGATCGATAGAGTAGGAACCACGACCCAGGATATAAATCCCTTTCTTCACGTCTTTCACCATTTCATCCGGTGTCAATTGCGCTTTGCCTGGAGCTAAAGAGACATTCGGCATACGTTGGAATTGCACACTGCTCCAGCTATCCGCGTAAGAGCAACCATGTGATTCTTTTTCATCAATGATATGTGCCTGATCGCGCGTCGCTTGGTAATTAACCAAGACGCCGTCTTTGATAATATCCCAACGCTTAGAGGCTACGCCTTCGTCATCGTAACCGACTGCGCCCAGAGAGCCTGGTGTCGTTTTATCAGCGAAGAAATTAACGCGGTCAGCACCAAATTTGAAGTTCTTACTGCGCCATTTATCCAGCGTTGCAAAACTAGTACCTGCGTAATTCGCTTCATAGCCGAGTACACGATCCAACTCGGTTGGGTGACCCACCGATTCATGTATAGTCAAGAATAGATGTTCTGGACTCAAAACCAAATCATATTTGCCTGGTTCTACTGACTTGGCAGAGAGTTTTTCACGTGCCTGACGACCAGCTTCCCGCGCCTCTTCAATCACATCCAACGAGTGCTTGTACAAGCTCGCCACACCACCAGCGGCCATCACTTTATCTTTAGGATTGACATCGAAGAATTCAAAACCCATACCGACTGGTGATGAGAGACTTTCACGCGTACGGAACTTATTAGTCGCTTTATCGACAGCAGTCGCTGTCATCGGTGCCCACAAACGGTGGATGTCTTGATCGATATAAGAACCATCGGTTGAAGCAAAGTATTTTTCCTGATTCACCTGGAATAAATTCGACTGCATAAAATTCGCGCCAGCTTCTAAGCCTGCTTTATTCGCCGCAATCAACATATCGGCTTTTTCTTTAACAGGAATCGTGCGCCAGTCTTTTGTGAACGGAGTAGCCCAAGCCACCTCACCCACGCCTTTTACTGGTGCCAAGATCAGCGGCTCGGTTTGCAACTTGGCATTCGCTTTGGCAATCGCTACCGCCTGACGTGCCATACTCACGACCGCATCGACCGACAGATCATTCGTCGAGGCAAAGCCATAAGAACCACCAGCAATCACACGCACACCAACGCCCATTGATTCACTATTGACGATATTTTCAACGCGCAAATCGCGGGTGGTAATGAATTGATTCACATAGCGACCTATACGCACGTCGCAATAACTGGCACCGGCCTGCGTCGCAGCACTCATGGCAGCGTCTGCTAAAGATTTTTTGAGGGTATTACCGACTGGATTCATCAGTGCTTCGGCAGCGATTGCGTTGCCATAAACCGGAATAATCATGCTACCGGCGGCGATACCACTGATCTTTAAAAAGCTACGTCTTTCCATAGCAACTCCTAAATAAAAAGAGAAAATCTAATGCAAGAAATCTACAAGCAATTCCGTACGCAATTTGTACCGATTACACCGCATCCGACAAGGAAGTAAAATTGAAATCCCTAACCTTCATCGGTGGTATCAACATTTGATACGGCACTTCATCACCAGCGATCACCACCGGCTTGCCGATTTCTTCGATGTTGTTCAGCATGGTCACTGGACTCTCATTGAAACGGAAATTTTTGATCGGATACATGATCTTGCCGTTCTCAATATAAAAAGTGCCGTCGCGCGTTAAACCAGTCAATAGCACCGATTGCGGATCGACCATACGGATGTACCAAGTACGCGTAACTAGCACGCCCTTCTTAGTATTCGCAATCAACTCTGCCGTGCTTTTATCCGTACCTGCCATGATCATATTGCCGTGGCCTGCGAGCGGATCACGCTTTTGTTTTTGCGCCCAGAAACGAGAATATTCTAAGGCATTCACGCGACCATTTTTAATCACTTCGGTACGTTGACGTGGCAGCATAGAACCATCCCAAGGCAAGACAGGGACTTCAGGGTGCCACGGGTCCGCCCAGATATTGACTTGCTCATCGAACAGCTTTTCGCCGAGACGGTTACCGCCGCCTTTTTTGGATAAGAAACTACGACCTTCATCAGCTTGACGCGCATCGAATCCACCCAGCATATTGCCGATCAAGTCGGAGGTCGCTGCGGGTTCCAAAATCACGGTATAACGACCTGGTTCTAAGGCTTTGGCATTAACTGAACGTAGCGCTTTTTCTATCGCCACATCAGCCGCTTCACGCGCGTCGAAACGTGCTGCGTCGCCGATAGAACGTTTGACCCAACCGGAACCGCGACCATCCTCAGTGCGCACGGTGCAGGTAAAATCTAAGCCAGTTTCTTGCTGATAACCGAATACACCATTTGAATTAGCGATACTGGAGAAACTGCTGTTATCGGTAAAAAATCCTGCTGCTACCAGATTTTTTTTGCGACAGGCTTCTATTGTGTACGCCGCCAATTCAGCACGAAAATCGGGATCTATCGCTGCTGTTTTAGGACTAAAAGTGGCTGAGGCTTTGTAAGCTTGTTTGCCAACGGCGGGCATGAATTCAGGATTCTCCGGTGCTAAGCGCGCCAGGTCTTCTGCTCTGCGCACCACTTTTTCCAAGGACTTTTCATCAAATTCATTGATGGTCGCGATCCCTTGTTTTTTGCCATATGCCACCGACACCACCAACTGCGTATCACTAACGGCACCAGAGGTGGATACCGCATTACGCGCGAAACGAATATTTCCGGTATTGATACCGCCCAATTGCACATTGCATTCATCCGCTTTGGATAAGCTCAAAACTTTATTGCAAATCGCTTGCGCTTCTTGTTGACTCAATAGTTTCATGATCAAGCTCTCCTTAAGCGATTAAGCTATTTTGCGTGCAGTGTTGATCACATTAATACCGTTAAAACGTGTGGTACTAGAACCGTGCGATACCGCGCTCGATTGCGAAGGCTGACCTTTGCCATCAAAGAAAGAACCGCCCATACGCCAGTCGCGCTCGTCACAAGTGGCGCTGCAGGCATTCCAGAATTCTTGCGTATTCGATTGATAAGCCACGTCTTCTAATTGCTCACCGATCTTGCCGTTCTTAATTTCAAAGAACATTTGGCCGCCGAATTGGAAGTTATAACGTTGTTGGTCGATAGAGAAAGAACCATCACCGATGATGTAAATCCCCTTCTTGACATCCTTAACCATTTCATCTGGCGTCAAGCGTTTTTTACCTGCTTCCAAGGAAATATTTGGCATGCGCTGGAATTGCACACTGCTCCAGTTATCGGCATAAGAACAGCCATGCGATTCCGTTTGACCCAGCATATGTACTTGATCACGGGTGGCTTGGTAGTTGACCAAGATGCCGTCTTTGATAATGTCCCAACGCTTAGTTTTCACGCCTTCATCATCGTAACCCACACCACCGAGAGAGCCCGGTGTGGTTTTTTCGGCGATGATATTCACGTTCGGCGCACCGTATTTGAATTTTTTGCTTTCCCATTTATCGATAGTCGCAAAACTAGTGCCCGCGAAGTTAGCTTCGTAGCCAAGTACGCGATCTAATTCGGTTGGATGGCCGACTGATTCGTGGATGGTCAACCACATATGTTCTGGGCTCAATACCAGATCATATTTGCCTGGGACGACCGATTTTGCTGTCAATTTCTGTTTAGCACTGGCACCGCAGGCGCGTGCATCGGCGATCAGATCGTAGGAATTTTTGTACAGCGTTGCAACGCCACCAGCCGCTTTAATCTTGTCCTCTGGGCGCGCATCTAAATACTCATAACCCATACCGACTGGAGCGGAAAGCCCTTGACGCGAACGGAATTTATTGGTTTTTTGATCCACCGCGGTCGCCGTCATCGGCATCCACAAACGATGCACGTCTTGATCGATGTAAGAGCCATCCGTGGAGGCGAAATATTTTTGTTGATTGACTTGGAACATCACTGATTGCATGAAATTAGCGCCACCTTCCATACCGGCTTTATTGGCAGCGATCAAGAGATCAACCTTTTCTTGAATCGGTACGACGCGCCAGTCCTTCTTGATCGGCGTTGCCCAACTCACTTCGCCCACGCCTTTCACCGCTGCTAACTGCAAAGGCGCTGTTTGTAATTTGCTATTGGCTTTCGCAATCGCGACCGCTTGACGCGCTGCAGCGGCAATACTATCTGGCGACATATCATTGGTCGCGGCAAAGCCATATGCGCCATTCGCGACGACGCGGATACCAACACCAGCCGATTCGGTGTTTGCGACGTTTTCTACATTCAAATCTCGCGTAGAAATAAATTGATTGAGGTAGCGCCCTATACGCACGTCACAGTAGCTGGCACCAGCACTGGTCGCCGCATTTAAGGCGATATCTGCCAGGCTCTTACGAAATTGATTCGACACTGGTTTTAATAATTCTTCGACTTCAATCGCCCGGGCAAATGCGGGCATCAATAAACCGCCTAGCGCAGCGCCACCTAAATGAAGAAAATCACGTCTTTGCATTTTGTCTCCTGAATTATCGGTTAAGGTCTTCTTACCAAGTTTCATCGTGGTCATACTATCGATAGGTCTAAGCCGAACCTATTAGGCCAAACCCTTTAGGCAGAACTCACAAAGCATGGATAGCGATCGATTTTACTTGGAACGAATTGATACTAATGGTTTAGGACTAGCACAGGGGGAATAAGTTCCGCGTGAGTAGCGGAATTGATACGATGAATCAAAGGATCAGGACCCACATATGAGCAAGCATTAACGAAATGCCTTTCCCTAAGATTAATCATTGCCAGGGCAAGATGACTGACTCGACTAATTGGGTGGGATACGCCGTGCGCTAGACGCCGCACTTTATGGCAATTTAAGCCGAATAAGCGTGCCGCGCAAAAGCCTCAAACTGCGCCAATGGCAGTGGCTTGCTGTATAGATAGCCCTGATAGGCACGGCAACCTTGTTCCTGCAAAAAGGCTTTTTGTGCCAGTGTCTCTACACCTTCTGCAACCACACTCAGCCCCAGGCTTTCCGCCAATACGATGACCATTTTTGAAATGGCAGCATCGTTGGGGTCGATCAAAATATCCCGCACAAAACTTTGATCAATTTTCAACTGATCTAAAGGCAAGCGCTTCAAATAAGACAGTGAAGAATAACCAGTGCCAAAATCGTCGAGAGAGAAGCTCACACCACGCTTCTTTAATTGCGACATTTTGTCGATGACGTCTTCGATATTCGAAATCGAAAATCCCTCAGTCAATTCTAATTTCAAGCGACGTGGATCAGCGCCAGTGAGTTCCAACACATCTTCCACTTGATCGACAAAATTTTTCTGATGAAATTGGCTAGGGCTCACGTTCACCGCAATCGTCAAATCGGCAAACTCGGGCTGACTCGCCCAACTTGCCAATTGATGCGTGGCGACATTCAATACCCAATACCCGAGAATCGCGATCAGGCCAGTGTCTTCCGCTATTGGAATAAATTCTGCAGGTGAAATCATGCCGCGTACCGGATGATGCCAACGGATCAGCACTTCCGCCGCGAATAGACGACCTTCATCGCTAAATTGCGCCTGATAATACAATTCAAACTGATCATTCATCATGGCGTCGCGCAAATCCTCTTCCAGTTCCGCACGCTGCGTCACCATCGCCTGCATTTTGGGATCGAAGAATCGTATGGTATTGCGTCCCGCCGCTTTCGCTTGATACATGGCGAGATCAGCGCGTTTTAAGGGTTCAGAAATAGTTTCTGCTTTTTCACCAAACAAAGTAATACCAATACTGGGTGAGCTATGATGTTCATTCACTCCTAACCAATAAGTCTGATTCAATTCGGAAAGAATTTTGATGGCGACTGTCTCAGCATGATTCGCAGCATCAAAAGAATGTTCGTCAAGATTTTCCAACATAACGACAAATTCATCCCCTCCTAAGCGGGCCACGGTATCGCCTTCCCGCGTGCAGATATTTAAGCGCTCTGCGACTTGCTGCAGCAGACGATCGCCCTGATCATGCCCTAAAGTGTCATTCAAGGTCTTGAAATTATCCAAATCAATAAACAGCAGCGCGCCTCTACGCTGATGTCGATTACTCGACGCTAATGCCTGTTCCAGTCTATCCATCAGCAAGCGACGATTTGGTAGTTGCGTCAGCGGATCATAAAATGCCAAATTACGAATTTCATCTTCAGCTGATTTACGCAGAGTGATGTCGTTAAAAGTACCTACATAATGGGTAATGACGCCTTGTTCATCGGTGACGCTAGAGATATTGATCCACGCTGGGAACATATCGCCGTTCTTTCGCTGATCCAACACTTCGCCTTGCCAGGAACCACGCTCGCGAATACTACTTTCCATGGCAGAGTAAGCCATCTCATTCTTAAATTGTTCATTGAAGAAATGGGGCGGCGCACCCACCACATCTTCTGCGGTAAATCCGGTGATTTGATTAAAAGATTGATTGGTACGCAAAATATTCCACGCCGCGTCGGTCACAAACATTCCTTCTTGCGATTCAAAAGCCGTTGCAGCTATCCTCTGCGATTCGGCATGGCGCTTAGAAGCAGTGATATCGTGCCAGGCCACATAAACCGAAGGTTCGCCATCAAAATCGATCAAAGCGCCCTGTCCCATCACATCAATCACACTGCCATCGATTTTGATAAATTTCATTTCAAAATTCTGATCGCGCCCCCCCACTTCATTCATGGACTTAATCCGGGTTTGTATCAAATGATGGTTATCAGGATGCATAATTTCCCGAATCGGACGGCCAATCAATTGATCAGCGGATTTCGCCCCCAGCATGCGTATCGCTGAAGCATTCGCATAAACCAGGCGACTTTTACGATGGACGTTAATTCCTTCGGGCGACCATTCCACCAAGGTTCTGTGCCGTTCTTCGCTAGCATGCAAGGCATCCTCAACCCGCTTACGCGCTGAGATGTCGCGCACGCTAGCCTGCATCACCGTTTTGCCGTCAAGTTCGACACGATTTAACAAAACCTCTGCATCAAAGCAATCACCATTGTCCAGACGCCTGTGCATCCACTCAAAGCTATGCTGTCCTTGGTCACGTGCCAGAAAAATATATTCACGTGCCAGACTACCTGAGCTGATCCCATTTTTTTGACATGTGGGTGATAAATCAGAAGGCAGGCACTGAAGTAAGTCATCTTTATCCTGCGCCCCAAACAGACTGATTGCGGCTGGATTGCAATCGATCATACGATCGGCATCCATGACCATTACCGCATTGGCGGTGGCATTAAACAAAGTCAGGTGCCGCGCCTCAGACCACGCCAACGCCTGACTGCGATGTGCGACCTGAGCTTCTAATAACTCCTGTGCATCTTGTACTGCATCTGCCATGCCATTAAAGGCTTCTGACAAAACGCGGATCTCGCGTGACTCCGCCACCATCTCAGGTACCCGAACGGCCAATTCACCATGACCCAATTTCTTAGCGACATCCGCCAATAAATCTAGCGGGCGAGTCAAGCGGCGCGAGGCGAGATAAATCAAATTCAGTGCCAGCAAAGTGATTAAGGTACCAGCGATGAGCAAGACATTTAAGCCCTCAGGCAGACCAGACAGAACTTCTGCTTTACGCACGCTATGTACCAAATTCCAGGTTGCTTGTGTACTCAATCTCAACTGGCGATACACCACAATAAACTCATCACCAACATGATTTTTTTGCAGCAAAACTTGCTCAACACCGCTCCCGGGTGTCACATCTAACAATTGATTTTTCGTTTGCCGCTGGAGAGGAAAGTGCATCAATAAATTAGCGCTGCTATCGAACAGTAAAGTGCTATCGCTTTGGTGATGCAAGCCCGTCCCTAGCGCAATGTCGTCGCTGAACATTTGTTCCCAATTGAGCACGGCAATCAACCACAACTTAGCAGACTGTTGCTCGCGCAAAGGTTTTGGAGACAAACTAGAAGTCGACGCTGCGAGCTGCGTTGAACTCGTGAGATTAACCTCGCGTACGACGATCAATTCTCGATTGCCATCTGAGCGCATCCAACTCGTGATACGACATGGCGCTAATACTTGCTTGCAGTGGGTGATAAAACCCTTGTCAAACAAGGCGGTTTGCGACTCTGTTTCCCGACTACTAGCAAGGATGAAAGCACGCTCAGGCTCGAGCAACATTAAGCGGCTAAAACGTCGCGGATAGGCGCGTTCCTGACGCTTCAATATCGCTTGCATGGAGGTAGCTAAGTTCGCCGATATGTCTTGAATTGATTGCTGTGAGGACTTTGGTGATGATTGCGCCAACAAGGCTTGCTGTAACTCAACGCTTTCCGCTATCAACAAAACATCGCCACTTGCCTGTTGTAACTCGCGCGAAATCATATCGCGTTGCAGATCCACCTTCACACTCAACATTTGCATCACGGCATCGAGTCTTTGCTGACTGGCACCGACCAAACCGAGCGCACTCCAACCAAAGTACCAAACGACAAACAGAATTCCCAACGACGCAATCAATACTGCGGCGAAATAGCCTGTCATCCGGTTAGAAAATGAAGCAAACATAGACGGCGTTGTACTCTTTGGTTGTTCTTTGTGATCGGGGGCTTAGCGTCGAAGTGGTAACTTCAACGCAGACTGGACGCTGCTTTTGTGCAGACACTCTGATGCAGACAAACTATACCTGTCTGCATCAAAATTCAGCTTCAAGATTGACGCGCTGAAATTCACGTCCCTAAATTGTTGCCTGCAAATTTAGGCACCGAAAAAATCTGCCTTCAAAACATGGTGTTGTGCCGCCTGCAAACGCGGGCCATACTGGGTAACGACCTGAGCGGCAGCTTGATTAGCAAACTCTGCTGCCTGTGCAAAATTGTTAGCTTGGCTCAACGCAAATAAGAACGCACCAGCAAACATGTCTCCTGCGCCATTGGTATCGATAGGTTCAACCTTCGGCGCCGCAACTTGAATCAGTTGTTCACCATCAAATACAAAGGCACCGTCGGCACCGCAAGTAATCGCGAATCGTTTAGCATACTTCTGCAAACCCAAACAGGCTTGTTCAAAATCATCGGTTTGAATAAATCCCAAAGCCTCATCCCGGTTGCAGAAAATCAAGTCAACCTGCTCACCTATCATTTCCAGCAGACCGTCTCGGAAAAACTGCACCATCGCTGGGTCAGACAAACTTAAGGCAACTTGAGTTCCGTGCTGTTGTGCATGTTCACGCAATTTAATAGCTGCCGCTCTGCCTGTAACCGAAGTCACCAGGTAACCTTCAATATAAACATAGTTCGCGTCTGGTACCGCTGTAAAATCGATTTCATTCACGGACAATTGTTCACTGATGCCAAGATAAGTGTTCATCGTACGTTCAGCATCTGGCGTAATCATCACTAAGCATTTGCCCGTGGTTCCGGCGGGAGGAGTGATGTGAGAGGGAGTAGTGACGCCTGCCGCCTTCATGTCATTTAAATAGAACGCACCATTCTCGTCAGCTGCAACTTTGCAAGAGTAAAAATTTTGACAACCAAAATAGCTAGCAGCAATAATCGTATTGGCGGCTGATCCACCACTGGCACGTTTTGATGCAACTAAATGGTGATCTAAGGCTGCAATCAATTCTTTTTGGCGCACCTCATCGACCAAAGTCATTACACCTTTATCGACCTGCATATGCTTTAAGTCAGCGTCATCCAAGGTAATTTCGGTATCAACCAAGGCGGCACCCAGGCCATAAATGTCGTACTTTTTTTTCATTATCATCTTTTAATAAGGTACCCATAAGGTACTTTGGTTCGAGGTAGTAAACTGTGGCTATTCAAATAATTATTTAAACTTTTCCCGCATATGTTGCATTTTGGCGTAAAACGACGCTTCTCAAAAGAAATATTTGATCGGCTGCCGTGTAAATAGACCTAGAATTTTGAAATGTAAAGAAATCTGATTGAGCTAAGACGTGTTGCGATACCATACGAGGCATAGGTTCAATTTTCAGCAAAGTTTATGGAAGCTTTTGTGAAAAATTTTTGGCGCGATAGAAAATGGTTGTTTCCGCAACACTTACCCACTACGGTTTTTATTCTGGGTATGTGCATTACGGCTGCCGGTACTTGGTGGTTAAACAATAATCTCAAAAACAAATTAGAAACCGAGTTTCAGAATAAAGCAGATCGCATAACAGCAGAAATTCAGCAACGATTTAATAATCCGGTTTTTGGCATAAACGGCGCTAAGAGTTTGTTTGGAATCAAACAAAATTTGAGTGCGAGTGAATTTGAAGCAGCAATTCGCAACAGAAACGTGCCACAAGAATTTCCCGGCGTACGTGGATTTGGTTTTATCGAAAAAATCTCACAAGCCGATTTATCCAAATACATAGAACAGCAAAAACTAGATATCCATCCGCAATTTAATTTGCAAGAATTTCAAGGCGCGCACAACGCCTATCGCTATATTGCCAAATATTTTGTATCTCCATTTCCTAGCCATTTTGTACCAGGCAGTGATTTTAGCTCCGATCCCAGTCGCCGCCTCGCAATAGAAGAGGCGATCAACGCGGGCCAGCCATCGATCAGCCCCCTGATTTATGCCCCTCCAAAGACGGAGAAAAAAGCCAGTATTCTGATGTTCGTCCCTTTGTTTAAAAAAGATATAGTGACCAATACACCCAGCGACAGACAAGCCGCTATTTTTGGTCTGGTTTATGCGCCCGTCATGTTGCCCGATTTATTGGCGAAAATGCGTGACGTCGAAAATGGTAACTTGGTATTTGAGCTACAAAATATCGTCCCTGACCCAGACGGCAACATTGTCAGTTTTACGGCGAACAAGGTGGGTGACAAGGAGTCGATGTCGCACACCGCTATGTTTGAAAGACGCCGTGAAATCGAAGTTCACCGGCACATTTTTAAATTAAACATACGCAGCACCGCTAATTTTGAAGCGGGTATGAACCGCACGCTGCCCATATTGTTCTTGATCGCGGTAAGCGTGATTTGCAGTCTAATCGCCACCTTGCTCCGTATTGAGCTGAGTTGGGGCGACCAAACTCAAAAGAAATTAGACATCGCCTTACGCGATAATGAAGCGCTGCTTAGCACTTTGAATATGCACGCCATCGTCTCTGTCACCGATGCGAGTGGCTCTATCATTGATGTGAATGAGGCATTTTGCCGAATAAGTGGCTATCAGCGTGACGAACTCATAGGGCAAACCCATAGACTGATACGCTCGCACGAACAGCCTAGTCAGTTCTGGACGGATATGTGGCAGAGTATTTCCCAAGGTACGCCTTGGCGCGGAGATGTCTGCAACCAAGCCAAGGATGGCTCGCTATTTTGGGTCAATACTTTCATTGCGCCTTTTAAGAACAATCAAGGCGTCATCGAAAAATATATTGCCATTCGCACCGATATCACTGAAGAAAAGAAAGCCGCTCAACAATTGCAAGCAGCATTGCGCGACAGCGATGCGCTACTCAGCACATTAAATATGCATGCGATTGTTTCGATTGCAGATAAAGTAGGGCTCATCATCGAAGTCAACCAAGCCTATTGTCGTATCAGCGGCTACAGTAAAGAAGAAATTTTGGAAGGAAATCACCGTATTGTCGCAACAGGTATTCAATCGCCGGACTTTTTATCGACCATGTGGCGTACGATCTCTTCTGGTACACCATGGCGTGGCGAGGTCTGTAATCGTGCCAAAAACGGCAACTTATATTGGGTTGATACTTTTATCGCGCCTTTCAAGAATGCGCAGGGCGAGATCGAAAAATACATTTCGATTCGTACTGATATTACGGCCAGCAAAAAAACCGCTAGCCGCCTCGCCAGTCAGCGTAGTGCTTTGGCACATATTATTGAAGGTACCAACGTCGGCACCTGGGAGTGGAATGTCGAAACGGGTGAAATGCGCCTGAACGAAAGATGGGCAGACCAAATTGGCTATGAACTCAATGAATTAGTGCCACTAAACCTTACGACATGGGACGGATTAACACACCCGGATGATCTGCCCAAAGCGAAAGCTTTTATGGCGAGACACTTTGAACATAATCTCTCCTACTACGAATGTGAAACACGTCTAAGGCACAAAGAAGGTCACTGGATCTGGGTTTTGACCCGAGGTCGGATCTCGTCATTTACTCCACTTGGTAAGCCAGAATGGGTCTCTGGGACTCAAATGGATATTACAGAGAGAAAAAATGCGGAAGCGGAACTACAACGCAGTACCAAGCTGTTACTCACAGTCCGTGACCAGCTGACCAAAGCGGCCGAAGTCGCTGAACTCGGTATCTGGAGCTGGGATGTCACGACCAATGAAATCGCATTCAATGAGCGTATGTATGATATTTACGAAGTTCCGGCAGAGCTTAGAAGTGGCAAGCTAAGTTACAGCTATTGGCGCACCAGGGTACATCCGGATGACATCGCAGAAACAGAACGCCGTTTACAAGCCTCACTAAAAGATAATGAATCTTACGCGCCTATTTTTCGCATTCTCAGTAAAACCGATGGCATTCGATATATACAAGCAGCAGGTGGTGTAGAACGTGATGCCAATGGCAATCCTATTTTAATTACCGGTATTAATCGCGACATCACCTTGCAGTATCAAGCAGAAGAAGCGCTGCGCAAAGCCAAGCAAGCGGCCGACGACGCAAATCAGGCCAAGTCAGCCTTCCTGGCTAATATGAGCCACGAAATTCGCACACCGATGAGTGCGATTTTGGGCATGCTCAGTTTACTGCGTAAGACCACGCTATCGCCACAACAAAATGACTACGCCAGCAAAACCGAAGGGGCTGCACGCTCTTTACTCAATTTGTTGAATGATATTTTAGATATTTCCAAAGTCGAAGCAGGCAAAATGAGTCTGGCTCCTCATCCCTTCAGGCTCGACCAATTACTTAGCGAATTGTCTGACTTACTGGCGATCACGGTGGGAGATAAGGCCGTTGATATACTGTTTGATATTGACCGCAGCATTCCCAATTTATTAATTGGTGATGCTATGCGTTTGCGGCAAATTTTGACGAATCTCGGTAGCAATGCGGTGAAATTTACTGAGCAAGGTCAAGTGGTTATTGCAATCAAAGCGACGCAGCAAGATGCCAATTCGGTGGATTTACATTTCTCTGTAATAGATACAGGCATCGGTATCGCGCCGGAAAACCATGAAAAGATTTTCACAGGTTTTACCCAGGCCGAGAGCTCCATCACACGTCGCTTCGGCGGGTCCGGTTTAGGCATTGCGATTAGTCAAGGTCTGGTTTCGATGATGGGCGGCAGGCTGTCCTTACAGAGCGAGTTAGGCCAAGGTGCCTGCTTTTCCTTCGACATTCAGTTACCTGTGGCGTCGGCTTTAGTTATGCATAACGAGCAACTGCTTGAGAAACAATTATCGACTCGCTTGTTAGTCGTTGAAGCCAATATTTTTGTCCGTGAAAATATCAAAGCGGCCTGCCAGGAACTCCATTTCGAGGCAGAATTTGTCGATAGCAGTATGGCTGCATTATTGACCATGCAAACCAGCAAAGTATTGCACCAGGCGATCTTGGTTGATTGGGATATCGTCGAAGTTGACGGTTGGGGATACATCTGGACTATGCGCGGTTTGGCAGACCAAACGGGTCAGTCACTGTTCCTCTTAATGCGAGAAAACGAACGTGAATTATTACAAAAAGTCGCCCCCAAAGAACAGTTATTATTTAATGCAATACTCAGCAAGCCACTCACAAAAAATAGATTACTAGCCCATATCAATAATCAGATCGAAAGGGGTGCCAGCCTGATCTCAGGTGTCCAAAACAACCCACTGGCAAGCACAACTCATCGCTTACAAGATATCCGGATACTGCTGGTGGAAGACAATGTCAACAATCAGCAAGTCGCTTATGAATTATTACGTGCCGAAGGCGCGCGGGTTCAAATTGCCAGTCATGGAATGGAGGCAGTGGAGTTGATTTCTAACGAAAGAAGTCCATTTGATATCGTCTTGATGGATTTACAGATGCCGGTGATGGATGGATATACCGCTACCAAAAAAATACGCAATGAATTAGGGCGCAAGCAATTACCCATTATTGCCATGTCAGCAAACGTTATGGCAACCGACAAAGCAGCCTGCCTGGAAGCAGGCTTAAACGACCATATTGGCAAACCATTTGACTTACACAATCTGATTCAGGTTATTTTACGTTACTCCAAACAATCAACCGCATTTCTGGAACATCATGTTGCTCATTCCAACGCACCGGACACGACTATCATTAACATTGCCAGCTCATTAGATATCGATATTGTGTCGGCCTTAAATCGTTTGGGCGGTAAGCAAGATCTATATCTACGAATGCTCAGTATGTTTTTGAATGATCTGGCAGTAGCACCGCAGCAATTGCGGGAGGCAGCGGCGAATGAGAGCAAGGCAGTCTTGCGTCAACTGCACACCATTAAAGGTTTAACAGCCACCTTAGGCGCAAATTCGCATGCAGCTGCTTTAGCGGCACTTGAACAACCGCTAGATTCGACAATACCTGAGCCTGAACTACAGCAGCTAATACAAAATGCCTGCCAGATAATCAATACCCTGGTACAAAGCTTATCGACCTTACTACCCCACCTGGAATCGAAACAAGCTATCGCAGAAACAGAAGTACATCAGATTTTCGACCCGGAGCTGTTGCGCCGCAGCCTGCTTAACTTAGCCGAACAACTGGAAAATGCAGATATGGCAGCGACCGAAAGTATCATAGAATTACAAAATCGATTTGCCACCGATTTGCATGATAAGCTAATACCTTTGGCAAACGCGATCAATGCTCTGGACTTCACATTAGCGCAGCAACTGTGCGCGACCTTATTGCGAGAAGCAGTACCCAATGGCTAGTAATAATACTCAAGTTGCGACCTCACACGATGCGCTGTTCCCAGTGCAATCTCGACCACGCCTGTTAGTGGTCGATGACCAACCTGCCAATATTCAAGTGCTGTATCAAATTTTATCGAGTGATTATCAGGTCTTTATGGCCACTAGCGGTGCGCAAGCACTTGCCCTGTGTGCGGCGCGGCAGCCAGATCTGGTGTTACTGGATTTGATCATGCCTGATATCGACGGTTATCAGGTCTGCCAAAAGCTAAAAGAAGACGCGGCCACCCGCGACATTCCGGTAATCTTTATCACGGCACAGACCGACGAGTCGGCAGAGGAAATGGGCTTCGATTTAGGGGCGGTTGATTTCATTTCCAAACCGATCAATCCACGTATCGTGAAGGCTAGGGTCAGAACTCATCTCATGCTCAAAGCCCAATCCGATTTATTGCGTAGCTGGGCCTATCTCGATGGTCTCACGGGTGTTCATAATCGGCGCTTTTTCGATGAACGTGTGAATGCAGAAATGGGACGCGCAATTCGCAACCAAACGCCACTCAGCCTAGTTATGTTGGATGTCGATTTTTTTAAACGGTTTAATGACCATTATGGTCATCAAGCCGGTGACGACTGCTTGCGTCGCGTCGCCAGCACCCTGAAAAGTAGTTTGATGCGAGCGGGCGACCAGGTAGCGCGTTATGGTGGTGAAGAATTTGTTTGCTTGTTACCGGATACCGACTTCGCTGGTGCAATGCGTTTAGCAGAAGCCATTCGACACGAAATTAATGGGCTGCAAATCGAACATGCACAGTCTTCTGTCGCGCCCTACGTCACGGTGAGTCTCGGCATAGGCAGTAAGCCTGCACATATAAATGGTAGTGCGATGAGTTTGATTAGTCTGGCTGACACCCAGCTATATAAGGCAAAAGAGCACGGGCGACATCGCTATTATGGCGCCGAGTTGGAGGTCTAATTTTCCGCTAATTCGATCGCTACTTAACCGTACGGCTTGATCCCCATTTTCATTTTTTCGAATACAAATCAAAAACTTCTCGGTAATTTAGAACAACAGAAAAGACTTTGATTTATAAGCGAAACGAAGGTGAAGTCACTTGAATTTAATTACTGATTGTGTGGCTGATTCAACGCCGTCTACTTCACCTTTCGGCTTATTTTCTGCTGCATACCATTAACCTTTGATCGCTGTACTACGTGCAGAGCTTATTGGCTTCGCGGCCATAGTTTGTTCAGCACGTTCTTGCGCATCCATGGCTATTTTTTGTTCCGCGGTCAAACGTTTCGCACTAATCACGACGGTTTGCATTGCGCTATTTTGCAGGTCAAAAGATAATTTTTCTTCAGCACTCATACGTTTTGCGCTAACGACGACTTTTTGCATTTTTTGTGTCGCCACATTTGCGTTCAGCGTTTGTTTGTCGCTGTTACTTTGAAACGCTGATGCTGCGCTGATAACAGCAGCTAAAGAAGCGATTGCGAGTAAAGATTTTGTAGTGAGAGAGGTTTTCATTTTGTTCTTCCTATTTAAGTTAAATTGAATTCAGTGTTTTTTGAACTCGTCGACGTTTGTCGATGATTGAACTATAGAGATTTGCCTTTGCAAGCGCGAGCGGCTTGCGACGAAATGCAAAAACGCAGGTATCAAGCTACAAAATCAGATTGCGAAAGTTGATGGCCGCGTCTTTATCGCCAAGTTCGACACTGGGTTCATCATCGGGTTCGCCATCTCACTCATCGATATCGGGCATAGGCAAGCTGAGACCTGCTTCGGTGCTTTTGGCATACGCCAGTCAGTCCAGCGTACAATAGCGTCTTTCCCGCTTGCTGTTCTTGTTGCTATGACCATTCTGCTGTCCACCTTAAATGCCCGTTACGCCCACGCTTCCCTAGGCTTACGTTATCTTTACGCCAACATGGGAGAGTTGCAGGAACAAACTCATTTACAAGAATTCGTTATTGGCGCTAAGACCACCGACTTATTAGAACGCTTATTGTCTTGGCAACGTGCCGATGAAAAACTTATCATTGGTTTTGGCGTCTACATCTGGAATGTGGAAGAAACCACACGCCTAGTGGCACTAATTAAACGTGTCGCGCCAGAAATTATCATCGTCTTAGGCGGACCAGAAGTATCTTACGAATCACAAGAGCAAGCTATCGTCGGTATGGCGGATTATGTGATTACGGGCTGGGGCGATGTCAGCTTTCCTGCTTTATGCCAGCAGATATTGCACGGACCCAAGCCACTGATGAAAATGCATGCTGGCGTACAAGCGACGCTTGATGAGTTGCGCTTACCTTACGAACACTATAGCGATCAAGACATTAAACATCGAACTTTGTATGTGGAGGCCTCGCGTGGCTGCCCCTTCAAATGTGAGTTTTGCTTATCCGCTTTAGATAAAACCGCCTGGCCTTTCGACATTGATTGTTTTCTAGAAGAAATGGAAAGTCTGCATGCGCGCGGGGCACGCCTATTTAAATTCGTCGATCGCACTTTTAACTTGAACATCAAAACCAGTTTGAAGATTATGCAATTCTTCCTTGATAAACTGGCCGCAAATCCTGACGATCCGGTGTTTGCCCACTTCGAAGTTGTACCTGATCATTTACCTGATGCATTAAAAGAAGGCATACAAAAATTCCCAGCGGGAACGCTACAGTTTGAAATTGGGATACAGAGTTTTAACCCCGAAGTACAAGCGCGCATTAGCCGCAAACAAAATAATGCCAAAGCGGCCGAAAATATCCTCTGGCTGATGCAGCATTCACAAGCGCATTTGCATGTTGATCTGATTGCGGGTCTGCCAGGTGAGACCGTAGAAAGTTTTGCGCAAGGCTTTAATCAATTGCACGCCTTAGGACCGCATGAAATTCAATTTGGTATTTTGAAACGTCTGCGTGGCACACCTATCATTCGCCACACTGACGATTTTGCCATGCGTTTCGATCCTTACCCGCCTTACACCATTTTAGCCAACAAGGACGTACCGTTTGCCGCCATGCAACGACTGATACGCTTTGCTCGCTATTGGGATCTGATCGCCAATTCTGGACGTTTTACACATACCCTGCCTGTCATCTTAGGCACTCAGGCTTTTGAAAATTTCATGGACTTATCGGACTGGATTTACGCACAAACCGACGCCACTCATAAAATCGCCTTAGATCGATTAGCAAATTTGGTCACTAAATGGTTATGCGAAGAGCGCGGCATGGACTTGCAGACGGCTCAAACCATGATAGGCAAAGATTACGCAGGCGATGCGAAGCATAAACAAAGTCCGGAAGTATTGGCGCAGACTCCGGCTGCAGTCGATACTAAACAAGCAACTACGACACCGGCGGGCAAGGCACCCAAACGTCAGGCGCGCCACTTGGTCAATTAAGTGTAGCAAGCTGGTTGCAGGAACTGCACTAGAATGACAAGGATCAAGGGCGTGTGCAAATTTCTCCTAAAATTTGCCACAAGGAATGTTTTTCTAGATTGTTTCCCGCATAATAGAAGAATTTGTATCGCCAGAATGAACCGTAGGTATGTCAGACTCTCGCAGTTTTCTTTTTTATAACAGCTCTAGTCAGAAACGCTTGGTAATGCGTTTGCTGTTGACGTTTATCGCCTATTTCGTCGCGGGGAAACTTGGCCTCAGTTTCCCCTTCATCCCTCCCAATATCACGCTTATCTGGTTACCGACCGGCATCGCACTAGCAGCCTTACTCAAGGCGGGTTTGGGAATGGCACCTGCGATTTTTGTTGCCTCAGTCTTGGTCAACATTTCGAGCGGCACACCCATTTTCACTGCGCTGTTGATAGGCGTCGGCAATACTTTAGGGCCTGTATGTGTTGCCATTTATTTGCGCAAAAAGAATTTTTCTATGGGGTTTGTGCATCGTGACGATGTCCTCCGTTTCTGTCTGGCTGGCGCTGTCGGAATGTGTATCTCTGCAAGCTGCGGCAGCTTAAGTCTTTGGCAAGCAGGCATCATTGCTAGTCCTCAACTTGCTTGGCTAAGTTGGTGGGCAGGTGACACGGTCGGACTATTTTTAGCTGCACCGTTTTTACTCGCATTAACGCAGCAAGGTAAAAAATTCAAACAAAGCGCGGAAGAAAATTTCGCTTTCATCGTTCTGTTTATCACCACACACTGGTTGATATTCTTCTCCGGGCACAGCCTATTACATCTGACCTTTGTGTCGATGGCAGTCATGATTTGGGCTGCATTACGCCTAGGACAACTATTTACTTCAATCACCGTATTGGCGTCTTCCGCCTTCGCAGCCATAGCAACGCATCAAGGTTTTGGCCCGTTCAAGTCACTCGAAGCATCTGAGAGCTCTATCGTGCTGTGGCTCTACATGGCGACCCTAGCGATTACTGCGTTGATGATCACCGCGCTACAAGCAGAAAAAAATGCTGCAAGTAACGAATTGCGCGACGCCTTTGAACGCATCAGCAAAGTTGCCTCGCGCCTGCCTGGCCTGATTATGCAATACCGGATTCAACCCGATCGTAGCACCAGCGTGCTGTATGTCAGTGATGCGGTCGAATCCATGTTTGAAATACGGGCGAAAGATATACGCCATAATGCATCTCCATTGGTGAAGCGTATCGACACAGCCGATAAAAAACGCTTCCTGACTCAGCATGATGATGCGACCGAGCATTTGACCCCCTATCAAATAGAGTTTCGCTATCACAAGCTAGATGGCGGTGTGCGTTGGTTTTATCTCGACGCTCTGCCTGAATTGGAGCCTGAAGGTAGTACGCTATGGCACTGCTTTGTCAGCGACATCACAGATAGAAAAAACGCTGAACAAGATTTACGTGTGGCCGCGATTACCTTTGAATCACAAGAAAGCATCTTTGTCGCAGACAATCAATGGCAAATATTACGTATCAATCAAGCCTACTCAAGGATTACCGGATTCGCCTCTGAAGAACTGATAGGCAAAGTTTTGCCGCGTCATCTCAGTCAACAACAGGATGCCGACTTCTTTGACACCATTTATAAAGCACTGGATCAGTATCGTTACTGGCAAGGCGAACTATGGGCGGAAAGAAAGAATCAGGAGATTTACCCTCAACTCATCACGCTGACTGCCATTGTCAATGAAAACGGTCAAATTACGCATTACATAGGATCATTCACCGATATCAGCCGCCATAAAGGCTATGAAGATGAAATCCTGAATTTGGCGTTTTACGATCCGTTAACGCACCTGCCCAATCGCCGCTTGCTGATGGATAGATTGCAGCATCTGATTGCGATGAACCAACGCGATGATGCCCATAGCGCAATCTTATTTATTGACTTGGACAACTTCAAAACATTAAACGATACACGTGGCCATGATGCGGGTGATTTACTACTGATCGAGGCAGCACAACGATTGCAAACTTGCGTCCGTGAGAGCGATACTGTGGCACGTCTGGGTGGCGATGAATTTGTCGTGGTGTTACAAGCGCTCAATCCTGATCGCGACGAAGCAGCACGCCAAGCCGATCGTATCGCTGAAAAAATTCGTTTGTTACTCAACGAACCATATCAAATTACTGATTTTATTCACCACGGTGCAGGCAGTATCGGTGTGTGTCTATTTCAAGGTGGCGATACCACGGTCAAAGATTTATTTAAACGTGCCGATACCGCCATGTACGAGGCAAAAACCTCGGGACGCAATGCCGTGCGCTTTTTTGATCCAGCGATGCAGGCCGTCTTAGTCGTCAAAATGATGCTGGAATCAAACCTGCGAGTGGCCTTGGCTCTAGAACAGTTTCAACTGTATTACCAAATACAAGTTGATGCGGATGGCAATGTGGTCGGTGCCGAAGCCCTACTGCGCTGGATACATCCTGATCGTGGATTTATCTCGCCGCTGGAATTTATCCCCATCGCAGAACAGACTGGTTTGATCGTTCCGATTGGTACTTGGGTCTTAGAAACTGCCTGTAACCAACTAAAAAAATGGGCGCGCAATCCTAAAACTGCGCATCTGAGTCTGGCGGTCAACGTCAGTGCCAAACAATTCCAGCAATCGAATTTTGTCGAAACCGTCACCGAAATCGTACGCTTACATAATATCGACGCGACCCGTCTCAAAATCGAGCTGACCGAAAGCACCATCCTCGATAACGTCGATGCGACGACCGAAAAAATGCAGCAACTGAAAAAGCTCGGTATTGCATTCTCTATGGATGATTTTGGTACTGGTTATTCATCACTGGCCTACCTGCAAAAACTACCGCTAAATCAATTAAAAATAGACCAGTCTTTTGTACGCGATTTGAGTGATGATGAAAGCGATGCGACAATTGTACGTGCGATTATTTCTCTAGGTTTGAACCTGGGCCTGGACGTAATTGCAGAAGGTGTAGAAACGGTTGCACAACGACGCTTCTTGATCGAACATAATTGCCTGACCTTCCAAGGTTACCTGTACTCCAAGCCGATTCCGATTGAAGGCTTGAATGCCTTAATAGAGGGTGATGCTACCGAACATCATTTCCTACTGACGCCACCTGATGTAGATGAATAAAAAGAGTGGAGCGCATCGATCTGCCTAAAACTGACACAAAGAGCACCCTACTCCATGCTCGCAATCATTTCGAAAAAATAATCTTAAAATTGCTTTAAGTTTTTTGATTTTTTAGGCTAATCCATTGCGACATATACTGCGTGCTTTTATGCAAATGATGTCGCAACATCGCCCCAGTAAAATTCTGCAATCGTCGCTGAGTTTGCTGCTGACGGGCTAGCAACAAGGCATGCAAAAAAAGTGAAGTGTTAGCATCGCGATCAAAAAATTGTCGAAAAATTGTCTGCCCCTGCTGCTGCGATAATTCCCATAAGTTCTGATCTTGATACAACCGCACCGCAGCCTCGGCAAAAGCCTCACTCTCATCAGCAAGCAAACCACCCCAAGGCAAATCACCGCACATACCTTCAATACCGATCTGTGTCGTCACGCTGGGCGTACCAACTGCCATCGCATCGGCCAATTTACCTTTGATGCCCGCACCAAAACGCAAAGGTGCTAAGCAAACTCTGGCTTGTGCCATGACCACTTGTGCATTCTCAGCCCAGCCGCGCAAATGAAAGCCTTGTTGTGGTTGATGTAAGGCCATCGCCTTGGGTGGCGGGTAAGCGCCATACACATGCAACTCGGCTTTTGGTAGGTGTTGCCGAATACGCGGCCAGATCGCGTGCTTCAACCACAGCACGGCATCCCAGTTCGGCGCATGACGAAAATTGCCTATACTAATGAAATGCTGACGCTGTTCGTAGGTGAGCTGAGAAGTCAGTTGTGGCGTCTCAGTCGGCACCAACATCAAATTGGTCTCGCACAACAAATAGGCTGGCACCGAAAAATACTGGCGCAATAAATTCACTTCAAAAGACGAAATCATCAGACTCAAATCGCAGCGATAAATCGCAGCAATCTCACGCTGTGCCAAATCACTGTCAGCCATGCATTTATACAAAGTCGCTGCGTTAGACGTGACCGCCCCGACTTGATGTCGCTCAACTTCCTTGGCATTCGCTGGCATCGCTTGCTTTAACAGCTGTTGGCGCGCCTCGCGCAAGCTATGCAAGTCACAGGTATCGAGCACGCGCAAGGCCTGCGGACAATATTGCGCCACCCGCCAGCCAAATTGCTCCTCCGTGAAAAAACGGTCAAACACCACCAAATCGGGCTGGTAAGCTTGCAGCAATTGATCAAAACTGTCGCAATTAATGGCGATTACTTTTTCTTCTATATCTAATGCAGCGAGGTCGCCTCTATGTTCGGACAACGCAGCGGCGCTGGCATACATCACTTGCCAATTTTGTTGCCGAAACAGACGCAAAAATTCCATAGTCCTGCTACCAGCTGCGGACGAATTCGGCTCCGGCCAGACATAGCCTAGATAAAGGACTTTTTGCATAAATCAGGAATGGTTTTTGAGATATAAAAAGGATGCACGACGAGTTCAATTACGTCCCCAGCCGCATCCTTTATTTTGTTTTGTCTATTCAGGCCAGATAGATAAAACCAGTTGTTCCACATCGTTTGGATCGGCGAGTTTCTTCTTCGCTTCTTTCCATGCTTCTGGTTCTGGCACTGCTTTTTCAGTATGTTTCGGTGTTTCTATTGCCATCTTAATTGCAAACACCACGATGCCGTTATCAACCGCAAACGGACGTAATTTCTTAATCGCTTCAACGATTTCGTAGTCGTAGTATTCATGTAAGGCTGGCTCCATATCCAACCAGACTGCGGTTTCCTGATCGGAGCGAACGGCAACGACAATGTAGCCATTACCTGGTTTTACTTTTGCCTTTTTTAGCACTTTCGCCACTGCAGTTTGCAAACCACGTGTGTAGATTGACATCTCCTCAAAATTAACTTTCTTCGCTTTCAAAGTATTTTCTTCTTGAAAGAAATAAACAGAATCAAACCGCGGCATGATGGGGGCATCGCAGGCAAGCAGACTCAGTACCAGAGCCGTTAAGGCAGAAAACAAAGAGAAGCGTGAGAGTCGTTTCATTTGAAACCTATATTAATAAAATGATGATTTAGGCGTTGGTCACAAACACGCCGGCACTACGATCCTTCTGCACGTTATCCCATGAAAACACCTGACCATTCATCGCAATATAAACGCCCGGCGCCAATAATTGTGCTACACCACAAGCAAATCCCAAGTTAAACAAGGCATCTGAATTGGCGATTTCGTAAGGGATCATCGCACCTGTAAAAATAATCGTCTTATCTAAATTAGCAGCACCCAAAACCTCCGCCGTTTCACGCATGGTGTCTGTGCCATGAATAATCACTATCGCTTTTTCTTGCGAATTCTTACAGGACTGTAGAATCTCTTGTCTGTCTTTATCCACCATATCAAGTGAATCAATCAAACTGCTGCGCACTTCAAGCTCAACCGGCAAGGTCAGACGTGCACGCTTCAAAACGTCTGGCAATTGGCTCTCGGAAAAAGTCAGCTTGCCTGCCAATTCGTCGTAATGTTTATCGAAAGTGCCGCCAGTGGCAATAATTCTTAATGTCATACAATGTCTTTCTTGGTTTTACAAATTTTTTATTCTTTAATTTGAGCGCGCATTTCCACACTCAAATACAACTGCTCAACTTTAGCCCTAGCCCACGGCGTCTTGCGCAGGAATTTGAGGCTAGACTTGATGCTGGGATCGTTCAAAAAACATTGAACAGGCACTAACTCACCCAAGTGCTGCCAGCCATACACAGCCACCAATTCTGTCAATAGCGCTTCTAAAGTCACACCTTCTAAACTACGTGCCATTTTTACTTCTTCACCGAAACTAATTCAACATCAAACACCAGATGTGAATTGGGAGGAATATTGCCGGAACCCTGCGTGCTGTAACCGAGATAAGCAGGAATCAACAAGGTACGTTTACCGCCGACTTTCATCCCTAGCAAACCCATATCCCAACCACGGATCACCTGACGCATGCCTAGCTGTATGCTTAATGGTGTGCCAGCATCACGAGAGCTATCAAACTTTGCGCCATGCAGATTCAATGCTTTGTGGTTATACAACCAACCGGTGTAATGTACTTCGACCATGCTACCGTTCGTCGCTTCTTCACCCGTACCTATCACGGTATCAATAATGCCAAGCTTAGTAATATGCAAAGGCGCTGGCGCCGCGACTTGTGGCGCACTGGCAGTGCTTGCGTCAGCTGGTGCCTGACTTGCTGAATTTGAGATTGCAGATTGCGTCTGAGCACAAGCCATGGCTGAGAAAAACATGCCGAGGAAAAAACTGTATTTCATAAAGCGTTCCGAATAAATTAATAGAGAATTCAAACTAAGCATATAAGTAAATGCCGATAGCTGCATGATAATCGAAAAATTTGCGAATTTATGGGGAATTTTCAGCGAAGCTGCTAGTTTAAAACTAGGTTCTGGTGAAATCAGGCGACAACCGACCAAGCTGTCGCAAATCCACAGCAATTTACCTCTACAATCTTGATCTTCTGACGTGCCCCGTAGAGGGTTAACCAATTTCATAAAGCGATGAAGCTGCCCATGCAAACTGAAAATTTTTATCATGTTGACGTGTTTGCGCATACGCCCTTAAGCGGCAATGGCTTATGTGTCTTCCTCAACACAGAACACTGGAGTGATGAACGCATGCAAAACCTGACGCAAGAAATGCGTCAATTTGAATCTATCTTTTTGTCTGAAATCAGTAACGCGGGCGCACGCGCTCGTATTTTCACGGTAGAAGAAGAGTTGCCCTTCGCCGGACATCCAGTATTGGGTGCTGCCGCGATTTTGCATCGCACTCAAGCTGCGGCAAGTGACTATGCGCAATGGTCGCTGCAGCTATCGCATAAAACCATACGGGTAGAAAGCTGGAAACAGAAAGACCATTTTGTCTGCCAGATGAATCAAGGTCGCCCGCGCATCGATGAGCCCTTGTCTGCGGAACGACTCCTGCCGATACTTCAAAGAATGAATTTAAATACTGACGATTTGAGACAAGACCTGCCAGCACAGGTCATTTCTACTGGTTTGGATTACTTGATACTTCCTGTGGGTAGCATTGCCTTGAAAAAAACGATGGTCTGCGGACTCGATCTGGAATCAGAACTAATGAAACTCGGTGCCAAGTTCGTGTTTGTGCTTGATGTCGAACACAAAGAAATACGCACCTGGGATAATTTAGGCAGAGTCGAAGACGTTGCCACTGGCAGCGCCGCCGGTCCTGCTGCCGCTTATTTCTACACGCATGGTTTGTCAGGCGTTAACGATGTCGTGCAATTCCATCAGGGACGCTTTCTCGGTCGCCCGAGTCGCTTGGACACTTTGATCAATCCACTGGGCGAAGTCTTGGTGAGTGGTCAGGTTTGGCCCGTCAGTAAAGGAACTTTAGAAATGTAATAGCATAGTCGCAACGACTGAATGTTCGATGCGCACTCTAGGTAGTCCAAAGTGAAGACGGGCACAACAAGGTACAATCTTGGGATTCTTAGTTTGCCCGCATTTGCCCCACTTCCGTTATGAAAACCCCATTACTAATAACCGCCGCCTGTTTACTGGCGATACTCTCCACGATAGGCGCATCGCTGCCTTATCCGATTTTACCGCCCTTGTTCGCCGCTGATGCGAGCAATGATCTCAATAATTTTCTTGGCTTGCCTCCCAAATTATTATTTGGTATCGCCTTGAGTATTAATCCACTTGGATTACTCATTGGTTCTGGCTTGCTTGGTCCATTATCGGATCGTTACGGGCGTCGTCCTATCTTATTGGGTAGTGCGGTTGGCGCGGCGATTGGTCATGCGATTACAGCCTGGGCCCTGATCGCACAGTCTTATCCCTTGTTTATTTTTGCGCGCTTTGTTACAGGTTTATTGGAAGGCAATTCTTCCGTCGCACGCGCTATGTTGGCAGATAGGCTGACTGGTGACTTACGGGTACAAGCTTTGGCATGGCTAAATGGCGCGTTTTATGCGGGGTGGTTAGCCGGGCCTTTGTTAGCGGGCTTCACTTTAATCTGGGGCATCACAGTGCCGTTTTGGACGGCGGTAGTGGCTTTATTATTGACCGCGGCGCTAATCGCTATCGCATTGCCGAAAGAAGCAGAATCGCATTTGACCACGTCCTGGTGGCAAGTCGCGCGAGACAAGCACTCTCTGAATTTGGTACGCGACCCCGTCATGCGTACGCTGTTTATTATTCAGCTTAGCTATACCTGTGGCGTTACTGCATTTTATGAATTTTTCCCGCTGTGGTTAGTTGAAAACGGTGGTTACGATGCGCAAGGCATTGCTTGGGTCACCGCAGGCTTGTGCGGTTTGATGATGTTCAGTTCTATCTTTGCTGGACGTCCAAGCAAAATCGAGCCATTAAAACGGGTGCGTATCCATGCCTATCTTGCCGCACTGGCGATTGCCTGTGTCGGGATAGGAAATATTTGGTTAGGATTAATCGCGATTATTCTATTTGGCTTACCGAATGCTTTTTACAACGCCGTGCTGCCAAGCTGGTGCTCAGAAAAATTTGGGCATCACGGACAGGGCGCAGTGATGGGCCTAATTTCCACCACTTTTTGTCTAGCAAATATCATTATGGCTTTAGCCGGTGCTGTGCTGACTTTAATCGACACCCGCGTCATTTTGTTGCTAGGCGCAGCACTGAGCACATGGGCTGCGTGGCGTATCGGCGTTTGGAGAAAACATTTAGAGTCGACTGTAGAAGCCGATACGCAAAACGTCGTTATAAACTAATACAAACTAAAGCGATTTTCCCTGCTGCGCCAGCAGTGTTTCTAAGGCTGGCAAAAGCGGCCCCAAGGTTTCTTGCAACATACTGCGCACGGTATCGACTACGACTTGGGTCTGTCTCTCGATTTCTATATTCACCGCATCACCGATTTGCTTTTTCCCAAAAACCGTCATGCGCAAGGTTTCTGGAATTAACCAGACTTCGAACCAGTGTTCATCGCGATTGGCTTCTGCAATGGTTAAACTCGCGCCATTAATAGCGATATAACCTTTAGCAAAAATGTAGCGCATCCATTGCGCTGGCACTGCGAAACGCAGCACATAATTGTTTTCGGTCTGACGAATCTGCGCGATCTTTGCCACAAAATCCACGTGCCCTGACAAAGGGTGACCGCCGATCTCTGCGCCATCTTTCGCAGCGCGTTCTACGTTGACCTGCGCTTGCTCGGCATAAGCGCCCAAGGTGGTAATGTTCAGAGTCTGCTGCATGATGTCGAACTCCGCTGCATTCGGCAAGAGCCTAGTCACCGTCAGACAAACGCCATCGGTTGCCACACTGGCACCAATCGCGAGATCATGATCAAATCCGTCGGGGAAGGCCAATTGCAGGGTACGCAAACCTGTTTGATCGACGATTTTTTGTATGCTCGCTACGCCTTGCACGATACCTGTAAACATAAAATTCTCTCTATTACTGTATTTATTTCGGCGCTACAAACATCTCATGCGTCATATTCACAAAATGATCGCGCAGCCATTTGTGCGCCGGATTTCGCGCATCTCTTTCATGCCACAACATATCTACGTGGACTTCAGGTGTTTCGAATGGTAATTCTTTCCACACTAAGGAATCACTCATGCCGGTGGACGCGATAAAGTGCAGGGGCAACACCGTCAGCAAATCAGAATTTGCCACGACTTTTCCTCCAGTGAAGAACTGATTCACCGTCAATAAGATCCTGCGCTCGCGTCCCATTTTCAGCAACTCATCATCAATCAAACCATGCGCGCGACCAGAAAAACTCACCAGACAATGATTGGCGTCGCAGTAATTATCCAGCGTCAATTCTTGTGTGGCGAGGGGATGATTCTTACTCATCACGCACACATAATGCCCAGAATATAGACGTTCATGGCGAATCGGGCTACGTGCCGCACCTTGGCCGCCTGACAATTGAGCAACCACACCGGGGAAAAATCCCACCGCAATGTCAATATCGCCTTGGATCAGTAATGGCCGTGGTTCGCGCGTTGTCAAAGGCACCATACGCGCGTTCATGTGTGGCGCTTCGCGTTCAAAGGCGGTGATTAAAGTGGGCATCCACAAGGCAGCGGTCGAGTCCGCCATCGCCATCCTGAAAGTCGCCACCGCTCTTGATGGATCAAAACTAGTCGGCGCAATGGCTGCTTCCAAAGTCGATAAAGCCTCACGTATCGACGGCCACAGTGTCTCCGCACGCGGCGTTGGCTTCACGCCATAAGCGGTGCGGATCAGCAATTCATCATTCAAGGAATAACGCAAACGCTTTATGGCATTTGATACCGCAGGCTGCGTCATCGCCAGTTTATCCGCTGCCCGGGTCAAGTTTTGCTCGACCATGACCGTGTCAAATACGCGCAATAAATTAAGATCCAGGGTCAGGAAATTCATGGGCACGCTCCTTATTAAGCCTTGATTATCCCAGATTTAGATAAAAAAGTTGCGATGCACAAAAAATCCCGACATCTATGGTCGATGTATCATTTTCGCGTCAAGGGCAGCACGCGCTCCTTGAGCAAGGTAAATTCAGCGTCGACACTGGTTTGATTTGGGTTATGACCGGTCTTGGCAAGTAAGACATAGGCCTTTTCAGGTGCCTGAATTTGGTCAAAATACGCTTTACTGACCTCAGGAACGGTGACTAAGTCTTCTTCACCCTGAACCAAAAATAGGGGCGTTTTGAAACTAAATCCCAGCGCAGGGAAATCAATTTTTGAATACATCCCATCGTTTTTGAATCCAACAAACTGGATAAAAGAATATTCCTCGCCAGCTTCATATTGCGCTTCCAATTCATCCATCTGATAGGACTCCGCTGGTTTCCACCAATGCTTAGGAGCGGCTATTGTGTTTTTGGCTTCCAGCACTTTGGTAGCACGACGGACAACCCCAAAATTGCGAGGATTTAACCATGGTGGGCTGCCGATTTCTTCTAAGTTTTGTATCATTTTGGAATCGCACGAGGCCCGTGCTAAGGCGAGCGTTTTACGATATCCGGCCACTTGATTTTCTTTCTGGCTGACGATTTGAGCGGTACCGATATACGCAAAAAACAAATCCTCACGTGCCTTTACCATATGCAAACCCAAGGCAGAGCCCCAGGAACCGCCCATCAAAATCACTTTATCCTTAGCCAACACCTGACGTAAATACTGCACCACCGCGACACCATCTTGCACCATTAACTCCATAGTCAGCGCTTCATTGGCGGTTTTAGGATTACGGATAAAGGTTTTACCGCCACCACGCTGATCCCAATGCACGACGGTGAAATCCTTTTGCCACGCGCCGTAAATCGCCTCCGCGTACGGACTCATAGGATTCGCTGGACCACCGTGCAAGAACAAAATGACAGGATTATCACAACGATCGCCTTTCATCGTGATCCACTGCTCAATACCGTTAATCAGGACAAATTTTTCCTGACTAATTTTTAGGTTTGCTGTCGCGCACAAGTTTGCGGGTGATTTGGCGGACTGCTGTGTTACCTGATTTTCAGCGCTTACATTGTTATTGAACAGTAATGCAGAAATCAAGATCGCGATGAAAAGCAAGATGCGGGCGTATCCAAGTGTTTCTTTTGCCACGTTTGCAGATGAAGGCGATGCAAAGGCTGAAGGTGGGTATTGTGTATTCATGTCTAACTCCTTGTGAGAGATATCTGTGTTTGAGTGAATACCATATTCGTACAAAAACAAAGACTTATCGACCTGAAGCATGATCGAGGACGTGGAATTAGGTGGTTTTTCGTGGTTTTTTGCGGAATTCAGTCTCCAAAAACAAAAGCAGCAGAAGACTCAAAATCTTCTGCTGCTTTTCTGCTACCAAGGATTTAAGCAAATGACTTTTATGCCAATCGTTGCGCCAGGCTTGCTTTGGTCGCTTCCAGCGCTGCTGGCAAACGATACTTCAATTTGTCGAACAGTTCTGTATGCAATGCCAACTCTGCATTCCAAGCATCTTTGTCGATAGAAGTAATCGTTTCGAATTGTTCTGCAGTGAAATTCAAACCGTCCCAGGTGATGTCTTCAAACTTTGGACTGATACCAAAGATGTTTTCTTGACCAGTAGTCGCGCCATCAATACGTTCCAACATCCACTTCAAGACACGCATATTCTCGCCAAAACCAGGCCAGACGAATTTACCATTCGCATCAGTACGGAACCAGTTAACGCAGTAAATACTTGGCTGCTTAGCATCAAGTGCCGTGATTTTCTCGCCCATATTGAGCCAGTGTTGGAAGTACTCACTCATGTTGTAACCCATGAATGGCAACATCGCGAATGGATCACGACGTACGATACCTTGTTGTCCAACCGCCGCAGCCGTGGTTTCTGAGCCCATGGTCGCAGCCATGTAGACACCTTCAACCCAATTACGCGCTTCTGTCACCAAAGGCACCGTAGTTGAACGACGACCACCAAAGATGAATGCGGAGATTGGCACGCCTGCTGGATCGTCCCAAGCCGGATCAAGAACAGGATTTTGTGTTGCAGCAACGGTGAATCGTGCGTTTGGATGCGCGGCTTTGCGGCCGGTTTCTTTAGCGATTTCTGGGGTCCAGTCTTTACCTTGCCAGTCGATCACATGCGCTGGTGCGTCTTTACTCATACCTTCCCACCACACGTCACCATCATCAGTCAGGGCAACATTGGTAAAAATCGTATTCGCGGTCAATGAAGACATACAATTCGAATTAGTTGCTGTATTAGTACCAGGTGCCACACCGAAATAACCTGCTTCAGGATTGATCGCGTACAAGCGGCCATCAGCACCCGGTTTGATCCAAGCAATATCGTCACCAATGGTGGTCACTTTCCAGCCTTTGATCGCAGGGATCAGCATTGCAAAGTTGGTCTTACCACAAGCAGAAGGAAAGGCAGCTGCGACATAATGCTTCTTACCTTCTGGTGACTCAACGCCCAAAATCAGCATATGTTCAGCCAACCAACCTTGGTCGCGTCCCATCGTTGAAGCGATACGCAGAGCAAAGCACTTTTTACCCAACAAGGCATTACCACCGTATCCAGAACCAAAAGACCAAATTTCACGCGTCTCTGGATAGTGCACGATGTATTTAGTGGAATTGCATGGCCATGCCACGTCTGCCTGACCAGCCGCCAATGGCGCGCCAACCGTATGCATACAAGGCACGAAATCGCCGTCGCTACCAAGCACGTCATAAACAGCTTTACCCATGCGCGTCATGATACGCATATTCACGGCAACATAAGGCGAGTCGGATAATTCGACGCCAATGTGCGCGATAGGTGACCCAAGCGGCCCCATAGAAAAAGGTACGACATACATCGTGCGACCACGCATGCAACCGTCAAACAGCGGATTTAAGGTTGCGCGCATTTCGTCTGGTGCCATCCAGTTATTGGTGGGACCCGCATCTTCTTGCTTCGCGGAGCAGATATACGTGCGATCTTCAACACGCGCCACATCAGAAGGATCGGAACACGCCAAAAAACTATTTGGACGTTTTGCTTCGCTTAGTTTTTTCATGGTGCCAGCGGCGACCATGAGCGCGCACAAGCGGTCATACTCTTCTTGCGTGCCATCACACCAATAGATACGGTCTGGCTTAGTCAAAGCCGCCATTTCTGCCACCCAATTGATGAGTTTTTGATGCTTTACGTGCGCGGGCACATCTTGTAAATAAGATGCAGCAGCTACGCCTTGTGTGTAAGGTTGATTCATAATACTAACTCCAATGCCATTTCAATAAAAAATCGGTGTAGCGGCACGGCAAGAATGGCTAGCGAAACGAGTGATGCGAGCAAGTGGTATTGATGTGGACTAAATTCGCTTCCAAACTCAATATCAATTTAAAGTCGATTAGAGATCAATCCAAGCTCAAGCATGACTGGCACGATAGCGGCAATTTTTGTCGGAATCAGGAACACAGACAAGGCGAAATTTGGAGTCTGAGATCCAAGCTTACGTTCTATGTCTATTAGAAGAAGAGGCACGAAACGGAAGATTCAAAAAGCTACGTGCAACGTATTCTACACCGACCAAGCAGGATCTGGCGAAAATTGCGTCACAATCCATATCAAAATGGAATTGTTTTTGAAAATATACTTACCGCTCTTAGCAAAAGGCGAAATATGAAGATTGCGATCTTAGATGATTATCAAGATGTAGTGCGCTATTTAGACTGTTTTTCAATGCTCAAAGACCATGAGATTAAAGTCTTTAATAACCGCGCAGTTGGCTTGGGTCAATTGGCAATTCGTTTAGCATCCTTTGACGCACTGGTATTAGTCCGTGAACGTACCGTACTGAATCGAGCCTTATTAAGTAAATTGCCAAATCTCAAACTGATTTCACAAACCGGCAAAGTCTCTGGGAATATTGATCTGACAGCGGCGGCCGAACTCGGCATCACGATTTTAGAAGGCGCCGGAGACCCCACTGCACCCGCCGAGCTGACTTGGGCGCTTATCATGGCGTCCTCCCGCAAGATCACCAACTACACACAACATTTGCAAGAAGGACTATGGCAGACCGCCTCAATTCATCCGCAATTCAATCAATTAGGCCGGGTATTGAAAGGACGCCAGTTAGGCATCTGGGGCTATGGACGCATCGGCAAACTCGTCGCTGGATATGGGCAGGCGTTTGGCATGCGCGTCGTCATTTGGGGTAGCGAAGCAAGTCGCAGGCAAGCTGAGCAAGATGGCTATCATAGCTCGGGCTCAAGACAAGAATTTTTCGAAACCTCCGACGTAATTTCACTGCATTTGCGTCTACATCCAGCGACCCGGGGTATTGTTCAACTTAGTGATCTACAGCGCATGAAATCCGATGCCCTGATCGTCAACACTAGTCGCGCAGAATTGATTGAAACAGATGCGCTCAGTGCCGCACTGGCGGCGGGACATCCTGGCTTCGCCGCGCTGGACGTATTTGAGAACGAACCTTTGCCAAAAGACTTCGCGCTACATGCCAAGGAAAACGTCTTACTCACACCACATTTGGGTTACGTGGAAAAAGACAGTTACGAGCTCTATTTTGCTACTGCATTTCAAAATATTATTGATTTTTGCGAATGCGAAAATTAATTTCGATGCGTTCATTTGAGCTAAATTGGGCTGAACCAAAGAAGAAAAACAAATAAAGAAACAAAAAATCATCATGGTATCTTTGGAAAGATATCAGCTAGAATGCCCACTCCCATAAAATTACGAAAAGCAAATAATGAGCTCTTCAACTCTTCATTTAATTCTAAATCTCAGCGTGGCAATCGCAATTTGCGGCTTGCTTTATTGGCTGCAAAATAAACATATCTCTTTTACAAAACGAGTTTTTATTGCTCTTAGCCTTGGCGTTTTATTGGGTGCGGCCTTCCAGATTTTCTATGGAGTTGGGTCGCCAGTCATCAGTAGCACAAATGCCTATTTAGATATTATTGGAACAGGCTATGTAAAATTATTGCAGATGATTGTCATTCCGTTGATATTAGTATCGATCATCAGCGCAATTTTAAAGCTCAAGGATGTCAGTTCACTTGGCAAAATCAGTGGTCTAACTATTGGCACCCTAATCGGCACCACGGTCATTGCAGCCTTAATTGGACTGCTCATGGCGAAACTCTACGGTTTAACTACCATCGGCTTGAACTACACCTCTGCCGAATTCGCTCGTGGACAATACATGGAAGGCACGCTAGCCAGTGCACAAGCAATCACGCTGCCTAGCATGTTATTGAGTTTTATCCCAGAGAATCCATTTTTAGATATGACGGGAGCACGCAAGACTTCGACCATCGCTGTGGTAATATTTGCTATCTTTATAGGTGTCGCTGCGACCGGGATCGCAGAAAAGAAAGCTGAGGTGTTTAAATCATTCGCACACTTTATTGAAGTGGCGCAAACCATTGTGATGCGTTTGGTTACACTTATTCTACGACTCACGCCATTTGGTGTTTTCGCCTTAATGGCACAAATTGTCGCTAAATCAAATAAAAACGACATCCTTAATTTAATCAATTTCGTACTTGCGTCTTACAGCGCGATTTTCATTATGTTTGGAGTACATTTGGCAATTGTTGCTGCTTGCGGCTTAAATCCTAAACGCTATGTGCAGAAAATCTTCCCAGTACTAGCATTTGCTTTTACCTCGCGCACCAGTGCCGGCGCAATCCCGATGAGCGTACAAATTCAACATCAGCGATTAGGAACGCCAGAAGGAACCGCCAATTTCGCAGCCTCTTTTGGCTCTACCATGGGGCAAAATGGATGTGCAGGTATCTATCCCGCCATGTTAGCTTTTATGATCGCACCGACAGTGGGAATAGATCCATTATCTTTTTCATTCATTGCATCTTTGATCGGTATTATTGCTATCAGCTCGATTGGCGTGGCTGGCGTAGGTGGCGGTGCTACTTTCGCGGCTTTAATTGTATTGTCATCCTTAGGTTTGCCTGTCGCCTTAGCTGGCTTGCTGATCTCAATCGAACCCTTGATCGACATGGGTCGCACTGCTTTAAACGTCAGCGGATCGATCGCCGCAGGCACGCTCACCAGCAGGGTAATGGGTGATACTAATTTAGAGATATTTAATCAAGATCAAGATGATCTAATCAGCGCTGACCACCCTCAATAAAGCAATTCTTCAGTTTCGCATGCTGGCTGCCTGATTTTTAAAAAATTCTGCGCAGTCAGGTGCTCATCAATAAATATGTCAAATGACATTTCTTATTGCTCCCATACCCACAAAGCGTTGTATTTTTCACTCATTTCCATAGCAAACGTTGACACTATGAACGAAGAGATGTTTCCATGCATATCGGGTACTTTTAATGTCAATTTACTAAACTGATATTTCGCTTTGAAGAATGAGTTTATTAAAAACCGCATTTTAATTAATGCGCTGGCAAGAAGATCAACGCGATCGTATCCGTAGTAGGAGGGAAAAACCCTACTGGTTACCCCGTAGAAGGGTTTGTCTTAAGGTTGTTATTCAAGAAATTAACAATCTTTTGTTTTATTTTTTAACCTAGGAAATTACATGTCCAATAAAAATTCGGTATTCAAGAAAACCTTGGTTGCACATGCTTTAACGGTTGCGTTTGGCTTCGGCGTAGTTGCTGTTAGCTTACCAACTGAAGTGTTGGCGCAATCTAATGCGGCTGGTTCGATTTTCGGTAAAGCGGCTCCAGGCGCTACTATTCAAATTCTGAACTCAGATAATGGTATTCGTCGTTCTGCAACTGCAGACACAACAGGCCGTTTCCAAATCACAGCCTTACCTATCGGCACATATAAAGTCGACTTGATGAAAGGCAGCAGTGTCTCTCAAAGTACAACGGTTGACGTTGTGCTGGGTCAAGGTACTGAAGCTGTTTTCGCAGCGGCAGGCGGCACAGTTCAAGTTGTTCAAATTTCAGGCGCACGTAAAGCGATTGATATTTCCTCTACTAACAACGGCGCGTCTTTCACCGCTCGTCAATTAGAAAACTTGCCGGTCGCAAAAAGCGTTGAAGCGATCGTTCAATTAGCACCAAACACAACACGTGGCGATACTCGTTTTGCGGGTAACGGCGCATCTTTCGGCGGTGGTGCAGTTACAGAAAACTCCTACTACATCAACGGTTTCCCAGTTACTAATCCATTGACTGGCTTCGGTGCATCTCAATTGCCATACGGCGCGATTGCTGAAGCGCAGGTTCTGACAGGTGGTTTCGGTGCCGAATTCGGTCGCTCTATCGGTGGTGTAGTCAACGTCATTACTAAATCCGGTAAAAACCGTTGGGAAGCAGGCGCAGCAGTAACATGGTCTCCAGACTCATTGCGCTCTGACCCTAAGGATATCTACTATCCAAAAACAGGTCGTACCTACAATGCTGCAACTGATGGTACTTTGTACTTGCGTCGCAACCAAAATACAGCTGATTCTAAGCAATTAAGCGGCTATGTAAGTGGTCCGATTATTCAAGACAAATTATTCATGTTGGTTGCTGCTGAGCAAACCAAAACTGATCAAGGCTTCGTGAATGGTCTCCGTACATCCACATCCAATGCAGTCAATGGCTACAACACGCAAAAAACAACGGTAAATCGTTATTTGGCAAAGGTTGACTGGAATATCGCTGACGAACACCGTTTAGAGTTTATGTCTGTTGGTGATGCGCCAGTTGTTAATATCAAACGCTCCGGTTACGACTATGCAACTGGTGCTCGTGTTGGCACAGTCACATCTGAGCAAACTAACCGCAACATCAATGACAATGGCAATCAATTAAATGCATTGAAGTATGTGGGTGAAATCACTCAAGATTTGACTTTGACAGCGTCATACGGTCAAGCAAAATCCAAACATGAAACCACTTTGGTTGGATACAACGCAACAGCGATGGGTGTGGTCGCAGCTCCTGCTGATCGTGTTCCTGGTCTGAGCTATACCAACCCGCAATCATTCACAGCAAACGTACCTGGTGTTGGTAGTAACGACTTAGTAAAATCTGCCCGTATCGACTTAGAATACAAGTGGAATGAGCACACAATTCGTTCCGGTTTCGATAAGTCAAAAACTGACTCTCTCGGTGGTGCAACAACACCAGGCGGCGGTACTTGGACATACTCAAAAACCGATAATCCGAACATTGCAATTCCAGTTCCTGGTGGCTCCGTTCCTGCAACAGCTTCAGGCGGTGGCTTCGGTGCACAGGGTTACTATGTATCTAAAGGTTACTACTCTGACGTTACGGAATCGCATGGCGAACAAACCGCGTTCTTCTTGGAAGACAAGTATCAAATTACTAAAAATTTGATGTTGGTTGGTGGTATCCGTTATGAAGCCTTCTTGAACAAGAATAAGTTAGGTCAAAAATTCCTGGACATGAAAGGTGAAATCAATCCTCGTTTGGCAGTTTCTTGGGACGTCAACGGTGATGCGTCACTGAAGGTATTTGGTACTGCGGGTCGTTATTCTGTACCTATTCCAACCAATATCGGTTTACGTGCAGCTGGTGCGACTTACAACGCTGTTCAGTATTACACCTACACAGGTACTGACGCGAACGGTCAACCACAAGGTCTGAAGCAATTGACCGCACCTATCTCTGCAAATAATGAATACGGTCAACCAAAAGACGCCAAATCATTTGCTTCAGTTGGAATGAAACCAACGTATCAAGATGAGATCACTTTCGGTTTTGAAAAGCAGTTGGCACCAGAGTGGAATTCTGGAGCGCGTATGACTTACCGTACTATGAAGTCGACAATTGACGATTTGTGCGATCATCGTCCATTTGATGCTTGGGCTGCCCGTACAAAGACAACGATCACCAATGACGCATTTGGTGCAGATTGCTACCTGTTCAATCCAGGTAAAGCAAATACGTTCTTGTTAGATGCATCTGGCAAAGGCGACTACAAAACTGTCGCTTTGACTGAAGCCGATTTGGGCTTCACTAAAGCAATCCGTACTTACACTGCCTTGGATCTGTTCTTAGAGCATCCATTCCGCAATGGCTGGTATGGTAAAGTCAACTACACATGGTCACGTAGCTACGGTAATACAGAAGGTCAAGTTCGTTCAGACAACGGTCAAGCTGACGTATCTGTAACAGCAGCATGGGATTATCCAGAAGTTCAACGTGGTGCAGAAGGTCTGTTACCAAATGACCGTACACACCAGATCAAAGCATTTGGTTTCTATCAATTGAACAACGAATGGTCAGTTGGTGGTAACTTGTTGCTGGCATCAGGTCGTCCACGTTCATGCTTAGGTAACGATCCTAGTCCTGGCGATTCTCCAAACTATGGTAACCAAGCGTTCTTCTGCTTCGGTGAAACGTCTGCACAGAATCAATTGGTGCCACGTGGCAAGATCGGTAATTTGCCATTTGACAAACGTTTGGACTTGAATGTGACATACAAACCAAGCTTCTTGGGTGGTATTGCATTCAAAGCAGATATTTTCAATATCTTCAATACTCAAACTTTGCAAAACGTGGTTGAGGCCTATAACCGTGGCACACGTGCGCGTGAAGAATATGAACGTCCAATCAGCTTCACAGCTGGTCGTTCAGTACGCTTCACAGCTGAATACAACCACAAGTTCTAATTTGAGTTTGTAATGTAGTTCAGTTTGTTCTGATAAAAAGCCCCAATTCGTTGGGGCTTTTTTATTTTGACGATGAGTGATGAAAGCTCTAGCTACTTCAATTCTGGACGTGAGCAAGTTTTGTGATGCCACACTTATTTGTGCAATAGTTTTTCACTGATCACATTGCAAACAGGTCGACGACGTATTTGGTGTCAATTCAGGAACACGAAGTTCGTGCGATAAATTTCAAAAATAGATCAGGTATCTAGTGTACAAGGGAGGGTGTTGATGTTTTATTTTAGTCACTCATTAGAGCCAATTGATCGTATCGCCTTGCAATGTGGCTAAACTGGATTGCTCAAGCGAAGCATCAATCAATGACATCGCAATTGCGCTATTGGTGTGTACCAAACTCTCTATTTTTTACGGTTTGCATTGGCGAAATAACGGTCTCTACATTTTTGTTTTCGATACTAAAATCAAGCCGCCAGTATCGTAAGCACTATCTGGTAAAACAATCTCTGATAGATACCAAGTCCTAAATGCTCAAAGCAGATGTTTTTTAGACTTGCTAGTGGATTGCAAATAATCCTTTCTAGAAGCCACTAACGACTTCCCAAGAATAGTCAGCTTAGTTGATCGAAAGGAATGCCGTCAGATGCTCTATCGAAAACCATGAGCCAGAAAAATGAACGCATCTTCTCATTACATCAAGCAACGCCAAATTCAAGCAAAAGGATAAGGTGATTGCCGCATTAGTGTGCAGCAAAGTACAATGAAAAAAGGGACCGCGAACGGTCCCTTTATGCTATGAAAGTACGCTCAAATATTAGAACTCATAACGAGCTGAAATACTTGCAGTACGAGCACCCATATATGATGATGGAGCACCATAGTTAGGATTCAACTTATTACCGGTTGGCAATTTACTCTCTGCGCGACTATAGTCACGGATTTGGTTGACCATCGTCACAGTCTGTGTGTTGAATACATTGAAGATGTTAGCTTGGATAGTCAAGGTACGACCACTTTCCAACTTCATGATGTAAGCAGCATTCAAATCCAAAGACTTAGTCCATGGCATAGTTGGGCCATTACCACGGTAACCTAATACAGACTTACCATTGGCATCTAAGCAATAGTAGCTAGATGCACTATTGTATGAACCTGAACCGCCATTAGTTGTACCATCTGGGCCATTATAATCAGGCACTGTAGTTGGTACAAAACCGATACAGCTAGTAGAGCGGCCAGATGCCAATGTGAAGTTCGCGCCTAAACGGAAATTATCGTTGATTGCGTAGTTACCGTACATTTTCAAAGCATGAGTACGGTTATTAGGCAAAGTACCATAAGCACCATCAGTGAATGAGCCGAAGTCGAAATCCTGTGTAATACCAGCATCTTCTTGACCCAAGTCTGACTGTACATAGCCTTCTGCAGTACCCTTACCTACTGCATAAACGTAAGAACCGGACAAGCCCCATTTACCATCAAATGGACGTTCCATAGACAATTCAACTGCTTTGTAAGTACGCTCGTATTTAGCCAGACCCAAATAGCTGTTTGGTACAGTGACTGCCACCAATTTACCATCGCCTTTAGCATCGATCTGGATGTTCAGAGGACGACCTGGATTCATCAAGACACAACCTGCCATAGAATCTGGATCGAAATCTTTGTAACCATTGTCATTCGCCCATTTTGCTACGCCAGTGTGCGCGCAGTAGTCATCCATACCATCGTTGACTTTACGGTAGACGCCTTTAACACCCATAGACCAATTTTTAGCCAAGGATTTTTGGAAGCCCAAAATGAATTCATCTTGTGACATAGGACGCAATTTAGTATCTGCGATCGTGCCTGGATTTGGCGCCTTCAAAGAACCACTGATAATTGCTTGACCAATCTCAGGACCCAAGCCTAAAGCCGCTAAAGTTTTAGGATCTTTGCCTGTAAAGTTGTAGAAACGGCCTTCCAGATATTCTGCGGAGCTTCCACGGATATTGGTATTGGAAGCAACAGGGATATAGTAACGACCAAAATTACCATAAACCTTCATACTTGCATCGCCGTTCACGTCCCAAGCAGCGCCTAAACGTGGTGCCAACAAGTTCTTACGATCAACGAAACTTACACCGTCACCATTTTTATTGTCGAAAGATTCAGAACGAACGCCGCCGTAGACCAACACATTCTTAGTTACTTTCCAGCTATCTTCCAAATACATTGCATCATTTTTTACAAGGAAAGAGCCGGATGTTGTTTGATACTTACGAACGCGCACAAACTCGGTATTACCTGGAGTACCTGCACCGACTACACCATTGACAGTACGACTCGCTGGCATATTGTAATAACGGTAGTAAATGCCACCGCTATAAGTCGATCCTGCTTGAGTAGAAATGAAATCTTGACCATCCCAACCCGCACGAATTGTATGGCTGCCTGCCAGGTATTCGAAGTCTAAACGCTTACCTTTACGGGTATCAGAATTTTCCGGTGCTTTCAAATCGCGAATCGTAAAATGTGATGGATTCCAGCAGCCATAGGCTGGTTGGCCATTTGTACCATAAATAGCAGGGCAATCTGCACCAAAATCTGATGCATCATTCACTTTGCCTAACAAGCTGAACACACGACCATACTGCGCTGATACCGTCAAGTTTTCAGTGATGTAGCCCGTATATTTTAAGATTTCAACATCGCCACCACTTTCGATAGAACTCAGACGAGGTGTGCCGACATGGCGCAACGCATATTTGTCTGAATTAGCTAAATTATCGTAAATTTTGTAGCTTGTTTTACGTTTATTACTGATGCCAGTGAATTCTAAACGGTGATCATCGCTGATCTGCCAGTCCAATTTCATCATGCCATTAGGCGCTTCAGCACTGGTCTTTTGGCTCGTAGAACCGCCGAATGTATCAGTCGTGTTTCTACGACCTTCTAAAATACCAAAAACGAATAATTTGTCCTTGATGATAGGGCCGCCGCCATACAGGTTGTAGGACAAATTATTGAAAGTATTTTCAGCTGGACTAAATAAGGTGTAAGAAGGGGTATTCTTATCGATCCACGCTTCTTTATCACGGTTTTGGACAGTTTGGCCTTTAGCATTTGCCCAACCAGGTGTCCAATAAGCCGAAACGCCACCTTTCCATTGATTCGAACCACGCTTAGTAGACAAGCTAACAACGCCACCAAGTGAACGACCGAATTCAGCGCCGTAACCACCGGTTTTTACTTGTTGTTGGCTGATTGCATCAAATGGTAAAGAAGCATAGTTGGTGAAGTTACGCATATTGGTAACGTCAAAACCATTGATGTAGTAGCCGTTCTCAGCAACTGACGCACCACTGAACGAAGCCAAGTTACCAAATGCGGCATCGCCTGCAACGGTACCCGGCGCCAGCAAGGACACTGCGGTGGCATTACGGCCGACTGGCAAAGCCTGGATCTCAGCCAAGGAGAATACTGTATTGGATTCAGTGCTGGATACGTCGATTGGATTACGTGTACGTGAGCCAGTCACCGTGACTGTCGCTACATCATCGAATTTAACTTCGGTACCGGAACCGATTGCGACCGCAACTTCACGCGTTTTACCGCCAGAAGTAACTTTATAACGACCTGGCGGCAACTTTGAGAACGTAAAACCACCATCTTTGTCGGCTTCAATACTACGTGAAGAGCCGTTTTCAATACTGACTACCTGAACTTGTTCTTTTGCTTTAGCGCGTCCGAAAATTGTACCGTCAGCATTTTGAGCATAAGCCATCGAGGCGAAACACATGCCAACCGCAACTGCTACTGCTGTTCGCTTGACTTGCTTCATGTTAAATTTATTGTTTGTCATTAAATTACCCTATAAGAAAAAATACACGTCATCACCACTTCCTCACTCACGCATCAATTTCGGCCATTCATTTTTTTACAGTAGAATTATTTTTTGTTAAATATATAACTTCATATATTTAACCAGCTCGAAAAGGATCTCTATTTTCATAATATGTATCGAGATCATCACAAAATTAACGCATGCTTAATGAGATCATTTCATGATTAGAAGTGTCAATTTTTCTGCCATTCTCGCCTCTCAAAAAACAACAGATATATTTATACTTTTAAATACTTTTAAAATTATTAAAACTTCCAAGAAGCATTTTTTATTAATATAAACTAGGTTTATATGGGCAAACATTCAATTAAATTTGAATTATTTGGTTTATTCAGAATAAAATTTATCCTGATAAAAGATATAAATAATTCATATTTCTTTATGCTTGTAACAAATTTGTCCTGTCGACGTGTAACTTCAACAGGATTTAATAGAAAAACTTTGCTAAGGAATTGAATTGTTTTTTTGGGTAAATATTTTATAAAATGCAGTCAAGTTTAATATCCGCTCATTTACCCCATTAAACAAACTAACAGTCTTTAAAGCTTAAAAGTAATACATCGAACTCTTCCTCTTTGAACTTACAAGCAACCATAAATTTATGTGTCGGAACTAACTAGTCAGAACCGACTCTACTAATGCTCTCTGAAAGATAAAGAGTCGAGACCTTTAACAACTAACAAAAAAGTATCATCTAAAATAAAATCAACGTAGGAGGTAACATGAAATCCCCCCTTATCATTAGTGCAATACTGTTGAATGTCGCAGTGGTAATTTTCAGTAATAACCCGAACGCAAAGGAACAGCACTTCAAAGTCAGCCCCGCGCCTGATCGTCATGAAGGCCAAGGTCCTTATTCCCAATTAATTTTGCGTGAAGTTACTGTTATTAACGGTACTGGCGCACCGGCATTTGGTCCAGCCGATATCGTCATTGAAGGCAATAAAATTACCCAAGTAGTGATCGTTGGCACACCCACTTCCAATATCCGAAGCAATCGCCCGCAGCTCAAAACGGGGGGTAAAGAAATGAAGCTGGCGGGACACTATGTGATGCCAGGCATCATCGACATGCATGGCCATATTGGTGGTGCAGAGCAAGGTACGCCAGCCGAATACGTCTATAAATTATGGATGGGGCACGGTATTACAACGATACGTGATCCGTCTTGCGGCAATGGTCTGGAATTTTGTTTAAGCGAGAAAAAACGTAGTGCGGAAAACAAAATTACGGCGCCGCGCATTCTCGCGTATCCTTACTTCGGACAAGGTCAGAGCGCGCCATTTACCAATCCTGAACAAGCGCGCGTCTGGGTGCGGGATATGAAAGCAAAGGGCGCAGATGGCTTGAAGTGTTTCGGCTACCGTCCCGATATTTTGCAGGCGGCTTTAGAAGAGATCAAGAAACAAGGCATGCGCTCGGCTTGTCACCATGCTCAAATCGATGTTGCACGCGTCAATGTTCTCAATACCGCACGATGGGGCTTAACGTCGATGGAGCACTGGTATGGATTGCCGGAAGCGCTATTTGATGGTCAGACGGTACAAAATTATCCCGCCGACTACAACTACCAGAATGAACAACAGCGCTTTGCCCAAGCCGGTCGCTTGTGGGCGCAAGCCGCTAAACCGGGTACTGCCAAGTGGAACGCAGTGATGGAGGAACTATTAAGACTTGATTTCACCATCGATCCTACCTTCACTATTTATCAGGCGGCACGTGACTTAATGCGCGCTAAGCGTGCAGTTTGGCATGACGAATATACTTTGCCTTCATTGTGGAAATTTTATTCACCTAACCCGGATTCACACGGCTCCTTTTTCTTCGACTGGGGCACCGAAGATGAGGTTGCGTGGAAAGAAAACTTTCGTATGTGGATGCAGTTTGTGAATGAATACAAAAACCGTGGCGGTCGAGTCACTGTAGGCTCTGATTCTGGATTCATCTACAAACTATATGGTTTCGGTACGATAGAGGAATTGGAGTTATTGCGCGAAGCGGGCTTCCATCCTTTAGAAGTCATGAAGGCGGCAACCCTGTCTGGCGCAGAAGCCTTGGGCCTCAATCAAATCACAGGGAGTATCGAGGTGGGCAAGTTAGCTGACCTAGCCATACTGGACGAAAACCCATTAGCGAACTTTAAAGTCTTGTATGGCACGGGACATACCAGATTGAAACCGAATGGTGAAGTACAACAAGTTGGCGGTGTCAAATACACGGTAAAAGATGGCATCGTCTATGATGCGAAGCGACTTTTGGCCGATGTCAAAGCCATGGTGAAGCAATCGAAAAGACCATAAATATAGTGTCATATGAAGCGCCCTTTTTGGGCGCTTCAACTTTTCTAGTTCTAGTAATAGTTAGGTCTTTAGTGAAGCGCGCATCTAAAGCAAAACATAAACAGTAGCAGAAGTAGAAATCTCAATGATTTTAACCATTGTTCACAATTAGATATTTCTGCTAACACCGCGTAACGCCTCATTGATCTCACTTGGCAGTCAAGAAAAACCGCAAAGAATTAGACCAAATTTTTTGCAATTGAAACATGCCTGTGCTATCGTCAGTTGATTCCTATACTTAACTGCCAATGATGTCTGACGACTCTCAACTCATCGCCATCGAACAAGTGAAGATTGGCATGTTTATCAAACTCGATCTGAGTTGGTTTGAGCATTCGTTCTCCATGAATTCGTTCAAAATTACCAATCAAGAGCAGCTCAATCAGCTCTTAGCACTTGAGCTCAAACACATACGTTATATCCCGTCAAAATCAGATCTAACGCTAGCGAATGCGAACAATGCGGTACCCGCATCAAAATCAGATAGCGCCACAAAGCTCGTTGTTTTTGACAGCATAGTGGAAGCAAAAAAAGCGCGCTTTGAAAAACTAATGCGCCAACGTGACGAATTAGCACGTTGCGAAGAACAATTCGTCCACGCTGCAACGATAGTGCGGTCTATCGGTAAAACGATCTTTTCGCAGCCAGAACAAACCATTAAAGAAGCCAGCAAATTAATCGATAGCATTGCCGATATATTTTTAGATTCAAATGACACAGTAATGCATCTGATACAGCAAACTGGCGCCAATGAAGATTTGTATTTTCATACCTTGAATGTCTCCGTTTTAGCGATGATGCTTGCGAGTGAAATGAAATGCACTGAAGGGCAAGTTAAGTCGGTAGGTATGGCAGCACTGTTTCACGACATAGGTAAAGTCAATATTCCCGATAAAATTTTAAACAAAACCGAAGCACTGACGAAGCCTGAGCAAAATTTCTTTGAACTACACACACAGTATGGCGTGGACGTGGGCAGCAAAGCTGGCTTACCACCCGTGGTATTAGAGGTTATAGCGCAGCATCACGAACATATGGATGGCAGCGGGTATCCAAAAAAGTTAAAAGCAGATGCTATTCGCATGCCGACTCGCATTGTTACCATCGCCAATGTCTATGACAATTTATGTAATCACCTTGACCCCAGTCAATCACTGACACCGCATGAAGCGCTCTCGATGATGTACGCACATCGGCGCGCCCAGTTTGATCCTGCCGTCATGGCGACGATGATTAAAAGTCTGGGTGTCTACCCACCTGGAACCATCGTTCGCTTGTCCAATGAGGCCATTGGACTGGTCATGAATGTGAATGTTGGTAAACCGTTGCGACCACGCGTCTTGGTGTATGACGCCGAAATCCCCAAAGAAGATGCCATTATTTTGGATTTATCAGAAGAAGGGGCTGATCTCTCGATAACCGCCAGCATACGTCCAGGCTTACTACCAAAAGTGATTTTCGATTATCTGAACCCACGCAAACGTGTTAATTACTACTTTGATTCTAAATCGAAGCTTGCGCCTGGCAGCAACACCAAGGTCGGCGCTGGCGCCGCCAGATGAGTCGAAAACAAGATGAACTACTCAGACCCTAAGATACAGCTCAATTTACTGCAGCACATTGTGCAGCATGGAACTGTGCCCTTACTGGTGGTATCCGCCCCTGATTTAATTCTGATAGAAGTCAATCATCGTACCTGCGACATTCTAGGACGAGCACGTGAAAGCTTGTTAGGCCAAGAATTATCCTGTGTTGAATGCGCATTGCAAGACGTTTTTTTCTGGGAAGAGCTCAAGGCAAATCCCGTGTTTTCTGGTGTGCGTGTCATAGAAAGCGAGTGGTTAGATAGTACAGGTCGTGCCATTCCAATTGAAAAACGTGTTTCAAGCTTTAGTGATAATGGGCAGTGTTTTTGGATCATTCAAGGGGAAGATCTGACTGAAAGACGACGTATCGCGCGCGAACAAACCCATCTGGCATCGCAATTACAAAGCTCACTCGAAGCAACGGCAGAAGGTATTTTATCGATTGATCTGCATGGTCGCATCGTTAATTTAAATCGTCGCTTCGCCGCTATTTGGAATTTATCGGACGAGCTCATCGTTGCGCGTGATGAACATTTGATGATGCATCATCTGCTCTCCTGCCTGCGAGATCCAGAATCATTCAGCAAAATTTTGCTAGATCTCAAAACGAATAATGAAGCTGAAACCGAAGACACTTTAGGCTTAAACGATGGTCGCCATCTGATCTGTGTGTCTAAACCCGAGTATCTCCGTGACCGACTAATCGGTCGTGTGTTCAGCGTACGCGACATTAGTGCAATGAAAAAAGTTGAGAACGATCTGGTCGATGCGCTCAATTTAGCTGAACTAGCGGTACAAGATAAATCACACATGGTCGACGCCCTAAAAGTCAGTGAATCACGTTTGCGCCGTTTAGTGAATTCCAGCTTAATCGGTATTTTTCAAGGCGACATGAGTGGTCACCTGACCTTAGCCAATGATGTATTGCTCGAATTATTAGGAGTCGATCGGGAAAGTATAGTCAGCAATCAAATCGAGTGGTTAAAACTTACTTCGCCCGAGTATCATCAAGCCCATCAAGCAGCACTCGCTGAAATACGGGAACACGGACAAGCAGCGCCTTTCGAAGCCGAGTTGACGCGCGAAGATGGTAGTAAGGTGCCGGTCATGGTGGGACTCGCACAGCTAGAAGGTTCGAGTTTTGAATGGGTGGGTTTCGTCTTGGATCTGACCGAACAGAAGAAAGCGGATCGCGCTAAATCTGAATTTATCTCGGTAGTGAGCCACGAGTTGCGCACACCGCTCACCTCGATTCGGGGCGCTCTCGGCTTATTAGAAAATGGTGCGGCGGGCGAACTGACACCCAAACTCATGCATCTAATTCGTATCGCCCACAGAAATAGTCAACGACTGGGGAGTCTAGTCAATGACTTGCTCGATATGGAAAAACTGGTATCAGGAAAAATGGAGTTTAAATCCGAGAGTTTCAATGTGACACAACTCGCCGTACAAGCAATCGAAGCCAATACCGCTTACGCGGCGGCGCTTGGTGTTCACTATGTCATGGTCGAACCAAGCACATCACTGACCGCCGTCGGTGACAGCGACCGAGTCATGCAAGTATTTGCCAATTTATTGTCTAACGCCGCCAAATTCTCGCCTAAGGGCGAAACCGTGACCGTGCGCCTGCAAGCGGACCAGCAGTTTATTCGAATTGAAGTCGAAGATCACGGCAGTGGTATTCCGATCGCATTTAGAGATAAGATATTTTCTAAGTTTGCCCAAGCAGACGGCTCTAACACGCGACAACAAGGCGGTACTGGCCTCGGTCTTAATATCGCAAAATCATTTGTGGAAAAAATGGGCGGCACAATTGATTTTCATAGCGAAGTCAACAAAGGCAGTTTGTTCTGGTTCACTCTGCCAGTACTGAGCAGCGCAGACCTACTGATCGGCAATGCACACCCTAAACCTTAAGGTTGTACATTACGATTAGAATAAAATTTCTCTATGACAGAAGGCGCTTTGGGCAGCTTTTTTTTCGGCGCCGATTCGCTAGAAAAGGGCTTCACCAGATTCATCGTCCAATAGGTTTTATAAAACGAGTTTTTCTTAGCCACGCAAACCACGACCACTTCAGTGTAATCTGGATCCATCATCTTATTGCAATGACTAGGGCTATCCAGCCAGCCTTGCATTGCCACATCTAAAGTACGCTGACCTGCCGCAATATTTTCGCCGGCTTTCATGTAAGGATAACCCGTCGCCAATATTCTTTGATTTAATTCGCGCGAATCAAAACTGGTATGGGACACAACATTCGCCTGAGCCATTTGTACAGAGTGTTGATAGGCCGCATTTCGTATGCTATTTTGCCAGGCCAAAGGCGCGGCTGCTTCGAAGTACTCCTTACCACAATATCGTGGCTGAGCTCGGATTTCGTTAATTTTTTGAATGACCGGCTCGGTGAAATCAGGCAGGCCACAAGTATCATTGCTCAAGCCATCTGTCGGAAAAATTTCAGCAAACACGCCATTATCAATTTTCAACACGGCGCTTGAAAGTTGCTTTGGGACAGGGTCTTTAACGACCGTCAGATCGGATGAGCACGCCGACATCATGCCGATTAGAAAAACGATAGCGACCACTCGTCCACGATTTTTTTGCATGTCAAAATCCGCTGATTTGGATAGCCACTAAGTAGCCACTAAGTAGTCACTAAGCCGAATTAGTGGTTGCTGTAAATTTTTTTAAACCCGCCGCGGCTTGTGCTCTAATCTTATTGTGTATCGCAGGGAATGCCCCAAATAGCCATCCTGTAAGACCCAAGGCCTGACGACACCACTTCCACAAATCAAAATGATCTCGATGGCGACTGATCTTGCCGTCGCGAAATTCAAATGTCGCATCGATCCGATTCACCACCATGCGACCAGTTTGGCTAAAGCGATAAGTCGCGATCCAAGACGCGCGACCTTTCGTTGCATCAGCCTCGACGCTGTTAAAACTTAAAGAAAAATCTTCTGCCCGACTGGTTAACATGCTCCACATCGCACCAACTTGCTCGCCGCGCAGACGAGGAAAAACCGGATCAGAAAATTCAATATCGTGGGTATAGCACTCAGCCATCGCGACCGCATCGCGACGCTGAAAGGCTTGATAAAATTCTTGGATTAATTGAACGTTAGCGTGCATAGATTCTTAACGTGAGCTGGCGGAAGCGGATGCCGAGGCAGAGCTTGATGCGGAAGCCGAGGCAGAGGCGGATTCAGAAGCTGCCTCACTGGCAGACGCTGTCGGTTTAACTTCAACAATATTATTTTCGCGCATGTAGTCGTTCATTTCCTTCCAACCTGCATACACAGCTGCTCTTGATGCATCCGGGTTCATCACATAACAATCTTCTATGCCTCGACCGGCATGGCGACAGGCACTTCCTGTAGCACGGGCATCAGCCTCACGAATCGCCGCATCTTTTGCAGGATCAGGCACACCGAGGCGCTCACAAGCACTGACAAAACACAAGCTGACTAACACAGAAGAAATCAAGGCAGTACGCATCGCATCACCAATTTGAACAAAATAAGAGTTAGTGTAGATCAGAAAAGACTTTGAATTCGCGTCTTCCGTCATTTTATTGCGATTTTTTGCAACAAACTAGTTAACGCTATGGGTGCGATGCGAGTCAACCTCATCGTTTAGTCAACGTTATAGAAGACTTATAAAGTGCCACTGATTATCCCGGTAGCACCTGTAATGACAATCAAAGATATAATTTCGACGCGATCGGTATCAATGCAAAACGCCGATTCGTGCAGATCCAAATCAACAAGGAAATTTCATGTTTTACCCTCGGTTTTTTTTGCCAAGCTGCAAAGCTCTCGCGCTCTTAGGTTTCGCCGTCATACAAGTCAATCATGTTCAGGCACAGACCTTACAAGATAATGCATGGCACGGCGGCATCTCCATTGGCGGTTCACTGGCATCTAGCAATACCTCTTCGCAAACCTTCAATGTCGTGGCCAATGCGACTAAAGCGAGCAAAGAAGACAAACTTAGTTTCTATAGTTTGATCAATTACGGCAGCAATAAGGTCAACAATATCAAAACCAATACCGCGCAATTACTGCGTCTGGGTGGCCGTTATGACTACAATTTGTCTGACAATAGTTTCTTTTTTGGTGGTAGTGAACTGGAAACCAACAAGATTCAAAACATTGATTCACGTTACGCCATCAATGCGGGTGCCGGTTTTAAACTGATCAAAACTGATGAAACCAACTTTGATTTATTTACCGGTATCGGTTTTTCGGAAACGCAATTTGGCACGACTGTGCCGCCATCACCTACTAGTAAGCGCGGCTTCGAATTTTTGCTTGGTGAAGAATCCACTCACAAAATCAGCGCGACCTCCAGTATTAAACAGCGTTGGGCTATTTATCCAGGTACTGGCGACATCGGCACTCGCAGCACTCTCGATATCAACCTTGCGACGGTAGTTGCAAACGGCTGGACCTTAAATGCGGGCGCGGCCTTGAGTTACACCAGCAAACCGAGCAATAACTTTAAGAGCACCAATAGCTTGATCACGTTTGGCTTTGGCTACAAGTACTAAAATCACCAGGTTCAAAAATTATAGTTACAAAAAAACCGTATGAGGCCAACAACTCGGTCTCATACGGTTTTCTGTTGCCAGTCAATTCGTAAAAAAGTTACTAACTGATCGGCTTAGTTTTGCAAAGTCATCAAACTTGCATTACCACCCGCCGCGGTCGTGTTCACACACAATGCGCGTTCAGCAACCAGACGCCACAAAGGTAATTCTGTTTTGGCATCCGCTTCTACAATACACACAATCGCACCATCTTGTTGTGCAAATACCGGGCGATAGCTTGCTGCGAGCTCACGCGCTATCAATGCAAATTGTGCGTGGGATTGATCAGGGTTAGCAACGACGATCACGTCGGCCACTAATTTTGGTAAATCGGCTGGTAGCAATTGTTTAGTATGCGCTTCCACCACAACCGTATTACCCGTTGCCACCACCGCAGCAATTTGGTTGAGCAAAGTTGCGAGATCCTTAGCGGCACAAAATACCCGTCCACGAGAAGAGAACGCCAAAGTATTGGTTTCACCTGTAGGTCCCGGCAATAACATCGTCATCTTGTAAGGATTTTGACGTGCGTACTGTTCGGCTAAGGCCGCGACATCAGGGTGACCATGCGTTTTTGCCCATACCGTCAAGGCATCTAAGGCAACCGGTGCTTGTTTTTCATACACGGTGTTGCCGCTGAAATTCATGCCTGGATTTTTTTGCAAACGCTTCAAATACAAAGGGCCACCCGCTTTTGGACCAGTACCTGACTTACCCTCACCACCAAATGGTTGTACACCCACCACCGCACCAACGATATTGCGATTGACGTAAATATTACCGACATGCGCGCGTTGCGTGAGGAATTCTATCGTTTCATCGATACGAGAATGCACGCCCAAGGTCAAACCAAAACCGGTGGCATTGATAGCGTCGATCAGGGCGGGCAAATCATCGCGTCGGTAACGCAATACGTGCAAGACAGGGCCGAATACTTCCTTAGTCAATTCAGACAAAGCGTTGATTTCCAGTACGGTCGGTGCAACGAAAGTACCGTTCTTGCAGCTCGCTGGCAAATCTAAAGTGTAAAAAGACTTCGCTTTGGAACGCATCGCATCAATATGGGTTTGCAGATTTTTTTGCGCTTCAGCGTCAATCACAGGGCCGATGTCAGTCGCCAAACGATCGGGAATGCCGACACGTAATTCTTGCATTGCACCGTGCAACATTTCTAATGTTTTATCAGCGATATCATCTTGCAGACACAAGACACGTAAAGCTGAACAACGTTGTCCTGCGCTGTCAAATGCCGAGGAAACGACATCATTCACCACTTGTTCTGGCAATGCGCTACTGTCAACGATCATCGCATTTTGACCACCCGTTTCTGCGATGAGTGGAATATCAATATTCTCAGCAATCGAACGTTTGGCCAAAGTACGATTGATGATTTGTGCCACTTCAGTAGAGCCAGTAAAGATCACGCCCTTAACACGGCTATCGGCCACCAATTGCGCGCCGACCACCTCACCCGTACCTGGTAAGAATTGCAAAGCACCCACTGGTACGCCAGCTTCGTGCATCAATTGAATCGCACGATGCGCGATCAAAGGAGTTTGTTCAGCAGGCTTGGCCAACACCACATTACCTGCAGCTAAAGCCGCGCTGACTTCACCGATGAAAATGGCGAGTGGGAAATTCCACGGGCTGATACAAACCACTGGACCCAAAGCTTCTGTCTGTGGCTGAGCTTCAACTTGCGCAGCGTAGTAACGTAAGAAATCAACCGCTTCGCGCACCTCAGCCAAAGCATTCGGCAAAGACTTGCCTGCTTCGCGTATTGCCAAAGCCATGAAATCCAAAGTCTGGGCTTCGAGCAAATCGCCCGCTTTGCTCAAACAAGCGGCACGCGCTGCGGGTGTTTGATTTTGCCATTCAGTTGCATAAGCTTGGGCGGCAGCCAAAGCAGTTTGCACGTCGCTGGCATCGGCTTCTACCACTTGTCCAACTACATCACTATGATCAGCCGGATTCAATATGGGACGTGCTGCACTCGCCGATACAGTACCCGCCAACAGTGGTGTTGCGGTCAAAGTTTGCTCGCTGAATGCACTGAAATGCGCACTAATTTTTTGCAATTGCAATTCGTTGCTGAAATCCATGCCCGCTGAATTTTTGCGTTCTTTACCAAACAAATTGCTTGGCAAATGAATACCGCTATGCATTTGACCAGCGAGATTTTTTGCGATCTGAATTGGGTCTTCGATCAATGAATCGATAGAAATTTTCTCATCAACGATTTGATTCACGAAAGAAGAGTTAGCACCATTTTCTAACAAGCGGCGGACCAGATACGCCAACAAGGTTTGGTGTGATCCTACAGGCGCGTAAATGCGGCAAGGCTTGTTCAGCTTATCTGCACCAACCACTTGATCGTACAGAGTTTCACCCATGCCATGCAGACATTGGAATTCATAATCGGTAACTTTGGCTTCTTGCGCCCAACTGTAAATCGTCGACAAGGTTAATGCATTGTGCGTTGCAAATTGTGGGTAGATCACATCGGTGACCGCCAACAATTTTTGCGCGCACATCAGATAAGACACATCGGTGTACACCTTACGTGTGTAGACTGGGAAGCCTGGCATACCATCGACTTGCGCACGTTTGATTTCAGAGTCCCAATACGCACCTTTGACCAAACGCACCATGAATTTACGGTTACTACGACGCGCCAGGTCAATCAAATAATCAATCACAAACGGGCAACGCTTTTGATAAGCCTGCACCACAAAACCTATGCCTTCAAAACCCTCTAAATCTTTGTCGAAAGCCAGTGCTTCCATCAAATCTAAGGACAATTCCAAACGATCTGTTTCTTCCGCATCGATGTTCAAGCCAATATTGTATTGCTTCGCCAAGACCAGTAATTTCTTGAGTAGTGGCAGCAATTCTTCCATCGTGCGAGCACGTTGCGCGCGCGAATAACGCGGGTGCAAGGCCGAAAGTTTGACTGAGATACCTGGACCATCTTTGATACCACGACCATTCGATGCTTTACCAATCGCGTGGATCGCGGTTTCGTAAGCTTGGTAATAAAACGCTGCGTCATGCATGGTCAGAGCGGCTTCACCCAGCATGTCGTAAGAATAACGATAGCCACGCGCTTCATTGGCTTGACTGTTTTTCAGCGCTTCATCAATGGTTTGACCTGTCACGAACTGGTTACCCAGCATACGCATCGCCAGATCCACGCCTTTACGGATGAGCGGCTCACCGCCCTTCGCGATCAAACGCGTCAATGCTGAACCTAAACCTTGGTCGCTATTAGTGCTGACCAATTTACCTGTGACCAGCAAACCCCAAGTCGCTGCATTCACGAACAATGATGGCGATTCGCCCAAATGTTTACGCCAGTCGCCTTTACTGATCTTGTCGGCGATCAGTCTGTCCTTAGTAGCAGCATCAGGAATCCGCAGCAAGGCTTCAGCCAAACACATCAAAGCAACCCCTTCTTCAGAGGATAAAGAGAACTCATGCATCAAAGCATCAACGCCAGAGGCGCGGGTGCGTTGTTGACGCACCGAACTAACCAATTTCTTGGCTAACTCATGAGTGTTGTTTTTTGCGCCGGGTATTTCTTGCATGTTGGCAAGTAACCAATCAACAGCTTCAGCCTCATCACGTCGATAAGCTTCGGTGATTTTGACTCTGAGTTCCGAGGGATTTGCTAACAGTTCTTGCTGTAGCGTTTGAAATGGGATGTAAGTAGATTGGAGATTCATGAGTGGATTCATCATTTATTTATAAAAGCAAATATGATTTAATTGTATAGATCATTGACGAGGATTAATTCTGGAAATTCCGATGTATATCGAAATATTGTATTTTGTGAGACAATTCCACCGAATATTATTAACAACTACTCAAACTGCCTTCTTATGCTAGACAAAATCAGTAAAAGAATTCTGGCCGAATTACAAAATGACGGCCGCATCAGTAATGTAGAACTTGCTACAAGAGTTAACCTCTCTCCAGCTGCTTGTTTGGAGCGGGTACGTAAGTTGCAGGAATCGAACTACATTCTAGGCTATACCGCCCAACTTAATCCACATTTACTCGATGTCGCCCTACTTGTTTTTATCGAAGTGGTCTTAGACCGCACGACACCCGATGTGTTTGACGCCTTCAAGCGAGGCGTACAAGCGATTCCTGAGGTATTGGAATGTCATATGGTAGCAGGTGGATTCGATTATCTGGTCAAAGCACGGGTCAAGGACATGAATGCCTACCGTGACTTTCTGGGAAAATCCTTGCTGCAATTAAGTGGTGTGCGAGAAACGCATACCTATGCGGTGATGGAAGAAGTTAAAAATACTACGGCATTGCCGATCAAATAGCACTGCAAACGCTATGTCGAAAAACAAAAAGCAGTAAGGTCACCCTTACTACTTTTTGTTTATTGAAACAATTCCATCGAAAAGAACGACGACGAATCGCCGCTCTTTATCTGCAAATTTATTTCATCAACATCCAATAATTCGCTAATTCAACTGAACCATCATTGCCTTGTACAGTTTTAAACACTTCATGTGCCTTCGCTTTGTTACCAGCTTGCAAATAAGCCATACCTAAATGCAATTTAGCTTCTTCCGGCGATTTTAAACCACCTTTAGCAATACCTTGCTCAATCAAACTGATGCCACGCTCATGTTGACCATTGATTACCAAGTTGTAACCCATGTTAGTCATACCCAAGCCTGTTTTAGCCGCTTTAGCAGATGCTTCACCCGCATCTAAAGTCTTTGCGTCATCGATGGCTTGTTTTGTGGCTTTATCCAACAGAGGCTTATGTTTAGCCATGTTTTTGCCAGTACCTAACAAATTCGCTTTATAACCTGCTTCCATAATATGTTTGGCCTCTAATGGCAAACCTGCTAACAAAGCAGTCTCAGCCATTTCCATAAACTGGGAGCCGTCTTCCATCGTATCCGTTGCGAGCAACAAGCGATACCAATCTAAACGCAAGCGGTCATTAAATCCTTGCTTGTTCGGCAAACGGTATAACAAATCAGCCCAGTATTCTTTGCTAGGGTGGTATTTCACCAGCAATTCCAATGCCTTAGTAGAACCGTCCGTATCTTTCATCTTCATGCTAGCGCCGTGCAATAGACGCAAGCGTGTCTCGCCTGGAATACGCTTCGCCGCTTCATCAGCAGCGATCTTTGCTTTAACTGCGATAGCAGCGTTCGCAAAATCATCACTTAAATAATAATTTTGCACTTCCAGATCTTGCATCAAGGCGTTGCTTGGCTCTATCGCTAGAGCACGCTTAGTCCAAACTTGCGACTCTTTGTATCTTTTTGCGTTGTAATAAATACCAGCCATTCCGTCTATGTATTTCAACTTTTCTGCTGCAGTCAAAAATTCACTGTTAATCATTTCTTCGAAGCAGACTGCCAACAAATCTGTGTTATTCGTACTGGAAGCAATAACGGCCTTAGTTCTGCTCAAGAAGAAATTCTCGTAAGGCGTTTTATTTTCGAATTTACTTAAGGAATTAATTTTTTCCAAAGCTTCTGGATATTGCTTATCCGTGATCAGCTTTTGAATTTCTTGCCATGGTTTAGTCCATTCTGCGCGAATGACTTCTTTCGATGCTTCTTTCTTTTCTGCAGTTTGCGCTTGCGCTGCTACTGGTAACAAAGTAACTGCGCTGGTTCCAAGGGCTAACAGGAGTGCCGCCAAGGCGATAGGAGATTTTTTTGTCATGGCAATATAATTAAAATGAGCGATGTAAGTAAATAAAACGCAACCCGGTGTTCTACGCAAGATCTAATCAAATTAGAGTCGCTTCGTGCGCGCATTATAGCGCGTTTGTGACGTCTCCCTATAGCTAACGCGGAGGAATGAATTTGGTTACACTTTTTTTGTTTTTTGTCAGTTTTGACTTTATTTGACAAAAGTTGTAACAAAATAAAGCCACGCATGATTTTGAAACTGCGAGTAAACTAGCGACGATTTTAACCTGACCTGTCAACTGTGTCTTCTTCCTTTCAAGCTACTGACATTACTCTTGATCCTCATCATTGTTTCGCCTTACTCGATGATGCGCGCAGTGATGACGCCTCTTCGCGTTTGTATTCAGGGTTCGTGAAATCCATAACATGTTTTCAAGTTAAAGATTGGGAATCGGTTTGGACGCAAGTGCAACAAGCCTTAGATGCTGGCAATTTTGTCGTGGCATTATTAAGTTATGAGACTGGCGCGCAACTGCAGGCCATCGCGTCGCGCAAACAGTTTGACCGACAGAGCAGCATGTCACAATTCCTTGTTTTTGAGTGCTGCCAGCAACTGGGCAAAGAAAGTATATTGTCTTGGCTGGAACAACATAGCCAGCATCAAATAGCAGGAATACGGCAATTACAAGCCAATGTCACGGTCGAGGATTTCACATCATCGATAGAACAAATCCGTGCCTACATCGAGGCAGGCGATACCTATCAGGTAAATTACACCTATCGCTTACATTTTCAAAGTTATGGTTCGGCGCTTAGCCTATATCTGGCTTTACGCCGGCGCCAACCAGTGCCTTACGGCGCTTTTATTCATTTGCCGGATGGTTCTGCGATCTTATCTCTATCGCCCGAACTCTTCATTCGCCACACGGCGGGTCATTTATTCGCGCGCCCCATGAAAGGTACAGCAGCAGCCAGCGGCGATGATGTGCAAGATCAACAGGTAGCTGACAACTTACGTCTCGATCCAAAAAATCGAGCAGAAAATTTGATGATCGTTGATTTGCTCCGCAACGATTTAGGTCGCATCGCCAGCACTGGCAGTGTCAAAGTACCGGCCTTATTCGAGGTCAATCGCTTCTCCAGCGTATTGCAAATGACTTCAAGTATAGAAGCTCAACTGCGCCCTGATTTGAATTTGGCAGAAGTCATGCGTGCGCTATTCCCTTGCGGCTCGATTACAGGTGCACCTAAGCACAGGACGATGGAAATCATACGCGAACTGGAAACCGAAGATCGCGGCATCTACACTGGCGCTATTGGTTGGTTCGACCCACCAACATCGCAAGCGCGTTTGGGTGATTTTTGTTTATCGGTCCCGATTCGTACCTTGCAACTCAGCCCAGCCGATGAACAAGGATTACGCGCTGGTTGCATGGGTGTAGGTGCTGGCATCGTCTACGATAGTCGGGCGGAGGAAGAATTTGCCGAGTGCCAGTTAAAAGCAAAATTCCTGACAGGTTTACAGCCTGAGTTTGAATTATTTGAAACAATGTATGCAACTCAAACGGAGGGCTGCCGTCACCTTGAGCGTCACTTACAACGCTTGGAACGCTCCGCAGATTTTTTTGGCTTTGCATTTGATCGTACAAAGATCGTCTACGAATTGCAAAGCCGCTGCGCGAGCTTCACCGACGATACGGACTATCGTTTACGTCTTGGCTTGCAATCGGACGGCCAAATACAGATTCAACACGCGCAACTACAGAATTTAAATACACCAGTAAAACTATTCTTCAAAAAAGAAGTTTGCGAAACCGAAACCTTATTTTTGATGCACAAGAGCAGCCACAGACATGCCTACGACGCAGCTTGGAAAGCGGCGGAACAAGCAGGTGGTTTTGACAGTTTATTCGTCAACCGTGCAGGTTACGTGACTGAAGGCGGGCGTAGTAATCTCTTTGTGCGGATTGGCGAGACTTGGTACACGCCACCGCTGTGCGATGGCGTATTACCTGGCATCATGCGTGCCGTTCTGCTAGAAGATCAGCATCTGCAAGCACAGGAGAAATCCTTGACGATAGACGAAGTTCTTCAGGCAGATGAAATCATGCTGTGCAATGCATTGCGTGGCGCTTTGCCAGCAATTTTGGTGGTGCAATCTTAGTGGTGTGATCTTAATCTAGTAAAAGCGAACAAACCGGACAATCACTATTTTTGCTAATGCCTATCGAATTCCATTCCATCGCCAAGACATCAAGCAGTAAGAGACGACCCGCGATAGATTGACCTAATCCTATGACCAATTTCAAGGCTTCCGCTGCTTGCATCGTCCCGATAATGCCCACTAATGGCGCAAACACGCCCATGGTTGAGCACTGCACTTCTTCAAATTCTTGATCGGGAGGGAATAAACAAGCATAGCACGGTGCGTCTCTAGTGCGAGTATCAAATACGCTAAGCTGCCCATCAAAGGAAATCGCCGCCCCCGATACCAGCGGTACAGCCGCTGTCACACAAGCACGATTCACAGCATGCCTGGTTTTAAAATTATCGCTGCAATCTAAGACCACCGTCGCGCTACGCACTAAGGCTTGCAAGCGTTCTCCTTGCAAACGTTCTTTCAATGCGACGATGTCAATTTCAGGATTAATCGCTTGCAAGCTGATCTTTGCGGAATCGACTTTATTCTGACCGACTCGCTCTGTCGTATGCAAAATCTGTCTCTGCAGATTAGTCAGATCAACTTCGTCATCGTCGACGATCGTCAACTTACCGATACCGGCACTCGCCAGATACAAGGCAGCAGGTGAACCTAATCCACCGGCACCGATCACCAAAGCATGCGCCGCCAGCATCTTTTGTTGGCCTTCAATCCCGATTTGATCAAGCAGGATATGACGTGAATAACGTAAGAGTTGATTGTCGTTCATTGTTGTCTCTGCCGCTAACTAAGCAAACCGTACGAACCACAAACGTCGTGGGTCGCAGGCACTTGGTATTTATTTTTTCTTTGGCTCTGAATTTTTATCAGCTTTGCTTTTTACGGGGGATGATGCGGGCCACGTTACAGCAGAATTAGCAGCCGAGTTAGCAACAGCGTCTGGGGTTTTCATCGCGACTAATTTCACTGGCAAACCCTTCAAATGATTCAAAGCTTGCGCTAATTGAAAATCATCTTTACTACCATATTCGAGCGCCTTGCTTTTCTTCGCCAGTGCAATCAGACGCTTTTCTTCTTCCAGCTCATCCACCATGGCTTTTTCTGACTCGGCTTCTTTATCGTTGCTCAAATGCTTTAACAGATCCGCTTCGCGCGAACGCAAAGCATTGAAACCATCACCGTCAGCCGTTTCTTCTACATGCAAATCCGGCGTAATGCCTTTCGCCTGAATAGCACGGCCTAAAGGTGTGTAATAACGCGCGGTCGTAATCTTGATCCCTGTATCAGCAGAAATCTGATGCACTGTTTGCACCGAGCCTTTACCAAAACTCTGCGTACCCAGCACAATCGCGCGACGATAATCTTGCAAGGCGCCTGCCACAATCTCGGACGCAGAGGCGGTGCCGGTATTGATCAATACCACTATCGGTACAGTTTTAATCGCGGCGGGCAACTTCGCCAGAGGATCTCCGCCACCTGCGCCGTTCGCATAGAATTCACGTTTCGCAAAATAAGTACGTTTGGAATCTTCAACCTGACCGTTGGTCGATACCACCGCAACATCTTTCGGCAAGAAAGCTGCTGACACACCGACCGCGCCTGGCAATACGCCGCCCGGATCATTGCGCAAATCTAAAACCAAACCCTTCAAAGCCGGATCTTGCGCATACAAGGCATTAATCTTCTTCACCATGTCTTCGACGGTCGGCTCTTGGAATTGTGATATCCGCAACCAGGCATAGCCAGGCTCTATCACTTTGGCTTTGACACTGTGCTGCTTGATCAATTCACGAGTCAAAGTCACGACGATAGGTTTATCTTCAGTCTTGCGCGCTATGGTTAGTGTGATCTTAGAATTCGGTTCGCCGCGCATTTTTTTTACGGCGTCGTCGATACTCAAACCTTTAATCGGCACGCCATCAATACGCGTAATCAGATCGCCCGGTTGTATGCCTGCACGATAAGCGGGAGAATCTTCGATAGGCGAAACAATTTTGACATAACCATCTTCCATGCCAACCTCTACGCCCAAACCGACGAACTTGCCTTCAGTGCCTTCACGTAATTCTTTAAACGCTTTTTTGTCTAAATAAGCAGAATGCGGGTCCAAAGAACTCACCATACCGTTCATCGCTTCGGTCAGCAGTTTTTCATCGTCTACCGGCTCTACATAATCGGATTTGATCATGCCAAATACTTCTGAAAACTCACTGAGTTTTTCCAGAGGCAAAGGGCTGCCTCCCATTTTTTGCGCAAGGGCTGAATACTGCAGGGAAGCGGCGACACCGGCGACCACGCCGAAACCGATCAAACCAAAATTTTTTAATTTACTGCCCATAATTCCAAAACGGTATTGACCGCAAAAAATTGTTGAAATCTTACGCTGAGTTTACTCAAGCATACCTACCGCGCTTATGCTTACTTTCGTACCCAACTCAGCGGATCAAACACTTGACCTTTGTAACGCATTTCAAAGTATAGTCCGGTTTCTTCATTACCGCCGCTGTTGCCCGCGTTGGCTATCGTGTCACCGGCTTTCACCATATCACCTGCGTGTTTTAGCACGGCTTGTGTATTGCTATAAAGGCTTAGGTATTGGCCACCATGATCGAGGATAATCATGTTACCAAAGCCGCGCAGCCATTCCGCGAAGACCACTTTACCCGCCGCAATCGCCTTGATTTCAGCGCCTTCGCTCGCTTTAATAAAAAGACCTTTCCAGCTTGGGCCATCTCCACGCTTATTGCCAAACTTAGCAATCAACTCGCCTTTCACCGGCAAACGTAATTGCCCTTTCAAACGGCCGAATTCTTGTCCATCAAGCATACCCGGCGTGGGGGTTTGTTCGACTCTGAGATTTTTATTGTCTTCAATATCATTGACGACTTTGCCGGAATGCTTATTTTGACCCGCAATTTGGTTCTTTTCGCGTTGTGCTTTTTCTTGAGCCAATCGTTCTTTGCGCTGTTTTTCTTGCAAGGCGAGGCGTGCTTGTTCCGCTTTCGCTTGTTCTTCCATTAGCTTGTTCAGACGCGTCACTAGACTACTCAAACGCTGTTCGTCTTTTTGCAAATTTTCTGCTTCTTTCTTTTGCGAGTGTAATTTACTCGCTAATTCTGTCAGCAGAACTGTATGCCGTTTTTTCTCTTTTTCCAGGCCTTTTTTATGATCGCGCTCTTCTTGCGCGATTTCATCTAATTCATCTTTAGTCTGTTGCGCCGCTAGTTTATTTTTTTCGATTTCGTCCAAACTAGTGCGTAAAGCTGCAATCAATTTGGCTTGAGTCTGAGAAACATAACTCATGTAATGCAGTTCGCGGTTGATACGATTAGGATTGTCACCTGACAACAATAATTTCATTCTATCGCTGTCACCGTGCATATATTGGCGACGTAGGAAATCAGATAATTGTTTTTTCTGTTGCTCAACTTGTGCAGTCAGGCGCTCATGTTCAACTATTAGTTGATTCAAGCGTTCATTCGCTTGCTGCTGTTCTGTCTGCAGTTCACGAATAGAACGATTCGCTTCGGAAATGGCTTGCTCAGAATCTTCCAGCGCATCACTGGCTTTTTCCTTGGCCGACTCAGTTTTGCTGATATCTTTTTTTAGAGCCTTGAGTTTTTGTTGCAACTCAATACGCGTCGCTTCCGCTTGCTTTTTCTCTTTGGCGCGATTGCTTTGGGCAAGCGCCATATCAGGCCAGATACCTAACACACACGCGAAACCGCAAGCAAGACAAACTGCCCTTACGCCTTGGCGTAAATTAAGTTTGTCGGCTTGTCGAACCTGGTACTTTGAAGAAAACGGCATCCGACTTACTTCGACTTTCCTTGGCTCGCCACCGCTGCCAATGCAGCAGCAATCGCGTCCTGATCACCGAGGTAATAACTCTTAATCGGTTTTAAATCCGCGTCCAGTTCATACACCAAAGGCTGACCATTAGGAATATTCAAATTCACGATCGCGTCATCGCTGATGCCATCAAGCATTTTGATCAAAGCGCGCAAACTGTTGCCATGTGCCGAAACAATGATACGTTTGCCAGCGCGAATGGCGGGTGCAATGGAGTCATCCCACGCTGGCACAACGCGTGCCACTGTGTCTTTTAAGCATTCAGTTAGAGGAATTTGCGCACGTTGCAAACCGGCATAGCGAGGATCACTAAACGAAGTGCGTTCATCGTTTTCATCCAAAGGATTAGGTGGTGTGTCATAGCTACGACGCCATACCAAAACTTGTTCATCGCCATACTTAGCGGCAGTTTCTGCCTTATTCAAACCTTGCAGAGCACCATAATGACGCTCATTCAAACGCCAATCATGTTGAACCGGCAACCACATCAAATCCATCTCGTCCAAAGTACCCCACAAAGTACGAATCGCACGTTTTAAAACTGAGGTATAAGCTAAATCAAAGGTGAAACCCGCTTCTTTTAGTAACTTACCCGCTTGACGCGCTTCGGCCACGCCTTTGTCTGTCAGATCGACATCCGTCCAGCCAGTAAAACGATTATCGAGGTTCCAAGTGGATTCGCCATGACGCATCAATACAATTTTATACATGATATTTGATTAATATTTGCTTAAATTAGCTGGGTTGAAGGTGGATTTACGATGATTACGTAGGAAATTCAATCAGTTCAAAACTAAATTCCCCATCTATTTTATAATGAGGCGCTTGTCTTTAACCACTTATAACCATTCTTAACACGGGAAAACTGTGAATTTCATTAGCGACAATCTATTTCTGCTTGCCATCGCCCTCATTTCCGGCGGTGCTTTATTACTCCCTAGCCTGCAAAGACGCGGTGCCAGAGTCTCGCAATTGCAAGCGACGCAAAAGATCAACCAAGGCAAAACATTGATCTTGGATGTGCGTAGCGCTGAAGAATTTGCCAGCGGTCACTTGGCGAACGCCAAAAATATCCCTTTAAATGAGCTCGAATCCCGAATTAAGGAAATCGAAAAATCAAAAGCACATACCGTCATTGCCGTCTGTGCCAAAGGTGTGCGTTCCAGTAGCGCGGTCACCATCCTGAATAAGGCAGGATTTGAGCAAGCGTTTAGTTTAGACGGTGGCGTTGCGGCTTGGCAGTCGCAAGGTTTGCCAACAGTTAAATAAGGGAGTTGTCATGGTTGCCCATGTTGTTATGTATTCCACTGCAGTTTGTCCATACTGTGTGATGGCGGAACGCCTGTTAAAAGCCAAAGGCGTTGCAGAAATAGAAAAAGTGCGGGTTGATCTCGACCCTGCTGTGCGGGAGGCTATGATGCTAAAAACCGGACGCCGCACCGTGCCTCAAATTTACATAGGGGAAACACATGTCGGTGGTTTTGACGATTTATCGGCCTTAGACCGCGCTGGCAAGCTCGATTCGCTGTTAAATCCAACATAAAACGCAGTGCACAAGCGGCTTTGATTGCGGTTTTTTAGTCTCACTTGCTACAATAGAAGGCTAATTCTGTTTCGCCATCTTGAAATCGGCCAAGTGACTGGAAATCAAAGTGAAACAGAATGGGGCTTGAATATTGGTTTTTTGTCCCTATGTAAGTAGCTCGCTGTTCACAATCAATTTATAGAATTTAAAGAAAGTCTCACATGTCCGACCAAAATTTGCAGCCAATTTTCCAAATTCAACGCGTCTATCTGAAAGATTTATCGCTCGAACAACCAAATTCTCCAGCGATTTTCTTGGAACAAGAAGCGCCAAGCATTGAAGTGACTTTAGACGTAGCTGCTGAGCCATTAGCTGAAGGCATCGTTGAGTCCACAGTAACAGTAACAGTAACAGCGAAAATCAAAGACAAAGTTGCTTTCTTGGTAGAAGCGAAACAAGCTGGTATTTTCGAAGCACGCAATATTCCTCAAGATCAGATGGACCCATTGTTAGGCATCGGTTGCCCTAACATCATCTATCCATACCTGCGTTCCAATGTCGCTGATGCGATTTCTCGCGCTGGTTTCCCACCGATTCATTTGACAGAAATCAACTTCGAAGCATTCTACCAACAACGTTTGGCCAATATGGCTGAGCAAGCTGCATTAGCAGCAGACGCTGGTACAACCGAAGCAGCTGCAACAACGCACTAATTGCTTTAAGACCCATTGCTCTTTTTTTAGGAGCAATGGGTTTTTCTTTATCGACTTCATCCTAAGGTTACGCAATGCGCCTCATCTCCAGCCTTTCAACACTGGTATTGTTAGGATTAAGTTCAGTCTCTGGGTTATCCCACGCCTTAGAATTCCGCTCTGTCGGTGCTGCACCTGTCATCATGTATGATGCGCCCTCTGCACGTGGCATGAAAATTTATGTGGCACCTGCTGGTATGCCGGTTGAAGTGATTTTGACCTCAGGCGCTTGGTGCCGAGTACGTGATGCCCAAGGCGACTTAAGTTGGGTCGAAGCCAAGGATTTAGTTGTGCGCCGCAATCTGGTCGTCAAAGTGGCAACAGCTCGCGTGCGTGTCTCAGCGGAAGAATCAGCAAATATGGTATTTAGCGCCGACAAAAACGTGTTACTAGAGATGGCGGAGCCAGCCAATGGTTTATGGGTAAAAGTAAAACACCGCGATGGTCAGACAGGCTACGTTAGAACTGCTGATGTCTGGGGTTTATAAGAGCGACCCAATTACCAGAATGCACAATAAAGGACATAAGCGTGTCCTTTTTTTATGTCAGCCATTTGAATCAGGTTTACGATTTACATCGCTGCAACAGACAAAAACCAATAAAAACCTACAAAACTAACAAAAGTAAGCATCAAAGAAACTAAACAGGTCAACTATGAATATTACCGTTCTGGGCGCTGGTGCATGGGGCACGGCTTTAGCGATTTCACTGGCGGCAAAAAACCAAGTGTTGCTGTGGGGACGCAATCAGGTTGTGATGGAAAGCGTGCAAACACAGCGCGCAAATCAGCACTATCTACCTGGCTTTCGTCTACCCGATTCGCTACAGGCAACAGCAGACTTTGATGCGGCTTTACGCCATGCACTAGACAATCATAACGGCGAGGGTTTATTAATTATTGCCAGTTCGGTGTCCGGTCTGCGCCCAATTTTGAAGCAATGCAAAGCTTATCCTTTACGCAATGTTGTTTGGTTGTGCAAAGGCTTTGAAGAAAACACGCGATTATTGCCCCATCAAGTCGTGAAGCAAGAACTTGGCGATCAAGTGCTCGCTGGCGCACTATCTGGCCCGTCATTTGCGCAAGAGGTCGCACAAGGCCTGCCATGCGCGCTGACCATCGCTTCACAGTCACGAGAATTATGTCAATTAGTCGTCACCGCTGCACATAATCCCAATTTACGCATCTATTCTAGCGACGACGTGATCGGCGTTGAAGTCGGTGGCGCAGTCAAAAATATTCTGGCGATTGCCACCGGTGTCGCGGACGGCTTAGGTCTCGGCTTGAATGCGCGTGCCGCCTTAATGACGCGTGGTTTAGCGGAGATCAGCCGTCTTTGTACCGCACTTGGTGGACGACTCGAAACCCTGATGGGTTTGACTGGCGTTGGCGATCTGATACTCACTTGTACAGGGAACTTATCACGCAATCGCAAGGTTGGTCTGGCGCTCGCCGAGGGGAAATCCTTGGAAACCATCATACAAGAGCTAGGTCATGTCGCCGAAGGTGTACGTTGTGCGCAAGCAGTGAAAGCACTCGCTTTTGAACTGAACATAGAGATGCCGATTACTGAAGCAGTGGCGGGTGTCTTGTTTGAAAATGTAGCAACTCGCGACATGATAGAAAGACTGTTATCGCGCAACGCAAAAATTGAATCCAACTAGACTCAACAACTTATACGAGTCCGTCAGAAATTAGTAGAGTGGATAATCATTGCGAATAACCCGGGCAATCACAGGCTCGGGTACATTTTTTTGGCGCAAGAATGAAACAGCCTTAATGGCGCCAAAGGATTCGGCATAAAACATGCCCAAATCAACTAGCATACGCGTTACTAAGTCACGCCGCCGGAGTTGGCAACGGTACTTGTTTAAATATTTACGCTTTCTGCAGCTTGGCATTAAAGACTCCGGCCTTTAGAGTTTGATTGCGCTTAAGCAATACATCTTCCAAGTTTAATCCGCTTCCTCGTCCATTGGCAATTTTTTTAATGCTTGCTTATGCGCTTGTCGCAATACTGCACTGGTTTTCTGATGACTACCCGCGCCACCCCGTTTAGCTAAAGCGGCCACCGGGTTGCGCGGTTTTGACTGAATGGGATCAAGTCGAAACACCAATTTTTGGCGTGTTCCCATACTTTTATTTGCCATCCCATCTCTCCAATTTCAGTGCGACATCAAGTTTTACATCTACAACACATAACGCGATAAATCTTCATCGACCGATAATGCCTGCAGACGTTGTTCAACATAGGACGCGTCTATCAATACTGTCTTTCCGCTATTCTGATGCGCATCGAAGGAGATTTCTTCTAGTAATTTTTCCATCACCGTGTAGAGGCGACGAGCACCGATATTTTCGGTTGTTTCATTGACGGAATAAGCAATGCCTGCCAAACGCTGTACACCTTCGGGAGAAAACTCTATCTTCACGCCTTCCGTTGCTAACAGCGCTTCATATTGACGGGTAAGGCAGGCATCGGTACTGGTCAAAATACATTCAAAATCGGCGATTGAAAGAGATTCAAGTTCGACGCGAATCGGAAAACGCCCCTGCAATTCGGGTATTAAGTCAGATGGTTTAGCGAAATGAAATGCACCAGAAGCGATGAATAAAATATGATCGGTCTTAATCATACCGAACTTCGTATTCACTGTCGTTCCCTCAACCAAGGGTAATAAATCACGCTGCACACCAGCGCGTGAAACTTCGGCACCACCGGCTTCTGAACGCGAGGCAATTTTATCGATTTCATCTAAAAAGACGATACCATTTTGTTCCACATTTCGAATCGCTTCTTGCTTTAGTTCATCTTCGTTGATTAACTTGGCAGCTTCTTCCTCTATCATCAATCTCATTGCTTCTTTGATTTTCAAGCGACGTGCTTTTTTACGTCCGGTTGCAGCGCCAGAAAACATCGATTTAATCTGCTCAGTCATTTCTTCCATGCCTGGCGGTGCCATGATTTCCATTTGAGGAGCAGCTTCTGCCACATCCATTTCTATTTCTTTGTCATCCAAGCTACCTTCGCGCAGACGCTTTCTAAAGGTTTGACGCGTTGCATTGGCACTGGTATTTTCACCGGCATTGCCACTGCCGTTGCGGTCGGCCTGTGCATCCTGACCGATACCAAAATCGCGAACTGGCGGCAATAAGACGTCCAAAATGCGATCTTCTGCGGCATCTTCGGCGCGTGCTCGTACTTTTCGCATAGCGGATTCGCGAGTTTGTTTGATACCGATATCAATCAAATCCCGAATAATAGTATCAACATCACGGCCCACATAGCCGACTTCAGTAAATTTGGTGGCTTCAATTTTAATAAATGGCGCGTCTGCCAATTTGGCCAAGCGACGGGCAATCTCGGTTTTACCGACACCAGTCGGACCTATCATCAAAATATTCTTGGGTGTGATCTCGTAACGTAAAGGCTCAGCGACTTGCTGACGACGCCAACGATTACGCAATGCAATCGCCACGGCGCGCTTGGCCTTATCCTGACCGACGACATGTTTATCTAATTCTGAAACAATTTCCTGCGGCGTCATATTCATCATAGCTATCTCAATTCTTTGCTTAGTTTCTTCAACTTGTTTCTTCGACTTATTTCTTCAACTTATTTTGCGTATTCACTCGGCTGTTTTTTCACGCTTTTTCTCCAGCCCTGTTGCTGCGAAATTACTCCAAGGTTTCTATCGTGTGCGAAAGATTGGTGTAGATGCAGAGCTCACCAGCAATCGTTAATGATTTTTTAACGATCTCTACTGGTGATAAATCGGTATTTTCATAGAGCGCAATCGCCGCAGATTGGGCGAACGTGCCACCAGAACCAATTGCGCCTATGCCATTGTTCGGCTCTAAAACATCACCATTGCCAGTAATGACCAAGGTACAGTCTTTGTCCGCCACCAAGAGCATGGCTTCCAAACGGCGCAACATACGATCAGTGCGCCAGTCTTTGGCTAACTCGACCGATGCTCGCATCAAATGGCCTTGATGTTTTTCTAATTTGGACTCGAAACGTTCGATCAGAGTGAAAGCATCGGCGGTACCACCGGCAAAACCTGCAAGGACTTTATTGTGATACAACTTACGCACTTTGCGAGCAGTACCCTTCATGACGATGTTGCCTAAAGTGACCTGACCGTCACCACCCAATGCCACTACATTACCGCGACGGACCGTCAAAATAGTGGTGCCGTGAAATTGTTCCATATGATCCTCGTGTATTCTTGCTTGCTTCGAAACCGCGCCTCCAAATTGCCTCAAAAGAATGGCAAAATCAAAGACAGCAGCGCATCGTCCCATCATAGATGGTCGCGCTCAGAAGTACAGAAGTGGGGTGGTTTTCGCCAATTGCAAGTCTGCAAGGCGATATGATTTAAGACTGTTTGCGAGGGACGATGGCAGCGATGTTTTTCAGACCCATCGCATTAAAAAGATGCATTACCAGATAATTTACTTCGTGAAACTGGATGGATTTTCCCTTAGCGCTGGAAATTGGCACCAAACCATTTAATAATTGAGCAGAAGCGCCAAACTCGACACGTTCTAATTGTGAGCAATTTAGAATCACCAAATCATGTGATTTGGCATGTTCCTGAATTTCTTTTACTAAGGATTCCGTACTTCCTTCGATGACTTTAGGCATAAGGAAGCGATCCGATGGTTCTTGAGGCGCTTCTTCAATCACTTCCGGTGCCGCTGTTGTAACTTTGCTAGTAGGTGCTTCAAATGCGGGCGGTGAGACTTCAAATGTAACGCAATAGTCGATACTGGCTTCTTCAAACGCTTCTTTTAGTTGAAGCAATTGCAAAACTTCCATCAGCAGCAACCAAGGAGCCTCAGTCTCATCGCGGCGACCAACTTCCAAAATAGAACGAATCTGTTCAGTTAAATTTTGCGCACCGACAACAACTAAATCATGCTTAGACTTCTTTAAATTGCGCATGGCTCGCAACAACAGACCACAGCCGACGGGGTCTACTGTTTTGACACGTCCGAAGTCAAGTTTGAGAACTTTGCTCTTTTCGCTAAAAGTATTTAGCTTCTGCAACAATTTGATGATTTCACCATCTAATTGCGCAGGGAAAGAGACCGTAGGAATTGCGCCTTCAAGCTTCGTTTCTTCAGCATCCATCAACACTTCTGAGCTGTGCCAAACAGGTGGCGAAGTTTCGTACTTCCCAGCGTAATCGAGTGATAAACTTTCAAAGGCGTATTGATTTTGCTCAATCTGGTACAGATCAAACAACATAAACCAAGCCAAAGGTGTTGCATTTCCCAAGTTGTCCAAGTCAATTGCACTTCTCAACATGTGCTCAGCGACTTTCACCTGGCCAGTTGCAAATAAAATCGCAGCTTCTTCTAACAGTGGAACTGATTCAATTTGCCCCATCGCAGCGGTATGCAATTCAGAGGTCCCCAACAGCAACTCCGTCGTTTGCATATTTAATGCCACCGTACTTTGGAAGTCTGTTGCAACAAAATCTGTGTGGAATTGATTAGGTTCAGTGCGCTTCAGGCCGTCTGGACCAGAAGCTTTTTGTGCCGCAGATTTGGGACGCCCCATATCACGCGACATCTCGAATTCGATGGCGTCAATTTTACGCTCGGTAGCGCGGGCGATATGCTTTTTCTCGGTTAAAGAATGCGTCAAAGCATCGTCATCTTGGATTTTTCCAATGACGGTGTTTTGCGACTTTGAACGAGTTTTCTTGGAAGCAGGTTTGTCGGAGGTAGTCGTCTCCGTTCGCACTGGCTTCTTACCGAAAAGCTTAAAAATCCCCACAGCAACCTATCTTAGTATTAAAAAGATTATTCTAACATCGTAATTCATTACAAATAAATCCATGATTTTAGCGAGGAAACTAGCGCAAAATGATCTACCTATATTCACTTATTACGGCATTGCGAATATTCGATTCAGGTCGTAGGTAGCAACAAGATTTCTTTGACATTTTGCGTAAGAGACATCTTTATCATCTGCAACTTACTATGCTCGCCAGTATAGACGGAATTGAACATTTTTTGCTCATTTAGATCGTGCCTAAAACACATTAAAACGATAAAATTTGTCACACCTTGTAACAAGTTGAATGTAATCGGCAAAATCCCGTATGAAAAATTCATTTCAACTCGCATTTAATGGCGAAATAAAATAGTCTTATTTGTCATCAAATGCGTTTTGTCATACTTAGGCTATGTCGTGCGCTATATCAAAAACTAGCGCGGACACCGACAATCACACCTCGCATTGCTTGCGGTACGCTCTCTTTTAAAACGGAAGTTGCGAGTCGTATATCTTGATTCAACAAATTCTTCACTTGAGCGAACCATGTCAGTTGCGCATTCATATACGGATGGGTGTAGGTCACATTCACGTCGACTTTAGTAAAAGACGGTGTCACAAAACTCTCAGATGCTGCGAGTCGGTCCTGACGTTGGGCATGCAAAATACTCACCGTATTGCGCCATCCATCGTGACGGTAGCCAAAATCCAAACCGACACGGTTAGCTGGCTGCAGAGGCAAAATCCCACGTTGATCAAGATTGCCGCGCGAGGTATCGGCGAATGTACGGAAAGAGAAACCTTCGCCCAACTGGTTGTAAGCAAGCTCGGCTTCTCCACCTCGAATCGTGGCGGACGCCTGCTTCCAGAAGCGTTGAGTAAATTCGCCATCAACATCGTGTTCGCCGTCTTCATTTACTTGCAAGCCATCAATCTCACCATACACATAATGGCCGACCTTGTTGATAAACAAATTTACTTTGCCATGCCATAGTCCACTGGTTTTTTGCAATGCCAATTCCAAATTTCTTGAGTTCTCGGTCTTTAAATTTTGATAGCCGATATCAAAAGTTTTAGTCGATTCATGCGGTCCATTGGAATATAACTCTTCCGTGGTCGGCGCACGTTGCGCCGTAGATAAACTACTGATCAGAGCAAATCCATCACCCAAGGGGAGCATCGCGCCCAGCGAGAATGACTGCAAATTGAATTTACGTTGTGGCAGCTGAAATTGCGCCTCGGGTCGACGCTCTACGCTTTCAAAACGGGCACCACCGCTGGCGATGACAGGACCAAAGTTCTTCTGTTCAACGATAAATATCGCGTTCGAGGTAGAACGAGTAGTGGGTACGGTATCGGCGCGTCCGGTGCTCGCTGCTAAAGCAGAAAAATTGGTATTTTCGGTTTGAATACCGACGCTACCTTCCCAGCCACGCCAGTTGGCATGCGATAGCGTAGCGCGAGTTTCCAGTGCGCGATTTTTAAAATTAGTCGCCGGAGTACCATCTGGCATTTTTTCAGTATGGGCATAATCGGTCGCACCTAGCTTAAATTTGAATGCATCAAAAATCAGGAAGGGTCGATACACCGCGGCATCAATATCGTAACGAGTTTGCTGCAAATCGATAAATGAACGTTCATCAGTAGGAATACCATAACGATCTGCCATGTCTTGTATAGAAGCGCCAACATGTCCCCAGGATTGAATCAAAGAGGCGCCAAAACCAAGACTACGCTCATGAGTAAAACTGGAAGGCAATCGGTCTTTAATATCTGTGCGCGCATACACATCGGCGTATCCGGGAATCTTATAATCATCCGTATTGCGATGATTGCCGTCAAAATGCAAAGCGATATCATTGACTGAGCCATCGAGGAAAAAAGAAGCACTTTTCTCAGCATTGGCACTAGCGTATTTGATTTCAGCTTCACCGTTGAGTTGCTTACTAATGCTAGTCGGAATACGTCCATCGACCACATTCACCAAACCACCAATCGCACCACTTCCATACAGCAAGGCAGCAGGGCCGCGCAGAATTTCGATTTGCTGGGAACTCGCGGTTTCACTCGCCACTGCGTGATCATTCGACAAACCGGAAACATCCGCGACCGTCATACCGTTTTGTAAAATCTTGACGCGCGGGCCTTCAAGGCCGCGAATAATCGGACGCGATGCCCCTGCGCCAAAACCAGATGCACTGACGCCAAGTTCACTACCTAGAGTTTCACCTAAAGAGCTACCAATTTTTGAACGTAATTCGGAACCAGACAGCACTTTAGTCGGGCTTAAAATTTGCATCGTTTCATCTTTGCCAAGGGGATTAGCAGAAACGGTAACAACAGTTGACTGTGTTTGTGCAAAAGAACTAATAGGAGCGAAGGCCGCGCATATAGCGCACGCCAAAATACTGCGTTTTAAAGACATGATATTTCCTGAAATTGAATAGTTTGTAAGCTCGCAGATGAAAGCAAAGGCGACGCAAAAAGTATTTTTCATTCGCGCAATTCCTTGCAAGACCGATTTTGAAAATGCGCTTGATAAGTCATCTTCAACTGAGGCGAGCAATAACGAATGAACTAGACCAATTTCAAAGCAGGAGGAGCACGTGACAAAAATGGCAGGCGCAATGAAGCCAGCCAAATAATTTGATGGGAGCGATATGCCGATTCGCCGGCGAGAACCGTTGGAGCGTTTAAGCTCAAACTATGTTGTAAGCAATCGGTGATGCTGGCTGCGTCAACTAATAAACAAGAATGTAAGCTGGTCTCTGCGGTAGTAGGTAATTTGTGTATGCCGACATAATGGCTACCGTCTGATGCCAGCGACAGCACGTCGCCCGTGACGGTACTGATATGCGACATGCGATGTGCATACCCTAGCCACTGTGCTGACAATAGCACTAACAACATGGCCCATAACAGGACCATGCCTTTCAAGCGTCTATTATTTAAGGACTGCACACGCATAGAGTTTCGAATCACAAATCACTAGTGACTAGTCACTATTTTCAGATAACTTTATTGAGACCAAAATTTTGCAACAAAGTTGCATCACTCAGCCATAAAAAATGCGCAGTCGGCTCCCTGCGCATTGATCTACTTAAGCCAAATCGAAGGGGAATTAATCTCCGTACAATTTTTGCTTCAATTCACGACGTTGCTGCGCTTCTAAAGAGAGCGTCGCTGTCGGTCGTGCCATTAAACGCGGAACACCAATTGGCTCGCCGGTCTCTTCGCACCAGCCATACTCGCCAGCGTCAATTGAAGCGATAGATTGCTGAACTTTACGCAGCAATTTACGTTCACGATCACGCGTGCGCAACTCTAAAGAATGCTCTTCTTCAATCGTGGCGCGATCCGCAGGATCTGGCACCAAGACCGTTTCACGCAAATGCTCGGTCGTTTCGTCGGCGTTCTTCAACAAATCTTTTTCAAGTTGTTGCAGACGGGCTTTGAAAAACGCCAATTGCGCGTCATTCATGTAGTCCTTCTCACCCATCTTCACAATTTCTTCTTCGGTGAGGAGAGCTGCAGGTGCACTAGCTGGTGCAGTTGATTTAGATGATTTAGTTGCCACTTCGATTACTTTCGATACAACAGGTTGATATACGCAAGTGCGTTCGAACACTCTTCTTATTGGAATGTCATCCCCACACTTCCCCTCAAGGACAAGTATATAGCGTGCTTGTTCCGCATTCAAATCTAGTGCACTTCTAACAATCCAAACTTCGTCGCTATACGTTGTTGCGGGAAAATTTTGAATTATGAGAGGTGCTCACCATTGAATTGCCACAAAAATATCATGTGATGCAATTCAATAGGGCGCTAGTTTATACCATACATTGCTCTAATCCCTGAATAAATATCTCTTTCGGTAAGTTTTTACCAATAAATACCATCTTGCTTTCTTTAATTTCATTTTCCGCCCATTTTCCTCCTATGTCAGTGCCCATAATCTGGTGTACACCTTGGAAAATGACTTTGCGATCGGCGTGTTCCATATACAACACTCCCTTATATCGGAGCATGCGCGGACCATAAACTTGAACCAATCCACCTAAGAAATAATCCAATTTCTCAGTGTTAAAAGGGCGAATTGATTTATATACAAATGCCGCAATATCATCGCTATGATGGGCATGATGGTGATCTACATGTTCGTGGTGATGGTGCTCATTGCTACAATGTTCGTCACACGCATCGTGTTGATGAACATGCTCATGTTCTTCGGTAGCCAGAAAATCCGGATCCAACTCCAACTTGGCATTTAGATTAAAACCTTTCAAATCCAATACTTCTGCAATTGCGACCTTCCCAAAGTCGACTGGGCAAATCGGCGCACGTGGATTAATTTTTACCAAGCGTTGTTTCAATGCAGCCAATTCTGCAGAGCTGACTAAATCGGCTTTTGAAAGCAAAATTTTGTCAGCAAAACCTACTTGGCGCTGGGCTTCTTCATGCTCATCTAGCTGCGCCATACCATGCTTGGCATCGACCACGGTCACAACCGCATCCAGCATATAATGCAAACCGACTTCCTCATCGACAAAAAAGGTCTGCGCCACAGGACCTGGATTCGCTAAACCTGTAGTCTCTATAATGACGCGATCAAACTGTAACTCGCCTGCATTTTTTCTCTGCATCAAAGTATTAAGTGCCACGATTAAGTCGCCGCGCACGGTACAGCAAATACAACCGTTATTCATCTCGATGATTTGCTCATTACTGTCTTGCACCAAGATTTCGTTATCAATATTTTCCTGGCCAAATTCATTTTCAATCACGGCAATTTTATAGCCATGCTGTTCCTGCAAAACGCGATTGAGTAGCGTGGTTTTGCCAGCGCCGAGAAAGCCAGTCAATATCGTAGTAGGGATTAAAGCCATAATGTTCTATCGTAAAATCAGTCGTAAATAATGAAAAATATTGAAACTAAGCGTCACTGCAGCGATCGCACCACCCTTTGATGGTGACTTCGATGTCGTGACTTCGAAAACCTTTAAGCGCAGTTGAATCTAAAGTTGCCTGCAATTGATCACTGAGGGTATGGCTGGCAGCGGGCTGGTCCAGGCAAAAAACCTTGCTACAGCGAGTGCATTTAAAATGCCCATGTTGATGTTGTATCGGGTTGATGTGTTGGCTGGTTTCTGCTGACACGCCCAACTCGCTCCCGGTACTAAATCGGAATACCCGGTCATCGCTCGTAATTTTGTGAGCCAAACCAGCATCTGCAAGACAATCAAGGGCGCGGTAAAGTGTCACTCTATCCATCTCTGGCAAGGCGTCTTGCATCTCGGTATGCGACATCGCGCGGTGCTGCGTCAGCAATACACTCAAAACATCCAGACGAGCCTGAGTAACACGCACTTGTGCGGCACGCAGCTTATGCTCTGCGACCATAAAACTGGAACGATCCTGCTGCGCTGCAGATTTGGCTTGCTTAGGCTGCTTGGACTGTTTGGGCTGCATAGCTTCGATTGGCGGCAAATTATCCGACTGATTATCCGACTGATTATTCATCACACTGTTCAAGCAAAGAAAACGACATTATGCCGCAAAATGCAATTGAGTTGCAAAAGTAGGCCAAATTGGAAGTGACTATTTCTTTGCGCGGGGATGCGTGGCGTCATACACCTTTGCCAAATGTTGAAAATCCAACGCGGTATACACCTGAGTGGCGGCAATCGAGCTGTGCCCCAACATTTCCTGCACCGCACGCAGATCGCCCGAAGATTGCAAAACATGGGTCGCGAACGAGTGGCGCAATACATGCGGATGCACATCGCTGGGAATACCCATCGTCTGCGCGTGCGCCTTGAGGCGTAATTGCACCGAACGCACCGACATACGGGCACCGCGTTCGTTGAGAAACAAAGCATGTAATTCTAATTTGACCAGACTACCGCGTACCGCCAACCAGTCTTGCAAAGCCGCTAAAGCAGGTTTTCCAACGGGGACGATTCTTTGCTTATTGCCCTTACCTGTAACATGCACTTCAGCCTGACTGCTATCGACCCACGCCAAACTGGTGTAAGCACCATCACTAAAATCACGCACATCGAGCGCAACCAGCTCAGAAACCCGCAAGCCACTGGAATACAGCAATTCAAACATCGCCCGGTTAGCCAAGGCAGTCGGCTGGTCGCTGCCATGATGTGCCACCAGATGCACAGCATCATCGGCACCCAAGGCTTTCGGCAAAGTTTTAGCTTTTTTAGGCGCTTTCACGCCTTCTACCGGATTGGCGGGCATCTCAATTTGCTCGGCCAGCCAAGTATAAAAACCACGCCAGCTCGATAACTTGCGGGCGATGCTACGCGGATTTAATTGTTTGGAATGGAGTTGCGAGGTGAAGCGACGAACATCAAAATAGGTCAGGCTCGACAAGGCGCGCGCTTGGGCAAAGTCGGCCAATTCAGCTAAATCCAAGGCATAACTGCTCAATGTGTGGGGAGACAATTGACGTTGTACACGCAGCACGTCCAGATAGCTATGAATCTGGTTGGCATTGTCCTGCGTGCTCATAGACTCAACAATCGATCATGCAACTTAAGGCGGCACTCGCAGTATCGGCGATTTTTGTCAAAAAGTCAGTCGCCATCTCTTTGGTGAAACGACTGGCATCAGGCGAGCCTAAGATCAAAAGACCAAAAGTCACGTCATCTTCTGCCAAACGTAGCGGCAGCATCGCCACTGAAGTAATGGCATCATCCGATTCCAGCCAAGCAGCGGCTTCAAAATCATGATTTTGACCGCAATAAGGTTTGCTCAATCCCTTGGCGAATAATTGCACATCTTCACTGGTTGGCACGGCGAACCAAGTATGCTGTACTTCTTCCGTTACACCCCACAAACGCAAGGTCGCATGCGGCAAGTTGAATACATCCTGCAGGCTTTTCGTCAGGATGTAGGGCAAATCAACGTCATTGCGCGCTAAGAGTAAACCACGGGTCCAGCTTTGAAACTTATCGCTGATCGCATCGTTCTCCTGCGCCACGCGCATCAAATCAGATAAGCGCAATTCCATCACTTTGAGCTTTTCACGGACGATTTCCATCTGCCGTTCTTGCAGTGAAATCGAACGCCCCATGACTGGGCTGGTGAGCTTAATCTTTGCCAACAATTCGGCGTGTTCTTCGAAAAAATGCGGGTGTTGGACTAAATAATCTGCGATATCGTTGGTATTCATTTTTTTACTATTTTTAAATTCTGTATAGGTTGTAAAGCAAGGTCCATCGAAAACGTCCACGTTCAAAGCAAATTCTTAAAGCACCATTCTAAATATCAATTTCGCCTTCAAACACGCTCACAGCGGGACCGCTAAGAAATACAGGCTGAGCTTCGCCTGCCCAAGCAATTTGCAAATCACCACCATGCATTTTGACTTCCACGGGTGACTGCAATACGCCACGTCGTATCCCTGCAACTGCCGCCGCACAAGCACCTGTACCGCAGGCTAATGTCTCCCCTGCACCACGTTCATAGACGCGCAATTGCACATGATGAGCGTCATTAACTTGCATAAAGCCGGCATTGACTCGTTTTTCAAAACGCGGATGCAATTCAATTTGCGGGCCATCTATTAATACTGGATGCTGTTCTACATCGGCTACGATTTGCACGGCATGTGGATTCCCCATAGATACACAGGTGATTTGCGCCGAAGATGCCGCTAAAGGTAAAGCCCAAATGGTCGCAGCAGCTTCTTGATGTGAGTTTAAATCTTGCGTCTGAAACGCCGAAGCTGCAGGGTCAAAATCTGGCACGCCCATGTTCACTGTAATCCGCCCATCCGCACCCACTTCAGGCTCAATCACGCCAGACATGGTCTGCACGCGGATTTTTGACTTACTGGTTAAACCTTTATCAATCACAAAACGAACAAAAGCACGCGAGCCGTTGCCACATTGCTCAACTTCACCGCCATCGGCATTAAAGATACGATAACGAAAATCGATATCCGCAGCAGGTGCCGCTTCGACCACTAAGATTTGATCTGCACCAATGCCAAACCGACGATCCGCTAAGGCGCGCCATTGGGCTGGACTAAAGGCTATGTGTTGGTTGATAGCGTCTATGACAATAAAATCATTGCCGGCGCCATGCATCTTGGTAAATTTCAGTTTCATCCACAGATTATAGCGCGATCATGCTCAGACAGCAGTGCTAAAAAACCATTGCGCCACACCGCGATAGTTGGAAAACAATAGATATCATCCGGAGTCGGCAGTCTGAACGACTCAAACCCATTTATTCGCGCCACAAGCTGAAACGATGCCTCGCTCATTCTTTCCAAATACGAGGTTTTTCACAAAAATGGAATTTGCGTGCTTACCTATCTTCGACTCACACTATTGTTAAACTTAAAACCAGTACACTTCACACAATTGTCAGCCATACTGTACTGGTCTTTTTGAACTTGACTGTGCATGGGGAGGCATAATGCCCCGTGTTACTGTGCTGCCCTTGCAAAGTATAGGCGTCCTTGAGAGAACCTATGCTCGTTTTTTAAGCATTCAGCGTATGATGCAATCACAAGTTGATATCAATCGACGAATGTCTCAGGCAAACCCAAGCCCAATAAAATAAACACGGAGGCAGCATGAACTCACCTAGCAATAAGGCAGAGCAAAACTCATTGGTTGATGCGGAAGCTAACTCAACTAGCGGCGTATCAATTAATAGCAACATTTCCCTAGACGACAAATACACACTGGAACGTGGCCGTGCCTTTATGACCGGCACTCAGGCCTTGATACGTCTGACCATGTTGCAACGTCAAGCGGATGAAAAAGCGGGCTTAAACACCGCGGGTTTCCTGACTGGCTATCGCGGTTCACCGCTGGGCGCAGTCGATACCACAGCGGCCAAAGCGAAGAAACATCTGGCGAAATACCATGTCACTTTTCACCCTGGCGTGAATGAAGACCTAGCCGCAACGTCGGTTTGGGGCACGCAACAAGTTAATTTATTCCCCGGCGCAAAATACGATGGCGTTTTCGGCGTCTGGTACGGCAAGGGTCCTGGTGTGGATCGTTGCGGTGACGTATTCAAACATGCGAATCTGGCTGGCACCTCACCTCACGGTGGTGTCTTGGTCATCGCGGGTGACGATCATGCGGCCAAATCCTCTACGGCCGCGCATCAAAGTGAACATATTTTGAAAGCCTGCGGTATTCCTGTCTTATACCCAGCAACCGTACAAGAATACCTAGACTACGGCCTGCACGGTATCGCCATGTCGCGCTATACCGGCCTGTGGGTTTCTATGAAATGCGTGACTGATATCGTAGAATCCGGCTGCGTAGTGGACATCGATCCTGATCGCGTGAAGCCTGTTATACCTACCGACTTCACGTTGCCTGCTGACGGCGTGCATATCCGCACACCCGATCCCGTGCTGGCGCAAGAAACGCGCATGAACAATTACAAATGGTATGCCGCTCTAGCTTATGCGCGTGCCAATAAACTCAATCAAATCATCTGGGATAGCCCGGCTGCAAAAATCGGTATTATCACTGCCGGCAAATCCTATCTAGATACACGTCAGGCCTTAGCCGATCTGGGCATTGATGAACAAGTTGCCAAAGACATCGGCATTCGTCTATACAAAATCGGCATGACTTGGCCTTTAGAATCCGACGGCGTGCGTGAATTCGCGACCGGTTTGGAAGAGATTTTAGTCGTTGAAGAAAAGCGTCAGATTCTCGAATACGCCTTAAAAGAAGAGCTGTATCACTGGGAAGAAAAAGTCCGCCCACGCGTGGTTGGTAAATTCGACGATACGGGCGAGTGGACCAATATTAAAGGCAGCGGTCATGGTGAATGGTTATTACCTGCCACTTACGAACTGAGCCCAGCCCAAATCGCTCGTGCGATTGCATCACGTATCAGCCGCTATTTCGCAGGACATCCGGTTGAGCAACAGGTTAAAGAACGTGTCGCTTATTTGGAGGCGAAAGAAGCCGCATTAAACTCTGTCTCCAAGCCCGACGCGAACAAAGATCGTATTCCGCATTTCTGTTCAGGCTGTCCGCACAATACGTCCACCAAAGTACCAGAAGGCAGCCGCGCCTTAGCGGGTATCGGTTGTCACTATATGGTGACTTGGATGGATAGAGAATCAACGACGTTCACGCACATGGGCGGTGAAGGTGTAACTTGGATCGGTGCCGCACCGTTCACCACTGAACAGCACGTGTTCTCAAATCTGGGTGACGGTACTTACTATCACTCGGGTTTGTTAGCGATTCGTGCCGCCGTCTCTGGTCACGTGAATATGACGTACAAGATTCTGTTTAACGACGCAGTCGCCATGACAGGTGGTCAAGAATTTGACGGCCCACTCGATCCAGGCATGATTTCACGCCAAATCGCAGCTGAAGGTGTGACACCCATTATCGTCGTCACCGACGAACCCGAAAAATATCCGGCAGGCTATCCATGGGCCGAGGGCGTTACTGTCCGCCACCGTAGTGAACTCGATGCCGTGCAACGCGAATTACGCGAATGCAAGGGCGTTTCCGCGATGATCTACGACCAAACCTGCGCCTCAGAAAAACGTCGCCGCCGGAAAAAAATCGGCAAAGACGGCAAGCCAGGTTTCCCTGATCCAGCTAAACGTGCGGTCATTAACGAAGCAGTCTGCGAAGGCTGTGGCGATTGCAGTGTGCAATCTAACTGTTTGTCAGTAGAACCTTTGGAAACCGAATTTGGTCGCAAACGTCAGATCAACCAGTCTTCATGCAACAAGGATTATTCCTGCGTGAATGGCTTCTGCCCTAGCTTTGTCACGGTTGAAGGCGGCAAATTGAAGAAGCCAGCCAAGGCTAAAATCGAAGCAGGCGGTGCTTTTGACGTGACGAGTTTACCCGCGCCAGTATTACCAAGTACGACAACACCGTACGGCGTCATCGTCACTGGCGTCGGCGGTACTGGTGTCATCACTATCGGCCAAATCATGGCAATGGCTGCGCATCTGCAAGGTAAATCCTGCTCGGTGCTCGACATGACAGGCTTGGCGCAAAAAGGCGGCGCAGTCATGTCGCACGTGCGTTTGGCAGACAAGGCTGAAGACATACAATCAACCCGCGTTGGTACCGGCATGGCGGATTTGGTCATCGGTTGCGATTTGATCGTCACCGCTGGCAAAGATGCCGTGTCTCGTATGGGCGAAGGCCGTACCCAAGGCGCGATCAATGCCAGCAGCAGTCCGACTGCGACCTTCATCAAGAATCCCAACTGGCAATTCCCAGCGGGATCTGCTGAAGCGGAAATTCGTAAAGCCTGCGGCAACGACCGAGTCGATATGGTGGACGCAACTACTATCGCCACTGCATTGATGGGTGACAGTATCGCCGCCAATATGTTCATGCTCGGTTATTCATGGCAAAAAGGCTGGGTGCCTTTGTCTGAAGCGGCACTGATGCGCGCGATAGAATTAAATGGCGTGCAAATTGACTTCAACAAACAAGCCTTTAACTGGGGTCGCGTTGCAGCCAATGATTTAGCCGCCGTACAGCGCCTGACCACGCCGGCCACCGTGATTGAATTAAAACGCGCACCGAGTTTGGAAGACACGATTGCCAAACGCGTAGCATTTTTGACGGACTACCAAAACGCTGCCTATGCACAAACCTATAGCGATTTTGTCGCGCAGGTCAAAGCAGCCGAAAGCAACGTGGTAGATGGTAAAGCCTTACGCCTGACCGAAGCCGTAGCTAAGTATTTGTTTAAATTGATGGCCTACAAAGACGAATACGAAGTCGCCCGCTTGTACACAGATGGCAAATTCCAAAAGAAAATTGCCGACATGTTTGAAGGCGATTACGCAATCAACTTCCACTTAGCACCGCCCTTGCTCGCCAAGCGTGATGGCAAGGGTCATTTGATCAAGCAGCAATTTGGCCCATGGATGATGAAGGCATTTGGCTTGTTAGCCAGCTTCAAATCTCTGCGCGGCGGTACTTTCGACATCTTCGGCTACACCGAAGAGCGTCGCATGGAGCGCGCTTTGCCGGTCGACTATAAACAAACCATCAGCCAATTGTTAGCGCAATTAAATGCCGATAACTTAGCTACGCTAGTCGCTATCGCCAGCATCCCGGAAGATATCCGTGGTTATGGTCACGTCAAAGAACGCCACTTCAAAGCAGCGAAAGAGAAAGAAGCGAAGTTGATGGCGGAATTTAAAATGGCGAAAGCAAAACAAGCAGCATAATGTAGCATCAGCGACAACTTCTAATTATCGCCATCCGCAGTAAATCCAAGGGCGCAAAGGTTTTTTCTTTGCGCCCTTGGCATTTTTGGCTAATCGAATGGCTTTACTTTTCTCAATAGTGTGGGATTGAGTTTAATTCAGTTTAAGATAAACAGACTTTCAACACCTTCACCTCATTTCACTATGCAAGAACGTCACATTGCCGCCTGCGGCGCACTCAATATGCTCATCGCTATCGCCTGCGGCGCCTTTGGTGCGCATGCGCTCAAAAAACTCCTTAGCAGCGACATGCTGGCAATCTGGCACACAGCGGTGCAATATCAAATGGCACATGCATTAGGTATGCTACTCATCGTCGCACTGACGCCGCGCTTGCTGTCAACAGGGGCGCTCAGCAGAATCGGCATCGCATTTTTATTCGGCATTGTCGTATTTAGCGGCAGTTTGTATGTACTGGCGCTGACTGGTGTGCGCTGGCTGGGTGCGATTACACCGATTGGGGGGGTGGCGTTTTTACTCGGTTGGGGATTGTTGGGGTGGCAGATCTTAAAACAAAAAGAACCCAGCAAAAATTGAACACTTTTATAAAAGGAAGTCCATGACATTTAAGCAGAAATATCAAATCATCATGTCAGTACTGCTTGCCGCAATAATGATTTATGGCTTTATTAAATTTAACGATGCGCCAATCAAGCCTTGTGAGAAGTATGTTTATTGCGGCAAAGGCGGTCGTGCACATACTATCGAGGAGTACGAGGCGTTTCGGCAATGGGAGACTTTGCTCATTGTGGTTGGCCTAATGCTAGCACCCAGTTTTTGGATAAAAAAAGACTTTATGCGAGATACGCCAAGGCCATGATTCTACTCATATTCACTACAATTCAGCACTTACTAAAACTTTGTACTCCGAACAATTAGGTAGCATGCGTGCGAATACGCTGCGCTATTCGCACCTACATAAGCTTGTCCAAAAGTCGCGACAAGCCTTACCCCAACAGCTTCTCCATCTCCACCATCTGCAAATCCTTCACTAAACGAAACTCATCAGGGACTTCGGCCGGAAAAGGTTTGACCTTGCCATTCTGTTGATAGCCACGTCTTTCGTAGTAAGCGATCAGTTCTTTGCGTACGCTGATCACGGTCATCCACATTTTCTTTACGCCCCATTCGGCTTGCACCAAATCTTCGGCGGCTTGCATGAATTGTTTGCCTATGCCGCCGCCTTGTAAGCCGGGTTTCACTACAAACATGCCCAGGTAAGCTGCGTCTAGTGTTTTTTCTAAATGCACGCAGCCTATGATTTGCTCATTTTGCAGGCACAACAAGATTACCGAGTTATCAGCTTCTAATAAATTGCAAACTTCTTCTGTATCGATGCGGGTGCCGGTAAGCAAATCAGCTTCGGTCGTCCAGCCAGTACGGCTAGAGTCGCCACGATAGGCGCTGTTGACCATTTGGGCGATGTAGGCCGCATCTTGTTTGACGGCTGGGCGATAGCTGATCGTGGTTGGTTCTTGTTGAGTTTGAATAGAGGTAGCTTGGTCTGTCATAGTAAAAACAAAGGATAAATATAAGGAAAAATTGAACTCATGATAGCACGCAGCATAGCGCTTTCTCCTGTTTACCTGGGATGGCAGACCATCACTGAAAGTCGTTTGCGACCATTCGAAAGAAATAAGAATTTGGCACTATTCTGCAAAACCCTTCCGATGACCGCTCACAGAGCGTCACACCGCTTTTTCATTTCACACCGTAATTTTTGCATTTCATCCCCTTAATTGCGCGCTTGACTACTTTGCATCTTGAACTACAGACCCTGCTGCGGAATACTCACCATCGCGAATCCACCCCCTTACCTCAGTAGGTACCCATCATGTTACGTAAAACCATTCTTGTCCTCGCCATCGCTTCGGCGCTCAGCGCTTGCAGCAATTCAGCCCCTGATGCTAAATCCAGCGCATCTGCCAGCGCCAGTGCTTCCGCCACCGTGGCTAAGAATGCCGCCAATGCGGGTCCTGAAAAACTCATCATTGCCAATGAAGACATCCTGAATTTGCAAAGTAATGCCTTAGCATCCGGCCCTGTGGTCATCGGCTCGATTCAGCCAGAACGTAAGGCCGATTTGCGTGCGGAAGTCTCCACCGTGGTACTGCAAGTATTGAAAGAGAACGGCGAAGCGGTAAAACGTGGTGATGTGATTGTGCGTCTGGATGAAACTTCAATTCGTGATAACTTAAATTCGGCTAACGATTCGGCTCGTAATGCCGCGTTGGCCTTGGATCAGGCTGATCGCAATCTCCAACGCCTGAAAACTTTGCGCGCTTCGGGCATGACTTCCATGCAAGCCCTAGACGACGCTGAAGTACGTCGCAATACTGCGCAAAGCGAAGTGTCGGCAGCAAAAGCGCGCGCCGCATCAGCGCAGCAACAATTGCAACGCACGGTGGTTCGCGCTCCATTTGACGGCATCATCAGTGAGCGCAAAGTCTCTCCAGGCGACACGGCTCTGGCAGGTAAAGAATTAGTCAAAGTCATTGACCCGAATAGCATGCGCTTTGCGGGACGCGTCTCGGCCGATAAAATCGGCATGGTCAGACCCGGCCAAAACGTGAGCTTCCGCATCAATGGTTATGCTGGTCAAGAATTCCGCGGCAAAGTCACCCGCGTTGATCCCGCCGCAAATGACGTGACACGTCAGGTTGAAGTTTTAGTGGCTTTTGCCGATAGCAAGCAGCCACGTGTCTCCGGCCTGTACGCGGAAGGCAATATCGAAGCAGAAACAGTCTCGGCATTGATGTTGCCTGAAGGTGCATTAGTAAAATCCGGCGACAAAACTTACGCATGGCGCGTCAAGGGCAAGAGTTTAAACAAAGTTGAATTAGCACTCGGCAGCCGTGATGTCCGCACTGGCAACTATGAAGTACGTGGCGGTGTGGTGGCCGGTGATGTGATCATGCGCAATCCTAGCTCTAGCTTTAAAGAAGGTCAATTAGTTGAAATGGCGACCGCTTTAAGCACCAAAACGGCTTTGAATAAAGATTTGAGCGGCACTAACATCGCGATGGGGAACTAATCATGTTTCTCTCCGACTTTAGTATTAAACGGCCAATCGCTACCATCGTCCTGATTATTGCGATGATGGCGATGGGCTTACTCGCGATGAGTAAGCTGCGCGTCAATCAAAATCCCGATGTCGAAATTCCGGGCTTGTTCGTTAGTATTCCTTATCCTGGTGCCTCACCCGATACGGTAGAACGTGAAATCGTTAATCGTCTGGAAAAATCACTGCAAAGTGTATCCGGTGTCGATGAAGTGTATTCCTATTCAAACGAGGGAAATGCTGGTTTCGAAATGCGCTTCTCTTTCAAGAAGAATATGATCGAAGCGGCAGAAGAAGTCCGCAATGTGATTTCTTCCGTCCGCTACAAGTTACCAACCGAAATGCGCGAGCCTATCGTGCAGCGCTTTGATCCATCAACACAACCGATCCTCAATCTGGCCTTATCTTCCAGTACTCAAACGCACGCCGAGATCTCGCGTATGGCAGAGGATACACTGGCAACTCGTTTGCGCGGTGTCGCTGGTGTTGCGACAGTCAATGTGAACGGTGCTCTGCGTCGCGAATTGTCGGTCTTATTACGCGCCGAAAAATTACGTGAATTCAATGTATCTGCCGGTGAAGTTGTATCCGCACTACGCAGCCAAAACACCAACGCACCGGTCGGCAAAGTACGCGGTGATTTGGAAGAAGAAAGCATACGCTTGGTCGGTCGCATCGAAAGTCCGGCAGAGTTTCAAAACATCGTGGTCAAACGTCGTGGTGATCAAATCGTACGCCTCGGCCAGGTTGCAACGATAGAAGACGGCTTTGCCGACATCAATGGTTTGAGCATACGCAGTGGCAAGCCTAACGTCGGCATACAGGTCACACGCTCACGTGAAGCAAGTACGGTCAGCGTCGCAAAAAGCGTAGTCAAAGCGGTCGAAGAAATCAACAAAGATCTCGCGAAAGACCATCCCGGCACTAAATTGGAAGTGACACGCGATGGCGGGAAAGATGCACAAAACAGCTTAAATAACGTGATTGAATCGCTGATCTTCGGCGCGGTGTTGACGATCTTCGTGGTCTACGCTTTCTTGAATTCGTGGCGCTCTACCTTAATCACAGCCCTAAGCTTGCCAACATCGGTGATCGCGGCGTTTATCGCGGTCTGGTTATGCGGCTTTACTTTGAATTTCATGACCTTGCTCGGCTTGTCATTGGCAATCGGTGTCTTGATTGATGATGCGATCGTGGTGCGTGAGAACATTGTGCGCCACATGCAGAATGGCTCTGATCGTCGTACTGCGGCTTTAGAAGGTACAGCCGAAATCGGTTTAGCCGTTGCAGCAACCACGTTTTCCATTATCGCCGTGTTTATCCCAGTCGCTTTCATGCCGGGTATTTCGGGTGAATGGTTCCGTCCGTTTGCCTTGACCGTGACGTGTTCCGTCTTGGTCAGTCTGGGTATCTCGTTCACACTTGACCCTATGTTGTCTGCGTATTGGGGCGATCCAGCCGATCATCACACAGCACCGAAAAAAGGTTTGAGCAAAGTCTTAGCACGTTTTAATGATTGGTTTGATAGTCAGGCAGATCGCTATGGTCGTGTCATCGCCTGGGCTTTGCATCACCGTCGCTGGATGGGTGCGATTGCACTGATGTCCTTGGTGGGTGCGCTCGCATTGCAAATGAAATTTGGTGGCACTAGCTTCTTGCCCACAGCAGATTCTGGCAACTTGATGATAGAAGTCCGCACGCCAGCGTCCTCTTCGGTCGAATATGACCGCCTGAAAATGGAAAGAGCTGCGGCACTGGCACGTACGATTGCTGAAGTGAAGGAAACCAATAGCAATATCAATGCAGCAGGTGGTCGCATCTACGTCGATATCGGTAAGAAAAATACCCGTAAGCGTAGTGCTAAAGAAATCGCCGTCGAATTACGTGAAAAGATCAAACAATTAGTCGGAGCGGAATATGTCGTGTTGGATGATTTGAACAATGGTGCACGCAAGCCAATTCAAATCGAATTCACTGGCCCCGACTCACGTAAATTGATGGAAATCACCAACGCCTACATGGAACAACTGCGCAAAGTGCCGGGTGCAGTAGATATCGGTTTGTCTGAACAAGATCCTAAGAAAGAACTGAAGATAGAGATGAACCGTGGCCTGGCGAACTCTATGGGTATCTCGGTCAACGATGCAGCACAAGCTTTACGTGTCGCGTTTGCTGGTATCGAAGTGGGTGACTGGGTTGATCCTACTGGCGAAACTCGCGACGTTGCCGTGCGCTTGCATCCTGCGGATCGCGTTAGCAAAGAAAACATAGAACGCTTACCGATTGCGGTATCTGGCACCAATGAAATGATTCCTTTGGATCAGATCGCTACCATCAGTATGGGTAAAGGTCCGTCCAGTATTGAGCACAGCAATGGCAAACGTACGATTACCGTCTCCGCTAACGTTCAGGGTCGTTCCAACGGTGAAGTCACCAAAGAAGCGATGGATTTGGCCAAGTCATTTAACTATCCTCCCGGTTATGGTTTGTCCTTAGCAGGTGCTGGACAAGATCAAAATGAACTGTTTACAGAAATGCTGATCGCTTTGGTCTCTGGTATCGGTTTGATGTACCTGATTTTGGTCATGCAATTTGGCTCTTTCACTGCGCCTTTGGCGGTGATGTTGTCCTTACCTTTATCTTTGATCGGTGTCGTGATTGCCTTGATGGTGACAGGTAGCACGATCAACTTGATGAGTTTTATCGGCATCATTATGTTGATGGGCTTGGTCGCGAAAAATGCGATTCTCTTGCTCGATGCGGCTCGTAAGGAAGAAAAAGGCGGCATGAATCGGGAAGACGCGTTGATGCATGCTGGTCGCGTTCGTCTGCGCCCTATCTTGATGACGACCTTCGCCTTGATCGCTGGTATGATCCCTGTCGCTTTGGGTCTCGGTGAAGGTGGTGAATTCTATCGTCCTCTGGCGATCGCGATTATCGGCGGTACGATTACTTCGACGATCTTAACCTTGTTAGTCGTACCAAGTTTCTACGACAGCATCGAGATTGCACGTGACCGCATGATTGCAAAATTAGGCCGCCGCGCTGATCGTTACAACCAAGCCTTAGCGCTGATTGTGACTTTGATCGAAGCAGTATTGACCTTAACTTTCATACGCTTGATCTACCGTCTGGTAATGAAAGCCTTCTATGCCATTAGTGGCAAGAAAGCGAAGGTGGCGGCATAGTGATTTAATGTTTTGTTGGTAAAGTCGACCTGAGTAAGCACCACTTCCTCGGAAAGACTAAGTGAGTAGTACCGGTTTGAGCCTGCCTGGTTTTCCAAGCAGGCTCTTTTTTTTGCGAGATTAACAACCGCATGTCATCCGCTTGTCATGAAATCGTCATGCAGCAGTCATACACGCTGACTATGATTGCTCGCTTCTGTACCCCCCTATCTATAAATTCTAATACCCACAGGAAAAAGCCATGAGCAATACGAATGAGAAATTGAACGCCATTGATCCAGATGATATCGGATACAACGACACGCCAAACCCACATTTCAGTGCTGTATTAGACGCACGTTTGAGCCGTCGCAGTTTGTTGCGTGGCGGTGCAGCGTCGATTGCCAGTGCTTTTATTGGTTCTAGCGCATTGAGTGCTTGTGGCGGATCAAGCAACGATACACCGGTTGTGGTAGTGCCTGAAGTACCAAAACCAGTAGAGAAATTGCTGGGTTTTGCTCCCGTGGCTAAGAGTCTGTTAGACAGCGTAATTGTGCCAGTTGGTTACACCGCCAGTACTATTTATGCTTTGGGCGATCCATTAACGGCAACGACAGCAGCCTATAAGAATGACGGCACTGATACCGATTATGAAAACCGTGCAGGCGATCACCATGATGGTATGGAGTGGTTTGGTTTGTCTGCTGATGGTAAGGCTTCATTGACTTCCGTAGAACGCGGTTTGCTCGGTGTGAATCACGAAGCGACGACCGATGAAGTACGTTCATCTTTCTTTTTGCATGCCAATGGTGGAACTGCAACCTTGCCACGTCCAGCGTCAGAAGTAGACAAGGAAACGGCGATTCACGGTGTGTCATTTGTTGAAGTACGTAAAGCGAATGGCAAGTGGGAATACGTGAAGGATTCTGCATTTAACCGTCGCTTTACCTGCTTAACAGACATGGAGTTGTCTGGTCCGGTACGCGGTAACGCTTTGGCGATTACCAAGTACTCACCAACTGGTTTGAAAACGCGCGGTACTTTGAATAACTGCGGTACAGGTAAAACGCCATGGAATAGTTTTGTCACTGGCGAAGAAAACTGGGCTGGCTATTTTACTCGTAGCGCTACTGACGACACTGCACGCGGCAATGATAAGAGCGTTGCCTCATTAAAACGTTACGGTCGCGCACAAGGTGGCGGCTCACGTCATGGTTGGGAAACAGGCGGTACGGAAGATAAATATGTACGCTGGAATCTCAGTCAAACTGGTACTTCAAGCAATGGTAGCGACGACTATCGCAATGAATTAAATGGTATGGGTTACATCGTTGAGATGGACGCTTACGATAAAACAAAATTGGCGAAAAAACGTACAGCCCTGGGTCGTTTTGCACACGAAAGTGCAGCATTTGGTAAACCAGTAGCTGGCAAACCATTGGCCGTGTACATGGGCGATGATTCCCGTAACGAATACATCTATAAATATGTGTCTAGCGCGAACTGGGAAGCAGCAGATGCCAATTCCAGCAATGCTTTAGCGATGGGTGACAAATACCTCGACAGCGGTAAATTGTATGTTGCTCAATTCAATGCTGACGGTAGCGGTAAGTGGGTAGAATTGGCGATGAGCAATCCATTGATCGCTGCCTACGCAGGCTATAAGTTTGCTGATCAGGCTGATATTTGCGTGAATTCTCGTTTAGCGGGTGATGCTGTTGGCGCGACTAAGATGGATCGTCCAGAATGGTGTTCAGTGAATCCTGCCAATGGCGAGATCTATTATGCTTTGACGAACAATAGTAACCGGAATATCAATCCAACAGGTTCTTCCCAGCTTGCACCAGATTCTGCAAACCCACGTGCTTATACAGACATGAAAGGTACGACTGCGCAAAATGGTAACCCTAACGGACACATTTTGCGTATGAAAGAAGGTGCTGATGGTTCAACAGCGTTGACTTTCACATGGGACGTCTACTTGTTCGCGGCAGAAGCCAGTGCAGAAGCAGGTAAGATCAATTTGTCTAGCTTGACCAATGACCAAGATATGTCTAGTCCAGACGGCTTGGCATTTAGCCCATCAACGGGAATTTGCTGGATCCAAACGGATGATGGCGCGTTCACTGATGTGACTAATTGTATGATGCTCGCTGGTTTGCCAGGCCAAGTTGGTGATGGTGAAAAAGTAACTTTGAACTACACTAAAGCAGATGGTTCTAATCTGGCAGTAACCACTTATGTCGGTAAGAAACCAACTGCTGATACGCTGAAGCGTTTCTTGGTCGGACCAGTTGCTTGTGAAATCACAGGTATTGCAGAAACACCAGACGGTAAAGCCTTGTTTATTAACATCCAGCATCCCGGCGAAAATACCTCTGCTGCGAATATTGCCGATCCAACTAAGTACACTAGCCAATGGCCAAGCAATGCAGGCTACGGTGCAGGTAAGCGTCCACGTTCTGCGACTATCGTGATCACCAAGAATGACGGTGGTCGTATCGGTAGCTAAGTTGTCGAAGTAAAAGCATAGAAAAAATCTCACCAGAGAAATCTGGTGAGATTTTTTTATTTCTACTTCAAAAATAGTTTGATCAACAACCCCGCGACGGCTGCCAAAACGATCACCCACATCACATTCCACTTCAAACGAATCAAGACAATCGCCGCGAATAAGGCAATGCCCGCAGTCCAAGGATCAAAATTTCCTGCAAATCCCTGGGGCCACAACACATGATAGGCAAAAAATAGCGTGAGATTGACAATCACACCAACCACCGCCGCGGTGATAGCGCTTAAGGGTGCGGTAAAACTGATTTGATTATGCGTGCTCTCTATCAAAGGCCCGCCTGCCAGAATAAAGATAAACGAAGGTAAAAAAGTGAACCAGGTTACCAAAACCGCCGCCACACTACCAGCCCAAAATAGCTGTTCGGATCCAAACAATGCCTGTACATAGGCCGTCACAAAACCCACAAACGCCAGCACCATAATCAATGGCCCCGGGGTAGTTTCCCCCAAAGCCAAACCATCCATCATCTGTCCCGCGCTGAGCCAAGCGTACTGGTGTACAGCCGCTTGCATCACATAAGGCAAGACCGCATACGCGCCGCCAAAAGTCATGAATGCAGCTTTAGTAAAGAACCACGCCATCTGCGTCAAGGTGTGCTGCCAGCCGAATAGCCAAATCAGACTTAACATAGGCAATGCCCACAACACCATCCCAACCAACAAAACGCGGCACAAACCAAGTCGATTGAAGCGAGCATGCACCGGCGTAGGCGTATGGTCATCAATCACGGCAGCACCATAACTCACTTGCCTAGCACTATTGGTATGGCCCCCACCCGTACGGAAATGTTGCGGCAAAAAGCGTCCACCCAAATAACCCAATACCGCGGCAAAAAAAACAATCAAGGGAAACGAGAGGTCCAACACAAAGATTGCAATGAAAGCCGCAAGCGCAATACCCCATAGACTCGCATTCTTTAAAGTACGTCCCCCAATTCGATGCGCTGCTTGTAAAACGATGGCCGTCACTGCGGGTTTGATTCCGTAAAAGAGTCCAGCCACCAGGCTAGTCTGACCATAAGCGATATACAACCAAGACAAAGCAATCAACATAAACAGAGAAGGCAGTACAAATAGAACACCCGCTACCACTCCACCTCTTACACCGTGCAAGAGCCAACCTATATAAGTCGCCAATTGCTGCGCTTCTGGACCCGGTAGCACCATGCAGTAATTGAGTGCATGCAAAAAACGTTGTTCTGAAATCCAACGACGTTTCTCCACTAATTCTTGATGCATAATCGCAATTTGCCCGGCAGGCCCACCAAAACTGATAAAGCCTAGTTTCAACCAGAAGCGCAAAGCTAGCCAGAAATCAGGGAAGGAAGGTGCAACTGGTTCGGAATATTCAATAGTGGATGGGGTCATGGCCTTAACTTCAAATCGAACAGCATTAGTAAAATACTCAAATATTGTAATCACTAAACTGGTCCAACAAAGATCAAATCATCATAAGTAAATTCAGCGTATTAAGAAAAAGAAGGGGAAGAATATGGGAAAAGGACGGTTAGAAGCTTTCAGTGACGGTGTCATCGCCATCATTATCACCATCATGGTATTAGAATTAAAAGTACCTCATGGGGAAAGCGTAGAAGCTCTGCTGCCATTGATACCGGTGTTTTTCAGCTATGTACTGAGCTTTGTCTACATCGGGATTTACTGGAATAATCATCATCACATGCTGCACGCGACTCAACACATCAGCGCTGGCAATTTATGGGCGAATCTGCATCTGCTATTCTGGTTATCACTAGTACCATTCGCCACGGGTTGGATGGGGGAGAATCATTTTTCTGCAGCGCCAACAGCTTTATACGGTGCCATTTTATTCATGTCTTCTGTAGCTTATTGGATGCTGCAATATTCAATCATCTGCGCGGCTAGCGACAATGCCGTCATCAAAAATGCCATAGGCCGTGATCTCAAGGGCAAACTCTCTATCGTCTTATATGCGCTCAGTATCGCAATAGCGTTTTACGTGCCCATCCTTGCACAAATTATTTATGTACTGGTTGCTTTAATGTGGTTAGTACCTGACCGCAGGATAGAACTTGCTTTACAACAGCATAACAACTCACACTAAAAATCAGATGAACTAGAAAAGCAAGGTGCGCCGTAATTGTCTTAACCATGACGGTGTGCAAGGCGCCCCCTACCGCAACTGCAGTAATTTCAAGAAGACACTTTTGAGCGAGATTAAAAAAATGAAAAAAATATTCAATGCGCTGACTGTTATAAGTACTTTAGTTGTAAGTCTCAGCGCATGTCAAAAAAGTGAAGCACCTGCAGCGCCACAAACCAACAATAAAGTAGCCAGCTATTTCGATCAAAGCGGACGCGATGATGTCCTCTCTGGCGGCGTTAAACAAATCAAGATCAGCACGCCCAAAGGGGAATTCAAAGTCTGGACCAAACGAACTGGTAACAATCCCAGCATCAAAGTCTTATTGCTGCATGGCGGCCCCGGCATGACGCATGAGTATTTTGAAGTCTTTGATAGCTATTTTCCCGGCGCAGGTATTGAATATTATTACTACGATCAATTGGGTTCTCACTTCAGTGATCAACCACAAGATCCGTCCCTGATCGACTTGCCACGCTATGTAGAAGAAGTGGAACAGGTACGACAAGCGTTAAAACTCGATCAGAAAAATTTCTACCTCTTAGGACATTCCTGGGGCGGCATTTTGGCTATGGAATACGCTTTGAAGTATCAACAAAATCTGAAAGGATTGATCATCTCAAATATGGTCGATAGCATTCCTGCGTATAACGACTATGCGAAAAAAGTCTTGATGCCTGCGATGGATCAAACCGTGCTGAAAGAGACGCAAGCTTTGGAAGCTGCAGGCAAATACGAAGACCCGCGTTACATGGAATTACTGATTCCTCACCATTACGAAAAACATGTCTTGCGCATGCCGCAAGCGCAATGGCCTGACCCGGTGAATCGCTCTTTCAAACACGTCAATCCAAGCATCTATGTATCCATGCAAGGCCCGAGCGAACTCGGTGCCAGCGGCAAATTACTGAACTGGGATCGTAGCAATGATCTGGCACAAATCAAGGTCCCAACTTTGACCATAGGCGGCCAACACGACACCATGGACCCAGTGTATATGGCTGCGATGGCCAAGAAAGTACAACGTGGTCGCGCGCTGACTTGCCCGAATGGTAGCCATATGTCTATGTATGATGATAGCGAAAATTACTTCAAAGGCTTGATCGGCTTTATTCAGGACGTAGACACCGGGCGTTTTTAATCGATGTAAATGTAGATACCCGCCGCTAAGAGCCATTTATGACAAAACCACTTTTACACCGCTCTTTATACCGCGGAATGCTGTCCTTAGCAGCGTGCTTGCTTTGCGCCACTGCCTTCGCATCACCGTTAGAAAACGCAGCACAAACAAATAGTGTTAGCCAGGCTAAAACACCCAAGATCTGCCTGGTGCTATCAGGCGGCGGCGCGCGTGGTTTTGCCCATATTGGTGTACTCAAGCAACTAGAAGCTTTGCGCATACCAATTGATTGTATCGCTGGTACCAGCATGGGCGCGGTAGTCGGAGGCCTGTATGCCTCAGGCTTATCGGCAAAGGAAATTGAAGAGCGTCTGATCAAACTAAAACTCAACGATATCGCTTTGGATCGAGTAGAACGCCGCTATTTACCCCATGCCTTGCGTGAGGAAGACAAACAATATCCTTTGGGCGCGACCATGGGTCTGAGCACTGAAGGAGTACGCTTGCCTACCGGCGCTGTACAAGCGACACAGTTTTTGGAGCTATTCCATAACTGGACTGCACATTTAAAGAACGATGTTGCCTTCGACGATTTACCGATTCCATTTCGTGCTGTCGCTACCAATTTGGAAAGCGGAAAAATGGTGGTATTCGACAAAGGACCATTGCATTTGGCTATACGCGCCAGTATGGCAGCACCGGGTGTTTTTTCGCCCGTTGAATTGGATGGGAAACTTTTAGTTGATGGCGGTTTGGTACGTAATTTACCGGTCGATATCGCCCGCAAAATGGGCGCGGACATCATCATCGCCGTAAATATCGGGACACCATTATTGCCACGCTCGAATTTGTCTTCTCTGATCAATGTCAGTCAACAAATGGTCAACATTTTGACCGAGCAAAATGTCGAACAACAAAAAGCGCTTCTGAGCAGTAAAGACATTTTGATAGAACCCGACTTAGGCAATGTCAGTTTCATGGATTTCGCCCGTTCAACCGAAGCCATTACTATTGGTAACGATGCCGCCTTAGCGATCATGCCGCAGTTGAGTCAATTCAGTGTCTCGCCAACCCAATACGCTGCCCACCTAAAACGGGCAGCCGACTCGGAACTACCCGCCATCAAAATTGGCTTTGTCGATATCGCATCCAACGGGATAATTCCTACTGAAGAAATTCGCCGCCAAGTAGATATCGCAGAGGGTATCAATTACAGCGCGGAAGAAATCAACCTCAAACTCGCCAAACTCAATATCACACGCGAGTACGATGGCATCAGCCACGAATTAATACAACGCGATGGCAAACATGGCGTACGGGTGAACGCCAATGAAAGAAAATGGGGGCCGCATTTTTTACGGTTTGGCTTAGCGCTGTCTAATGGTTTTGAGGGAACGGGTGGGTTCCAACTGCAAGTCGGACATAGGCGTCCTTGGTTAAGTGACAGCGGTTTAGAATGGCGCAACGACATTCAGTTTGGTAATTCATTGGGCTTGCGCACAGAATTGCGACAACCGCTTTCACGTGAGAAAGGCATTTTACTTAGTCCGTATTTTGATATCAAGAATAATGTACGCAATTTATATGCCAATGAAACACGCATCGCCGAATATAATTTCAAACATGAAAAAACGGGCGTCGATCTGGTGGGTGAAATCGGTGAACGCGGCAATCTGGGCGAGTATCGTTTCGGCCTAGTCGCGAATCAATATCGCATACGACCCAAACTAGGCGCCTTACAAGTCGTCACTAATGATGGCAATGCAACGGTGGTGACTCTACCGCGCGTCGATCTGCAACAAGCCGGCATCAAATCCTCGTTCGTTATCGATCAACTCAGCGATGCGGCGTTTCCTCGCTATGGTTATGAGATTGGTAGCGAATTTTTTTTTGGGATGAATCGCGGTGGCGACAAATATCGCGAATTCAGTTTCAATACGACCTGGGCGCAAAGCGTCAATAGTCATAGCATTAATCTAAAATTTAACGGCGCAGGCTTATTCTTACCGAATAAAGAAGTACGTGGCATAGGCTCTACCTTAGGTGGATTCCAACAGCTATCGGCCTACCAACCAGATCAGTTTGCAGGTGACGTCTTGCTGTACGGTAGCGCTACTTATTTATACCGTGCCCTCAAATTCGACCTCGCAGGTCAAAGCTTATTTATGGGGAGCAGTCTGGAGTTTGGTAATGTCTGGAATCAAGGTAAAGATATTTCGTTTACGAATACACGCAAAAGTCTCAGCTTATTTGCTGGCTTTACTAGTTTCATGGGCCCTATGTATTTCGGCATCGCCGTCGCACCGTCTGGCGTGAAGAATATTTTCTTTCAAGTCGGTCGGCAGTAAAATTTGGTATCTATTTTCACCTTTTCAATTTTGAACAGTGTCTGTCATGAATTATAAAAACCTTCGTACTTTTTTCTGCACTCTGGGAATGGCTTTGACTATGCAGTCAGGCCTAGCCGCGGACACGGCAACAATTCCTACGCCAGCGCCCTCGGCCACAACACCGTCCGCCAATAAAGAAGTCAGCCTAAAAGTATTAAACCGCGACATCGTCAATTTTCGCAGCACGGTTCTTGGCATAGAACCTGAAGAGCGGGCGAGCCGTGCGCAGCGTCGCATTACCCAACAACTCGCCAATCCCGGCGAACACAAAATCAGTGTCGCCGACATGCCTCCGGGAAAATTAATCCAGATTGATGGTGCGGGCAGCTTCTATATCTCGCCTGATGACGTGGACCCATTTCAGCAAGAGATGCTAACGAGCGTCGCTAATCAAGCGGTTGCTCGCATCAATCTCGTACTCAAAGAGACTCAGGAGGGCCGCAGCTTGGATCGTATGTTGCGTGCGAGTGCATATGCGCTGTTGGCGTCTTGTATTTTTATTGGCTTGCTTTGGATTCTATTTAAATTGCGTCGTGCCGCAGTTACCAAAATTTTGTCGGTGGCACGTGACAAGCTCGATGGACATCAATTGGTCCAAGCTCAATTGATCAAACGCGATCACATACAGAGTGGTTTGCGTCGTTTATTGCAATGGCTGTCTTGGGTAGTGATCTTTTTATTGAGCTACGAATGGCTAAGCTTTACCCTGTCACAATTTCCGTTTACCAGACCACTTGGTGAGCAACTCAATACTTATCTGCTCGGTATTACTGGCACGATTGCCAGTGCCGTGCTTAGGGCTATTCCTGATCTGTTCACTGCATGTGTCATTTTCTTTCTGGCGAAACTGGTGGTACAAGGTTTTAATGCATTTTTTGATCGCGTCGAAAATGGCGTCTTAGCAATTTCCTGGCTAGGTGCAGATGTGGTTGCACCGACACGCCGTATTACCAAAGTCGCGGTCTGGCTGTTTGCGCTAGCCATGGCCTATCCTTATTTGCCCGGGTCTGGTACTGAAGCGTTCAAAGGCGTCTCGGTTCTGGTCGGCTTGATGATTTCGCTCGGTGCTTCCAGTTTAATTGCGCAAGCGGCCAGTGGTTTAATCCTAACTTATTCGCGCATCTATCGAACCGGTGAATTTATTCATGTGAATGGACACGAAGGTACCATCACTGATCTTGGCATGTTCACCACAAGACTACGTAACGGCATGGGATTAGAAATCACGCTTCCAAATGCACTGGTACTGGGCAATGTGACGAAGAATTACTCACGCGCAGTGGAAGGCCCTGGCTTTGTAGTCGACACCAAAGTCACCATCGGTTACGACACGCCATGGCGTCAGGTAGAAGCGATGTTGATTGAAGCCGCACGCAGGACACCCAGCGTCTTAAGCGAACCAAGACCCAAAGTATTTCAAACCGCACTCTCGGATTTTTATCCTGAGTATCTGTTGATCTGTCAGGCCGTACCTGATGATCCCGTACCTCGTGCCGAAGTCATGAGCACCTTGCACGCGAATATTCAGGATGTGTTTAATGAGTACAACGTACAAATTATGTCACCTCATTATAGGGCTGATCCTGAGAAGGAAAAACTGGTGCCTAAAGAAGGCTGGTTCCGCGCGCCTGCTAGTGAGTAAACTCGAAACGGCTGCTCGAAGAGACCGCGCCTTCAAGAAGCCAATCCCCCTTTATAATAGGGCGGTTCTGCTCACGAATTGGTTATATATTGTTTTTGGCAGAGATCCGTCTAAGGTCGAGCACTTAAGGTCGAGCACCTAAGGTCGAACACCTGAGGTCGCATACAAATACTCACAGGAATAAGAATTGGCTAAGTTATATTTTCGATACTCGGCGATGAATGCCGGTAAATCCACGGCATTACTACAAGTTGCACACAATTACGAAGAACAGGGTCAAAGTGTTTGCCTATACACCGCCGCCATCGACAACCGCTATGGCGAAGGCAAGATCACTTCCCGTCTCGGTCCTCAACGCGATGCAGCCACTTTTGATGCCGACTTTGATTTCTTCACAAACGCACCATCTGTCAATTGCATCCTAGTCGATGAAGCGCAGTTTTTATCACCGGTACAGGTAAAGCAGCTACATCGACTCGCGCATGTACGCGGCATTCCGGTGATCTGCTACGGACTACGCAGCGACTTTTTGGGCGAACCGTTTCGCGGCTCCGGCTATCTAATGACATTAGCCGACACCATCGAGGAATTAAAAAACATTTGCGCTTGCGGCAAAAAAGCCACCATGAACATCCGCGTCGATGAACAAGGTAAACGCATGACCGCTGGCGAGCAGATTGATATTGGTGGCAATGAACGCTATCAACATGTTTGTGGGCGATGCTTTTATCAGTGATGCTGGCAACAAAAAATCGGAATAAAAGTTCAGAACCAAAAGCCTAACGGACAATTCACTAACTGATTGTGTTCCTTAACAATCATTTAGTGAAACCCTTGGCTTGGGCACTCTTTAGTACTGCACTCACAAACTTGCTAAGAACTGATGTCGACTTAGCTTGCATGCTCTTTCCGACATCTGCTTCCTTTGACTGAAATTTGCTGAAGTACTTTGAGGACTTACCTTCATTAGCAATAGAAACAAGTTCGTCTACTGTCAGAAACTCCGCGTATGAAAGCGCAAGATTTCGGTTCCAAGATTTTTGGTAGGCAGGTAATAAGCGTTCCAACTCCTTTCTGATTAATTCGCGAGCTTTGATCTCGCCCACCTCTTTTGCGATCGTCGCATAAGTCACGGTGCAGAATGCGGCAGCCTAGCCTATGCTTGAACCCAGATTTCCTAAACCCTGTTTAGTGACGAGCACCAGTGCAGCGTCGTCTTGGGCGGCTCTGCTACTCACTGACGGCAGCTAAGGCCTGTGATGGCGAGCTGACTTTCGAGGCGCGCCTGAGTTACAGTGTCGACGGCAGTCGCCTCAATTAGGTGAGCTACTTTGAGGCAGAAGGTCCTCAGGTCATGCCCTAGCCTGCTGTCAGATTTGGCTCGCATGGTAGTGCATCCACCGAAGTACGATGCCCGTGATTCACGCACCAGCCCCATCCGTTATAGCTGCACCGACGGCAGGCTCTTGCTGCCTATACCTGCACCAGCACCAGCACCAGCACCAGCACCAGCACCAGCAGGCTAAAAAGTGACCGACATGGAAAACTAAGTAAAGGGAATTTGATGTGCGGTATCGCGTTGTGAGTGCTGGTCTTTCCAGCCAGATTGCTGCATTCCAAGGCGGCCGAAACGACTAAGACGACCAGCGTCTAATTATCGCGAAATCAAGCAAATCAATAACACTGTAAAACTGGACGGGCAGATCAAGGCAAATCCACCGACTGCTCAAGTTTTGAGCCAGCCGGTTTTTAGGAAAACGCACTAGTAAGCGGTATCCGTGCGCACGGCCAAATCAATAATTACCCGCTTTGTACAGGTGACCTTAGCACGCGCGCATGAAGTCTGTGCGCGTTGTTCAACTTCAGTGGGCGAAAAGCCAAAATAGCCTCGCGTACTCTCATCGCTGTCCTGAAATAGACCAAAAAATTGGGCGGTACCATAGTCATCTTCGTCCAAGAAAGATTCGCAGCGCACCTTGCTTTGGCTTTCACATAAGGAGATTGCGGCTGCCTTCGCATCCGCAGAGCTGGCTCTGCCAGTGACAATGGCCACCTTCTTCCAGTGGGGTACATAAACCGATGGCCACGCTGTACCTAAGAAACCACGTAAAGGTGCGGTGGATTTCAGCTCATTAATCACCAAGTCACGAGCGGTTTGCGTATCAAACATTTCTACAATACGACATTGCGCATCCTTCGGGCACTTCTTTTTGACACGTGCTTCGGCATCTTGTTCTTTGGCTACTCCGATCCAAACATTCAATCCCTTATCGTCAACATAACGCACCAACACACCATTCGGAATCTGATAGCCTAGTTTGCACGGCACTAAGGCTTGCGTCTGGCATTGTTGTAACAGTTTGTTTTCAGCCAATTTTGAATTCTGTTGGCCGGTAGTAAGCCAGGTATGTCCTCTCCACTTTGCGTGCGGCTCTTGCGCGGGCCAAGCAGTCAACCCAAAATGATGCCGAGTAATCGGGATTTGTGGAATATCTTTCTCAGCATAATCCTTACCAAAGGGTGCGGCATAGGGCACCATAATGTAGCTAAATGTCTTGGTGAATTTGCAGCCAAAACTATGAGTCTCGCATTCCGCCATAGCCTTGTCTTTCGCATTTTGGGACTGATTGGCCGCACCGCGTACCCAAGGGATGCCAAACTCATCATGAGTAACGGCAATATAGCTTTGATTAATCCAAACTTCGTAATAGCAATTCTTATCCCCCATTGCCTGATTGCAGACATCGAGGGATGCTTTCTTGGCATCATTGCTTTGGGAGTGGCCTGCGGTGGCCCAAACCGCAGAACTATCCTTATGCCAGGCTACTACCATATAGCTTTCTTTAAATTCTGGGAGACGAGACGGTTGCGAATGGCTCGTCCTCGAAGAATCACTTGAATCTGGATTTGAAACTGTTGCGCAAAGGGCTATGGCGGCAACACCATGCGAGCCACCTGTAACCCCCACCTGAACCTCACCGGGCCCGGGTCCGTTTGGGCACGGAAAAGCTTGAGCTTGCGCCGTTTGAGGTTGACTGAGTAGACCAAACCCGAGAACAAATCCGACCGACACGATAAACTTTCGCAACCTGTATGTAAGGCAATGTGTTTGCTCAAGTTGGATCGAAAGCGTTGCTCTTTCTGATCCGGCAATGGTTTTCATTTGATGGAAAAGCGCTCTATGAACAATATTTTTTCTCATGGCGAAATGACCTGTCTTAAAAAATTATAACCTGTATAGATTTAATATTATGGCTGCATATTCAGTTTTTGACCATTCGAAATGGTGCGTCTCTATTCTTTAAAACGCCGAATTATAGCCAAGGCAATGACGCCAAGTGGGCACGGGTTGCGTCCGCGCTAAGTGGCGAATGAACTGAGAATGATCAGCTTAAGGTAATCAGCAGCTTTTCCAGTTAAACCTTTTAGCTACCAAAATTTTTCGATCTAACATATTCTGAGCGCTAGATTTGGCGCCCTATCGGAAATTGCTGGCTCTAAAAATGGATGAAAGCGAATAGCTTCCACCCTTGCATGGTAGGAGGCACATCCGTTTACCTAGGATTGCGTTGATGTCGTGGCTTTGGTCCCGCTGAGTTACACCCAACGCTATCAAACATAGAAAATTCTCTATGACTTCGGTCCGAAAATTCATGTTTGCTCTCGCTGTCGCTACTACATCGATCGTGCCTGTGGTATTTGCACAAGAAACTAGAACGCTGACCAGAACGGCTAAATACTGCGCATCGGACATTGAACGAGTTTTGAATACGGCCCTAATTGAACAATTTCCCTTAGCTTACCAATTGCTGTGATTGACGACGGTAAGCCAATATTTTCAAAAAATATGGACGGATAGAAAATTCAAGCCACCTAGCCGAATCGTTTTGTCTCTTTGCCGAGATCACAAGTGTAAGTCTCGGTCTCATCCGATTCAATCAGATCTGATCACACAACATTTTTTCAATCGCTCGCATTATAAATTCACACTCTGATCGACATCTTCATCGGAGCCATGTTGCCCGACATCGTAGACTGCACCATCATCAATGTATTCCTCTTGTTCGACTTCATCACAGGCGTCCTACAAGGATGGGTCACGTGCTTTGCTGAGCTTGGGTGCATTTGATTCTATACCTATGTGATCGAGGTTTTTGCGAATTTCGGCAACGTCGTTGATTAAGGCAATCAGGCGCATTCGCCCATCGCTGTGAACGCATAGCAAAGGGCACACTTCGTAGATTCGTTCGATTAGTTTCGCCAACAGGTAAGGTGCTGGCGAACGTTTTGCATGACGTTAAGCTCCTTAAGTTTCTCTTAAGTTTCCCTTAAGTTACATGCAGATGGGTTGAGATATAGTGCTTTAAATAATCTGCGATGCATGAAGCTAAGTAAAAGAATGTACGGAGTTTGTTTGCACTTTCACTTAATATTTAGAGGGTCACATGAAAAAAATTTCCACTCAACATACAAAATTTATCTCTTTAATTGCATTATTCGGTTTACTGATTGGTTGTGCTTCTATTGCAGTAACGGATGATGTCATCGCCAAGAAAACGGCATTTGAATTAGGTTTGAACGCAAGTGATTTTACGATTTCTAATCGAGAAAATGATGGCGCGATGTCAACCTACATCGTAAAAACTAAAGATCAGCGAACTTATAACTGCTCTATTGGCGGGTCTATTTCCGTGCTCGGTAGAACCGTGTCTAGCCCAATTTGTAATGAGGTTGGCAAAAAATCAGGTGCAGCGCCAAGTACTTCTAGTGGTGCGACTTGCAATGCGTTATTGAAGGCTGCCGGTAAGTGTTAATGGCGAGCTTGGGATCTTAGGTTACTGAATGAGAACTAAATGTTTCCATCCCTTGTTTTTTAGTTTGATCAATCATCACCCAAAGTTGCCAAAAACTCGACCTGATGCTCGGCCACTAAACCATTCGTCAGATCTACCAAGTCGCCATCCACAATGCAATCGTGTTTGTATAAAGTGCGGTTGATGCGGTGATCTGTCATGCGTCCTTGTGGAAAATTGTAAGTACGTAGGCGATCGCTTGATCCGACTAAGCTTTTGCGTGTTACAGCTTCTTTGGATTGTTTTTCGCGCGGGTGCTCATCCCTGATGCAGGTGACTAACACGCGCATGGCGTGTGCTCTGTTTTGATGCTGGCTGCGACCATCTTGGCATTCTACGACTGCGCCTGTGGGAAGATGAACTAAGCTACCGAAGAATCTGTTTTATTGATGTGCTGCCCTACTGCGCTTTATGCGCAGAAGTGTCTATGCGTAAATCAGCATTGTTGCTAACTACATCAGCTAACGCATCCGCTTTAGGCATGACTGCGACGGTACAAACAGAAGTGTGTATGCACCCTTGGATTTCTGTGGTGGGTACGCGTCGTACGTGATGGCCGCCTGATTCAAATTTGAGTTTGGAATGGGCACCCAAACCGGCAATACGAATAATCACTTCTTTGTAGCCGCCTAATTCAGAAGTTGATTCAGACATAATTTCAATTTGCCAGCGATTGGGTTCAGCAAGGCGGATGTACATGCACATTAAATTACGTGCAAATAACAGTAATGTCCCAACGCTGTCGCATCAGAGGTTCATAAGTTAATGATTCGTTTGCATAAATTGATGTTTTTATCTGGTCTCGAGTTGAACGGCGAGGTGCAGAATTGGTCCTTTTTACGGATATCCCCCGAAGGCTACTATGTATCAAGGCAAACTCGTTTTCTCGCAGGTCATGACGTGTTTTCGATTGACCAATTTTCGGAGATGCGTTGCTGCCCATTGGAGCGAAGACAAAGTCAAGGATTTCTCTTGCTTGAATCGATGCTTTGCCATAGCTTTCGCGCCGTTGACCTATCAGGAATCGCTGCGCGATATCGAAATCAATTTGCGTGCGCAAGCGCACCGACTTTGCCACATGGGATCTCGCTGTTCGACGATTTCCCGCACTGCACTTGACCAGCCAAGGCTTATCCGACGCGATTGCTTTGATCAACAACTTTACGCTCAACCCAGAGATGATCAATGCACTTTACAAGCAACTCTGGCAGGTCGAACTGCTCTTCAAATGGATCAAGCAACACTGCGCATCAAAGCCTCTCTGGGCACAAGCGAGAACGCTGTAAGGACGAAAATATGGATTGCTGTCAGTACTTATGTCCTCATTACTATCGTCAAAAAAACGCTTGCATCTGACTGGCAGCCTTTACGAGATTCTACAAATCCTGAATCCGACTATATTCCAAATAACACCAATAAATCGACTACTTACACCAAAATCGAAAAATTTCTATGACAAAAATTAATCAAGAAAGTTGTCTATCTTATGAGAAACGTTGGGACACTAGGTGTCTAACGTACGTGCTTAAAAAAATAGGCATATCAGTTGTATATTTTGGTCTTACTCATGGTTTAGTAGCATGTGGTTCTGGCAATAATGAGGAGAAACTCATCCCAGTACCTGTAGTTGCGGACAATATCGCACCAAGCACACCCAGTAATTTAACAGCAAGCGCACCGAGTGCTACGCAGGTGAATTTAAGTTGGACGGCTAGCACCGATAATGTTGGTGTGGTGAAGTACCAAATATTCAAAGTAGGAGATGTTGGCGTATTAGCAGAAACAACGACCACAACTTATAGCGATACCACGGTCGTGGGCAACACAAACTATAGCTACACTGTTAAAGCGGTGGATGCAGCGAATAATGTTTCTGCGGTATCTAACACCGCCACCATCAAAACACCGGTAGCACCTGACAATATCGCACCAAGCACACCCAGTAATTTAACAGCAAGCGCACCGAGTGCTACGCAGGTGAATTTAAGTTGGACGGCTAGCACCGATAATGTTGGTGTGGTGAAGTACCAAATAT
>CAUPKC010000002.1:0-166883 GCA_963511665.1 uncultured Undibacterium sp.
ATCTCCCAGATCGAAAATTCTGGAAAATGACACAAAAATGCCCATTTTAAATTCAAATCGGCACCAAACAAAATCGAGCTGGAACCCGCATAGTTATAAGGTTTCTTCAGCTTTTAATGCAATTTAACCGGACAGTAGTGGCTCCTTTACTATTTTTACTGTCGACATTTTACCTTTTTTAGGCTGCCTAATCGAATTTATACCTACTAAAGCAAGGCCTTAAGCTGTCGATCGCAAAAAAAAACGCGGATAATTTTTTATCCGCGCTTTTCTCGTCATTCGAGCTTTCACTTACTCAAAGAACTTCTTCACTTTATCCATCCATGACTTACTTTGCGGACTATGCTTAGAACCACCTTCAGTGGTCAACTGCTCAAAACTACGTAGTAAATCTTTTTGTTTCTCGGTTAATTTCACCGGTGTTTCTATCACGACGTGACAGAACAAATCGCCAGCATAACCAGAGCGAACGCCCTTCACGCCTTTGCTACGCAAACGGAACGTCTTACCCGATTGTGTCCCTTCAGGAATCGTGAAACTGGCTTTACCACTCAGTGTCGGTACTTCAATATCACCACCTAAAGCAGCTTTAACGAAGGAGATTGGAATTTCGCAATGTAAATCATCACCTTCGCGCTGAAACACTTGGTGTGGTTTGATATGAATTTCCACATACAAATCGCCCGGAGGTCCACCATTGATACCTGGTTCACCATTGCCTGACGAGCGAATGCGCATGCCATTATCAATACCGGCAGGAATTTTCACTTCCAGCGTTTTATTGCGTTTAATACGACCTGTACCATTACATGGATTACATGGATCGGTAATCATCTTGCCTGTGCCATGGCACTTAGGACAGGTTTGCTGAATGCTGAACAAACCTTGCTGCATACGTACCTGGCCATGCCCACCGCACGTGGTACATGTCACAGGTGAAGTACCTGGCTTCGCACCAGAACCATGACAGGTATCGCAACCGTCATAGCTAGGTACGCGGATCGTCGTATCAAAACCGTTCGCAGCCTGCTCTAAACTAATTTCCAGGTTGTAACGCAAATCGGCACCGCGATAAACCTGCGGACCTGCACTGCGACCACGACCACCACCGAAAATATCACCAAAAATATCGCCAAAGGCGTCAGCAAAACCAGCATTTCCACCACCGCCGCCACCACCACCCATATTCGGATCAACGCCAGCATGACCATAACGATCGTAAGCTTCGCGCTTCTGTGGATCAGACAACATTTCGTAGGCTTCTTTGCCCTCTTTAAACTTTTCTTCCGCAGTCTTACTGTCCGGATTACGATCCGGATGAAATTTCATCGCCAGCTTGCGATAAGCCTTTTTGATTTCATCTTCTGAGGCATTTTTCGCAACACCTAGAATTTCGTAAAAATCACGCTTCGCCATCTCGATTACACCTTGTTTTTATTAAAGTTAGTTTCACTGCTCAATGCAAATTTATACCGCAAAGGCGCAGAGACCGCAGAGTAAGCTTTTTTGCTTTTCTCAGCGTTCTCTGCGCCTCTGCGGCTTGCTCTCGCTTTACTATTATTTACCGTCTTTGACTTCTTTAAAGTCAGCATCGACCACATCATCATCTTGTGGTTTTGCATCTGCGCCTGGTGCTGCGCCCGCGGCACCGCCAGCAGCGGCTTGTTGTGCTTGCATGTCTGCGTACACTTTTTCACCTAACTTTTGTGATGCAGTCGACAAATTGCCAAGCTTGGTATCGATCTCAGCTTTATCGCCAGATTTTAAGACATCTTCCAACTCTTTGATCGCTACTTCAATCTTCTCTTTTTCGCCAGCATCTAACTTATCGCCATGCTCAGCCAAAGCCTTCTTAGTAGAATGAACCAACGCGTCGCCTTGATTGCGGGATTCAGCCAATTCTTTTACTTTCTGATCTTCTTCCGCATTCAACTCAGCATCTTTCACCATTTTTTGAATTTCTTCTTCAGTCAAACCAGAGTTTGCCTTAATCGTGATTTTGTTTTCTTTGCCCGTTGCTTTGTCTTTTGCGCCTACATGCAAAATACCGTTCGCATCGATATCGAAAGTCACTTCAATTTGTGGTGTGCCACGTGATGATGGTGGAATACCTTCTAAATTAAATTCGCCCAAACCTTTGTTACGCGCTGCGATTTCACGTTCACCTTGATAAACCTTGATCGTTACCGCAGGCTGATTGTCATCGGCAGTCGAGAATACTTGGCTGAACTTAGTTGGAATCGTGGTGTTCTTTTGAATCATCTTGGTCATCACGCCGCCCAAAGTCTCGATACCCAAAGACAAAGGTGTTACGTCTAACAACAAAACGTCTTTACGGTCACCAGACAAGACAGAACCTTGAATCGCTGCACCAACCGCAACCGCTTCATCCGGATTCACGTCTTTACGTGGTTCTTTGCCGAAGAATTCTTTGACCAATTCTTGAACCTTAGGCATACGAGTCATACCACCAACCAAAATGATGTCATCGATGTCTGAAGTTTTTACGCCAGCATCTTTGATCGCCATACGGCAAGGGTCCATCGTCTTTTGGATCAGTTCTTCAACCAAAGCTTCCAACTTGGCACGAGTGATTTTCAAATTCAAATGCACCGGTGCGCCGTTTGCCATGGCGATATATGGCTCGTTGATTTCTGTTTGCTGTGAGCTGGACAACTCGATCTTCGCACGTTCTGCAGACGCTTTGATGCGTTGCAAAGCGATAGGATCTTTGGACAAATCCAAGCCGTTGATCTTTTTGAATTCGTCAATGATGTAGTCGATGATACGTTGATCGAAATCTTCACCGCCCAGGAAGGTATCGCCGTTTGTGGACAATACTTCGAATTGCATTTCGCCATCAACGTCTGCAATTTCAATGATGGAGACGTCGAACGTACCACCACCCAAATCGTAAACCGCAATCTTACGATCGCCTTTTTCTTTTTTGTCCAGACCAAACGCCAACGCCGCAGCAGTTGGTTCGTTGATGATACGCTTGACGTCCAAACCAGCGATACGACCAGCGTCTTTAGTTGCTTGACGTTGTGCATCGTTGAAATAAGCAGGAACAGTGATAACGGCTTCTGTCACTTCTTCACCGAGATAGTCCTCGGCAGTTTTTTTCATTTTGCGCAAAACTTCTGCAGAGATTTGCGGTGGCGCTAATTTTTTATCACGCACGGACACCCATGCATCGCCATTGTCTGCTTTAGAAATAGTGTAAGGCATCAAACCGATGTCTTTTTGCACTTCTTTTTCATCAAACTTACGACCAATCAAACGCTTGACCGCGTACAAAGTATTCTTTGGATTGGTGACGGCTTGGCGTTTCGCAGAAGCACCGACGAGAATCTCGCCATCTTCCTGATAAGCGATGATCGATGGCGTGGTGCGCGCGCCTTCTACGTTTTCGATCACTTTTGGTTGGCCATTCTCCATCACTGCGACGCAAGAGTTGGTTGTACCTAAATCAATACCGATCATTTTTCCCATGATATTTTCCCTATCCTAAAGAATTTATATATTTAATTAATTTCAAATGAATCTAAAACCAAGTTCAAACTTATTGAGCGCTGACTTTATCGAATAATCGACTTATCGATTTCTCAAATTTGCGCCCTTCTATTTCTGATGTTTGGCAAAAACCCGCATTTTCAAGGCATTTTTACGCCCTTTTTACGCTTTTTTTAAGGTTTCCTACCTTTTTTTGACTTTTACCTTGGTTTTCCACTTTATTTCGAACCGTTTGCACGATTTTACTTATTTAGCTTGTGCAACCGTCACCAAGGCTGGGCGCAACAAACGATCTGCGATGGTGTAGCCTTTTTGCAAAACTGCGACAATCGTATTCGCCTCTTGCTCCGCTGGCACCATAGAAACTGCCTGATGCTTACTTGGGTCAAGTTTATCGCCTTGCTGAGGATTGATTTCTAGTAAGCGATTTTTTTCGAACGCAGAATTCAATTGTTTCAGCGTCATTTCTACGCCTTCCTTAATCGACTCCACTGTTTGAGTTTCAATCTTTAAGCCCATCTCCAGACTATCTTTGACAGGAACTAAAGATTCAGCGAAACTTTCAATCGCAAATTTATGTGCTTTCGAAATATCTTCTTGGGCGCGACGGCGAATGTTTTCTCCTTCGGCTTTAGCACGCATGAAGGCATCCTGAAGTTCCAATACTTTGGCTTCTAATTGCGCCAAAGTGTCTGCGGATACGCCGGGCTCATTGACAGGATCAAAGGCAGGTTCCGCAACTTGTGCAGAAACCGCTACTGCAGGCGTTACGGTCTGCGCTGGATCGATTTCGATAGACGTGGCGATAGTCTCGTTATTTTCCACTGTTTTTTCTTGCTCTTGCATTAACAACCTCCAAATAAATCATAGATTACCCATGCAGTTGGGGAGGTTTTTAGGTAATTCAAGAGCCAAAAGTCCATTTTTCTTGAAGAAAATGGACTTTTTTTCAGAATTGAATTCAGCCCTAAGCAAATCTTTGAAAAAATCATCAGTATGGGCTATCAAACTCTCAATCAATTTGCCCTTTTGATATAAACCTTCATCCCGAAAAACTCCTACAGGATTCCATTTCAATATTAAAAATACTGTCGATTTAGAATGAAATTCCCGCGAAACTAACGAATAACAAGTCAAGTGGCGTAAAATTGTGTTCTTTCATTCAAAAAGAACGGATCTCCGCATGATTTTAGTGACTGGTGGTGCAGGATTTATAGGTGCGAATTTTGTTTTAAATTGGCTCGCGCGCAACGAAGAACCCGTAATAAATCTCGACAAACTGACCTATGCTGGCAATTTAAATAATCTTGCGAGCATCAAAGATGACCCGCGTCATATCTTTGTACACGCTGATATTAACGACGGCGCAAAGCTCACACAAATACTAGAAGAACACCAACCCAGAGCCATTGTTCACTTCGCTGCAGAAAGTCATGTAGATCGTTCTATCCATGGCCCTGCCGCGTTTATCACGACGAATGTCAATGGTACTTTTAGCTTGCTAGAAGCGGTACGCGCCTATTGGCAGAATTTGGAAGCAGACAAAAAAGCGACATTCCGCTTTTTGCATGTCTCAACAGATGAAGTCTATGGCAGTCTGGAAGCGGACGATCCGCCATTCACAGAGACGACGACCTACGCACCAAACAGTCCCTACTCGGCATCGAAAGCCGCCTCTGATCATTTAGTACGCGCCTATCATCATACTTACGGCCTGCCTACATTGACCACAAATTGTTCAAATAATTACGGTCCTTTGCATTTTCCAGAAAAACTTATCCCATTGGTCATTACCAATGCGCGCGCTGGCAAAGAGTTACCTATCTATGGTGACGGTAGCCAGGTACGTGATTGGCTGTATGTCAGTGATCACTGCGCAGCGATTCGTCGCGTCTTGGAAGCGGGTCGCCCTGGCGAAACTTATAACATCGGCGGCTGGAATGAAAAGACCAATATGAATGTCGTTCACAGTATTTGCGACCTGCTCGATGAATTGCAAGCGAAACCAACTGGTAGCTATCGTGATCAAATTCGTCATGTAAAAGATAGGCCGGGACACGACAAACGCTACGCAATCGATGCCCGAAAAATCGAACGAGAACTCGGCTGGAAACCTGCGGAATCCTTTGAAACAGGTCTGCGTAAGACCGTCAGCTGGTACTTGGCGAACGATGAGTGGACTGAGCAAGTGTTATCCGGTGAATATAAAAACTGGGTCAATTTGCAATATCAAGAAAAAACCTAATAAAACTGAATTTTCACGAAAAACAAGAGATGACAATGGCACAAACTCAACGTAAAGGCATTATTCTGGCAGGCGGTTCCGGAACCCGTTTATATCCAGTGACGAAGTCGGTATCCAAGCAATTGCTACCCATCTACGACAAACCGATGATTTACTATCCTCTGACATCGCTGATGTTGGCTGGCATACGAGATATATTGATTATTTCGACGCCACAAGATACACCTCGCTTTCAAGAGTTACTCGGTGACGGTTCGCAATGGGGTATCAATCTCAGTTATGCGGTTCAACCATCACCTGATGGATTGGCACAAGCTTTTATTATTGGTAAAGAATTTGTCGGTAACTCCCCGTCTGCACTGATTCTAGGTGACAACATTTATTACGGGCACGAGTTCGAACCGATGCTGTGTAGCGCGGACAACAATCAAAATGGTGCAACCGTTTTCGCCTATCACGTACATGATCCGGAGCGCTATGGCGTGGTGGATTTTGACGAACAGCGCAATGCACTAAGTATCGAAGAGAAACCGCTAAAACCAAAATCGAATTACGCCGTGACTGGGCTATATTTTTACGACCAACAGATTTGCGATATCGCTGCCAACATCAAACCGTCGGCGCGCGGAGAGTTAGAGATCACCGACGTCAATAATGTCTATCTGCAACAGGGTCAACTCAAAGTCGAGCTGATGGGCCGCGGTATGGCGTGGCTAGATACGGGCACGCACGATTCGCTATTGGAAGCGGGTCAATTTATCGCAACAATCGAAAAACGCCAAGGTTTAAAAGTCGCCTGCCCTGAAGAAATTGCCTTCCGCAAGGGTTACATCAGCCCGACGCAATTGGAAGCCCTGGCACAGCCCTTGAAGAAAAATGAATATGGCCAATACTTATTGCGCCTACTAAATCACAAAAGTTTTTAAACGCTCACCATGAATATTATTCAAACTGATTTGCCTGAAGTCTTGATTTTAGAACCCAAAGTATTTGGGGACGAACGCGGCTTTTTTTACGAAAGCTTTAATGCAAAAACTTTCGCCGCTTGTACTGGCGTAAGTGCAGAATTTGTCCAGGACAATCATTCACGCTCAGCCCAAGGTGTGTTGCGTGGTTTGCACTATCAAATTCAACAAGCGCAAGGAAAATTGGTGCGCGTGATTGCTGGCGAGGTATTCGATGTGGCAGTCGATGTACGTCGTAGCTCACCGAATTTTGGCAAATGGACTTCAGCTGTTTTATCTGCCAGTAATTCGCGTCAAATGTGGATACCTCCAGGTTTCGCGCACGGCTTCATAGTCACTAGCGACTATGCCGAATTTCTCTATAAAACGACCGATTACTGGGCACCAGAACATGAGCGCTGTTTGCTGTGGAATGATCCTGCACTGGCAATCAACTGGCCACTTAAAGGGATACTTAATGGTATGCCATCTTTGTCCGGCAAAGATCAGCTAGGGAAAATATTGGCCGACGCTGAGGTTTTCGCATGAGAATTTTGTTGACAGGTACCAGCGGTCAACTTGGTCGCAGCCTCGCTAAAGCGCTGCGAGATAGTGGCGAAGTGATTACGCCGCAGCGTATAGAATTAGATCTATCCGATATTGGGTCCATCGCGCCCTATATTCAACAATACCAACCCGATTTAATTGTCAACCCTGCTGCATACACTGCGGTCGATCTAGCGGAAAAAGAAGATGAACTCGCCTATCGCGTCAACGCGGAAGCGCCGTCAATTCTCGCTCAGGAAGCAAAAAAACTGGGAATAGGGTTGATCCATTTTTCGACCGACTATGTGTTTGACGGCAGTAAGTCAGATGCTGACGGTGAACGTGGACTTTACACAGAAGAAGATGTTTGCGCGCCACTGAATGTCTATGGAGCGAGCAAGCTGGCTGGCGAACAAGCGATTGTGAATAGCGGATGCAAGCATTTGATTTTTCGCACCAGCTGGGTGTATTCCGATTTCGGCAAGAACTTTCTGTTGACGATTTTGCGCTTAGCGAAAGAAAAAACTGAACTCAATATCGTCAACGATCAATGGGGCACGCCTAGTTCCACTTTGTTTTTAAGTAATGCAGTCAAACAAGTTATCCTGCAATTGCAAGATACCAAAGCACACGCAAAAACACCAGCAACATGGTGGCAACAGCACCAAGGGGTTTATCACTTAACGCCGACCGGATTTACCAATTGGTGCGAGTTCAGCCAGCGTATCATCGAGCACGCCGCACCACTGGGTTTATTTAACACGACCCTGCCGAAGATACAAGGCATTCCGAGTTCAGCATATCCAACGCCTGCGGAAAGACCGAAGAACTCATGCCTCAACAAGAGTAAATTTGTTCGGCAGTTCGGAATCGAAATTCAGGACTGGGACTTGGCTTTGCAAAACTGCTTGCAAGGCATGGCGACGTCAATGAAGTCGCCGGGTTCAACCAACTAATATGTCACTCAGGAAAAACACCATCTGGAATCTGATTGGCAGCGGTTCGCCATTATTGGCAGCCGCCGCCTGCATCCCCTATACCTTGCAGCAATTAGGTGCTGAAGGTTTTGGTGTTCTAACATTGATCTGGGCCTTGATAGGTTATTTTAATTTTTTTGATTTTGGTGCTGGGCGTGCCCTAACTTATGAAGTAAGTCGCTTGCAGACTGCGATGCAAGATGCTGTGCCTGAAGCACGCCGATTCGCGATTCATACTATATTAAAGGCTGGACTACTGCTCACCGCCGTGACCGGTGTACTGGGTTTTTTATTGATCATGAGCTTCGCCCATCCTCTGGCGCACGATTGGCTAAAAATCACGCCAGCCTGGCAACACGATACAAAAATCGCTTTACAGATAACCGCAATGGGCGTGATTCCCGCCACGCTCACCAGCGGTATGCGTGGTGCGCTCGAAGGTTTAGGGCAATTTAAAGAATCCAACATTAATAAGATTTTTTTGGGTTTTTGCATGTTTATTTTGCCTGCGCTATCCATAATGCTGCATGGCTCCAGCTTATGGAAAATTACGATTTACCTAGTATTGGCTAGATTGGTTACTGTGGCGTATGGATGTTTTCAGCTTAGGCATTACTTATTCATTCGCGACAAATTAGCCGCCGCTAGTTTGGTGATACAAGATTTTGGTGGCATCAAGCTGCAGATCCGCCAGCTTGTCTCCTATGGTTTTTGGGTTACTGTCACCGGCATTGTCAGTCCTTTGATGGTGTATGGCGACCGCTTCTTTGTCAGTGCCTTGGTTGGTGCTGACAAGCTATCAGAATATGCGATTCCTCAAGAAGGCTTGATGCGCCTGCTAATGATCCCGATTGCGATTTGTGGTGCCTTAATGCCGGTATTTGCAACCATTGCTTCGCGTACCAACTTGCATCAGTCCTATTCAAGCAATCTGCGTCGTATGGCTAAAATCATGGCGGGTCTATGCTTGCTGACGCTAGTTGCAGCCTATCCTGGCTTCTCCTGGTGGATTTCACCAGAATTTGCACAAAAAGCCTTTCCCATTACCGTCGTACTGATATTTGGCACCTTCATTAACGGCATCGCTGTAGTACCATATACCCTGCTACACGCGACGGGCAATACCAAGACCACGGCACTATTTCATGTCTTTGAATTATTCTTCTACATGGCTTTGCTGGTAGTACTGACCAAACAATTTGGCTTAATCGGTGCTGCTTTTGCTTGGGTCTGTCGTGTAACGGTGGATTGGGTACTTTTACACTTTGCGGCGCAGCGTCTGTTCAAACAAACAAAACCATCTTTGCAGGATCAAGAATGCGCATCATGATGCACGCGACTTTAGCCACAACAAATCAGACGAGATTACTTGCATGATCCATGTTGCCGTCATCAGCCATGGTCATGAAGACTTATTAATCGATAGCAAACTAGGTGGTTTGCTGGACGAACGAGTGCGCCTGACGATCTGGATTAAAGACAATAAGCCAGCTGCAAAGTTAAGGGCCTACTGCGCGCAACATCAGATTTTCTATACGGATGACCAAGCTGGTTTAGGTTTTGGCGAGAACAATAATTATTTGTTCGACCTGATACAAAAGAAAACAGGCTTCCAACCGGATGATATTTTTTTGGTGATGAATCCAGATATTACCGTCAAGCCAGAAACCGTGTTTTCACTCACTGAAGAAATGCAACAATCCGGCCATGCCATTGCCACGTTGAACCTCTATCGGGATCAGGCGATGAGCTTGCCCGACAAAAACATCCGTCATTTTCCCGGCATGCTATCCATCGTCAAAATGCCGATCAAGAATACTTTCAGCGAGACTTACGATAAAGACCGGATAGCCGCTGCGGTGAACCATATTCCCGTGGAATGGGCATCGGGTGCTTTTTTGGCGTTTACACCAGAGCTGTATCAGTCATTGGGCGGATTTGATCCCAGTTATTTCATGTACTTTGAAGATGTTGATATCTGCTATCGCGCTCGTCGCTACCATCAACAAGCCGTACATTATTATCCGCATTTGAAGGCGATTCATACCGCCGCGCATAAGAACCGGAATGTTTTTTCACGGCATGCGCTTTGGTTCTTTCATAGCTTTTCCAAATTTCTAGTGCGTCGCTACCTGCGTCTGAATTCTGTCTACTCAAGCAAAACCGCAAGACGTTCACAAACCTAGTTGCACTATATGAAAAATAAAATACTCATCACTGGCGCAACGGGCTTTGTCGGATCGCATTTAGTACAAATGGCATTGCTGCAAAATCGCGAAGTCGTTTGCCCTGTGCGTAACAGAAGCGCCACTTCAGATTCACAGACACCCATTGTCAGCAACATTGATCGCAATACCGATTGGCAAGCGCATCTGACGAATGTACACACCGTCATCCATTGCGCTGCTCGGGTTCATGTGATGAATGATACCGAGGCAGATCCACTTGCCGCTTTTCGCGAAATTAATTTGCACGGCACTTTACGCTTGGCTGAACAAGCGGCTGCGGCGGGTGTCAGTCAATTTATTTACCTTAGTTCAGTCAAGGTAAACGGGGAAATGACAGCTACAGGTCAAGCATTTACCGAAAATGATTTGCCGCAAGCTAGCGATCCCTACGGCATTTCCAAGCAAGAAGCGGAAGCTGGTTTGCTAGCACTTGGTCAACGCTCAGGAATGGCAATCACAATTATTCGTCCACCTTTGGTGTACGGCAGAGGTGTCGCCGCTAACTTTTTGAGTTTATTGATTTGGGTAAAAAAGCAAGTCCCACTGCCGCTAGCTAGCATTCACAATCAACGTAGCTTTGTGTTTGTCAAAAATCTGAGCGATTTCATCCTGCATTGCGTGCAAAATCCGCTGGCATACAACCAAGTCTTTTTGATTTCTGATGGCACAGATTTGTCGACGACTGAGCTATTGCAAGAAGCAGCAAAGGCATTAGAAGTGCCATCGCGCTTACTGCCCTTCCCTGCTGGGCTAATTAGCTTTGCAGCAAACTTGATCGGCAAAAAAAATATCTCGGATCGCTTATGTCAGTCCTTGCGTGTCGATAGCAGCAAAGCACGTGAACGCATGCAGTGGACGCCGCCGTATTCCATACACCAAGGCTTGCGCGAAAGTGCCGCCAGCTTAATCCCCAATAACATCAAGCAATAACAATAAAAAATAGAAAGCGAAAGATAGATTCCATGAAACGTTTAGCCGACTTAGTCCTCGCATTCATTGCTGCAATTATTTTGCTGTTTCCTTTCGTCATTGTTTCTTTGTTGGTGCGCCTGACCTCAAAAGGTCCGATCATTTATTGGTCAGATCGCGTTGGTCGCTACAATCAAATATTCAAAATGCCAAAATTTCGCTCTATGTTGATCGACACACCCGCCGTCGCCACACATTTACTGACCAACCCCGATCAATATCTCACACCCGTCGGCTCCTTCTTGCGCAAGTCTAGCTTAGATGAGTTGCCACAATTGTGGAGTATTATTAAAGGCGATATGAGCTTTGTTGGCCCACGTCCTGCGCTTTACAACCAAGCAGATTTGATCGCGCTACGCACTGAAAAACAAGTTCACACCATCGTCCCCGGTTTAACAGGCTGGGCACAGATTAATGGTCGCGATGAGTTACCGATTCCTCAGAAAGTGGAATTGGATGCCTACTACTTACAGCATCAATCGCTGGCACTGGATATCAAAATTTTGTTCCGTACTTTTTTTAAAGTAATTAAGCGTGATGGCGTTACACATTAATGCTTACTAATACTTATTAATGCTCATTAATACTAACTAATGCACATACAAATTAAAACGACCACCCCCTCATGATGCACACCTTAATCAATTTACCAAGGCTACATAAGCAAATTATCGCTGGCGTGGTGGATGCCGTCTTTTTACCACTGACATTTATTCTGGCGATTTTTTTGCGCTTTGACAGCATCAATATTGAGTTACTCAAACACTATGCTTGGTTGATTGCCGCCGTGCCCTTGTTTGCGATTCCGATATTTATCAAAATCGGCTTATATCGAGCGGTGATTCGCTACATCGATCACAAGATGGTGAGCGTGGTCGTCATTGGTGTAACGCTGTCTGTATTAGCTTTAGGTTTTTTGAATTTCATGTTGCAGTTGAATGCAATCTCACGCGCGGTATTCGTCACATACTGGTCTGGCGCAATTCTTTATGTCGGTGCCAGCCGTTTAATCGCCCGCGCGTACTTGGGTGGTTTGCGGCGCAATCCGAACGCGATCAAAATCGCCATCTACGGCGCTGGCACGGCCGGTATGCAACTCGCCAATGCTTTGCGCGCTGGCCATGAACTCGATTGCATAGCCTTCATCGACGACAATCGTACGATGCATGGCTCTTCAATCGCTGGCATCAAAGTCTATGCAGTTGAGGCGATTCCACAGTTGGTTAAAAATTTCGGCATTAGTGAAGTCTTGCTCGCCTTGCCCAGCGTGTCCAAAGCGAAACAAAAACAGATCCTTGATCATTTAGAAACCTACAAAGTTCGCGTTAAAGTGACGCCCTCGATCAAAAGTTTGATCAATGGCGAACTACGTGTACAAGATATTCGTGATGTCGAAATTGAAGATCTACTAGGACGCGATCAAGTTGAACCAGATGAAGCTTTGTTAGCGACTTGCATCACCGATAAAAACGTTTTGGTCACTGGCGCAGGCGGTTCGATCGGCTCTGAATTATGTCGTCAGATTCTGCGCCAAAGACCAAAGAGTCTAATGCTCTTAGAAATGTCTGAATTTTCTCTGTATTCAATAGAACAGGAATTGTCAGCGCTGCGCGATCAATTGCAATTAAACTGCGACATCAAACCTTTCCTAGGTTCTATCCATGACAGCGCCAAGCTCGATAGAATTTTTCATGGTTTTAAAATCGATACGGTATATCACGCAGCAGCGTACAAGCATGTGCCGTTGGTCGAGCATAATCCTATCGAGGGTATACGCAACAACGTATTTGGCACCTTCAAATTGGCGCAGGCTGCTATCGATGCTGGCGTCAAACAATTTGTCTTGATCTCCACCGATAAAGCAGTGCGCCCTACCAATGTGATGGGTGCAACAAAGCGCTTAGCCGAGTTAATTTTGCAGGCGAATGCGCGCCGTCAAAAAACGACACGATTTTGCATGGTCAGATTTGGCAATGTGCTAGGATCCTCTGGTTCGGTCGTGCCTTTGTTCCGCAAGCAAATTATGCAAGGTGGGCCGATTACCTTAACCCATGCGGACATTACTCGTTATTTCATGACCATACCGGAAGCCGCGCAATTAGTCTTACAGGCCGGAGCGATGGGACAAGGTGGTGACGTTTTTGTTCTCGACATGGGTGAACCTGTGCGCATCATCGATTTAGCACGTCGTATGGTGCATCTGTGCGGCTTAGAAGTGAAGTCGGAAGATCATCCCGAAGGCACGATAGAAATCCGTGAAATCGGTTTGCGTCCTGGCGAAAAACTGTATGAAGAATTACTGATTGGTGACAATGTAGAACGTACTACACATCCATTGATCATGCGCGCCCAAGAAGCGGAGTTAGCTTGGGTAGATTTACAAGCCGCCGTAGAAGAATTAGACCTGGCATGCAACAATTTCGATTATGAAAAAGTACGCAGCCTGATACAGCAGTTAGTGGTTGAATACCAACCTCAGTGCGGTATTGAAGATTTTATTTGGCAGATTAAAGATAAAGCTTAGACGCAGAGGCGCAGAGTTCGCAGAGATACTTGTTCTCGAAACTCTGCGTCTCTGCGGCAACGCTTTCAAAAAGAATTCGCATTTTTTAGATAGAGAACATTATGTCCCTACTTTCCAAAAGTATTTTTAAAGCCTACGACATCCGCGGCATCATTGATAAAACCCTAGACTCTGACGTCGCCTACTCGATTGGCCAAGCCTTCGGTAGCGCCGCTTTGGCAAAAGGTGAAAAAACCGTCGTGATCGGTCGCGATGGTCGCTTGTCGGGACCATCGCTGACCGCTGCATTAGCCAAGGGCTTACAAGCCACAGGTGTTAATGTGATTGATCTAGGTGTGGTTGCTACGCCTATGGTGTATTTCGGCACCAATGTACTTGGCGCGACATCCGGCATTATGGTTACCGGCAGTCACAATCCACCTGATTACAATGGATTCAAAATGGTGCTGGCTGGAGAAGCAATTTATGGCGATACCATCCTCGCGCTATACGACAGAATTGTAACGAAAGACTTCGCCGTCGGTGAAGGTACTTACAGCACTCACGATATCAAAGCAGCCTATCTGGAGCGCATCGTCAGCGATGTCAAGCTGACGCGCAAAATCAAGATCGCGGTTGATTGCGGCAATGGCGTTGCAGGTGCATTCGCTGGTGATTTGTATCGCGCCATGGGCTGTGAGGTGGCAGAGTTATTTTGCGAAGTTGATGGCAATTTCCCGAATCATCATCCTGATCCAGCTCATCCAGAAAACCTACAAGATCTGATTCGTTGCTTACAAAACACCGACGCAGAAATTGGATTAGCGTTTGATGGCGATGGCGATCGTCTTGGCGTCGTCACAAAAGACGGCCAAATCATCTACCCAGATCGTCAATTGATGCTATTTGCCGCCGATGTATTGAGCCGTCATCAAGGCGAACAAATTTTGTACGATGTAAAATGCACTCGCCATTTATCGAGCTGGATCAAGAGCCATGGCGGTGTTCCCTTAATGTGGAAGACAGGTCACTCTCTGGTCAAAGCCAAGCTCAAAGAAACTGGCTCACCTTTGGGCGGCGAAATGAGTGGACACGTGTTCTTCAAAGATCGTTGGTATGGTTTTGATGATGGTATGTATGCTGGCGCGCGACTACTAGAAATTCTGAGCAAAGTCGCTGATATGACAGCCACCCTCAATGACTTACCGCAATCGACCAGCACACCAGAATTACAATTGAAATTGAATGAAGGTGAGAATTTCGCCATCATCGCAGAGATGCAAAAGAATGCAAATTTCCCTGGCTCGACCGAAATCATTAATATCGATGGCTTGCGGGTTGAATATTCAGACGGTTTCGGCTTAGCGCGCTCTTCGAACACAACACCAGTCATCGTGATGCGTTTTGAGGCAGAGACGCCAGAAGCTTTGGTAAGGATTCAATCGGCGTTGAAAGACGCAATCTTGGCTGTGAAGCCGGATGCGCTTTTGCCGTACTAAAATAACGAAAACCTCTCAACACAGAGACACAGAGAGTCGGAGTGAGCACAGAGTTTTATCTCTTTGCTCTTCTCTTGCTACTCAATGTCTCTGTGTTGAGAAGTTCGCAATGTTTCCACAAATTTTCTCAACATGAAAATCCTTCTGATCCGCGTTTCTTCTTTAGGCGATGTCCTCCACAACATGCCCATGGTGGACGACATCAAAGCCCACTACCCTGAAGCACAAATCGATTGGGTGGTAGAAGAAGCCTACGTCAATCTGGTCAAGCTACAACCTAAGGTCAACAAAGTCATCGCCTATGCGCAACGACGTTGGCGCAAAAGTTTGGGGAATAAAGAAACTCGCGCGGAGATTAAACTTTTCTACCGCACACTACGTGAAGAGGCTTACGATTATATTTTCGATACTCAAGGTTTGTTAAAAACCGGCATCATCATGGGGATGGCACGCAAAGCGGCGAATGGTCGTAAAGTTGGTCTAGCCAACGGTACTGAAGGTTCAGGTTATGAAGGTATTTCAAAGATTTTTCATGATTTAAGCATTCCAGTTGACCGCCGCACCCACGCTGTTTTACGTGGACGCTTGGTCGCTGCTGCCGCGCTGAATTATCAAGTCGATACACCCGCAAGTTTTGGTTTGCAAAAATTGGATTTGCAACCTGAGTGGATGCCCACTACACCGTACATTGTGTTTTTTCACGGCACTGCAGGTGAGTCCAAAAAATGGCCACGCAACAACTGGATCAGTACCGCACGAGATCTGCAGGTGACAGGCTGGCCGATTTTGCTTCCTTGGGGAAGCGCCGCAGAAAAAGCTGAAGCAGAGGCGATGGCAGAGCACATGCACAACGCTCGCGTGTTACCCAAACTCTCCATGCAAGAAGCGACAGTCCTGGCAGAGCGCGCTGCTTTAGTTATTGGCGTTGATACGGGCTTAGTCCATATCGCTGCGGCCTATGAAACACCCACCATAGAAATTTACTGCGACTCACCCAAATGGAAAACTGAAGGAAACTGGTCAGATAAAATCATTAATCTGGGCGACCAAGGCGTGCCACCTAGCGTGGCAGAGGTTGAGATTGCGTTTGAAAAATTACTTTCCAATCGTAAGAATTAAGATCACTACTGTAGACATTGGATGTTAAAGAGCCCTTCAGATCGCTGACGGTTTTCCCTGCCATTTAGTGTCTAACGCTTAGCATCCGGAACTACGCGTGACGCGCGAAATTCGAAGAGCGCAAAATTAAAAACTTCCCCATCATCGACACGCCAAAATGCGCCCTTTCCCAGCTCCGCGTCATGTTAAAATTGGATGCATTGAAGATACCAAGTATCCTTAGAAAGGACGACCATAAGCCATTATTTGTCTTTCAAAATCAGTTTCCAGCTCTGGAAACTCTGCAAATATTTTACTTAAAACTTCGGTTTGAATTGATGCTACTGCAGTTGCAATCGCTATTCCATATGATTTTCGTTCCTCTTCAGAACAATGTTCTTTAAGTAGGATAACCAAATGCCCCAAGTCGGCAGCACTTCGAGATGCCGTCACTCCAATAATACGAGCCAATTCTTTATTCAATATACTCTCCAATTGAGACAGATCACATATTACTGTGACCGTGATTTTTTTTGACTTCTAACGTGAAACGATTTTTATCGTGATTTAATTATCACAATAAAAAGATACCAGAACAAAAAAAGAATGAATTTGATCAATTCTTCTTGCCTGCAGGTTTAATAACTTGTGGCTTACTTTCGACCTGACTACCTGCATCCAAAATCTGAACAAAAATTTCATCCTTCTTGATCATGCCTAGTTCAAAACGGGCGCGCTCTTCGACGGCGGCCGTACCGTTTTTTAAGTCTTGCACTTCGGAGTCTAATTTGGCGTTGCGCTCTTTTAGGCCGTCGTTTTTTACCCGTGCTGCGGTTACCTGTTTGTCTAACTCGCCAACACGCAGCCGCCCGCCTTTACCCAACCACAGTGGATACTGGATCAGGACTAACAAAGCTAGTAAGGCTAAGGTAATTAGACGCATATGATCTTAGATCAAGATAAACAATTTAATAAATTTTACAACGATAAAAAGGGGAAGTCATCTTCCCCTTTTTTTACTTCGGTATGCCGATTACTTCAAATTATAAAACGCATCACGGCCTGGGTAGCTCGCGATTTCGCCCAAATCTTCTTCGATGCGCAAGAGTTGGTTGTATTTAGCCATACGATCAGAACGTGACATAGATCCGGTTTTGATTTGCAAAGCATTCATACCAACAGCGATGTCAGCAATCGTGCTGTCTTCAGTTTCGCCAGAGCGATGTGAAATCACGGCGGTGTAACCAGCGCGTTTTGCCATTTCGATCGCTGCGAAAGTCTCAGTCAAAGTACCGATTTGGTTGATCTTGATCAGAATAGAATTGGCGATACCTTTTTGTATGCCTTCTTTCAAAATCTTGGTGTTTGTCACGAACAAGTCGTCACCGACGATTTGTACTTTTTTGCCGAGTTTTTCGGTCAGGATTTTCCAGCCGTCCCAATCGCCTTCAGCCATGCCGTCTTCGATAGAGATGATAGGATATTTGTCGACCCAAGTTGCGAGCAAGTTAGTGAAGTCAGTTGAAGACAAAGTTAAGCCTTCGCCTTCCAAATGATACTTGCCATCTTTGTAGAATTCACTCGCTGCACAATCTAAGCCCAACGCGATTTGTGTGCCTGGTGTGTAGCCAGCTGCTTCAATCGCTTGAATGATCAACTTGATCGCTTCTTCGTGGTTTTCTACGGAAGGTGCAAAACCGCCTTCATCGCCAACTGCTGTCGTCAAACCTTTGTCGTGCAAGATCTTCTTCAAGCTATGGAAGACTTCTGCGCCATAACGAATCGCTTCGCGGAAAGTTGGTGCGCCAACTGGAATGATCATAAATTCTTGCAAATCCAGATTGTTGTCAGCGTGTGCACCGCCATTAATGACGTTCATCATCGGCACTGGCAATTGCATCGCGCCGGAGCCACCGAAGTAACGGTACAAAGGTAAACCTGCTTCTTCCGCTGCTGCTTTAGCGACTGCCATGGATACTGCCAACATCGCGTTTGCACCCAAACGTGCTTTGTTTTCTGTGCCATCGAGATCGATCAGTGTGCGATCCAAGAAAGCTTGTTCATTCGCATCTAAACCCATAATCGCTTCAGCGATTTCAGTGTTGATGTTTTCACAGGCTTTCAAAACACCCTTGCCCATATAACGGGACTTGTCGCCATCGCGCAATTCAATCGCTTCGCGAGAACCAGTGGATGCACCTGAAGGCACAGCAGCACGGCCCATCACACCAGATTCCAACAATACATCACATTCCACAGTTGGATTGCCGCGTGAATCAATAATTTCACGACCGATAATATCAACGATAGCACTCATTCAAATTCTCCTAACCAATCAACATTCAATCAAATTACAAAAATATTGGTTTTAAGTCTGGTGCGAAAATCACAAACTATCGGGTTCGATCTTGTAGAAACTACGCGCGCAAATCGAGCTTCTCGTTTTGTCTGCGCCTGCCCTCTTCTCCAAAACGCATATATGGTTTTGAAGCGATCATCTACCCACACTTTGAAACCGATGATAAAAATTTGCCTCGCAAAGTCATGTAGCAGTGCGAGGCATTGAGTTTTAATTAAAACTAGATTCTAAAAATCCGTTTTTCTTGACGACACGATCTAAATCTAACAAGGTCACAAGTAATTCTTTCATGCGCCCCAGCGGTACAGCGTTCGGACCGTCTGACATCGCTTGCGCTGGGTTCGGATGCGTTTCCATGAACAAGCCAGAAATACCCACAGCCACCGCAGCACGCGCCAAGACTGGTACGAATTCACGCTGACCACCCGACGATGTGCCTTGTCCACCTGGCAATTGTACGGAATGCGTCGCATCGAAAACAACAGGGCAATTGGTTTCACGCATGATCGCCAATGAGCGCATGTCGGACACGAGATTGTTATAGCCGAAAGAAACACCGCGTTCGCAGGCCATGAAATTATCTTCTGGTAGCCCTGCTTCTTTCGCAGCTAGGCGCGCTTTCGCGATGACATTGATCATATCGTGCGGAGCTAAGAACTGACCCTTTTTGATATTCACAGGTTTGCCAGATTGTGCGCAAGCTTGAATGAAATCGGTCTGACGGCACAAGAACGCTGGCGTTTGCAAAACATCGACTACCGCTGCCACTGGTTTGATCTCATCGATCGCGTGAATATCGGTCAGGACGTGGACGTTCAATTGCTTTTTCACATCCGCCAAAATTTCCAAACCTTTTTCCATACCCAAACCACGGAAAGACGTACCAGAGGAACGATTCGCCTTATCAAACGAAGATTTGTAAATGAAAGGAATACCCAGTTCAGTCGTGATTTCTTTTAATGCACCGGCAGTATCCATCGCCATTTGATGCGACTCGATTACACATGGTCCAGCGATCAAAAAGAAAGGCTGATCCAGACCAACGTCAAATCCACATAATTTCATGCTTGTATCCTTTAAGCTTATTTCGCTTTATTACGCTTGTTGCGCTTGCTTGTGTGCAATCGCTGCTCTTGCAAACGCAGTGAAAAGAGGATGGCCATCGCGCGGCGTCGATTTAAACTCAGGGTGATATTGCACACCTAAGTAGAAAGGATGGACGCTCTTCGGCAATTCAATAATCTCGCACAAATCTTCAGTTGGCGTCCGCGCTGACACGACCAGACCCGCATCTTCAACGCGTTTCAGGTAATGATTGTTCGCTTCATAGCGATGACGATGACGCTCAGTCACGACATTGCCGTAAATATCAGATGCCAAGGTATTTGCTTGAACTGCGCACGTCTGTGCGCCTAAACGCATCGTACCGCCAAGATCAGAATTTTCATCACGGGTTTCGACTTTACCGTCATGACTTTGCCATTCATTGATCAAAGCAACAACAGGTTGTTCTGTTTCTAGATCAAACTCAGTCGAGTTCGCCATCGCCAAGCCCGCTTTATTGCGCGCGTATTCGATCAAGGCGACTTGCATACCTAAGCAGATACCAAGGTAAGGAATCTTGTTTTCACGTGCATAACGTGCCGCCAAAATCTTACCTTCCACGCCGCGCTTGCCGAATCCGCCTGGTACCAAGATCGCATCGTATTTCTCCAATGCTTTGGTGCCGTGCGCTTCGATTTCTTCAGAATCGACATACTCGATATTCATCCGACTTTCTGTGTGAATACCTGCATGACGCAAAGCTTCGGTTAAAGATTTATATGATTCAGTCAGGTCAACATACTTACCAACCATGCCGATGGTGACTTCTTGTTTTGGATTTTCTAATGCATAGATAAGCTTGTCCCACATAGACAAATCGGCTGGTTTTGGATTCAAGCCCAACTTGTCGCAGATGATCTTGTCTAAGCCTTGATCGTGCAACATTTGTGGAATCTTATAGATGGTATCAGCATCCCACACAGAGATCACTGCTTCTTCTACCACGTTGGAGAACAGCGAAATTTTAGCGCGTTCATCGTCAGGGATACGACGGTCAGCGCGGCACAATAAGGCGTCTGGAAAAATACCGATTTCACGCAATTTTTGCACGCTGTGTTGGGTTGGTTTGGTTTTCAATTCACCAGCGGATGCCAAGAAAGGAACCAAAGTCAAATGCACGAAGGCAGCGGCATTGCGACCTGCACGCAAACTCAATTGGCGCGCAGCTTCGAGGAAAGGTAAGGATTCGATATCACCAACCGTACCACCGATTTCGACCAAAGCGACGTCAAAACCAGCCGCGCCACGATGGATGTATTCCTGAATTTCGTTAGTGATGTGTGGAATAACTTGGACAGTTTTGCCCAAATACTCACCACGGCGCTCTTTACGAATCACGGATTCATAAATCTGACCAGTCGTGAAGTTATTCACTTTTTTCATCTTAGCGGTGATGAAACGCTCATAGTGGCCCAAATCCAAATCGGTCTCAGCGCCGTCATCTGTGACGAATACTTCACCGTGTTGAAATGGACTCATCGTACCTGGATCCACATTAATGTAAGGATCAAGTTTGAGCATGGTAACTTTGAGACCGCGCGATTCAAGAATAGCAGCGAGTGAGGCAGCAGCAATGCCTTTGCCTAGAGAGGAGACGACGCCCCCGGTAACGAATACGAACTTAGTCATTGCAGAAGGTGCCAGACGGCACAAGCGGGAAATTCGAATTATACCTCAAGACGCCCTTGATGACACGTAAGTCGGGAGATTTTTTCTTCTAGCGTTGAAGTGAAAATTTCATTGAAGACAATTAAAAGTAAGCCTATTTCTGAGTTAAAGTGGAAGCGACAAGCCCATTTATTTTTTTAGAAACACAGGAAGTTGAGTTGGATTGTCGAATAAATTCAATCAAAATAAAAACTGACATAGATGACTTCTGACCATGCAATAATATAAAGAAAACCGTTTATACGACTTACTCGCCCTACCCGCTCACTTCTAAAGAATAAACCATGTCCGTATTAGGCAAATACCATCTTGGCAGCTTGTTCCCACGCAGCTCACATCTGCATGAAGTGTTCGATCACAAAACCCTGCCCGCGCTGAACTTTCCAGATGCTGAAGCATCTTCTATCGAATTGCGTCCCCTGTGCGCCGCCGATTTAGTTTCTTGGTTCGACTATCTAAGGCTAGAAGAAATTCGTCAGCGCACCAGTTGGAATGTCACCTCACCGGCGGACTTGCAGCAATTTATTCACAGACCTGACTGGTCTAATCCCCAAGCGCAAATCAAATTCGCCATTGCGAACAAGCAAGATGAGCAATTGATAGGGACAATAGGGTTTCACACCATCTCACAAGCGAATCAAAGCGCGGAAATTGCTTATGATTTGAACCCTGTGTTTTGGGGTAAAGGCATTGCTACGGTTGCCTGTCGTGCTCTGACGCAATGGGCGCATCAACAGTGTCAATTTCAACGTGTACAAGCGACCGTATTGGATAACAATATTAACTCCAGGCGAGTATTAGAGAAGTGTGGCTTTCGTCTCGAAGGTCATTTAAAGAAATATCGCATCGTGCGTGGTGAGTCGCGTGATTACTGGATGTTTAGCCATATTAGCTAAATTATGTCTATCATCAGCAGGAAAAAAGAAAACCGCAAACACATAGGAAGGCAATCATCATGCTCAAATTAGTTCAATGGCAGTGGGAAGCTTACAACGAGTTTCATCGCTCGAAACTAAATTTAGTGATGCATATCGTCCTAGTGCCGGGGTTTATCTGTGCCAATCTCTATCTTATTTATTGCATGATCAATGGCCGTTATATGTTCGCGCTACTTTCCTTGGCCATTATGGTTTTATCTATTACATTACAGGGTGTGGGACATAAGCAAGAAGCACAGCCATCCATTCCATTTACCAGCGCGCTTAATGCGGTATCACGTCTGCTTGTCGAGCAATGGATTAATTTTCCTCGATTTGTACTGAATGGCAGTTGGTGGCAGGCTTTCAAGCGAGTTTCTTAAATCTTGCAAAATGAATTGTTCGTCAAGCGATGTGCAAAACACCCATAATTATTATGGTTTCGGAACGAAAATACTCGCTTTTCACCTTGCGAATGAAGCAGAATAAAGTAGCAAACAAAATCGATTCTTGGATAAAGTAAAGATAACTTGAGACAAAAACTCGGGACAAGATTTGCCGAAAATTCGACCTTTTTAAGATTTTTTGCATCCGTTGAAGCTTTTTCTACGTATAAGCTAGCACAAACACTTCAAGACTCAACTTAGCACCACCCTGTTTGTACAAATTGGCACTCATCTCACTTTGGCGAAAAAGGAATCCCATTGTCAAACTCACCCACCCCATCCAAAACCCTCGACCCCGGGCAAATGCACTTATGGCTGCTGGCAGTCGCCAAGCAAGATGCTCAAGCATTCCATTCCTTATACGAGGTGAGCTCACCGAAGCTATTTGGTTTTGTCATGCGTATTTTGCAGCAACGCGAACTGGCCGAAGAAGTATTGCAAGAGAGCTTCGTGAATATTTGGAACAATGCCTCCAGCTACCAAGCCAGTCTCGCTTCACCGATGACTTGGATGACAACCATCGTGCGCAACCGTGCTTTTGATTTGCTACGCAAATTGAATAATGGCCAGCATCTCAACGTCAGCTACGAAACCGATGCATTTGAAACAGAAGTCTGGCAAGCAATGGAAAGCCAAGATACAACGCCAATCCAGGCACTAGAACTAAGTCAAGATGCAGCTTCTCTAGCGCGTTGCATGTCGCGTCTGGAAGGTCTACATCGACAAGCTATGAGCCTAGCTTACTTTCACGATTTATCCCACAGCGAAGTCGCTGAACAAATGCAACTACCTATGGGCACGGTAAAAACCTGGATACGTCGTGGCTTGGAAAAATTGAAAGTTTGTTTAAGCAAAGGAGCCTTGGCATGAATATTCAACACAATCAGCGCCTGCAACATCAATTGGCTGCAGAATTTGTACTTGGCACATTACGTGGCGGCGCACGACGTCGCTTTAACACCTGGCTACAAACCGATCCGCACTTGCAGCAAATCGTCAGAGAATGGCAGGCGCATTTAATGCCGATGATGGAATTTTCCACGAGCAAAGTACCGCAAGTACAAGTTTGGCACAATATAGAAAAGCAACTCAAACTAGGCGCGCAGCGCGGTCAAAAAGCTTTCTTTCAATTTTTGCAGGAGTTGCAGTTTTGGCGCGGCCTTAGTTTGGTCGCGAGCGCAGCCCTCGTTTTAATGGCCGTGTTTGTCTTCAAACCACAAGACAGCAGCCTGCCAGCCGAGCTGTATGTAGCGACCTTGTCCGATGATAAAGCACAGCCTATCGCCGTCATTTCCAGCGATAGCAAACGTCGTCAGGTCTTACTGCGTTTCGTCAATCGACCGCAAGTAACCAGCAATCAAAGTTTAGAGCTTTGGTCAATTTCCAAAGAAGGCAAGATACGATCCTTAGGACTGGTCGATAACGTCGCCAATCAAGCAGCTAAGACAGGCGAGGTTTTACGAATTAATTTACCTGATGGCGTCACTAACGATACGCCACAGTTACTGGCGATTTCCTTAGAACCGAAAGGTGGTTCAGGCAATCCAGAAAAACCTAGCGGACCTATCTTGTTTAAAGGTAATTGGCTGAAAACGGCTTAATAAGAGCTCAATAAGGATTTAATAAGGATTCCATAAGTAATAGGCAAGATATCCCTACTTTCTATTTTGAAAGTAGGAATATTTCCTTCAATTTATCAACCAAACAGTTCTCTTTAAAATCAAAATTTGAATTTTTTCAAAAATTTTTGACTTTTCCCCAAAATAGTTGAATCCATTTTCAAATGCCGTTCGTATAAGTTGGCAACAGCAGTCAATAGTTAAGCGAATTTGCCTGAGCAATTTGAATTAGTAAACATTGTCTGCCTGAATTTCTATTTGCACCCTACAACCTAACTTAGGAGTCATCATGCATTTTTTTATTTCTGACTGTATATCGAACTGCACCCACCGCAAAACCAGCAAAATCATTCTTCTCGCCAGCTTAGGCTTGGGCTTGAGTTTTCAAACAGCACAAGCACAAGATTCACTCACACCTGACATGGGCAAACTGACCGCCACTGGCGGTGTCAGCCAGGTCGAAGGTGCAGGCGGAGGTGGCTTAACGCCTTGGGCCTTAATCACTGGCTACGGCACCCGTGATAGTTATGGCGCCAATGTTCATTACACTCAGGCGAATACCCAAGATTACAGCCTAAAAACCTATGGTGTAGCGATAGGGATAGCAGATCGCGTTGAGTTTTCGCTCGCCAAACAAGAATTCACTGGCAGCCTCGCTCCTTTAAATGCACTCAATCTAAAGCAAGACATTTTTGGCATCAAAGTGAAGTTAGCCGGCGATGCAGTGTATGACCAGACGGGCTGGATGCCGCAAATTGCCGCGGGTATGCAATACAAACGCGATGCGCGTATCGGCGGCTTGGGTGCGTTGGGCGTGACTAATGTGAAGCAATTAGGTGCGAAAGATGATCACGGCGTTGACTATTATGTATCCGCAACCAAGATTTATTTAGCACAAAGCCTCTTAGTTAATGGGACATTGCGTGCGACCAAAGCGAATCAAATGGGCTTACTCGGTTTTGGCGGCGATAAAAAAGACCAGTATCAAGCACAATTAGAAGGCTCAATCGCTTACCTGATCAATCGAAAATTGGTCGTCGGTGCAGAATACAGAATGAAGCCACGCAATCTGGGCGTCGATAACGAAAAAGATTTTTCCGATGTCTTTGTCGCCTACTTTCCCACCAAAAATTTCTCAGTAACTGCCGCCTATGTGCAACTGGGCGATATCACCATTTTCAATCCTAAGACTCAGCGCGGCTGGTACCTGTCCATGCAAGCTGGATTCTGATTCGGCGATATTGTCTTTAAAAGTACACCTCAATTTAATTATAGAAATGATAGAAAGATCGCATCATGAAAAACTTACTTCAAACTAGCTTTGCAAAATTTTTGACCATCGTAGGCTTTACTAGCTTCGCACTGTGCGTCAGTTTCTCTGCGCAAGCCCAAAACATGGATAAAGACGACAGCATCTATCAAGGTTTAGGCAAAAAAGAAGGCATCACCAAAATCGTCAATGACTTTGTTCCTATGATTTTGGCGGACCAACGTATCGCTCATTTCTTTTCCAAAATGAAAAAGGAAGAATTTTCTGAGTTATTAGTCGCGCAACTTTGTGAGCTCGCGGGTGGCCCATGTAAGTACAAAGGCCGCGACATGTACGAAACCCATCAAGGCATGGAAATTAGTAACGCACATTTCAATGCTTTAGCAGAAGACTTACAAATGGCCATGGAAAAGAATGAAATCCCATCATCGATCTCCAACAAATTAGTCGCCAAACTCGCGCCTATGCAACGCCCTATCGTCAGCAAGTAATTCTTGCGATTCGCAGAGCGATGTTCTTATTCGACTTTCATATCCATGAATAGTTAGCGTCGAAAAGAACATCCACCAAGCTCCTACATTTTTTAACCATTACTTCAGAAAAACCTCGTCATGGCGATCAATCTCACGCTGCATCAACAGTTAATTGCCTTGCGCCCGCAACTTTTGCGCTTTGCCAGACAAAGAATTCGTGATGATGCTATCGCCGAAGATACGGTACAAGAAACCTTATTGGCTGTTTTAGAGAATCCTGATCGCTATGCTGGCAAATCGTCTTTATCGACCTACGTGATCAGTATTTTAAAATTCAAAATCATCGATGATTTTCGCAGTAGTATTCGCAATATTACTCACAACTCGAACCAAAACGCAAAATTGACGAATAGCGGATTTGAAGAGGATGTGTTTGAAAGCCAAACGATGTGCATGGAGCAGGATGGTGTTTCTAAGATTCGCTATGGCATCACACAAAGCAGCTTGTGTAGCGAATCAAATCCTTTAGCGGAACTGGAACAAAAAAACTTTTTTGTGAATTTGGAAATTGCCTTACATGACTTACCATCCAAAAGCGCACGCGCCTTTACATTGTCGGACTGCATGGAATTAGATAGCACCGAAATATGTAAAGAACTCGGTATCACCAAAAACAATTTAATGGTCTCAGTGCACCGAGCGCGTCATGCTTTACGTAGCGCGCTCGTGCACCTGCAGCACTGACATCACATCACATCACATACCATACGTTAATTGAAGTTTGGCGAAATTCTGTGCACCTTTGGCATTTGATAATTCTCTTATTTCAGAGCCTCGACGTAACACCGATGCGTAAAATCCCCACGTTTCGCCACGATATTGGTAGCCAAATTCCATCTCAGGAACCATGCGATTAGGGCCAATGATCAATTTTTGATCGCGGAAATAACCGCCCTGCAAACTAGCGTTATAGCCAACCACTTTGAGTTCAGCCCGGCTAAAAACAAAACTACCTGGCGCATCGGCGCTGCTGTTTAGTCGCCCATAACGCCACATAATTTCAGCCTTCGCATCCGTAAATATATTACCGGCACGTGCTTTAAAACGGGTACCTAAATCTGAATCTGTACTCAAATTCCATGCGACTGGGCTAATTTCTGCGTTCAACACCGCTCCCCATTCTTGTTTAAGCTGGGTGCTCCACGCTTGTGGTAAGGGTTGATTGAATAATCTATGCAAATTGGTTTGTGTCCACTCGCCTGCAGCGCAAGGTCCCAAGCAACCAAGTTCAATACCCACCTTAGTGCCGCTACCATCTTGACGTTGAACCTGTTTAAACACACCCGCATACAACCAGGCGGCGTAGGGATGATCAAATTTACTGATCTGTCCTGGTCGTAATTTGATATCGGATGCCGTGTACAAATCTTGCCCTACATGCCAGCCATAAGTTGTACTCTGCTGCGGCGTTACCAGAAACTGACGTACGATCAAATGATTGCCACTGGTATAAAAACCGTCATCTCGATTGAGCAGCAAGCTATCATTTTCCACATCCAGAGTCACACTAGTTCGACCTTGTGCCTGCACTTTTTGGTATTCTTGTATTGAAGGAAAAAAGTCTTGCGCTTGTGCTTGCGCTTGAGCGCTAATGACGAGGAGAGAGAGTGAAACAATGAGGGATGTACGCATAGTCAAATGGAAGGTTCAGGCTGCAAGAAAAGAGAAAAAAAGAATCACGCAAACAAAAAAAGTAGGATGCACCGTACATGCAATCAGGTTCAACACTTTCGCTATCGAATTGATGCGCACAGTGTCCCTACTCTATTTGTACAACGATGTGAATACCCTATTTTACGCGAATATTCATACCGATCGAATTACGCTTTTAGAATCCACTCAGTTGCGCATCCAGCAAATCACTCAGCGACTTTATTCGGAACGACAGCTAATAATCTTTGCATCATGAGATGACAAGCGTGGGCGGTTTTCTCTGGCATTTCCATAGGCAGCAAATGCCCCGCTGGTAGTTGTACGAAATACTCGCCGCACATCTTACGTGTCGCCTCTAGTCCACCTTGACGGCATTCTATCGATTCTGTACCACCGACAAAACCAATGGGTACACGCAAACCATGCCGAGCGATTGCACCTAAATTACCAGGCAAACTCAGGTAGATCGCCGTTTCAATTTCACGGGTGAACTTTAAGCTGATGCCATCAGGATGTGCCTGCATGCCAGCATCGATATAGTCCTGCAATACTTCTGGCGGCCAAATCGCAAATTTTTCTTTTGACGAAAAGTGTTCGAAGGCTTCTTGCTTATCGCGCCAGAGCATGCGACGTTTAGCCGAAAATTGCGCTGGGGAATATTTCTTCAACAAACCTAATGCGCGAAAGGTTTTAAGGAATAGCGAACGCCACCCTGTGACCACGGGTGAATCTATCATCAACACGCAACGCACCAGATCCGGTCTGCGACTCGCTGCCATTAAAGACAAAATACCGCCCAAGGAATGTCCAAGCAAAATCACTGGTTCTTGATAATTTTTCTGTAAAGTATCGATTAACTCTTGCACCAGAAACGGCCAATTGGTCGTCACCGGATAGTGAGGATCATGTCCATGCATTTCTAATGCATGGATTTCATAGTAGGGCTGCAATTGCTCAAACATCTGACGATAAGTCCCGGCAGGAAAACTATTACCGTGGCAAAAATGGACTACTGGTTTGGACATAGCTTGCAACTTCACATTGAGATTAGGTTTGATAAGATTAAGTTGGAAACACGGGGCGAAGTAAGTCTCATCGTGAGTACCAATATCGCGCATGATCTTTGCGATATTCATTCACCGTTATTACGCTGCCAAATTGTAATGTGATTGCACCGCTTGTGTCCGTCCTTAGAGGCTTTATTCCAAAATCCAGATAGCGTTGCATCACTTCAGGTTTGGGATGCTGATATCGATTCAAATAACCAACTTGAAACAAGGCCAACTCTGGTCTCACGGACTGCAAAAAGGGCTTGGTAGATGAAGTGCCGCTGCCATGATGCGGTGCTAGTAAAACATCTGCTTTCAATTTTTCTGGGATGCTGTTAACCAATTGATCTTCTTGTATTGCCTCAATATCACCTGTCAGTAGTAAGCTATGTGTTTTTGTTGTTATCTTTAAAGTACAACTCAATGCATTACTCTTCCATTTACTACTGGTGTAGATCACCGGCACTGGATGCAAAATATCAAACTGCACACCATCCCAATTCCAGGATTGCCCTGCCTGACAGCGCTGATGCTGATCAGCCGCCAGCACGATAGGATGCGCAGGTACTAAGGAAGAGCTCACCAGATCGATTTTCATACTTTGTATCAAACTCAAAGCACCACCAGAATGATCATTGTCAATATGGGTAATCATCAATTGATCGAGTCGATGAATGCCACGCGCCTGAAGATAAGGCAGCAAAACTCGTGTGCCCGCATTGGTTTCTGCTGAAAACCCCGGCCCTGTGTCGTACAGCATGCGATGCCTGGCAGTCTCGATCAGTACCGCACTCCCTTGTCCTACATCAAACACGGTCACCCTCATATCTCCCAATTCAGGTGCACTGACGGGCTGCAATAACACGGGCAAACAACAAATCACACCAAGAAAACGTAGAGGCCATCCACGCGACATCAACATCCAAAGCACACCGACCATCGCCAGTGCAAACATCCACCAAGATGGAATGGGCGCTCTCCAGACAGCCCATGAATTCTCACTCAAAATAGTTAAGAACTGCGCCAATAGACTAATTAACTCATGTGCCAACGTCAGTAAATAAGTAGAAAATGGTGCTGGCAAAACACTACCTAACAAAGCCAAAGGCGTCACCACAAAGCTTACCAAGGGAATAGCAATCGCGTTCGCGATCGGACTAATTAATGAAACTTGTGCGAATAAAAGTAAGCTTAAGGGAACCAAGCCTATCGTCACTGCATATTGTGCACGTCCGGCAATGTGCAATTTTTCTTTAATGACTTGCCAGCTGACTTTTGGTCTGCTTAGCGCTTCTGGATCGTCGTTAGTCTCAACAGAAAAATGGAAACGGCCTAAAGAAACGAAGAGCAAGACAGCGACTGCTGCAAACGACAAATAAAACCCCGGTGACAATACCGCCCAGGGATCAAGCAGCAATACCAAGCCCAAGGCAATGCACAAGATATGACTAATACTAGCAGTGCGGCCACTCCAAACAGCTATCGCTACCACCACCAACATCCAAAGCGTACGCTGCGCTGGCACGCCAAAACCAGCTAATGCGACATAAATGAAAGCTGCTACCACACCGGCGATGGCTGCCACTTTAGGCGCTGGCAAACGCAATGGCAATTGTGCTTGCGTAAAAAAAGAATGACGCCACAAGTAATACATCAGCGAGGCAAAAATACCGGCGATCATGGTGATGTGTAAACCAGAAATCGAAATTAAATGCCCGATGCCAGTACGATTAAAAATTTGCCAGTCGCTTTGTGAGATGTTTCTTTGATCGCCGATCACCAAGGCGGCGATGACACCAGCATAGGTCGCGTCACTCAAAGTCGACATGATTTTTTCGCGCAAATGGTAACGTGCGCGTTGGTTTACATTGTGCAGACTCCACACAAACTCCTGCTGCAGTTGATTCGAAGCAGAGGTAACATTTTCTGTAGCGCTAGTGCGGACTGAGCCGGTAGCGCGTATGCCCTGCTCCAACAACCAAACCTCGTAATCGAAACCATCAGGATTAGCATTGCCATGCGGTCGCTTTAGACGCACGGTCAATTGCCAGCGCTGCCCGGGGCGCAGATCGGCGGCCGCGATGGGATTCGAGGGCTGATCAAACCAACCCAAGGCGAGTCTACTCGGTAGTTGATTCAATGTCGCAACGTCAATATTTACAGACTCGACATCGGCATGATACTTCTCGACCAAAAAATTAAACCGCACACCTTGCGGTACGCGGTTAGGTAAGTTATCGATCACGCCTGTAATTTGTAGCTCACGATTTTCTAAAGCCGAGGGCAGCTGTTCGCTTAGATAAAAATGAGCATAGAGTCCCGCCCAGCAAAATCCCAACGTCATTGCAAAAAGTGTTTGTAAGCCTAACCTCAGTTGCAGCCTCAGTTGCAGCTTTTGCTTTATTTTTGATGCCAGCTCTAGCTGCGACGATAGGACTAGCAGCAAGGAAAGGAACATCGGGCAAGTTAGATAAACCCACACGGGCAATAATTCTGCCTGTTGCTGTAACAGCGCGACTCCAACAGCAAAACCTATCAGCGCCAGCCGCACTATTGTCTAACTCAAACTGACTTGTCCTGCCATGCGCGGCAGTACGGACAACACATTCGCACTAGTTTGCTGTGCGGCTTCCGCTATCGTAAGTTGACGCAAACTGGCGAACTCATGTCCTATCTGTACTAACTCGCCAGGTGAATTAATACCTGGATGACACCAGCGTGGCGCAATGTCTGGCGCATCGGTTTCCAAGACGATACTAGTGATCGGGAGTTCACTAGCGAGACGCCGAATTTGTAAAGCGCGGGTAAAAGTCATAGCACCACCAAAGCCCAGTTTAAATCCAAGATCAATAAAATGCTGCGCTTGCTGTTCGCTGCCATTGAAAGCATGTGCAATACCGCCCTGAACAGGTATGCGCCGCAAAAATTTTAATATTTTATCTTGTGATTTTCGCACATGAAGAAGCACAGGCAAACTAAAATCTCGCGCTATTTTTAATTGTTCGCTATAAAAAAACTCTTGTTTCTCTTTTAGAGGTGAAACACTCAAGGCCGGCACAAAAAAATCCAAGCCGATTTCACCGACCGCGACCAATCGTTTCCCTACCACCGGATCATTGAGCAAACGGGCGATTTCCTCACGCAAAAATTGCAGATCTTGTTCAACCGAAGTCGCTACATACATAGGGTGTATGCCAAGTGCAAAAAAACAATCCGGTCTTTGCAGTGCGAGTTGCTGGACTTTGGCAAAATTTGACTTATGCACGGCAGGTATCACAATCGCAGAGACACCCATGCGAGCAGCCTCGTCCGCTAGCGTCAAAGAATGTGTCCCAAACTCACTGGCGTCGAGATGGCAATGGCTGTCTATCCACATAATGTCAGATTACTTTCCTAAGTTTAAAACGAAGTCTTGAGAAAAATCCATTTTACATTAGCGAGACTGGCTAGGCGGTATGACGACATATTCCATACAACGATCAGTCTCAAAGCCTTGCCAGATTGGAGTGATATGCGATAAGGACATGACCAAGATATTGCATCGAGATCAGGTTCAAATTCGATTCAGTATGCGGCGGCTTTGGGGTGGTATCGCATCACAATAATGAAATGTCACTAAATTAAATTTACTTGAATTGAGAACTCCATGAATAAAGACATTGAAATCTACAGGTACCCGATGATCCTGAGGGAAACGGGAAGACATCTTCTAAAAATCCAGAGTTAATTTATGTTTTCTTGGGGGATCTGCCATTTGGCAGGGAATTGACCGTTGCCTTGCGCTTTGACAATCACGAAGTCGTTTGGTTTAGTGATCTGGAAGAGTTTAGTTCCGCCATCGTCGTCAGGCCGCCGGCTGCGGTGATATTGGATATAGATTCGCCGGAAGGGCAACGCGCTAAGCAAGCAATGGCGGAGCGCGTGTTGGTGAATTTCCCAGCGATCTATGTGTCAGCCCATGACAACTTCGAAGATCGCTTAGCGGCTGCACGTGAGGGTCCCTAGGCTACTTCATTAACAGAAACAGCTAGGCGCATTGACAATTGGTGCGGGTGACTATCTGACAAAACCCATCGACCCAGAAAAATTAATAACGTCTATCTCTAGTCGTGCAGAGCGTTATCGTATCTTGCGCAACAAGATTTAGCGATGAAGTCTATTCCTCTAGTCGGTCTAGTCGAATCATTAGGGACTCTAACTGGAGTTACAACGCATCAAGGTATCTCATTTTGAATTTAAAAACTTAACGCATTGACGCGTGGGTCTTTGTTGATCTCAAGCATATAGTTGCCACCGATGCCTAACATAGATTTCTCAGCAGTGAGTTTGATCTGGCATGAAATCAAACCGCCTGATTTTACTCTATGCTAAGCTTCGCCGATCTTCACAATAAGTAAGGTAACGCGATGTTAGAACTTCGCCCCAGCTGCGAGCACTGCAACAAAGACTTAGCACCCGACGCGACCGATGCGCAAATTTGTTCTTACGAATGCACTTTCTGTACCAACTGTGTCGAACAGGTTTTGCACAATGTATGTCCTAACTGTGGCGGTGGTTTTGCGCCACGTCCGATTCGCCCAGCACAAAATAGACGGAACGAAAACTATCTCGGCAAAAATCCTGCCAGTACTAAGCGCGTATACAAACCTGTCGATCCAGAAGTACACGCGGCCTTCATCAAAGGCCTGGTAACAATTCCAGTGCACTTACGCTAAACATTGCCCCAAGCTTGCCATGACCATGAGCCAAACCCAACTTAGTCCTCGCCACTTACTCACCGCCCTCATCGTCATTGTTTTATGGGGTATGAATTTTGTTGTCATTAAGGTGGGATTGAAAGGTATGCCGCCACTCCTACTGGGTGCCTTACGTTTTGTGTTTGTCGCTTTTCCTGCCATCTTTTTTTTAGCCAGACCTAAGGTCGAACTCAAGTGGTTGATCGCCTATGCTGCGACGATCAGTTTTGCACAATTCGCATTTCTATTTTCTGCAATTGCCGTCGGTATGCCGGCTGGATTAGCGTCCTTAGTCTTGCAAGCTCAAGCGTTCTTCACGGTAGGATTATCCGCACTGGTATTCGGTGACAAACTCAAAACGAGCAACGTACTTGGTATGCTCTTAGCTAGTGTTGGATTAGCTTTACTCGGCAGTGCAAGTATCGGCATGAACGCTAGCGCAAGTCACGTCAGCCTAGCTGGATTTATTCTAACGCTATGCGCAGCCTTATCTTGGGCTTGCGGCAATATCATCAGTAAAAAAATGGGCCAAGTCGGCATACTCAATCTCGTAGCGTGGAGCGCCCTACTCCCCATCATTCCTTTTGTACTCATGTCCTGCTTGATTGATGGCAGCGACGTCGTATTAAGCAGTCTGCGCAATATCAACTTAAACTCAATATTGGCAATTCTCTACCTATCCGGTGCTGCCAGCTTAATTGGCTACACGCTTTGGGGAAAATTACTCACCACCCTACCGACTCATGTTGTGGCACCGATGACTTTATTGGTGCCTGTGGTTGGCTTGTCTTCTGCGTGGATACTATTGGGTGAGGCACTAAACAATATCCAGATCGCTGGTGCGCTGGTCGTCATGGCGGGCCTTTTATTCAACGTATTCGGCTACAAGCTTATAGCCACTTTAATCACCTTGAAAGAATCTAAGTTGCGTTGATCAAAATTCAGTTGCGGCCTAATCGTCTTTCACTTCGTCCAATTCGGGCGTAAATCCCCATTGCGGACTGAGCAAAATTGCCAACACAGCGGCTATTGCAATTAGGACCGAGAGCCATAAGGCGATAGAACTGTCAGCGACACGGTGCGGATAAATTTTCACCACGGCTCCGAGGCCAATTACATTACCGCCAGCGACCAGAACTGCGGACGCATAATCGTGAAAACGGCGTGCTTTGTTAGCGCCTATCGCCCATTTCTGATGGGTGTTATAACTAGGTAAGCTTTCGTGTGCATTACCTAGTTGCTCTAAAGCCGATAAGAAGCGGCGCAAATTGGTAATCGCCCGCTCCGCCTTATAGTTCAAGAATGCCAAACTGAGTGATGCTACGGGAAAACCTAGCATCAGCCATTCGACGGGGACTTCGCCACGCGACTCTCCTGATTTGAGTGCGACCAATGCTGCCAACAAACTAACTACCAAGGTGACATACAAAGCTAGCGCTTGCTGTCTTTGCGTGATACGTGCATTCACTTCGTTATAGGCGGCGATGAAACGATAGTTGGCATCAACGGAAGCAGTTTTAGACATAGTCAAGCTTTCAAAAGTGGGTGTGACAGCAAATCAAATAGGTATCACGGAATTATAAACATAATAACATTCGCTAGCGCTGCTATTCATATTTTGAGGCATCGCTAGGAGCGATTTTTTTCAAACCATTTTATAGTTTCATTCATGTTTTGGATCGTCGTGACTTTTTGCCGATCATTATGCTGTACACCGCTTGGATCTAGAGAATCATACATAGCAAGCTTCAATGGTGTTCTTGCAGTTTATTGCAATAAATCAGTACTTGCTGGCGATTACTTGATTCCCTCTTTATTACGAATGTCCGCCGGATTTGCATCCGCATGCGCCCATCATCAAAGGCTTCATGACCTATACCTGAGTCACTTCTTTGGCGTCAACCTCAAACATCGCGTAGCCCTACCTCTTTCACTACACCTCTCGAAATACCAAAGCCCTTGCTCAAAGTATGGGTCACATTGCCTTGCATACCGAATAAAGGCAGATTCAAATAACGATTTTCGTACGACCAGTCATCAGAAATTTGATAAGTGCATCAATAGGATGCCTGAAACAATTCTGTTGTGAGCACTAATTCCTTGCTAGAATCCGAAGTAAGATCACCCACAGCAAATCAAATAATATGAAAAAAGTTCTTGGTTTTTCTCTACTAGAAGCAATGGTCGCCGTCGCTATCATCGCGATCTTAGCTGCGATGGCAGTTCCTTCTTACTTATATAAAATTGTCCGGGAACAAATTGAATCCACAATGCCATTAACTGAAGTGGCGAAGACGCCGATAGCCATGGCGTGGAAAACCGAACAGATTATGCCTGTCGATAATGCTGCCGCTGGAATTCCTGTGCCGGATAAAATCGTAAGTAATCTGGTTAAAAGCATAGCGGTAGAAAATGGGGCAATTCACATCACTTTTGGTAATCGGGCCAATGGCACTTTAAAAGATCGGATTCTGACGCTGCGCCCAGCTGTTATAGAAGACGCGCCCGTTGTACCTGTGACGTGGGTATGTGGTGAAGCGGAAGCGCCGGAGAAGATGGTAATGAAAGGAACGAACCGCACTACCGTAGAGAAGCAACATCTGCCACTGATGTGTCGTGCCCGCACTAATAAATGATAAGTACCAAATCACAATGCAGGTATCAATCTATATCTAGCCATATTACTAAAGAATTTGAACATAAAAATGCCGCAGAATAGACTTAGTCAATTCTGCGGCATTTTTTTTCAGCCTATCTTCAATCAAGTTTCAATTGAATAATGATGCAGCTTAGAACTTATATTCAAAGTTCACACGCACAGCCACGTTGGTTGGCGTTTTGTTAGTGCGAACCAAAGAACCTGTCGCGTCGGTGTAAGTACTGGAAGAGATATTATCCTGATGCAAAGCATTGCCTAAGGCAACACGCAAATTTGTCTTCGCATCAAATTTCCACAAAGCATAAACATCAACGACACGCTTAGGAATGCCGTAACTACTCTGATTGACAGAAATACGGACTGGACCAGCGCTTTGGAAACTAAGGTTGCCGCCCAAAGTCAAAGGCACATCATCCAATTTATAATCCATACCAAAATTAGCGCTAACAGGTGTTTGTGCATCTAAGCGATTATTCGGGCCAGGGACCGAATTCACAGTCGATGAATTGAACGCCAAATTCGCGCGGAAATCGATCGCCGGCGCGTCATCAATCAGCGTCCGCAAAGGAAATTTCGCATCAAATTCAACACCACGTGTATTCGCCAAGCCATCATTCGTAGGCATAGCCACCCAGCGACCATCATTTACGATAGAGGTACGTGTAAAATCATCAATACGGCGTAAGAAGAAGTTCACACTCAATATACCGCCATCAGTCAAATAGTGTTCGAATCCTGTATCAATACCCCAAGCCAATTCAGGTTTTAAATTAGGATTACCCATATTATCAGGGCTAGTCGCTGAATTGTTCGTAGACAAGAAACGGCGTGGTATCAAATTACCAGTGTCTGGTGCTTTATAAGTACGCGTCAAACCGAAACGAATCTGATCATTCTTGCTGCCTGGGATTTTGTACAAGGTTTGCAAAATCGGGCTCAAAACACTGGAACGATTATTGATTTCCGCATAGGTATTACCTTTGCTCGTCGTATCAATACCTTCCCAACGCAAGCCCGCATAAATGGATAAAGCTTTGGAATAATTCCATTCGTCTTGTACGAACAAAGCCACGCGGTTCACTTTAGCATCAAAATTTTCGTTGGTATTGTAAGGCGTGATAGGACCAGCGCCAATGATCGTATCGCGACGCACATTGTCGTCAGCACGCTTACTAAAACCGCCATCCCAACCTGCCACTAAAGCGTGATTTTCGACAAACGGTGCCGTATATTTACCACCATAAGTGAAACCATTGTCGGTACTGGCAGAGTTATAGGCTCGTGACAATGTTTGCGACACGCCTTGCGCAGTCGAGAGATTTTCACTTTCGCGTTTGTTGTAGTTCGCGCCGAAACGCATATCGAGTTTAGCGCTGTCGGCTAATTTATGCGCCCAAGTTAAATTGCTACGCAATGAAGTACTCTCCGAGATATTTTTCGAATTTTCTGTCAAAAACAATGGGCGTTCGCCTATCAAGGTCGTTGTATCAGACACATTGCGACTATTGAAACGATTGGCGTTCACAAAACTTTGAGAAGTCAAAATATCGCCATTGCCTAATATCCAGTTGACGCGAGGAGATATCCCAATCATAGAAAACGCGCCCTCACCTTCTGATTTTGTGCGACGATCTAAAGTCACTACACCTTTATTATTGGTGAAGACTTCGTCACTCAATGAAGGACGTTGAAAATCGCCGTGCATCACATTACCGGATAACGAGTAGGACATTTTGCCTATCTTGTCAGACAGTTGCAGACTGGCATTCGCGCCATATTTACCATTCTCTTCACTGACACCCAGTTTCAATTCACGTTGAGCCGTCACAATTGCCTTTTTCAAGACGATATTGATCGCGCCAGCAATGGATTGCGTACTCAATTCTGCGGTGGCAGAACGTATCACTTCAATGCGTTCTATATTATCTGGCGACAAAGAATCAAGCGAAAAGCCAGGAGGACTAGGTTCACCATTTAACATGATTTGTGTGTAACCAGCGCCCAGGCCACGCATGCGAATGGCTCCGCCACGACCTTGCACACCACCTATCGTCACACCTGGCAAACGCTTTAACACGTCGCCAATATTTGTGTCGCCATAACGCACGATATCCTCTTGCGTGACAACGATTTTACTCGCGGTATCTTGACGACGCTCGTCGTAACCTTTAGCGCCACTGATCTCGACTTTTTGCACAGCCGCTGGTGCGACTGGCGCGGTGGCTTTAGCGGGCGCTGTCGCTGGCACTGCCTGTTTTGGTTTTGGTTTTGCTTCTGTTTCTTTTGTAGTTTGCTGCGCCATTGCACTTGAACCGTACGCCAACATAAGTGCCAGAGGAATTGAAGCTAAACGAAATTGAGTTGATGCTGAGGACATATAAATACCAAAAATGATTAATGATGGCGCTTCGACTTGGCTCGCGTAGAGAAAGTTCAGCGTGGTACCGTAAAGGAAACACTTTGATACAAAAGCAAATAAGATTGCAACAAAGGGGCTAATACCGGAACATAGAGCAGCAACTTCACGCTTTATTCATGCGTTTTTTACATTTCGGAAAACACTAGCCAAGCTTGAATTGAATAAACGACGCGGATTATACCTCGTTCAGAAAAATGCAGGTTTATACTGTCAGCTCGTTGCTAGACCTTATCTTACTCAGAGCGACTACGGTAGTTTCTTCAAGGCCTGCAATAAAGGAATACAAGCATCCGCGACGCGATCAATGCTCTGCTCGCGCAAGGCATTTAAATCCACAGTTATCTCACTCTCCAAGCCAGCCCATTGCAATATAGCTTTGCATGCCTCAGGATGGTCAAACAAACCATGCAAGTAAGTACCAAGTATCAAATCATCGGGAGAACGTGTGCCCTCTTCTTGTCCATCGACGATAAACGCTGGCAAAGTATCACTGCTAGCGTAAGTGACGCCCATATGGATTTCATAGCCGCTGACTTTGGCCGCAGGCATGTCACCGAAGGCACAGGTACCCGTCACTTGCTGAAGACGTTTCTCTTTTGTCAGTTCGGTCGTAATATCAAGTAATCCTAAGGCATCGGAGTCGCCTGACTTACCTTCAACGCCATGCGGGTCACTGACGATTTGTCCCAACATTTGATAGCCACCACAAATGCCGATGACTTTGCCACCATAGCGCAAATGTCTTTCCAATACTGCTTGCCAACCGCGTTGCTTTAAGAAAGTTAAATCATCACGCGTATTTTTACTTCCCGGCAAAATGATCAGATCGGCGTGCGGAATCGGATGATCTGGGCCGATAAATTGCAAATCAACATCTGGATGCGCGCGCAGTGCATCAAAGTCGGTGTGGTTCGCAATTCTAGGGATAGCCGGTACGATGATACGAAATTTTCCAGTGCCATTTTGCTTAACTTGTATCGCATCTTCCGCATCTAACATCAGTCCATGTAAATACGGCAGCACTGCTAGAACGGGTTTCCCCGTTTTTTGTTCCAACCATTCCAGACCAGGCTCCAACAAACTGATATCCCCACGGAAGCGATTGATCACAAAGCCAATAATTCGGTTTTGCTCCGACTCCGACAAACAGGCCAGTGTGCCGATAAAGTGGGCGAATACACCACCGCGATCAATATCTGCCACCAAAATCACAGGGCAATCGACCGCCTCAGCGAAACCCATATTCGCAATATCACGCGCACGCAAATTCACCTCTGCAGGACTACCAGCGCCTTCAACAATAATCGCATCGTATTTCGCTTGCAAACGTGCATAAGACTCCAATACTGCCGACATCGCAACCGTTTTGTATTGATCATAATCACGAGCATCCATATCCGCACGGACTTTGCCATGCACGATGATCTGCGCGCCAGTATCTGATGAGGGTTTGATCAACACCGGATTCATATCGGTATGCGGCGCTACACCTGCAGCTTGAGCTTGCAAGGCTTGTGCTCGTCCTATTTCACCACCGTCTTCGGTTACTGCGCTATTGAGTGCCATATTTTGTGGCTTCATTGGCGCTACTTTGCACGCCTCACGCTGCAAGAGTCGACACAGCGCCGCGACCACAGTACTTTTACCGGCATCCGAAGTCGTGCCTTGCACCATCAGGGTTTGAATTTTCATACCGATATCACTTGATTTTATGGGTTAATGCTGTGGCAAAAAGAATGCAGCGCTGGCGACTGGATTGGAAGGAAAATATGCATGAAAATACGAAGCATGTAAGCCTTGTTTGCGATAAATTGCCTCACCTTGTTCTTGATCACGTTGGCGAAGAGTCCAATCTGCTGCGGGGAAATTTGATTCAAATTTAGAATAGTGAAAAGTATGCCCACGCAACTCACCAGATGGCGTGCTCATCGACTGCATACCCAACGCGGCCAAACGTTTTTGCATCGTAATTTTACCTGGCAATAATCCCGCCATCGCCCAAGTTTGCTCATTAATATCACTAAGAGTCTCAACCAAGCTCAACATACCACCACATTCAGCATAAATTGGTTTTTTAGCTGCATGAAAAGCTTTTATCGAGGCTGTCCATTGTTGCGCCTCGCTTAAGCATTTTCCGTGCAATTCCGGATAACCACCGGGCAGATACACTGCATCAGCCTGTTCAGGAATCGGCTCATTAGCCAAAGGAGAAAAATACACGAGACGCGCACCCATCTCCTGCAGACAAGATAAATTAGCGGGATACAAAAACGCAAATGCAGCATCCCGCGCAATCGCGATCACGCTGTTTTCTAATAGACGTGGCAAGGCAACTGCATGCATTTCCTCTTCTACGAAACGACTTACCGGCAACTGCGACCAAATATCGTCCTGCAACTTCACTTGAGCTGCCAACTCGTCCAATATGTCATCTATATTCGCAACTTCATTTGGCAACACCAGACCGAGATGTCGCTCCGGCAAAACCTTCTCCTGACGCGGCAAACTGGCCAATAAAGGAATATCACCCAAGGCACTCTTGATCATCTGCAAATGCCCATCAGAAGCAACCCGACTAGCAATCACGCCCGCCATCTTAACCGGGCCAAAGTCGCGTAAGCCCATCACCACGGCACCCAACGTTTGTGCCATAGACGAAGCATCCACCACCGCCATCACTGGCACGCCAAAGGCGTTTGCCAAATCCGCTGAAGACGGTGTGCCATCATATAAACCCATCACGCCTTCGATCAAAACAATATCGGATTCTGCAGCAGCTTGCGCCAGCAAGCGACGACAAGCAGGCAAACCTAATAGCCATAAATCCAAAGACAAAACAGGGGTACCACATGCCTGTGCCAATATCATGGGGTCGATAAAATCAGCGCCGGTTTTAAAAACGCGGACGCGCTTTCCTTGATTAAGCAGATGTCGCGCCAAGGCAGCGGTCACCGTGGTTTTTCCTTGACCTGAGGCAATGGCTGACACCATCACTATCGGCGCAGAAATAGGTGTTGAGACTGCGTTATCTGCCATACAAATCACTCATGAATTCTTCCATCTTTTTTTATCTGTTCTCAATCCTACTTTGACTTACTTCACGCTAGGTAAAAACAAAGTTTGATCACCATGCGCAAAACTTTCTATGGGGTGACCGAGACAGAGACTTAAATTCTGTGCTGTCATAACCTGTGCTTTAGCGCCAGAAATATACGCACCACCTGGCATCATCAATAAGGCGTGGGTCGCAATGCCGTATGACAAATTCAAATCATGGCTAACCATCACGACTGCCTTATTTTTGTCTATGCATTCGGCGGCTAGTAATCTCATCACGCTGACTTGATGACTAAGATCTAGCGCATTGGCAGGTTCATCTAACAGCATCAAGCTAGCATCTTGCGCCAGCAACGCCGCGATTGCGACACGCTGCCTTTCTCCTCCAGACAAACTGCGCACATCACGTTGCGCCAGTTCTTCCACGTCTAGTAGACGCAAAGCCTGCATTGCAATATCTTGATCTTGCGCGGACTCCCAATAATGGGTGTCGTGATAGGGATGGCGTGCGCTCAGTACGGTTTCTATTACGCGGTAAGCAAAAGCATCTACGCGCGATTGTGATAAAAACGAACGTTCGCGGGCGAGTTCCTCTATCCCCCACTCTTGCAATCTTTTACCATCTAATTTTATTAACCCACCATCACTATCACGTAGACTAGCAATACATCGAAGCAGACTACTTTTACCAGCACCATTGCGCCCAATCACACACCAGCATTCACCTGACTGCACTTGCCAATCCAGATTCGACAGCAGAATTTTGTCACCTGCTTTTAAGGTCAAAGCATGGGTACTAAGTACATTGCGCGCAGTCATCAACGCCTCCGCAACTGATGCAGTTGCATCAAAAACACAGGTACACCAATCAACGCAGTGATAACGCCGACTGGCAATTGATGGGGCGCAACGACAGTACGAGCTAAGGTATCCGCAATGACTAGAAAGCTGCCGCCCGCCAAACTCGCAACAGGCACCAATAAGCGATGATCAGGCCCCAATGCAAAACGACAGGCGTGCGGAATAATCAATCCAACAAAACCTATGCTACCGGCGGCGCTGACAGCGCTGGCCGTGAGTAAAGCCGCAGAGATAAAGAGTAACTGACGCAAACGCCCAATATGAATCCCTAGGGTCGAGGCATTATCCGCATGCATCGCTGCGATATTTATCGAACGTGCGTGTTTCATTACTACAGCAAAAATTCCTATCAAAATCACCCAAGACAAATAACGTGGTTGGGTATTAGACAGATCACCTATCATCCAAAACACCATGCCACGCAAACTACTATCTGGCGCAATCGACAAAAGCAAAGTGACCACGGCACCACAGCCAGCGGCGACGATCACCCCCGTCAACAACAGCAAGGGCGCGCTACCTTCTGAACTACCGGAACCGCGCAGATCGCGATAGGCCAAAATAAATAGCAAGAGCGCTACTGCAGTCGCACCACCGAAAGCGGCAACATCGACCCAGATTCCAAGTCCGAAAAACAAAATCGTCGCCAGAGCCCCCACAGAAGCGCCACCGGATAAACCCAGTACATAAGGATCAGCCAAAGGATTGCGCAATAAAGCCTGCATCAACACGCCGGACAGCGCCAGACTCGCACCCGTCACAAAGCCGGACAAGGCGCGCGACATACGCAGATCCAGCACGCTGCTAGCGAGCGTGCTGGTTTGTCCTTGAACTAAATCAGCGAATGCCTGACCCAACTCAGTAAAAGACAAGGCAACTGAACCAATCATGCAGGCAAAAATCAAACTCGCCAACGATAGCAATCCCATCCCGACGATCAGAGATACTGCGCGCTTTTGAGCGTTTGCAATTGCCATCGTTTTCCTTATTTTAAGTAAGTTTCATATCGCAAAAAACAAACAGCAGGCAGAGCATCAGCCTTGCATTCATTTAAAGACGGATAAGGATCTTATTTAAAGCCGTAATTCAAACCCAAATAAAAATTAGAGCCGGGCGTGCGGTAATTTCGAGCCAGCTCATAGTCTTTATTAGCAATATTATTCCAACGACCTAAAACCGACCAATTGGCAGCTACTTGATAAGTTGCGACAAGATTCACAACGCCATAGCCAGCCAAACGATTTTTATTCGCAGCATCATCAAAACGTTCATCCGACAGAACCGTTTCCAATCCCAAAGTCAAATCAGACCAACGATAATCGATACCGAAACTAGCGTGCTGTTTCGCGCGACGCGCCAGACGTTTGCCGGTGGTTTCATCTTTAGGATCTTGAATATCGATTGTGGCGCGCACATTAAATTGGGCGATTTTAGTTGAAGCACCAAACGTAAAGCCAGACAAACGCGCCTTATTCACATTGAATGCACAACCATACAAATGCGTCGCTTTTTCAACCGGACAAGGATTTGTGTTAACCAGCAAATCAGTGATTTTATTATCGTAGTAGACGGCACTGATCTGAGTCACAGCATCATCGTAGAACAAACCGATTTCAGCATTTTTACCGACTTCAGGTTTGTTGGATGACACACCAAAACCAGGGTAATACAATTCATTGAAAGTCGGCGCACGGAAACTAGTACCGTAGCTGGCATTTACACGTAGTACATCACTCAAATGATAACCATAGGCGATACTGCCAGTTTCATGTTTGCCATATTGTGAGCTATCGTCCAAGCGAGCACTGATGCTAGCCTGGTGTGCATCATACTTCATCACATAGGCCAAGGCATAAGACAAGGTGTCGCGCTTACCACCAAGACCTTTGGTCGTCGTACTTACGTCTTCTTTTCTATTCTCAACTACGAATTGCAGAACATCTTTGCCAAAGCTAAGGTCATTTTGCCAAGTCCAACCGCTTTGCTTAGTATCTGCCTGACTCTTGCCGTAGGATGCATCGCTAAATACGCGATCATTGGTACGGGCAAACTGTAGGCTAGAATTCCAATTACTTGTAGGTTTAGTCTTGATAAAGCCCACCGCGTTATCAAATTTTTGCTGACCTCTATCTCTGTAATTTAAGCCTGCATCAAAATCTACATCCAAAGTACTTTGTACGAAATTGACGCCTACGCTGACATCAGGCGCGATTTTCCAAGACAAATTACCATTGAAACTTTTTTGTGAGTAGCCATCACGATCAGGATTGTAAGTAAAGGTACCTGCACCAGGTTTGGATGCGGAGAAGCCATCACTGCTTTCTTTCGCCGTATTCAGTCCGTACTGAAAATCATTTGCGGAAGAACCAAAAATACCCGCTTCCCATTTGCGCAAGCCTTCGCTGCCCACGCCAAAACTTAAACTGGTATGCGCCTTTGGGCCGGATTTCTTGGTGAATAATTGAATCACACCGCCCATTGCATCAGCGCCGTACAAACTGGACAAAGGGCCGTAGACGATTTCTATACGTTCGATCTGACTTAAAGGAATGCTGCTCCAGGTAGCACCGCCCGTCGTTGACGAACCAATACGCACGCCATCGACGAACACCACGCTTTGCGCATTGGCAGCGCCGCGAATGAAGATGGAAGACACAGAGCCTGCACCACCAGTGCGAGAGATTTCTATACCACGTTGCTGTTGCAGCAAATCAACGATGCTAGTCGCACCCGATTTCATAATTTGCTCTGAATTGATGATGACATTATCAGCTAACACATCTTTAGCCGCCTGCACCTGGCGCGTTGCCGTGATCAATACGTCGTTGGCATTTATTTCATTGTTATCGTTGGCGATAGCAGCAGTGGTTACAGAAGAGAAGCAAGAAGCTACAGCAATGCTGAGCATAAGAGGTTTGTATTGTTGGATCATAATTTTATTCAAAAAGCTAAGCTGGCCGTCATGAGCAAAAATTTGCCCTTACAAAACGCGCGCAGCTAAACGCAAGCTACCGACGTCCCCGTTGGCTACTTGAATACAAAGTATGTTGAAACCGGAAAGCGGATTTCAAAAACAGAATTAGTGAACTGAATCTACACTCAGTCCATTCTGAAACTATTTTCAAGCGACTTAATGCTGGCTATTTGCTTTAATTGAGAAAACCAATGTCAGAAAATCATAGCCGAACTTCCCCGTTCGTCATACTTCACTTATTTTGGCCGGTATCCGGGCTGACAAACTTCACCATTACACCTTCCCATGCAGTAGCACAGTGGTTCTGAAAAATGGTTAATGATCGAAACTGAGATCAGGCGTTTGTACACCGTTGCGGGGGCAGCACACGTATGCAATTGCATGGTGTTTCCCGTTTAACCGCCGACAAGATTATGTCCGCGAGCACCAAAACTGCGGCATTTTAACGTTTATCAGGCCAAGGAACAAGGGAAAGCCTCGTTTCGCTTCAATATAACCCTATGCAATAGAGTTTATTCCAGCACAATTCCTCGCGAGGCCAAGCTCACAGTACTGATTTATGGGCATTAAAGCTATTTAGGATCAAATTTACTCACTAGCGATACCCAAGCATTAATTAAATCACGATGAATACTCGCGATATTCACGAATTTCACACCAACGCGAAAATGTTCACCACTTAGCACACTATGGGTTTGAACTACTGTGCAGTTAACCTGATACATAGCGTTCGGTAGGTTATCAATATTTGGCACTTCCAAGACTAACTCATATTCACCATCAGCCAGTAGCGCCATAGGACATAGAAGCAAGAGTCCACTATTGCTAATATTAATAATACGTATAGGGACAAACTTATCGTGATCAAATTTAACAGCGCCACGCCAAGTCACATTAATTCTGGGAGCCTTACGAAGTTCAAACATAGCTGGTTAGCATCCAAACAAACATCAGTATTTTAATAAAAAATCATGATGATTATCTTAACGCTTTCATAGTATTAAAATTAATGCCACATTTTACGATACTTTGCTGCAATTTCCAGATTTCCTTGGACTTAATCAAATCAAAACCAATAAATTAGTTTCATCATTTACTACGAAGCTTTCCACCGGCTATAGAAAAAGCCCGCAACGCCAGCGAAGACGGCTATCTCAACTTGCAACGCGATACTACTTAGGTTCGCCACACCGTTAAAGCCAAAGATGTCTAACATCGGCGCCGTTGTCGCTTGTGTCGTGAGATAGACCGTGAACAAGTATAAAGACATAAATGTTTTTGACGTATTCGAAGTTTTCCCTAAAAAAGTAGCGGCAGCACTCATGCTGACAATGCCGACGCTCAAAGCCAAAGCTAATAAAGGGGCGGTAAAGCTCAAACGAAAGATAATCACGCCAACGAATAAAAATCCCAAGGCCAAACTTGCCATTAGCTGTCTAACATAACGCCAGTTAGCGCCTCCTTGCCCTGCGCCGGTCAAATGTTCCATCGCAGATTGATAATCACGGGTACTGATATCGCTAATCATGACACCCCAAAATACCACTGCGAAAACGCCCAATCCCGGCAAAGATGTTAAATTGATCAAGGCGGAAAGGCTGATTAACAGCACCAACACAAATATGGAAAATGGCGCACTCACAAGACTTAATGCCACTTCTGCCGTAGTCTGCCCCAATAATCCAGACGATTTTGCCGACCATAGAAATAAGGGCTGCACCTGTTTCGCCAAAGGGCGGCTCCAAGTATTCATCACTTCTAAAGGAGAACGACGTTTTCTAGAATGAGATGCTTTCACTTTATCAGGTGAAAAACGATGAAACAAAGGAATCGCAGGCAACAACACGCATAAGGCGAGTGCCGCACTACCAAAACGCATCATGACCATGTCGAAAGTCCACATACTGACCGGCAGAATAATCGGTGCAATCGTAGGATCAAAAGTACTCGCGCCCAAAGAAAAATTAGTCGTCATCAAATGCGCTTTAAAAGCAAATATCGTCGTCACCAAACCACTAAAATCAAGAAATAACCAAGATGAAATACCACCACTTAATTGCTCAATTTTCGATATTAAGGATATTTGAAAAACCCAAGCAATAAAATAGATGAGGTCACCTGCTTTCCCCATTAAGAATGGCGTGCTATCAAATAAGATCGCAGCACCAACCGCGAAGAAAATCATCGGCCCCAATACCAACAAATAGGTTTGCAAATACACCCCAAGTTGTATCTGGCCGTCGCCGCGCAGTACTTGCAACACCATAATCGAGCACATGGCAGCCATTATCAATAACAGCATATAAGCAACGCCGCCAAGCCAGCGACTAAATAGGAATAGGCCATTTCCGACTGGCGTCGCCGCTATGACACTTCCAATACCACTACGAATATCTTCAACGATACGTCCACGTACCAAATAAAACCCGATCAACGCCAACAGAAAACTCAGCAAGCTTGCACTTCCCATTGCCAAAGCAGAACTGGTATAAAGTACACGTGCGTTGTTAATCGATATCAAACTTGACCCCGTTTTAGGATCAACAATCATTGCCCAACTCACTACAATCATCGCCATCACAGCAAATAAAGTGCTCAAGCGACGCGTACGTAAACGTACCTCATTAGTGCATAGAACCCGAATCAAATGCAGTTGCCAGAAAAAACTTTGTCTCCCACTAGCTTGCGAACGGATCGCAGTAGAATTTGGGTTCACTCTTGAAGCAGGCCTAGCGTCGACCCTGTTACTTGTCGAGGTAGCGACAACAGACTGCCCACTGTCCAAAGCATCGGGTGGCAATGAATTTCGCATCATGCCACCTCTTGTAAAGAATAACGTTGCGCCATCAATGCGTCTTCCAGACTGGGAACCACTAACTGCGCATGAAGATGCGGTGAGTGCGGATGCGCGATACGTACCTGCATCCATTCACCTTGTCGCTGCGCGTGCAATACCTGCACCTGATGTCGAATCGTTTCGTATTCCGGCATGCTCAGTTGCACACTCCACACCTGTCCGCGCGCTTGTTCTATCATATTTTCCGGGGTCCCAAATCCTATCAATTTACCAGAACGCATAATGGCTAATTCGCTGGCAACGCTTTCGACGTCAGACACAATATGGGTCGACATCAAAACTAATTTATGCTGTCCCAATTCTGCCAACAAATTTCGGAAACGCAAACGTTCCTCAGGGTCGAGTCCAGCGGTTGGCTCATCAACAACCAAAATATCTGGATCATTCAGCAAGGCTTGTGCAATACCTAAACGTCGGCGCATCCCCCCAGAAAATGTAGCTGCGGAACGATGTGCATGTTCAGTCAAGTTAACCAACTCTAATAAATACCGAATACGCTCAGGATCTCGAACCGCTTTCAAAGCAGCAAAATACTGCATAAATTCGAGCGCACTCAAGTTGGGGTAGACACCAAAATCCTGCGGCAAATAACCAAGACGTTGGCGAATCGCATCTGGCGATTTGACAATGTCTACACCTTGAAAAATAATCTGACCACTAGTCGGTTTCGTTAAAGTGGCGATCATTTGCATGAGAGTCGTTTTACCTGCCCCGTTATGACCAATCAAGCCGACAACACCGCGCGACAAACTCAGACTCAGCTCATCGACCGCAGTCAATGTCTTACCGAATTTCTTTACTACCTGGTTGATTTTTAACATAGTGCAACTCCTCGTTCATGATTTAACTGCGATACCCACTTAGAACCCTAGTGGGTATCGCAATCTGGATGAGAGAAGCTTAAATGAAGCGTTAGAAGACCTAAGCAGCTTTGAGACAAACTGCACAAAACGCGGCGTAGTTTGACGAAATGATGATTCAAAAATCACATCGCATAAGTTTTATATATCAAAAAACCAAATGCATTGTCAGGAACCGTAACATCTCAAACAAGCCCATGTGTTAATTCAGAAAAAAGCGAGCATCGATACAACATTTCATTCAAAAATCAACAAGAAAAATAGATGCATGCAGGACAAAACAAGCCGAGTATGATTGAATCGAATTAATTCCACAGAGCGAAACACCATGTCTAATGCCACATCTCGCTTTTTTCAACACGATTTTTTTGGACGTCGCTTACTCGGACGGATGTTGCCGCTAATTGTTTTCATCGGCACTGGCATTGCCACTGAACTGATCTTGTTTGAAGAACGACGTCGTCAAGCCAGCGTTCAACAATTGCATCTAGTCAGTGCCTCAGGTGAGATTCGCGCCATCATAGAATCGGAATTGAACGCCACTATCCACCTTGCGTCGGGTTTAGTCTCTTTCATTCAAACGAAAAATGGTCAATATCAAAACAGCGATATTGTCCCTTGGTTAAGCAGACTCCAATTGCAAGAACGTAGCATACGTAATATCACGCTGGCCCCGAATAACCGTATTCAGACCATCGCACCGCTAAAAGGAAACGAATCAGCCATTGGCATTTATTTCCCTGACATTCCAGAACAATGGCCAGCAATCGAACAAATCATCATCAGTCAACGCCCTGCTTTAGTCGGCCCCTTTCAATTAAAACAAGGTGGTTTAGCGCTGGCCTATCGTGTGCCGGTTTTTTTGGATAACAAAGACTATTGGGGTCTGGTCACCACAATTCTGGATGCCGAATTGGTGTTTCGACTCGCTAAGCAAAGAGCACAAGAATTGCGACTTGATTTTGCCATTTTTGATATTGATCAAGTTGAGTCGGGCACCGCGATCTATGGCAAGCAAGACCTAGGACGTCAGCCCACGGCGGCTTTAAGCGTCAATATCCCGGGTCGTAATATTGAACTACATACAAGAATGCAAGAGGACAATGCATTTCCTGTTTTTGGTTTGGTGCAACGGGTAACAGGTTGGCTATTCGCTGCACTCTTAGGCTTTTTGCTGGCGCGCACCTTTGCAGCTTATCGTCGCCAAGCCAAGACCTACTTTGCATTAACTGAGAGCCAACAGCGTTTCTTGAGTGCTTTCAATACAGCACCACAAGGTATGGCATTGATTAGTGATGATGGTCATTGGATCAGTATCAACCCTATGCTGTGCAACATTTTAGGCTATGACGAATTCACTTTATTGAAAATTCCTGTCGTTGAATTGTCTGAGAAATTGGCTATAGAACATTTACACCGACGTTCGGTTGAACAGGGCGAAGATAGCTTACAGTTTGAACTAGCCTTACGCCATTCAGCGGGTCACCACGTTACCTGTCTGATCAGCCTTGCACACATCGCACATGAACAGCCAGAAAAAATGTATTGGATTTTTCAGGTAATCGACATCAGTCGTCGTATCGTGGCAGAGAAAAAACTCCAAGCTAGCGCAGAATACACGCAGACGATATTGGATAACGTTGCAGAAGGCATCGTGAGCACAACACTAGATGGCACACTACGCTCTATCAACCCTGCTGCCATCGCCATTTGGAAACAAAGCGGAGATATTCCCCGCAACACCAACTTCTTTCATCTGTTGGGCGAACAGAGAATAACAAAAGAGATTGAGGAATTTGTACGCGATGTCAAAGACTATGGCGCAAGTCAATTACCTTGCCTGATACGAGAAAGCAGTATCATCGACCAAGAAGGCAATAACGTCGCGATCGAATTTCGAATCTCTGCGACGGAACAAAAAGGTGAAACGGAACTCATTATCGTCATACGTGATATCAATGAACGTAAACGTTTAGAGCAAATGCAAAGTGAATTCGTATCTATTGTCAGCCACGAGCTAAGGACGCCGCTTACCTCAATTATTGGCTCATTAAAATTGATAGAAGGCGGTGTATTTGGCGCACTACCTGACTCACTGGGAAGCATGATACGTATTGCGCTACAAAACAGTCAGCAATTAGCATTGATCATTAATGACATACTCGATATGGATAAATTAGTCGCCGGAAAAATGTCTTTCAAGATTGAAGCCCTACCGATTATGCCTTTGATACAACAAGCCGTAGAAAGCAATCTTAGCTTCGCCAAACAGCATCAAGTCGAGATTGTCGTCATGGATGAATTGGCTGAATGTACAGTAATGACCGACGCAATGCGGCTACAACAAATACTATCGAATTTACTTTCCAATGCGGCCAAATATTCTCGCGCACAAAGCAAAATAGAAATTCATTTACATCAATCAATGAACCACGTAAAAATCTCAGTGCAGGATTTTGGAGAAGGCGTTCCTAAGGAGTCTCAAGCTCGTTTATTCAAGAAATTTTCACAAGTCGATAGCAGCAGCACGCGCCGTAAGGGTGGCACTGGATTAGGGCTATTCATTTGCAAAGAAATGGTGGAGCATATGAATGGAGAAATAGGATTCGAATCAACCGAAGGGATAGGTTCCCTATTTTATTTCACGATGCCTTTGTCATCTGGAGCGGGTAGTACAGAAACTGATCTAGCCAGAAACTCCCAATAGCAAGGTCTCTAAAAAACAAAAGGCACTTCAAGAAATATCCGGAAGTGCCTTTTCTGAGTAGGTTCGATCCTATCGATGTTTAGTGAGGTTTTACAAGCCCGTGTGTTTCACAATATAGGCTTTCATTGTCTCTACATCGGTGCTCATGACCTCAAATCGTTGCGGCAAGGCCTCAATATTTTCAAAACCTGCTGGTCGCTCAGCATCTCGTCCTAGCGCCTCTTGAATAGTTTCATTGAATTTCGCAGGCAGCGCGGTTTCCAATACAATCATCGCGACATTTTCTTGCCAATGTTCGAGCGCTACTTTGATACCGTCGGCGGTGTGTGTATCGACCGTAATACCGTATTCTTTCTCGATTCGTCGTATCGTTTGCAAACGATCTGCATGAACTGATTTACCTGAAGCGAAACCGAATTGTGCGATCCTTTTGAACTCGTCGCCGTCACTACCCGGCGCACCGGACAAATCAAAACCACCCTCAATCTCCACCTTTTTAAACAACAACTTGACGCGTGCTGTATCGCCATCTAACAGATCACAGATGAAACGTTCAAAATTTGACGCTTTAGAAATATCCATGGATGGACTGGTGGTATGGTAGGTCTCGGCTGATTTACGGACACGATAAATACCTGTTCGGAAAAATTCATCGAGTACATCATTTTCATTCGTCGCCACCACCAACTGTGCGATCGGCAAACCCATCATGCGCGCGATATGACCGGCGCAGATATTGCCAAAATTACCGGATGGCACAGTGAAAGAAACTTTTTGATCATTGCTGCTAGTTGCAGTCAAATAGCCACGGAAATAGTAAACCACCTGCGCTACCACGCGTGCCCAATTGATCGAATTAACAGTACCAATCTTTTGACCTGTTTTAAATTCCAGATCATTCGACACGGCTTTCACCATGTCCTGACAATCATCAAATACGCCTTCTACCGCAATATTGAAAATATTCGGGTCTTGCAGGCTAAACATTTGTGCCGTTTGAAATGCGCTCATTTTTTTATGCGGCGACAACATAAAAACGCGAATACCTTTTTTGCCACGCATCGCATATTCAGCAGCACTACCAGTGTCACCCGAGGTTGCACCAAAAATATTTAATTCCGCATTATTTTTCGCCAATGCATACTCAAATAAATTACCCAGCAATTGCATCGCCATGTCTTTAAATGCCAGCGTTGGGCCATTCGACAAGGCCTGCAAAACTAACTTCTTGCCATGTGTCTCTTCTAAAGTACGCAAAGGCGTAATGGCCTGAGGCGACTCATCGCTACGCGCATTTTTATAAACGTCCGCCGTGTAAGTTTTAGTGGTAATCGCTTTTAGATCCGCTTCCGGAATATCCGTCGCAAATTTGCGTAAAACCTCGAACGCCAAATCGGCATAGCTTAAAGAACGCCATGCATTCAATTCCGCTGGCGTCACTTGCGGATAGGCTTTAGGCAAATACAAACCTCCATCAGGCGCTAAACCACCTAATAAGATTTCAGAAAATTGAACGGAAGAATCAGAGGATGCTGCGTAACCACGGGTAGACAGGTATTGCATGATTGAGAATGAAAGATAAAGTGAAGATAAATAAGGGAAGTCGGAATTTTCCTTAATTATATCTTGCATTGCAGCAGAAATTTCAGCGAGAACCGAATTATAACGAAACTTGGGACGAATTTTCCATGGGAGATTAGTCTTCCAACAATTTCTTGCTTCGCACAAATCTGAATGTTTTTTACAATTACACTACTAAAACCCTCTCTATAAACTTAATTTGGCTTACTGAGCACACCATTTGTTGCCTATCAACTCACAAAAACCTAAGCCACCATACTGAGAATTTCCGGATCAAAAGGCAGTCCCTCAGCTTTAAATTGATCAAAATAACGCCTCGCATCAGCTTTACCCATGTCGATTAACTCTGCATGTGTGGTGCTGCCCGTATATAAGGCGGTATCGAGTGGTAATGGGCGTGCAGGTTTAATCATATGCAAAATGATGGGCTTGCTGTGTCCATACACAGTTTCGCCCTTGGCAATGCGTGCGTTGATTTCTTTTATTTGCAGAAGCTCTTTTATCAAAGCACCGTTGGCACTCATTTCTAACATTTGTACGTATAAATTGATCGGATTTTTTCGATATTGTTTGATATTGCCCATGATCCAAATCAACCATAATTCATTCGCTCCGCGCTTCACGGCATCCAGCACATTCACATCTTGAATAAATCCGGAATCGAGAAAAACTTCATCATTAATCGTGACGGGTGGCAAAGTGCCTGGCAAGGACATACCTGCCAACAGAAAATCCTCGGTGATGTCTTGATGCAAAATCAGTTGATTCATTTTTTTGTCAAAATTGCAGACATTAAAACTACCCTGCACACCGGTCGCAGCGCGAATTTTGTCAAAATCAATCCCCAAATGCGGGTAGACTTTTTGCCTGAAGCCTTTTGCGGAACTGGCTGCCACAAATTGAGGCGGCCATAGATAATTTAAGATGGGCATGAGCGAAATCGTATTGCGCATCTTCAAGCTACGCCAACGCTCACACATTTCGTCGACGTTCAAGCCGGACAGCAGCATGGCTAAATTTAGAGAGCCGCCAGATGTACCGTCCATCAATTGAAACTTTAAATCATGGGCAAAAATCTCTGCCAATACGCCTGCCGCATACGATAAACGTAAACCACCGCCAGGCAACAATAAAGCGCGAGTTAAAGTTCGAGTATCGGGTAAAGATTGATCACCTGCGGCGCCCTGCGGAATATGCGCTAAAGCCATAATTTCTCTCGTTTTCTCTACTTTTATTGTGGTGGAATCGGGGCGTCTGGCGGCGATAACCACGCTTCACTCTGAGTCAGATTGATGACCGATTCAAAGCCTTCAGGTACTTTCTTCGGCAACTGATCAAACGTCAAAAACCAGCTTTCAATACGATCATCCAATATCGCCGTGATTGAAGGTAAGTAAACCGTTGCCATCGCAGCGCCGATATCCAATTCCTTCATTGCTTGCAAACGTGGATGATCACCAATCACAAAGCGCGCCTTGGCTTTACTAAATAAATTGAAGCCAAAATTCGTATTTAAAAAAATGTCCGACTTCATCAACATGCCGCGAAACGAACAGTAATTCGATGCCTGCATCTTGATCGGCCACGAAGTGCTTGTGGGCTTGTCGATCTCTACATAGGTCACTAACTTTCCATCCAAGTCATACTGACTACTGACGGTGCTCTCGTTGATCTTAAAATTCAAATGGCCTTGATGTTTTGGCATACCCCAAATACCTTTCCCTCCTTTCACGGAAACCTCAGAAGACACTGGCAGATCGACGACGTACTGTCCGGTGTTAAACCATTTCATAAATATCGCAGGCAACAATCTTGGTGCTGGCTTAGCACCATGAGTACACGCGATTGCGATACTGTATTCAATATATTTGCCAATCGGCGTTTCGCGATAATCGATGACCGTCACCACTAATAATCCCTTGCTCCACAAACGCATGGGGTGGATGCCAGATGGTAAAAAATCTTTGGCTTTTTCTGCATCAATAGGAAAAACGGCCATCAAGGCAGGAGAATTGACCGCGCCCACCGGCAACTTGAACGGAATGCCATCCACTAAAGCAAAACGTTCGATATAGTCTTTGATGCGTTTTGGAATACCAAACATAAATAACTCCTAATTTTTTTCTAACTCAGCAAGAATTAAGGGAAAGGTGTCAGTGGCCGCGTGCTTGCCAATAAACACATCCAGATGACCGTAGTTAGGTAAGACATGTAGGCTGTGATAATTGCTTTGAAGCGCATCAAAGTAAGCATGCGTCTTTATTTGACTATCTGGTAAGAAACACAAATTATCCGCACCAGCAAAAAACGCAAATCGTGCTTTTGTCTTGGGTGCTTGCGCGACGAAGCTAACTGGCAAATCAGGCAAATTTTGTGCCGACAAAAGATGTCCTGCGCGAACACAGCGAGTGATCTGTTTAAAAAAAGTCAGAGGCACCGCCGCGAACTCATGTACCAGCCAATCCCCGTGTGTCGCCTCATTTAAGTTTTCGTGACTCCACAAAGCAGGAAAACCACTACCATAAGTAAAACTGACTTGCTTACATACGGGACGATCGCATTCATGATGCGTGAGACTAATCAGTGCAGAAATGAGTTTCGCGGGAACAGTAGGTGCGTCAATACCCCAGTGAGGATTGAGGTACTTGGTCATCGCCGCCACCATGGGCAGCATCCAATTAAGCTTGAATGCTGACCATGCAGGAACCACTGGATGTAAGGACACCGCGTTGCTCACAATTACTTTCACTTCGGGCACCAGGCCAGCGACTGCCGACATCATAAAACTGGTCGATCCTTGGCAATGGATAATCGCTTTAATGCTACTAGCACCAGTTTCTGCAATGACCTTTTTCACAGCCTGTGGATGGTCATATAACGCCGCCTGATCAAGTGTCCATTCGTTCTCAGGAAAATCGATACTGGCACGCCAATTTTCTAACCAGACGTCATAGCCATCAGCGACTAGAACGTCAACAATATTAGTCTCCACCGGCGCGCGAAAAATATTGGCTCTCACACCGGCACCATGCACCAGCAGAACTGGTCCTTTGGTGGGAGCCTGTGTCGCGTGTCGGACATTGATTAAATTGAGTGGAAATCCGTCGCCCGCATTAAACAGTATTACTCGTTCTTGATAGTTTCTTGACTCGTTCTTCACTTGCGTCGTCATAAAGCATCCTTGATTCAAAGATCCACTGAAATTTCTTAGGGTTTAAGCCTGCCAACGCACGCTGCCATCTTCACCAAATAGCGTCTCGCTTAAACCAGCGCCATCTAAAGTTACGACCGCATAGCCATTCAAAACGCGTTCTGGATAATTGGGATCGCCTGCGAGCTCAGTTTCGTACCAGACCACACGTTCATCGCCCTCAAGCTCACTTGCTGCACCATAGGGAATCGCCCCATGACCAACGCAACGACCTTTGAAATTGCCTATCGTTTGATAGCAGATACCATTATGCAAATGCCCCCAATACCAATAGTCAGGCTCTCGCCCTAATGCTTGTTCGACTTGTTGATACAAGGCTGTCTTGCCGTCACCAAGTGCCGAATAAGCTTCGTGATGACTCAGTATCAGTACACGCTTATCTTTAGGAAGTTGCGCCAACCAACTTAATTGATCTTCATCCAAAACGCCCTCCATGTACATGTCTGCACATTTTGAAAAATAGGCGCTGTCTATTGCTATCACCACCCAATAGTCATTTTCCAAGGCAAAATAACTACAGCCATTTTGCAAAGGAAAACTACGCGCAAGCTCTGCAAAGTAACCAAACGCACCGTTGTACATTTCGTGATTTGAGTTCAAAGTGAAGCTACCGCGCGTTCCCTGCGGCCAATCGCGCATATTGTTCTGTTCTTGCTCCCCCGTTCCTGCATAGTAGACATCGCCCAAATGAATACTAAAATCTGGCTTGAGTTGCGCCACTAAATTGGCGATTTTGCTGGAGGGTGCATTCGTTTCAAACGGACCAGTACCCCAATCACCGACAATGGCTAACTTCAATTGATTTGGCACTTTTAGTACTGTTGGTTTATTCACGAAGGGGGCACGGCACATCCAATGCTCCAACCATTCCACCAAAGCCTCAGCCCAACGTGGATCAAGCAATTCCCATTGCCTGCAACCAAGTAAGGTACCATCGGAACGAACAATAGTGGCAAATTCTTCGGGTGTTTTAGGCAAAGCCTTTGCGCCATTTAACAGGCCCAAGGCATCTAAACCGTGTACAAATTCCCAAGGCAATTCATTTTTCTCTCGCACCGCATTGGGTAACATTGCCCGTTGCGCCTGCTGGTGCGCCCTTTGCAATAAATCCAATACTGCCGCCTGCTGAGAGAAATCTTTAGTAAGATCGCTCTCTAGGTTTGTTTTGAGCTTATCCAGCGCGGAACGCGCTCTTTGCTGCAGTCCAAATAAATGCGTCTCCAATCCGGAAACAACGTTTTTCAATTCTGAGAATGACATGATTACCCCGAAAAAATTAAGTTATTGGATAAAGAACGCTTCATCCAAGCTCAGGGAGTTTCATCGTGCTTGCCCGCCAAAATGCCGCCATAGTTTTCCCACAAGACACCGGCAAAATATTTGCCAAAGCGCGCAACAGCAGCGAGTCGCTCTTGCTCATTCTTAGCATTCGACACTTTCATGGTCGTCATTTGCTTCACGAAGTCGCTAGGCTGTATGTGAAGTACACCGGAACCAAGTACTTCTCCACTCGTATCGCTACCGCGATAAACTGTGACGTATAAAGTGCTCGTGTCATGCCAAATTTTGAAAGGGCTATGATCACTAGGAACCGATTTGAAGGCACTGAAATAATAGTTGCGACCATCTTCGGCAATCGCACGCATGTTGTAATTCATGTGTCGCACGCCGACTTGTTCTGGATAAACCTCAAATAGATTAAACACGCCATGCGTCACGGTCATAGGCTTTGCGGATAAAGCGGGCGCGGTTAAAGTACCTGCCATCGTGGCAGGATGCTTAGGATCGCTTATCAACTTTTCCAAGTCATCCGAATCAACGGTAATCGTAAAACTCATTGTGGAGTCATCCGATTTGCCCCGTTGATAAGCTTGCTCATACACAGGCAAATTCGTGCTCGCTGCTTGTGTGAAGGCTGTTGAAAAATACCCGGTCATGGTTTCGGTAAACTGTATGCCCAACTTATCTTCTACAACTGGGCGTTTTGGTGCGGATGGCAATGTGTAGTCAATCGTCCATCCTCGATCTTGTGCCAGCAACTGCATCGCGCGTTCGGAAATGGCGGAGATGGTGAGTAAAGGATTGACCGCCAAAGAAGTCGGAATCACGGAACCATCGGTAACATACAAATTATCGTACACGGCTGTACCACTTTTTCCAGAAAACGCTTGGCCCTTATGATTGACGACCGCTTGTGCTGCATCCTCACCCATGACGCAACCGCCCAGAGGATGAACTGAGACGATGGCGTGTTTAAATAAATCGCTCCAAATAGGATTCGGCACATAGATGCCGTCCAGTGCTTTCGTCGCCGCATTCAGACGCGCATTGCCAACCTCAACATTTTCCGCTGTGCCAACACCAGGCCAGTCTATTCGTAGTTGATTCTTCTCATCCAACATCATGCGACCTTTAGAGTCATCATGACTCATGATCAGGTAAGTTTGTGTGTTTTGAATTGCACCATAATAAGGACCACGCCACAAACTAGCCCAAGAACGAACCTTTTGTTTAATCCTATCCGTAAAACTAGGTGCGTCATTTTTTCCTATCAAGTCGCCCGTGGCAGACAGCATAGGCAGCATGATTTTACCAATCGCCCCCGGAATAGAACCTTCTTCGATCACCATGCGATGTTCATATTTGGCCTGGTCACGCATATCTATCACTGAAGTAATACAGGGACCTACAGGCAAGCGATCCACTGGTTTGCTGTCGCCAAAACCTATGCCATTAATTTTTTGCGTCGTATTAAAACCAAACCCCAAAATATCGCCATTGCCGCTAAAGTGATGTCCGAGCTGATCGGATAAAGGCAAACCCTTCTGCTGAGAGCGCAGCATAATTTCGGTTGATCCCAAAGTACCCGCCGAAAGGATGACGATATCCGCCTTAACAAACTGCGTCGGTGCATCAAACTTTTCACGTCCTGTGCCCACATACTGATAATGCACAAGCCATCCATCTGCCGCTTTTTCTATATGACTAACCGCAGCCTGGCAAAAAATCTCCGCACCGTGGTTCCAAGCATCGGGTAAATAATTCATTAGAGTTGTATTTTTAGCTTTGTTATTACAACCGGAAACGCAATCACCACAATTATTACAAGGGAGTTGTTCAACACCGACATGATTTTTATTATTGGGAAGAGTCTCAAAATTGACATTGATTGGTGTGCGATAGTACTCTTTCGCTTGTCCCATGTTGTTAGCGGATTGCTGATGTGCCGCCATTTTCGCTAATGGAACATTCGCTTCCGGATAGGGGGTAGGTTTAAGCATTTCACGCGCACGGGCGTAACCGTCTTTCAGCAAAGTATCGCGATGTTCACGAATAGAAAGTGGCCAACGAGTATCGTCAAACACATAAGGCTTGGCTTCTAATGAGACGTTGGCATTGATCAAGGAAGTGCCGCCCAAGCCACAACCCACCAACACGTTTTGCTGAGCATTCACGTGAAAATCAAACAGACCAGTACGTGAACCAATATGTCCATTCGGCTCGTGAAGCTGAAATTGTTCTGCAGCTTTGACCAAAGTATTCGGATAGTCACCAGGCAGAATTTCTTTGCCACGTTCTAACAAGCCAACACGACGACCCGCGCGTGCCATACGTGAAGCGGCTATGCCCCCACCATAACCGGAGCCAATTACAAGCACCTCGTAATGTTGAGCAATTTGGTCTATGGGTGAGGCAATTCTACTCATATCGATCTCCATTCGTTGTGGCAATTGGTTTAAAAAAAACCATTAAACTTCTCAAGTTACAAAAAAGGAATAACTTTGCAAGAATACTACTTTAATATTTAAAATACTCAATTGTTAATATTTTTACGATTAAAAGACAACACTCTATTCAAAAATAAAAATTAGCACTGGCAAATAAGTAAGATATTTACAATACTTCAAACTTAAACAAATCTGCAAAGGAAAGCTAAGGATGAAACCGACACTACAATTCGACCAACTGTATATCGTCTCAGATCTGCATTTTGGTGGTGAGCCTGGCTTCCAAATTTTTGGCTCCCAAGCAGAAATGATTTGGTTGATTCAACATTTAACCAAGCTCGATAGCGACCAACAAATTGGCTTGGTGATTAATGGCGATTTTATTGATTTCTTAGCAGAAGCACCGTCCCGACATTTTGACCCTGATGGTGCAATCCAAAAATTGGAAAGAGTCGCTTTACAAGACCCTACGTTCAGCCCCATCTTTAAGGAACTCAAAACCTTTCTAAACACGCCGAATCGAAAATTGATTATTAATTTGGGGAATCATGATCTAGAACTAACCCTGCCGTGGGTGCGTGAACGTCTGATAGAAATTTTGACCGATAATAAAGAGCTAGCACGAGCAAGACTCAGTATGATTTTTGACGGCTCCGGTGTGTTCGCCAATGTCGGTAACAAATCTGTCTTATGTGTACATGGCAATGAAGTCGATGCCTGGAATCCAGCTGATTTTGAAAAACTCCGGCAGATTAGTCGTGACTACCAATTTGGTCGTCCGGTAGAAAATTGGATTCCGAATGCGGGTTCAAAAATGGTCATTGACGTCATGAACCCAGTGAAACGCAACTACCCATTTGTCGATCTGCTCAAACCTGAAGCCGAGGGCGTGGTACCCACCCTACTCGCTTGCGACCCGAAACAATTAAGTAATCTCGACAGCGTATTAGGATTAGCAGGCGCAGCCGGCTCGTGGTTACAAACTAAAATATCAAAACCGCGCGGTATGCTTGGGGAAGAAAAGGAAAGTACACCTGTGGCTGGAAGTGTTGCTAGCAATACCGCAGGCTTAACGCAAGCACTCATCAATCGCAATTTTCCAAGCAATGGCAGAAGCACCAGTACCGGCAATATCGCGGGAAACATCGCTGTCAGCGATGCGACGAATATGTTGCTCGCCACAGAACAGCAAACTTTAAACGGCATCAACCCCTTAAATCTGGTACAAGGCAAACAAACCGAACAACTCGGTGGTTTCGGCGCATTGATCAATTGGCTCAAAGACAAACCACCTTCCGAAGTTTTACGTGAAGCCTTAGACAAGCTCGATGAAGACAGAAGCTTTGACCCGACAGCAATCGACGACACTTTCACCAGTCTAGATAAAGAAGTCCAAGGCAATATCGACTTCCTCATTGCCGGACACACGCATTTGGAACGGGCGCTAAAACGACAAAAAGGAAACGGTTACTACTTTAATAGCGGCACCTGGGCACGCTTGATTAGGATAGAGCCTGCAACTCGCCAAAGTCCTGAAAAATTCAAAATGCTGTTTGACATATTAAAGAGCGGCACCATGGCAAAATTGGATGCGACACCGGGACTTATCTCTAAATTTTGCACCGTCGTCGCTATCGTCAATGATGGCGATGGCGTTCTCGGCGAATTACGGCATGTCACTAGTAAAACGTCGGGAACACCCGAATTTAGCGCCGTCGTTGGCAGTCAATTAAGGAGCAACTAATGCGTACGATTACCTTAGAATTACTGCGACACGGGCCGGCGCACAATCAGTTACTGTCGCCGCTAACAGACTATCTCGCGCTATGCGAAAACCATTCTGCCGTATCATTTCAGGTTCCCTCGGAACACAATCAAATGATGTATCGCTTGCGTGCATTGAGCTATATCTTGAGTCAAGAATCACGAGGCTTCCAGTTAAACGATACCGCACGCATGATGGGCGATTTGTTAGGAAAGATTCCAGGGCTGACCGCAAACTTAAATCGCGATTGCAAAGATCATCCTGACAATACGGAAAACGTGACCCATTTGCGTTTAATTCTTTCCTCATCAGAATTAGCATTATTGCCTTTCGAACTCGCCATCGCACCAAGTGGATTTCCGGGCGCGGGTCAGCATCTTTCCCTACAACCCCAAGCACCAATCTGCATCACTCGTGAGACTCGTCGTGTTCCTGAAGAATGCCTGGTTTGGCCTAAGCGCCCCAAAATACTATTCGTGTTCGCCTCACCACCTGGATTAGAAGCGGTGCCTGCGCAGGCGCACTTATTGGCATTGCGTCAGGCGATTACGCCCTGGTTAGCGCTGGCTGACGATCTGTCTGGCGAGGAGCGTGGTCGCATTGTTGCAGAGCATTTGGGCGTGATAACGAATGCTACAGTACAAGCTTTAGAACAAGCGTGCGCCTCTGGAAGTTACACCCATATTCATATATTGGCACACGGTCTCGGCATCGACACTGACTATGACCAGCGCTATGGACTCGCATTGCATTCCGATAGTGCGGAGGATGGACGTGAAATCGTTTCTGGCGAGCGCTTAGCCACCATATTGCGCGCACCACGACTATCAGAACCGGGTAGTTTCAATCGTCCAGCCGTAGTCACCCTCGCGAGCTGTAATGGCGGCAATGTTGGCAGCGTTGCAGGCGTAGGCGCCAGTATTGCCCATGCACTGCATGATGCTGGCATTCCTATGGTCATCGCCAGCCAGTTTCCGTTGTCATTTGGTGGCTCGGTAATGATGGTACAAGACTTGTATCGAGGATTATTATGGGGTGAAGATCCGCGTAAGCTCTTGGTCGGCTTACGCCGCCGCTTGCATTCATTTTTTCAAGATACCCATGATTGGGCGAGTATCACCGCTTATACTTCTTTACCCCCAGATTTTGACAAACAACTGCTAGAAGCCAGCATTGCCCAAGCCAACCGCGCTATTGATGCATCTTTACGCAATGCTGATCGGGTTTTGCATATCTATTTAGCTCAAAGCAAACGCGCAGAAAACCGTTCAGCAAATTCCTTCTCCGACAAATTGAATGCGGCTAAACAACAAATCATTGAAGCCAAGCAGCGCCTGCTTAGTCTTATTGATACCAATCCAGAGCACGAAGCACAGATACAAGGTCAGTTAGCCAGTACGCAAAAGCGCGAGGCGCAATTGCGCTTTCACGCGATTCCAGATTGGCTGCTTGCAGATGAAGCTGAGAAGAATCAGGTCATACACGATTTAGATTTGGCTCGTAGTCGCTATCTCAAAGCAGATCAACTTGATAAAGAGAGTGTGTGGGCGCAGGTTCAGTACTTGTCACTGAACTTATTGCTGGCGTCAGTGCAAAACCAAGCAACGATTCCAGCATTAGCGGCACACGATACACTGGCGATCTGGCTCATGGCAGAAGTCCGCATAAAAAATGCAATTACCACCCAAGAAAACAATAGTAAGGCATGGTCGTACGGCTACCTGGCAGAATTATATTTATTGGCACCGCTGATCCCCAAATTAAGTGAAATTCGTCCTGAGGACAAGTTTCAAGCGATGGCGATTGATGCCGCTAAAATGGTCTCAAGCTTGATGGGGCGCGATTCGATACACATCTACTCTACGCGTCGCCAGATATCTCGCTACATTGATTGGCTAGGTGTCATTTCGAACGATTTTAGTCAATTGGAAGCTACTGCAAAAAACATCATCGCAGCACTACCAGGTAGCGCTAGATTGAGCAGTTTTTATTAACACGAATCATACTCGCCTACTTAAACCCTGCTTTCACAACTTCAGACTTGTCGCGTCAGTAAGGCGCGACAAGTCTTCGGAGAATCGCCGTCTTAACGGTGAATCACCACCATCAAAACTTTGGCCTCGGTTTTACCCATGTTGCGTATCGCATGCGACCGATCTGCCTCGTAACGCGCAGTGCCGCCGATCTTCAGTTTTCTCTTGTTGCCGTCGACTTCAACTTCAATGCTACCGCTCATCAAAGTCAGATGTTCAGAAGTTCCGGGATCATGTGCATTCGATACTAAAGCACCGCCCGCGGCCAAAATCAGCTCATACCACTCAAAACGTCCTGCCAACCCCATAGGGCCCAGTATCTTTAAGACATAGCCCGAATGCTCACCCGGCAAAGTGGGGGTTTCGTGCGGCTCTAGCATACGAATCAAATCAACTTTAGGCGCTTCCGATGTAAGCAACTCGGCGATTCCAATACCTAAAGCATTCGCTAAGCGCCAGGCTACAGCAATCGTTGGATTGGCTTTTTCACGTTCTATTTGCGACAGCATGGATTTCGATACTCCCGCAGTGCGGGATAAGTCTTCCAAAGTTAAGCCTCTTTCGAGCCGTAAACGCTGTAAGGTAGCTCCAACTTCAGGCGGCGCTGCTGGCGTTGCCAAGGGTGCAATCACTTTTTTCATAGTTTCGCTTGCAAAAGTAAATAAGCATAGATAATATTCGTTATATTGAATTTTTGTTCGATATATCGAATATTTTACAAAATTAAGAATTTTTATTTGAACATAAGTAGAAGATCAAAATTCAGCCTCTTTTCCATCATACCAGAAGCCCCTTTCCCGTCAGGAGATAAATATGAACAATACGATGAGCACGAAGAAGAATTCTTTTTTCACTGGTTTAGCCAATAATCTGGACGGATTGCGTGAACAAGGTCTGTATAAGCCAGAACGCGTCATTTCTTCCCGCCAAGGTTCTTTAGTGCAATGTGATGATGGCCGTCATTTGATCAATCTCTGCGCGAATAACTACCTCGGTTTATCGGGTGATGAAGAGACAGTGCAAGCTTCAATCAAAGCAACAGAACAATATGGTTACGGTCTATCTTCTGTCCGGTTCATCTGCGGCACACAAACTGTGCACAAACAATTAGAACGCGCCATTGCGGACTTCCTCGGCATGGAAGACACGATTCTGTATGCGGCTGCATTTGATGCCAATGGTGGTGTCTTCGAACCTTTGTTTGATGAAAACGATGCCATCATTTCTGATGCCTTGAATCACGCATCTATCATTGACGGTATTCGTTTATGTAAAGCCGCGCGCTTTCGCTATACCCACAATGATATGGCGGATTTGGAAAAACAATTGCAAGCCGCAGCGGACAAACGTCATCGCGTAATCGTCACGGATGGTGCATTCTCTATGGATGGCACGATCGCTCAACTCGACAAAATCTGCGATCTGGCTGATAAGTATGATGCCTTGGTGATGATCGACGAATGCCACGCATCTGGTTTCCTCGGAAAAACGGGTCGCGGTACCCATGAGCATCACAATGTCATGGGGCGTATCGACATCATTACTGGTACTTTAGGTAAAGCTTTAGGCGGCGCAATGGGTGGCTTTACAGCGGCACGCAAAGAAGTCATCGACACTTTGCGTCAAAAATCACGTCCTTACCTATTCTCAAATACTCTCGCGCCATCTATTGCTGGCGCGTCTTTAGCGGTCTTAGAGCGCTTATCCAAGTCCACCGAGTTACGTGATCGCTTGCAGGAAAACACCGCCTTCTTCCGTAAAGAAATCGAAGCCTTAGGCTTTACCATCAAACCAGGTACACACCCTGTGGTTCCAGTGATGCTGTTCGATGCACCCATTGCCCAAAAATTTGCAGCGCGCATGTATGAACTCGGTATCTTAGTAACAGGATTCTTCTACCCTGTCGTACCTATGGGTCAAGCGCGTGTGCGTGTGCAGTTATCTGCTGCGCATACCAAAGAACAATTAGAAACAGCGCTCGCTGCGTTTGCTCAAGCTGGTCGTGAATTGGGCTTAATTAAGTAATTCTATAAAAACATCAGCCGCGGAGGCGCGGAGATCGCAGGGGCATTAATCAAGACTTTCTCTGCGTACTCTGCGCCTCTGCGGCAAAAAAACAGTCATTTGAATAGTAAGGAAAAAACATGGAACGAATTTTAGTCATCGGTGCAAACGGTCAAATTGGTAGCGAACTTGTCGATGCTTTGGCTGCCAAGCATGGTGCAGACAATGTGATAGCTGCTGATATCAGCCCTAACAGTTTATATGGCGCAAAAATCTACGAAGTCGTGGACGTATTAAACAGCGAGCGTCTGGCAGAAATTCACAACAAGTATGAAATTACTCAGGTCTACCAGCTCGCAGCTTTATTGTCCGCCACTGGTGAAAAAGCACCATTAAAGGCCTGGACATTGAACATGGATGGCTTGCTGAATATTTTGGAATTAGCACGTATTCGTGGTGAGGCTGGTAAACCTTTGAAAGTCTTCTGGCCGTCTTCTATTGCAGCATTTGGCCCGAATACCGAGGCTGTTAATACGCCGCAATATACGGTAATGGACCCCAACACCATTTACGGCATTAGCAAGCTGGCTGGCGAACGTTTATGCGAATACTACTTCCAGAAATACAATGTCGACGTGCGCAGCATTCGCTACCCTGGCATCATCAGTTACAAGTCACCTCCGGGCGGCGGCACGACCGACTACGCGATCGCAATTTTCCACTCTGCGTTGAAAGGCGAAGTTTATTCTTGCTTCCTTGAAGCACAACAATCTTTGCCGATGATTTACATGCCTGACGCAATTCGTGCAACGATTAGTTTGATGGAAGCACCAAGCGAAAATATCAAAATTCGCTCGTCTTATAACGTCAGTGGTATGAGCTTTAACCCACAAGAACTCACAAGTGAAATTACTAAAAACTTACCAAATTTTCAGGTACACTACGCGCCAGATAGCCGCCAGGCCATCGCTGCAAGTTGGCCGCAAAGTCTAAATGATGAAACGGCGTTTAGCGATTGGGGTTGGAAGGCAGAAATTGATCTCCCGGCATTAGTCGCTGACATGTTAAAGAACGTCAAAGTAGCTAGCTAATCAGATTGCAGTTCATCTACAAGCCGCCTGATGTTGAGATCGATTTATTGGAATAATACTTTTTACTTTGGTCCCAAGAATAAGGAATATTGGCATGGATATGCGCGTGTTTGATCTGTTTAAAATTGGTGTTGGTCCTTCTAGCTCTCATACAGTTGGACCTATGATTGCGGCACGTCGTTTTTTGCTGGAAACTCCGAATGTAGATCAGGCGCTCAAAGTACAAGTCGCCTTGTATGGATCACTCGCATTGACTGGCTTAGGCCATGCCACCGATAAAGCGGTATTACTTGGTTTGATGGGCGAAACCCCTCAAGACGTGGCTCCCGACACTATCGATGACAAACTGGCGGAGCTGGCGCAATCCGGTGTCATGCATTTACTTGGCAAAGTCAAAGTTGATTTTGATGTTTTAGAAGACCTGCTTTGGCACAAGAAAGAAGTGTTACCAGGCCATCCTAACGGCCTGCGCTTTAGCTTGACGCGCACCGACGGCAGCGTGCACGAACAAACCTTTTATTCCACTGGCGGCGGCTTCATCTACACAGAAGAAGAACTCAACACCAATGCCAGTACAGTGGCGATTCCAACGGTCAGCGTGCCCTATCCTTTTGGCACCATGGCAGAGTTATTGGCACATGGCAAGAGCACAGGACTGTCCTTAGCGGCATTGTTACGTGCGAACGAACTTAGTCATTGCAGCGAAGCAGAACTTGACGCCGGCCTAGATAAAATCTGGGCGGTAATGAATTCCTGCATAGAGCGCGGTTTAAAAATCACTGGCGAATTACCAGGTGGATTGCATGTGCAACGTCGCGCAGCCAAACTCTGGCTGACCGCCAATGAAACACATAACAGCCTGCCACACGATGGCATGCACAAAGTCAGTTTGTATGCAATGGCAGTCAATGAAGAAAATGCCGCTGGTGGACGCGTAGTCACCGCACCGACCAATGGCGCCGCGGGCATTATTCCCGCCATCATCAAATATTACTCCCAAGACTGCCGCCCGATTGATCCGGTCAAAGGCATACGTGAATTTATGTTGGTCGCTGCTGCAATCGGGATGCTGTGCAAAAAAAATGCCTCCATCTCCGGTGCAGAGATAGGCTGTCAAGGTGAAGTGGGTGTGGCTTGCGCCATGGCCGCTGCCGGTTTAACCGCTGCCTTGGGTGGTACGAATGAACAAATCGAATCGGCTGCTGAAATCGGCATTGAACATCATCTAGGCATGACCTGTGATCCAATTGGTGGCTTGGTACAAATTCCTTGCATTGAACGGAATGGTATGGGTGCGGTCAAAGCGATTACCGCGGCATCTTTAGCTTTAAAGAGCGATGGTACTCATCATGTCAGTCTGGATCAAGTCATCGAAACCATGCGCGTAACTGGTTTCGATATGCAAGCGAAGTACAAAGAAACTTCATTGGGTGGTCTGGCGATTCACGTCGTAACAGTCAACCACGCGGCCTGTTAAGGCATCTCAACGTACATTGACTGCTACCTAACCACTAGCAGTCAATGGCATCTCAATACGAAACTCCGTACCAACACCAAGTTCACTCTTCACTTCAATTCGCCCACCCAGCATCGCGGTGACTATATTGTAGGAAATACTCAATCCTAATCCAGAGCCGCCTTGTCCCAACTTGGTGGTGAAAAACGGATCGAATATCTTTTGCAAGTTTTGCTCAGCGATACCAACGCCATTATCAGAAAACACGATTCTTACCCACTGGTCAGGTAGTAATTCTGCGGTCAAATGCATTTTCCCGTGATCACGTCCATCAAACGCATGGCGTAGAGCATTGGCCGTCAAATTCATCAACACTTGCTCCAAAGGACCTGGAAAACTGTCCAATTGTATATCCTGCGGCACGTCGTTCACTAAACTATGCGTAGTTTTACGCAAACTCGGACTCAAGGTGACGACGACTTCATGTGCGACTTCGTGCAAATCAAATCGCCGACGCTGTTCGCTGGTCTGATCCACCGCAACTTGTTTAAAGCTATTAATTAGATCCGCAGTACGTCTTAGATTTCTATCCAGAATATCCGCCGAGTCGCGCATAGACATTAAGAATTGGTTTAGCGAGGAACGCGAAAGACTATGCTCCAAGCCGGATTCGAATAATTTTTGTTGATCGGATAAAGTACTCGCTACCATCAATGCATTGCCAATAGGTGTATTTAATTCGTGAGCAATGCCTGCCACCATCGATCCTAAAGAAGCTAGTTTTTCAGATCGAACCAATTCACTTTGAGTTCTCTGCAAATTTTCTAGCGCCACACTTAGTTCGGCGGTACGTGTTGCAACTCTTTTCTCTAATTCGGAATTTAGGGTAGTTTGCGCTTTTTCTGCTGCGAGTCTATCGGTTTGGTCTAAAAACAAAGCGACAAAACGCCAGCCTTCAGGCAATTCAAATGCAGCAGTACTCACCAAAAAATTGCGAATCTCACCATCGGCCAGACACAACGTCACTGGATGACCAACCACGCCTTTCCCCAAAGTTTGGGTCGCAACGATTCGTCTATCGCGATCGTTTGCAAATAGATTCAAACCCAATACCGTGCGCCCACTCAACTGCTCCCGCTTAAATCCAAAGTCACTAATAAAGGCATGATTCACATCAATCAAGCGCCCTTCGCTATCGCCAGAAATTGAGGGTAATGGGTTCGATAAAAATAAAGCAGAAAAAGAGGCTTCTGACTGTTCAAGCGCGAGTGCCTTCACTTCCAAAGAACCCGCAAGTTCATTTACCCGAGCAAACTCAACGCGCAAAATGCGGACACCGAGCAAACCTAGCAGGAACGCGACGACGATCAAACCAACCAAGACTATCAGACGTACCAATAGATGAGGTTCAACTGGCGTCAAATACCCTCGCGAAATCAGTACATAAAAACCAACACAGGCACCACAAGCACACATGGTCATAATCACTGAGTGTCGCAGCGATAATGCCCAGCTCGCAGCCATCACAGAAATAGGCACGCAGATAATGCCAGGCGCACTAAAGCCAAACGTCCAAAAACCGAAACAAATAGGAACTAGTGCAAAGCCCCACAAGATGCAGATAAAAGCCCATTTAATTTTTTGAAGGCGCAGCATTTGCAGGATTAATCCAGTTATAAACAATCCTGCAACTGCACCGCCATTCCCTACGCCGCCGTTCGCATAAAGATTAAAAACAAAGGCAAAAAGGCAAATCGTCATCGCGGCAAAGACGATGCCATACAGAAGCTTAACGCCCATATCGTTGATGCGGATTCTATCTCTGCTTTCTTGAATACTAAGTTCTTCACTTGGACGCATTTGAGCTCGCATGCCGCATCCCTCTTCTGATTTTAGATTTTAAAAATCTTTACCTGACAAGTGCTTTAATTGCCGGCCATTGTCGCCGCGAAATCGGTAAGCGCTCAGCAGAATCACGTACAATGACTTGCCAAGAATCCGAATTTTTTTCATGTTCATGCTCAGTATCAACCGCATGAATCGCACGTTCAACACCCATAATGGCGTCACGTGCAACCAAGGCGTTTCGATGCGCACGGACAAAAACTTCTCCCAACTCCGCCTCAATTGAGACCAAAGATTCTTCCGTCAAGTAAGCCCGTGTTCTGGTTTGTATAGTCACATATTTTTGTTCTGCTTTTAAAAACAAAACATCACGTACTGAAATTAAGAGCACCCGGTTTTTTTCTAATACGGAAAAATTCTGACGCGTTTTTGTGATCGGCTTTAACGCTTCCAGTAACGGATTTGGTGTTTGAGTATGAGTTTGAGCTTGTGCTTGTGCTTGTGCTTGCCCCTGCGTCAAATGCAGTTGTGTTTGCATCCTGAACAGTGCAACCCTTAATACTGCTTCAGACAGACGCGTCGCGCGGACTGGTTTTAGCAGGTAGTCCATTGCATGCACTTCAAACGCCTTTAAAGCGTAATCATCGTATGCTGTAACAAAAATAATTGCTGGTGGCTTTTCTAACTTCGCGTGAATAATGTGCTGTGCTAATTCAATGCCCGTCATGCCCGGCATTTGCACATCGAGCAAAACGATATCTGGATTCTTTTCCATCAATAAATCTAGGGCTGTCTGCGCGTCTGCTGCCTCACCTACTAGTTCACATGCACAAGAATCTTGTATATCAGAGATCAGGGTAGTCATACGAGCCCTAGCCGGCGCTTCATCATCCACAATTAAAATAGTTGGTCGAGTCATAGTCGTCCTGTTTAAGTCTTTTCTGGAAATACTAATTTCACTTCAAATCTAGTCTCGACAATCTCGCTGTAGAGCTGTGCTTCGATATCGTAAAGTAGCTTTAATCTCTGACGAATATTCTCCAGTGCCATATGATTTCCAGAGGGCAATTGAGCATGAGGATGATAGACGTTTAGGACTTTTATTTCAATTTTATCCAATTTTTTTTGCAGAAAGATTTGTATTGGTGCCGGACTTGCCGCGGGCTCCACACCGTAGTGCACGGCGTTTTCCAATAAGGGCTGTAACAGCAAGCTAGGGATTTTTGTATTACTTAATTCGGTAGAATTTAAATGCGTCACGTGCCATTCAACTTCTAGCCTATCGCCGAGGCGAATCTTTTCGATCGCCAGATATTGTTTGCACAGCGTAATCTCCTCTTGCAAAGTCGTCATATCACGTGTGTCACGCATGAGTACACGAAACAAATCCGCCAAGTCCTCCAGTGCATTTTCCGCGCGACGAGGATCGGTACGGATTAAAGATAATACTGCATTCAAACTATTAAATAAAAAATGCGGCCTTATCCTCGCTTGCAAAGCCTGCAAGCGCGCTTCCCCTAAAGCAGGGGAAAAAGCACGGGTACGCAATTCAAAGTAATGTTGAAAACCCAGTCCGAGTAAGAAGCACAACCACGTAGAAAAGCCCAAATGCACATTCGGAAAGCCGAAGACAAACCAGTCTATGCCCATCAACAGCGTCAACACAAAAAAACAAACGATGGCGGGTACCGCACCACATACCATTCGCTGCATCCAATTCGCCACAGTTTGCTTTTCAAGCAGGCGACGAAAACCACACAAAATACCCATGGATAGCAGACTTATCAATTCCACCAGCATAGAGGTATCAAGAAAATCTTGAAAATTCTGGGCAAAGCCTTGGCCACGGGCTAACAAACATAACAAAACAAGCAAATTCACAGACAGCAACACACGAATCAGTATCCCCAAATTACAATAATTTGGGATTAATATTTCCTGTGGCCCTAGCTTTGTGGTGTCTTGCTTCGCATTTTCTTGCTTATTTTGCGCTAAAGATTTATTCATTGTGCTCCAAATTAAACAAAAATCATCATATTCTGGAATTTACAGCCAACACCCGCAATCAAAAGTTGCCTTAAACAACCTTGAATGAACATAAACTCAATTTATATTTAACGCATGCTCAAGCTAGGGCTAAATCCGGCAAAAATCGTTTAACCGGGGACGACTCGCGGTATAATCTGTGATGTTTTTACACTACAAGCGAACGCGGACAAATGTAATTACATCAATGCTGGCAGAATGTGACAAAATCACAATAAAATCGATACTTTGGCGCAAACCGCGCTAGTGACTCCAGCATAGAAATTCAAAGTTGCCGTTTGTAGTTTCACTTTTCATCTTAAATTACTCCAATATGACATCACAATTTTCCAAAAAAAGCGAGGCTTGGTCGGCGCGTTTCTCAGAACCTGTCTCTGATTTGGTGAAACGTTACACCGCCTCGGTGTTTTTTGACAACCGCATGGCGAGTTTCGATATTCAAGGCTCTTTGGCCCACGCTGAAATGCTACAGGCACAAGATATTATTTCCAGCCAAGATTATGCGGATATACAGCGCGGTATGGCGCAGATCAGCGCGGAAATTGAAGCAGGCAAGTTCGAGTGGTTATTGGATTTAGAAGACGTGCATTTAAATATCGAAAAACGTCTCACCGAGTTGGTTGGCGATGCAGGTAAACGTCTACATACAGGTCGCTCACGTAATGATCAGGTTGCGACCGACATCCGGCTGTACATGCGCGCAGCGATTGATACTATTTTGGAGTTATTGGCCGCTTTCCGTTTGGCTTTATTAGATTTAGCTGAAAAACACAGCGACACAATTTTGCCTGGCTTCACTCACATGCAAGTGGCGCAACCGATCACGTTTGGTCATCATATTCTGGCCTATGTAGAAATGTTTGGTCGTGATGCAGAACGTTTGGCAGATTGCCGCAAACGCGTCAATCGCTTGCCGCTCGGTGCCGCGGCATTGGCTGGAACCACCTTCCCGATTGATCGCCAACGTGTCGCTCGGAATTTAGGATTTGATGATGTTTGTCATAATTCATTGGACGCGGTATCTGATCGCGATTTCGCTATTGAATTTTGCGCAGCCGCATCTCTGATCATGACTCACATCTCGCGTATGTCAGAAGAATTGATTATTTGGATGAGCCCACGCATCGGTTTTATCGATATTGCGGATCGTTTCTGCACTGGTTCTTCCATCATGCCGCAGAAGAAAAATCCGGACGTACCAGAACTGGCGCGCGGCAAAACCGGTCGTGTCAATGGCAATTTAATTGCCTTGCTGACGTTGATGAAAGGTCAACCATTGGCCTACAACAAAGACAATCAGGAAGATAAAGAACCGCTGTTCGATACCGCAGATACGGTGATTGACACCTTGCGCATTTTTGCAGATATGGCGACCGGCATCACGGTGAAACCTGAAGCGATGCGCGCGGCAGCATTACAAGGTTATGCGACCGCTACTGATTTAGCCGATTATCTGGTAAAAAAAGGTTTACCGTTCCGTGACGCGCATGAAGCAGTCGCCCTTGCGGTGCGCACTTGTGTTGATAAAGCCTGCGATTTAAGCGATATGAGCCTCAATGACTTACAAGCTTTCTCTAGCTTGATTGAAGCGGATGTCTTCCATGTGTTAACTTTAGAAGGCTCAGTTGCGGCTCGTGACCATATAGGAGGCACAGCGCCCAATCAAGTACGTATGGCTATAGCTCGCCTGCGTCAACAAATTACAGTAGCTTAAAGCGTTCTTCATTAATTGGAGTGCAGAAATTCCACAATGCCTCTGCACCCCAATTAGTTGCAATCTAATGAGTGTGACAACTCGATCTGTAAAATTTCAGCACTTGTCATAAAAACGACAACGATAAAAACGACAACGATAAAAACGATAACGCCTACAATGGGGACAAAGCATGCAGGCACTACTATTTATTTCAAAAAAAATTGATGCACTCAATGAGACGATAGGCCAGGCAATTAGCTGGGCGCTATTGGCGGCAGTTTTAATTTGCAGCGGCAATGCATTAGTGCGTTATGGCTTGAATAATAGCTCGAATGGTTGGCTAGAAATTCAATGGTATCTATTCGCCGCAGTATTCTTGCTGGGATCTTCCTATACCTTACGTCGTAACGAGCATGTGCGAATTGACGTAGTAACGGGACGTTTTTCAAAACGTACTCAAGTCTGGATCGACCTGTTCGGTTTCATCTTTTTTCTACTCCCTATGGTGGTACTGGTACTTTACTTAGGCGTCCCATATGCCTGGCACTCTATACAAAGCCAGGAAATGTCTAGCAATGCAGGCGGCCTGATCGTCTGGCCTGCAAAATTATTGATCCCGCTGGGCTTTTTGCTGATGTTGCTTCAAGGTTTGTCAGAAATCATCAAACGCGTCGGTTTTTTGCGTGGTTTGGTTGAAGCAAGCGCATTTGACAAACAAGTGGTCACGCCTGAAGATGAAATCGCGGCGATCAAAGAAGCCAATCAAATCAAATAAAAAAGAGACTAGCGATGACTGCCTTTCTGATCGCCAATTTGGCACCTATTATGTTCGCCGCCTTAGTGATTTTCTTGCTATCGGGTTTTCCTGTTGCATTTGCCTTAGCTGCCAATGGATTAGTTTTTGGTTTCATCGGCATTGAATTGGGTTTACTAAAGCCCGAACTGATGCAAGCCATTCCTAACCGTATTTTCGGCATTATGTCGAATGATACTTTACTCGCGATTCCCTTCTTTACCTTTATGGGCTTGATACTAGAACGATCAGGTATGGCGGAAGACTTGCTCGATACGATAGGTCAATTGTTTGGTCCCCTACGTGGCGGTGTCGCTTACGCGGTCATTTTTGTTGGCGCGCTGTTAGCGGCCACTACCGGCGTGGTTGCCGCCTCAGTCATTTCTATGGGTTTAATTTCGCTGCCGATTATGCTCAAATATGGTTACGATAAAAAGGTGGCCTCAGGAGTCATCGCAGCCTCAGGCACCTTGGCGCAAATTATCCCGCCCTCACTAGTATTGATCGTCATGGCTGATCAATTAGGACGCTCAGTCGGCGATATGTACCAAGCAGCATTTTTGCCAGGCTTATTGCTAACCGCTATGTATGCGCTCTACATCTTTATTTTGTCGATAATACGCCCGAAATGGGTACCAGCTTTGCCATTGGAAGCGCGCAATTTGCGCCAAGCCAACGGCGACAGTGGCCTCATTTCACTCGGATTGTTACTGCTAGCTGCGACAGGTGCCAGTTTCGCCTTTGCACAGTATTATCAAGCGAAACATCCTGATGTCGCCCTCGACAAGCTCGGTATCTACTCTGCCACGATCGGCATAGGTTTTGCATTTGCACTTGCTTACCTTAATCGTCGATTTAAAATCGGCTTATTGTCCCGCATGGCCGAACAGGTTGTATTCGTTTTGATTCCACCTCTCGCCCTCATTTTCTTGGTTTTAGGTACGATCTTTTTAGGGATAGCAACGCCTACAGAAGGCGGCGGCATGGGTGCTTGCGGCGCTATTCTTTTGGCGCTATTAAACGGCAGACTCAATCTCAAATTAACCAAGCAAGCCTTGGATTCCAGCACGCGCCTGTCTTGCTTTGTGATGTTTATCTTAATTGGCTCTACCGTTTTTGCTCTAGTGTTCCGCGGCATCAATGGCGACCTCTGGGTGGAACATCTGCTGACTGGTTTGCCGGGCGGTCAAATCGGTTTTTTGATTGTCGTCAACATTTTGTTCTTCATATTAGCTTTCTTCCTCGACTTCTTTGAACTGGCATTCATTTTGGTGCCGTTGGTAGGTCCAGTTGCCGAGAAATTAGGTATCAACTTAGTCTGGTTCGGTGTGCTACTTGGGGTCAATATGCAGACTTCTTTCATGCATCCGCCATTTGGCTTTGCGCTGTTCTACCTACGCTCAGTCGCGCCCAAAGCGATACGCACCAGTGACATCTATTGGGGCGCTATACCGTTTGTTCTGATACAAATTATTATGGTTGGTCTGATCATCGCGTTTCCACAGCTTGTATCAACAGACAGTGTAGAAGCCAAGAAAGAAGAAATCCAACTAGACATCAGCACACCGATGGACGACACACCAGCTCCTTCATTTGATTTACCCAAAGAAGGAAGCGCCGATGAACTGCGAGATACCCAGGCAACACCTGCGCATGCCTTGTGAAATTCAAATAATCTTTAAGACTCGCGCAAGAAATATAAACAATTAGAATACCGTGCTTATTGGGTATTGATCCTTGAAACCACAAATAAAAATATGAAAAAGCAAGCCATCGTCACCATCGTTTCAAATAACTATCTGCATTTTGCCCGCAGTCTAATGCAGAGTGTCGCAAAACATCATCCAAATGCTGATCGCTACTGCGTCATTGTTGATACTGATTTATCGTATGCCAGTGAATTAAAGGAAGAATTCACTACGCTGACCTTGTCGCAATTAAACTTGCCGTTTGGTGATGAATTCACGTTTCAATACACGATTTTGGAACTAAATACGGCGGTCAAACCTTGGGCTTTGGAACACCTGCTAGAGGCAGGCTACGATCAAGTGTTGTACATCGACCCAGATATTTATCTGTATAGTCCGTTAACAGAAGTCAGTGACTTGCTTTCTGCAGGCGCTAGCATCGTCTTAACGCCACATTTATTGGCGCCGATGACGGATGAAAAGAAACCGACAGAATTAGATATCCGTATAGCTGGCACTTACAACTTAGGTTTTTGTGCGCTCGGCAATCAAGGCAATACACGAGATTTTTTGCATTGGTGGCAGGGCAAACTGAGACGCGATTGCGTCGTAGATTTTAATCGCGGTGTTTTCGTTGATCAAAGTTGGATAGACCTAGTTCCAACAATATTTGAGCACGTAAAAATTTTACGGCACCACGGTTATAACGTCGCCTATTGGAATATGGCGCAACGAAACATAACGGAATCAGCTGACGGACAAATTTTGGTCAATCAAGATCGATTGGCGTTTTTTCATTTTAGCGGCTTAAACCCTTCCAACCCACAACCATTTTCTAAACATCAAAATCGCTACACCTTGGACAACATGGCGCCGATAACGACGCGCTTAACATTGGACTATAGCAACACAGTACGCGCCAATGGGGTAGAAAAGTATCGTAGCGTCCCTTACGGCTTCGGCTTTTACCAAGACGGCCGCCCAATCCTAGAGGCATCTCGTCGCCACTTCCGTGAGAATGAATCGTTTAGAAAAACATTGAAAAAGAGCCCATTTGCGCAAATTGCAGATGTCGTAATTGATGACAGTCCGGAGACCAATGAGCGTATTGAAAGGATTTACGATTACTTTTTATGGCGAAAACCGGAAGCTGATGCATTGAAACGCTATCGCCAAATTATTGGCACAACGCGTGGCTACTACCGCTTACTGTTGGGGGTAGCACTTTCCCCTGAAAGCAGAAAGCAAGCTCGTTGGTTGCGCCGGATCTTGTTTTGGCCGCTTTGGCGATTGTTACAAAATTCTTTGGGTAGAACAGACACTTTAGCGACAACAGCGAATTCAATTCAAGTTGCAAGCGATACCCCGTCTGCTGCCACGAAACAACCGGTGAAATTCATCAACAAACCAATCACCACCCGCGGTATTAATTTAATCGGCTACATCGCCGCAGAACTGGGCGTTGGTGAAGCAGCACGTTCTTTGGCGCGCGCTTGCTCTGCTGCCAACATACCCTATTCAGTGGTCGATGTTGGTTTCCAATCATCCAATTTACAACGTGATACGCATGCTTTAAAAAACGCATCAAAAGAACATTTTGCCATCGACTTGGTATACGTCAACGCAGATCAAACCGAAAGTACGATCAAGCATCTGCAAGAGTTAAAACACGAAAGCACTTATAAAATTGGCTTTTGGCACTGGGAGCAGCCACAAATTCCTGCGGCACACATCGCTGCGTTTGCCAATCTAGACGAAGTCTGGGTGCCATCCAATTTTGTGCGTGATGCAGTGGCCGCCGTGTCGCCTGTACCTGTCATTGTTATTCCGCATGCCTTGCAATTTGAAGCGACACCCACAGTGCAGCGCAGTAGTTTCGGTTTGCCAGAGAATAAAGTTTTGGCATTGGTAATGTACGACTTCCATTCGTATCAGCATCGTAAGAATCCTAAGGCAGCGATTGCAGCCTTCCGCTTAGCGACGAAAAATCGCGATGATGCGGTACTCGTCGTCAAAACCATCAATCGCGACAAGCATCCCGAAGCATCGCAGGAGTTAACGGATTATTTGGCCGATTTGCCCAATACCATCATCATCGATGAGTTTTTAACGCGACAACAAACTTGGGATTTACAATCGTGTTGCGACATTCTGATTTCATTGCATCGCGCTGAAGGCTTTGGTTTAGCTCCCGCAGAAATGATGTACTTGGGTAAAGCGGTGGTGGCAACTGGCTGGTCCGCCAATATGGATTTCATGACATTGAACAATTCTATGCCCGTGGAATTTCAATTGAAACCTTTGGAACACGCTGTTGGTGCCTATCCAGCAGGGCCATTGTGGGCCGAAGCGGATATTGAACACGCTGCGACATGCATCACTCAGCTACTCGATAAACCTGAACTACGTAATCGTTTAGGCCAACAAGCGATGCTGGACATCCGAAGGATGCTCAATCCGGATACGGTAGGTCGTGCCGTTGCACAACGATTGCACGCTATTATCGATTGGCATAATCGCTCTCTATAACGTGCGATTAAGCCAATAAAAATCGCAGAATGAGTTGATCTCATCCTGCGTCTTTTTAGACCTTAATTCATTGAAGAACTACTAGCGAGGTAGCTTACTTCAATTTTCGCGCCATGTTAAAGCGGGCAAACGACTGTTCAGCAACGTTGAACCATTGGGCTTGGTTATTACGGAAAGCAAGCCAATCCGTATAGACTTTATTAAACTTAGGATTCTTAGCGGCTTCTTCCGTGAAGGTTTCTTGCGCTGCGTTAAAACAGGACTCCATCACTGATTGTGGGAAAGGCTTCAAGATGGTCTTATCTTGAATTAAACGAGCCAGTGCTGATGGATTACGTGCATCATATTTAGCTTGCATATTGATGTGCGCTTCCAAGCTGGCAGTTTCGATTGCCGCTTGATACAACTTAGGTAATTTATCCCACTCCTTCTTACCGACGTAAAAAGAGAGCTGGGCACCACCTTCCCACCAGCCTGGGTAGTGATAGAACTTCGCGACTTTATTAAAGCCCAGCTTTTCATCATCATAGGGGCCAACCCACTCCGCCGCGTCAATCGCACCTTTCTCCAACGAGGTATAAATCTCACCACCCGCGACTTGGACTGGAATCGTACCTAGTCTCGCCAGCACTTTCCCTGCAAAACCACCAACACGAAATTTCAAACCCTTGAGATCTTCGGGGCTCTTGATTTCTTTACGAAACCAACCACCCATCTGTGTACCAGTATTGCCGCCTAAAAAATTTACAACATTATGTTCGGCAAAAAATTCACGCATCAACTTCATGCCATTTCCGTGCATCATCCACGCAGTTTGCTGACGTGAGGTCATACCAAACGGTACCGCACAATCAAAAGCAAAGGTCGCATCTTTACCATAGTAGTAATAGGAAGCGGTGTGCCCTACTTCGACGGTGCCATCTTTCACAGCGTCTAAAACTGCGTTAAAGGGCACGATCTCTGGTGCGGCATAAGGACGGATATTGAATTTTCCATCAGTCAGTTCTTTGATGCGATTGCAAAAAGTCTCTGCTGCGCCATAAATGGTATCGAGATTTTTAGGAAAACTCGATGCCAGACGCCAGTTAAGCGCAGGTAAATCTGCAGCCAAGCTCGGTATTGCGACGGCACCTGCGGCAGTACCAACAGCCGCTTTTTTAAGAAATGAACGACGTTCCATGCGATCTCCGTTTTTTAAGTATGGGGTTAAAGGCTAAGGCCCAGGACAAGCTTAAATAAATCACACTACCAAACCAAAATACGCGTAGAAGATTATCTGTCCTGCGCGTAAACGATACTAAAGTCTAAAAACTAACTACCAGCGACAGTCATACTTTCAATCAAAATTGAACCAGTCGTCTTGGTACCACGGGTCAAAGTATCATTTCCTATCGCAACGATCTTTTCAAACATCTCACGCATATTGCCAGCGATAGTGATTTCTTCTACTGGATATTGAATCACACCGTTCTCCACCCAAAAGCCAGATGCGCCACGTGAATAATCACCCGTCACATAATTCACGCCCTGTCCCATCAACTCTGTAACCAAAAGACCCGTTCCCATTTTCTTCAACATCTGCGCGAAATTATCGCCACGCTTGGTTAGGTTTGAAGTCAGATTCAGGTTATGAGAACCACCCGCATTGCCAGTCGTTTGCATACCTAATTTACGGGCTGAGTAAGTTGAGAGGAAGTAGCCATTCAATACACCATTCGTCACGACCTCACGCTTCAACGTCTTAACGCCTTCATCATCGAATGGCGAAGAACCGACCGCGCCTAAGACATGCGGATCTTCTAATACTTGAATATGATTTGGAAAAACTTGCTTACCTAAAGTATCGAGCAAAAACGTTGATTTGCGATACAAAGCGCCACCCGAAACCGCCTGTACAAAAGCACCCAATAATCCAGCAGCTAAAGGTGCCTCAAACAAAACCGGGCACTTTCGAGTATCAATGGTGCGCGCATTCAAACGCGCCAAAGCACGTTCCGCCGCATAGCCGCCAATGGCTTCTGGCGTGGCGATTTTCTTGTGATTACGATGCGAGCTGTACCAGTCGTCTCGCTGCATCTTCGAGCCCTTACCCGCAATCGGAGCGACAGAGATTGTATGGCGGGAAAACGGATAACCACCAACGAAGCCCCGGGAATTAGCCGCTACAAAATGGGATTGCTGCGCGTGAACACTAGCACCTTCGCAATTGGTAATCCGTTTATCTACCGCATAAGCCGCTGCTTCAGTACGGCAAGCCAGATCAATTGCTTCTTCGGCAGTGACTAACCAAGGGTGAAATAACTTTAAATCTTGTGGATGCTTTTCTAACATCTCCGCATCCGGCAAACCAGCGCAATCATCTTCAGCAGTAAAGCGTGCGATGTTGTAAGCGGCCTCGACGGTGTCCTCCAAAGATTTTCTGGAAAAATCAGAAGTGCTGGCATTTCCGCGCTTCTTGCCGACATAAACCGTGATTCCTATGCCTTTGTCGCGATTCTGCTCTATGGTCTCGACCTTGCCCTTACGCACACTAATCGATAAACCACCGCCTTCGCTGACTTCTACCGCCGCATCTGTTGCACCTTTGTCACGAGCAATGCGCAGCATATCCTGGGTAATTTGTTTAAATTGATCCTGAGTATGGGTAAAAACTGGTTTAGACATAGCTTCTGTTTCTTTAGCTGAAAGGATAAAGAGAGTATCATAGCAGTCGTTTCAATAAGTTTATAGAAGATTTACCAATGCCAAATCCGAATCGAGGCTCTTGCGGCTATCAGTCCAATGAGTTTGAACCAGAATACGACCGCCCATCCAAATCCGAACTCAAGCGTCAAATGACCGCCCTGCAAAAAATGGGGCAAGAGTTAGTGGACTCTGCACGCGATCGCGTTAAACGTGTTCCTATGCCAGAGGATGTGCGTGACGCCATTCTTGAATGCCAGAACATCACCAACCACGAAGGCCGTCGTCGCCAAATGCAATTTGTCGGCAAAAAGATGCGTACTCTAGATGAAGCCGAAGTTGCGCTGATTCAAAAAACCATCGATAGCTGGAAAGGTGCGTCCAAGTCTGAAACTGCCGCCATGCATTCCCTGGAACGCAAACGTGAAAAGCTGCTGACGAAAGATGAAGCCTTGACCGAATTGCTGGCAGAAAATCCTGAACTCGACGTACAACATTTGCGTACTTTGATTCGCAATGCACGCAAAGAGCAAGCAGAAAACAAACCGCCTAAAGCCTATCGTGAAATCTTCCAAATTTTAAAAGAAATCCAGGCGAAAAATAAAGCCGCTACTGCATCAGAAGATGACGCAGAAAACGACGACGATGCAGAAGATGACGACAATTGATGTAGATCGCGCTTTGCGGATAGGCTTAGTGTCTATTTCGGATCGCGCCTCCGCTGGCGTATATCAGGATCAAGGTCTTCCAGCATTGCAAACATGGTTTGGCACAGCCCTCAGCACACCGTGGGTAATGGAAACGCGCCTGATTCCAGACGAACGTCCTGCAATCGAACAGGCTTTAATTGACTTGGTCGATCACGCTCGCTGCGACTTGGTGATTACCACGGGCGGTACAGGTCCAGCAAGACGCGACGTCACACCAGAAGCCACCCTAGCCGTAGCAACTAAAGAAATGCCCGGTTTTGGTGAGCAAATGCGCCAGATCAGTTTGCAATTTGTACCTACCGCAATCTTGTCGCGCCAAGTTGCCGTAATACGTGAAACCACCGATCACGCCGCATTGATTCTCAATTTGCCTGGGCAACCTAAGTCGATCAAAGAGACTTTAGAGGGCTTAAAAGACGCCGATGGCAAACAAATTGTCGCTGGCATTTTTGCCGCAATCCCCTATTGCATCGATTTAATCGGCGGTCCTTATGTTGAAACACATGAGTCCGTCTGCAAAGTATTCCGTCCAAAATCCGCGCTGCGCGTAAAAACTTCTGAAGTATAAATTTTCCCGAATAAATCATGACGACTGAACTCTTAGAAACTATAGAAATCGAAAGCGGCGTTAAACCGACAGCCGCAGTCATTTGGATGCATGGTTTAGGCGCAGATGCCAACGACTTTGTGCCTATCGTTAAAGAACTCGACCTGAGTGATTGCCCGGCAATTCGTTTTGTTTTTCCAAATGCACCGCAAATTCCTGTCACCTTAAACGGCGGCTACATCATGCGTGCTTGGTATGACATTGCTGCCGCTGGAACCGATATCAATAAGCGCGAAGATGAAGCTGGCTTGCGTCTATCACAGCAACAAATTGATGCCTTGATTGCGCGTGAAAATGCGCGAGGCATTCCGACTGACAAGATCATTTTGGCTGGTTTTTCGCAAGGCTGTGCGATGAGTCTACAAACAGGTCTGCGTCATCCGCAAAGATTAGCGGGCATCATGGGCTTGTCTGGCTATGTTCCCTTGGCCGATAAAGTTGCAGCTGAACGTCATGCTGCAAATCAAGACACGCCTATCTTCTTGGTACATGGAGCTAGTGATCCTGTGATTCCTATCCAACGTGCACAGCAATCACGCGATCTTCTACTCAGTCTTGGCTATACCATTGAATGGAATGACTACTGGATGCAACATTCAGTATCGCCACAAGAAATTATCGATATAGGAAATTGGTTGCGCAAAGTCCTATAAGTAGTTCTCTAGTAGCATCATCACAGTAAAAAAAGGCTTATTTGAATTCAAATAAGCCTTTTTTGTTTTCCAGCGCTTTTGCCTGCTCCTGCGCCAGTTCTAATTAGATCTTAAACGCAGGCAATTTCCAATACGTCACTGCACGCCACAACCACTCCATAGGTCCATAGCGGAATTTGCTCAACCACCAGTGGCTAAACATCAGCTGCAAAATCACCACGATGAATACAAATACAACTTGATGCGCACGCTGCATGCCGTAATAGCCCAAGCCATAACTATAAAAAACCACAGAACAAATGATCGATTGAGACAAATAATTCGTCAACGCCATACGACCATACGGTGCCAGCAGAGTTACTTTGGCCATTAGGCCTGTGCTATTGAACATCAAAACCAACACACTGACGTAGCCTAAACAAGCCGGTAAATTTCCTAAATACACAAGCCCGGTTGCCATCGTAAACGGATCATTTTCCATGCCTTTCACCGGTGCTGTCGTAATCAAACTACCCGCAATACCTAAACCTATGCCGATTGGCAAACCAAACAGTGCGAGCTTTCTGAACATAGGCAAATGCGCCTTTGTGTTATCCATAATGCCCGATCGTACAAACCAAAAGCCGATCAGAAACATACAATTAATCAAGACACTAAAAATCGTTAGATTGGCCCAATTTTCGGCAAATTCTTTGGTTCGAAATTTCACTGCGTCGAGATAAGTTCCCTTAGTCAAAATTTGTACTTCCAGCTTATTATCCGCCTCTTTCTTTTTCTCTTGCTCCAACTGTTTTTTCTTTTGTTCAGCTGCCGCTGTTTTGCGTTTAGCAGCATCGCTTTGATCGGAAGAAACATTCGCGTTGGCCGTTACTGAGTTGCTTGCAGCACTGCTAGCGAGCGCGATCAAAGGCGCATTTTCAATCTGAGGCTCAGTTTTACTTGCAATTGTTGGCGATTCTTTAGCGCCCCAATACTCAAACCCGCCGCCGATAATCATAGAGATAAATAAAGCGCAGTACAGCAAACTACCTATTTTCCAAGGACGGGCTTCTTTGGGCTGAAGTGATCGCGCCAATATGAACGCCAACAAGAAGAGAAATCCTGCTGAAAAAATTAAGCCGCGTAATGCGTTCATCGCTGGAATGACGAATCCTCCTAAGCCAATTAGCAATGCAACTCCGCCCATCAAACACAAGGCCGCAGAAGTAACCGGCATGGTTTTACCGAAGAACTTAAGCTCAGCTTCGGTACGCAGCAAGAATGCAATTCCGCCTAGTAAAGTCAATGCCACTGCAATAGCGCCGATCTGATTTAAAAAGGGAATGACTGCAAACAAAGCTAACACGATGGCAGCCAGAAAGATCCAGCGTATTTTCGCAAACAAGATCAGTAACAAACCACTAGCAGCGATGGCATAGCTCAGTAAGATATCGCCTGGCCAAATTAAAATATGGTGTAGCACCCCGAAAATCGCCAAAGCAATTAGTCGACGCAAATAAGGTTTAAGGAAATTCTGCCCCTTGGCTTCTGTACGGGTCAGCATCAAGGCAAAGCCCATACCAAATAGGAGCGAAAAAATTGTCCAGAATTTCCCCTCGACAAAATAAGCAATCACATAACTCGCCAGCCAATTCACTCCAGTCAATCCCGCAGGCATGCCTTCGCCCAATTCCCCCACAGCGCGATTAAAGAACTCAATATTCATCAAGAAAATGCCAATCAGCGCAAAACCACGAATCACATCAAGGACTGCAATACGTTCTTTCGTGCTTACCGGCACTAACGCCGGGGCAACGCTGGGTTCAATTACCTTATTCTCAGATATTGGATCGTGTTCGTTTATCGTATTTGTACTGTCGGTCTGCATATTTTCCCTTACCTTAACAAGTGACTAATTGAAAAAGCGTTTCGATTTGCATCAAAGCGCTTTTTATCATTATGCCTTATAAAATGGTAAAGCCAATATACTTAAGGAAATTAAATCATCTGTGTCTGTAAAGAATTACGACTGATTCTCATCGCGGGAATTTGCCAGTAAGTCACTGCGCGCCAAACCCATTCTAAAGGACCGTAGCGGAAGCGTGCTAACCACCAATGGCTAAACAAAACTTGCAAACAAATCACGCAGACGGCGAAGCCTAATTGTTGCGCACGGCCTAAGCCAAAAAGTCCCAGTCCCCAGCCATAAAAGAAGCTCGCTTGTACCAAAGACTGCATTAAATAATTGGTCAATGCCATACGGCCAAAAGGCGCCAATACCTTGATTTTGGAGAAAACAGAATTACTATGCAGCATCAAAACTACGATACTGAGATAGGCCAGACAAGTCGGCAAATTACTCAAATTTAAAAGCATCTGGGATAGTTGCCAGCCATCACCAGAGACGCCAGGCGCATGGGTTACTGCGATACTACTTGCCAACACACTTAAACCCCAACCGATAGGCAAACCAAATATCGCGATTTGACGAAACAAAGGCAAATGTTCTGCCGCCTTGTTAATAATATTGGCACGTACAAACCATAGGCCTAGTAAGAACAAAGCGATTGCTTGAAATGCCATACCGGCAGGATTAAACGGGCCTTCCTTTAATCGTTCAAAACGCTGCTTCACTGTATCCCAATAACTACCGTGGCTCAGAACTTCGACATCATTCGCAATTTTTATTTTATTTTCCTGAATATTGTTTACCGAGTCCGCATCACGCTCTATTTTCTTTTGCGCATCGGTTTTGACTACTTTAGGATCATCCTTCTTCGCTTCTGCTTTTGCATCTACTTTTGATGCTGATTTACTTTCAGCAATTGCCGCCTTCTTGCTCAACTCTTCCTCTGCTTTGGTTTTTGCTTTTTGCGCTGCAAGCTGAACTGCTTCGGGTGAGTTAAATACACTACGGATAGGCTGTTGATAGGCAATGATCCCAAACACGGTGCCAATCAAGAATGGCAGGCAATAAACCAGAACGCCAACGCGCCAAAATCTGGCTGTGGCCGGTTGATGAAAATACGCCGACAAGAAAGCGATCGACAAGAGTACAAATCCCATCACGGTCATAGGACTGCGGCCATCTTTCATGGCTGGTACCAACCAAGATACCAGTGCAGCCATGCCTACCAAGATACCAGCGACCAAGAACAGAACTGAAAACAGTGGCATTTGTTTCCCAAACACTTTGACCTGTTTTTCATTACGTATAAACAAACCCAGTAACCCCATATACGCGATACCAGCAACCACAGCTCCAAAGGAACTCATGCCAGGAATAAAACAGAATCCAACCAGGCCAACAAGGCTCAGTAATATCCACTTCCAGCGACCAAATAAAATAATCAATAAACCACCAGCGGTGAAGGCATAGCTGAGCAAAATATCGCCATACCAAAGCATGACGTTATGTAAAAAACCGAAAATCGCCAATGCGATAATCCTACGGATATACGGCTTAATGAAAGGACGATCTGTCTCTTCAGCACGACTCAGCATCACCGCAAATCCCATGCCAAATAACAGGGAAAAAATTGTCCAGAATTTTCCCGCAACGAAGTAATTGACAAAGTAAGTAGCGATCCAATCAATTCCATGTACACCAGGTGGTATGCCGGTACCAAAATCCAGAAATGAGCGATTGAAATACTCGATGTTCATGAAAAAGATGCCGATTAAAGCGAATCCTCTGACCACATCCAAAGCGTGTATCCGCTCGCTGACGGTCACAGGATTTAGTTTTGCGCTTGGCGCATCGGTGACTGGTGTCGCCTTAATATCCAATGTGTGTTCCATTTTTCCCCTTTTCATGACCAGAGCGGTCAGATGTACGCGGTTTTATTTTGATTCGAAGGTATTGGCATCCGACTTAAATACATCAATTACTTAAGAAGTATTTAACGACATCAGATGCTACGCTGATGCTTTGCCAAAAACAAACAAATGCGACGAACTGCATTAATTGTGGAACGAAATCATTTTAATTACGCTTATACTCAACAGAGAAAGTTAAATCCTTAGTTAAAATAGAACTAAACAGTGATTTAAAGCCAGTAAACGCGCTGCAAAAATATTGATAAGAAATGAACAGACTCCATGCCAAGATCAAACCCGCTAGCCACATCTCTAGTCACGCTACTACTCGCCCTACCACTCACCGTCGCCAGCGCACAAAATAGCCCAGCAAAAACAAGTAACAAACAAAGCTGGCAACTACCTGGATTACAAAGCAAGGCCCAGATCCTCGTCGATAATTGGGGCGTTCCACATATCTATGCGGAGAACGAAGCCGATCTCTTTTTTGCCCAAGGGTTCAATGTCGCCAGAGATCGTTTATTTCAAATTGATTTATGGCGCAGACGTGGCCTAGGACAGCTCGCTGAAATGTTTGGTCCATCCTATTTAGAACAAGATAAAGCCGCGCGCGCTTTCTTATATCGTGGCGATATGAAACAAGAATGGGCCGCATATGGCAGTAAGGCGCAGACTTTAAGTACGAGTTTCGTCGCGGGAATTAATGCCTACATTAATTACCTAGGCAAGAACCCTGAGGCGCTGCCACCAGAGTTTAAGCTCATGCAATATCAGCCGGCTAAATGGCAAGTCGAAGACGTAGTGCGGATACGCAGTCATGGGCTGACACGCAACCTCACCTCCGAAGTGGCGCGTGCCAGGCTAGCTTGCACAGGGAATCTAGCACTTGATGAAGTCAGACAAAGCTTAAGCCATGGCTGGAAAACGAAAGTGCCAGCGGGTTTAGATCCCTGCTTGCCTGATGATGTTTTACGCCAATTTACGCTAGCGACGCAAAATGTCACTTTCGATGCCAACAGCAAACGTGTAAGCCAAGCCGCCCCGTCGACAACACTCGCTATGCTAGGGAACGACACAGGAGCGGAAACGCAGGAAGGCAGTAACAACTGGGTCATCGCCCCCGCCAAGTCCAGCACGGGGCGCGCCATCATGGCGAACGATCCCCATCGCGCCTACTCTACGCCGTCATTGCGTTACATCACCCATTTGAACGCACCAAGTCTAAATGTGATTGGCGCAGGCGAGCCAGCTCTGCCGGGCATCTCTATTGGTCACAATGGCAGCATCGCGTTTGGCCTGACGATTATGGCGATTGATCAGGAAGACTTATATGTCTACGAACTCAACCCGACCAATCCTCAACAGTACAAGTACCAAGGAAAATGGGAAAATTTTATTCAACACGGCGAGACTTTTAAAGTCAAAGGGCAGCCCGATCAGCAAATCTACCTCCCCTTCACGCGACATGGCCCGGTGATCTATCTAGAGTCTGACAAAAATCGGGCGTTCGCGGTGCGCACTGCATGGTTACAAGCTGGCATGGCTCCCTACTTTGGCAGCGTCGATTACCTGCGTGCAAATAACTTTACCCAGTTCAAGAAAGCCATGCTGCACTGGGGCGCTCCAACTCTGAATCAAATTTATGCCGATACTAAAGGCAATATAGGCTGGGCACCTGGCGGCATGACACCGATACGAAACAATTGGGATGGGCTATTGCCCGTGCCGGGTGATGGTCGCTACGAATGGTCGGGATTTTTATCGGGCGACAAGCTGCCCTCTAGCTACAACCCGCGATCCGGCTGGTTTGCATCGGCTAACGAAATGAATTTACCCAAAGACTATCCACAGAAAGACCGCAAGCTTGGCTTTGAATGGCCGCTTCCAGCGCGCTATCAGCGTATAGCCGATGTCCTCGGGCAAAACAAAAAAATCTCTATCGAAGACTCTATGCGTCTGCAAAATGATGTTTTCTCTTTTCCCGCAAAGCGCTTAGTCACTGTCCTCATGAATGTAAGCAATGCGCTAAAAAACAAAGATGAAACACAGCAAAAAGCCTTGGCTGTTTTCAAAGACTGGGATTACTTCGAACATGCCGACTCACCCGCAGCGGCTTTATTTCAAGTATGGCTGACACAAACTCTGGCGCCTGCCTACAAGAATATGATGCTAGGAAGCCAAACTGGATTAGTCACCAACATGCCAGATATGACGCGCATGCTGCAGCATTTAGATAGCGTTGATCATTTTCCCGCGCAATTTGGAGCCACACCCCAAATCGCACGCGCCACCCGCGACAATTTGTTGCTCAACACCTTAAGCCTAGCCTACCAAGGTTTAGAACGTTTACAGGGTAAAGACAGCAAAAATTGGCGTTGGGGTGCACTACAAAAAACACCATTCAAACATGCGATGTCAGGGATTGTCGATCCCAATACCCGAGCTCAATTCGACGTAGGCAATCTGCCACGTGGGGGTAGTGCAAACACCGTCAATCAATCCAGTTATCGCTTACAAGACTTCGTACAATTAAATGGTCCTTCATTCCGTGTCGTGATCGATGTTGGTAATTGGGATAATTCACGCGCCATCAATGCACCGGGACAATCGGGTGACCCTGCCAGTCCGCATTACAGAGACTTGGCAGAATCATGGGCAAAAGGCGACTACTTCCCTCTGCTGTATTCACGTAAAGCGGTAGAAGAAAATACGCGGCAGCGTTTTGAATTAATTCCAGTAAAATAAATCTTCAACGATGGCGAGTCGTCTATGCAGATATCCATTTGCAAGATTTAAAGTACGGTGCGCACGGCGCACCTTACTTTATCGGCGGCGAATAGCTTAACCAAAACGATACGCAATAAGTGCCCAAAGACCAAGAACTGCAAGAAAATTGATCGTAAAAACCAATCCTCTCAGCCTGACATTGGCAGTCAATATCTGAACCGAACTATGCAGCACTCTACCAATAACAAAAATCCACGCCAAGGCTAGTGAAGACGAAATAACAGGTGCATGAACCAGTAACAAACAAGCCGAATAAAACAGCAGGGGCCACTCAAACTGATTCGACAAATTAGCACTGATACGAGGTTCAAATTTTGCCCAAGGATTACTACCATCGGTGAGGCGACCTACACCCCAGATAGTCGGAGCCCGCGCGATAGTGAGTAAGACATAGAGGAATGCGCATAGGGCAACGTGGCTTGCCATGGGGATGATTAGCGGATGTTGCATTAGGGTTTCTGGTTGGAGCATATTTTCCTATTTAATGCCGTGCGTTCACAGACATACAAACAAAAGAATAAATGTAATACTGTGCTGAAGAACGAATTACTTGCACACAGAGTTTCAGTTTACAACACCAAGTTAGGAATAGTTTTATATCCCAAAACGATTAAATTGCATGAAGTTGCAGCGTTTCTATTTCAAGAACATTCATTCAATTCCAAGCATTGTACATAAATAGTATTTATATGAAGGTATTTTCCTTCTTCGAATCCGAACGACCAAGCCCAACAAAACCGTATAAGGATATGACCTTATATTCTTTTGAGTTTCCCGCCTACTCGCTTATTCTCGCTATCCTTGTTGGAACCCTTTTGCATTGAGGAACTTATGCCTGTTTATCAAAATAATGCCGATTCTATCGGTCGTACCCCTTTAGTTAAATTAAACCGTATTACGGATGGTGCTGGTGCGACTGTGCTGGCGAAGATTGAGGGTCGTAATCCAGCCTATTCGGTGAAGTGCAGAATTGGTGCTGCGATGGTGGCGGATGCTGAAGCGCGTGGATTGCTTGGGCCGGGTAAAGAATTGATCGAACCAACTAGTGGCAATACCGGTATTGCGCTGGCGTTTGTGGCTGCGGCGAAAGGTATTCCCCTCACCTTGACGATGCCTGAGACAATGAGTATCGAGCGCCGCAAACTATTGGTTGCCTACGGTGCCAAACTGATTTTGACGGAAGGTGCAAAAGGCATGAACGGCGCAATCGCTAAAGCAGAAGAAATTCGTGCCAGCGATCCTGATCGTTATGTTTTACTGCAACAGTTTAAGAATCCTGCCAATCCGGCGATTCATGAGAAAACGACTGGTCCAGAAATTTGGAACGATACTGAAGGTCAGGTCGATATCTTTGTCTCTGGTGTAGGTACGGGCGGCACCATCACCGGTGTATCTCGTTACATCAAGCAAACCCAGGGTAAGGCGATTTTGACCGTAGCGGTTGAGCCGACCGCAAGTCCGGTCTTGACACAGAAACGCAATGGTCAGGAGATCAAACCTGCGCCGCATAAAATTCAAGGTATCGGTGCCGGTTTTGTACCTGATGTCTTGGATTTGTCTTTAGTTGATTTAATCGAGCAAGTCAGCAACGAAGAGGCGGTCGCATATGCACAGCGTCTAGCGAAAGAAGAAGGCATATTGGCGGGTATTTCGTGTGGTGCGGCTACTGCTGTAGCAATACGTCTGGCCAAGTTGCCTGAGAATGCTGGCAAGACTATTGTCGTGGTATTGCCAGACTCTGGTGAGCGCTATTTGAGTTCGATTTTGTTTGATGGTTATTTTGATGCGAGCGGTATTGCGATTTGATGGTTAAATTTGGTGGGTAGATTTAGTAGGACGTCCCATGCGCACCGCTTTGATAGTAAGTGAAGTCAAACACCTTGGTGCGCTCGGCGTCTCTACCAGCTAGCCTCGACCTATTTTTCTAACGCTGCGGCGCGGTCAAAGGCAAAATAATTTCAAAGCTGGTACCACTCTCTAAAGTACTGTGCACTTTTATACTGCCACCTAATACTGAATGAACGATGTTGTAACAAATATGCAGACCGAGGCCGCTACCACCTTGCCCTAAGCGTGTCGTAAAAAAAGGATCGAAGATTTTACTGAGATTTAATTCACTGACACCATGGCCATTGTCACTAAAAATAATACGCACCTGTTTGTCATTGATAAATTCTGCCTTCAAGCTCATCAAGCCGCGTTTTCGTCCATCAAAAGCATGCACAATCGCATTCATAATCATATTGCTTAACACCTGTCCATACGGTCCAGGATAGCTATCCATGAGTATCATGCCTGGCATATCAATCTTCAACTCATGATCGTCCCGCTTTATCCGATTTGACATCGTCAAGGCGATTTCTTCACTGACCGTTCTTAAATTAAACTGTCGTCGTTGATCGGAGGTTTGATCGACCGCAATTTGTTTAAAGCCAGTAATCAAATCCGATGCAGTCGATAAATTACGAACGAGCAGTTCGCTAGAAGTTTCAGTAGCGCGGGCAAATACATCAAGGCTGGAGCGGAGCACTTTACCGGTCTCAACTTCGGCCAAAAATTTGCTACTCATTTCTTGCATAGTGCTGGCGGTCAATAAGCTATTACCTAGCGGCGTATTGAGTTCATGCGCCACACCCGCCACCAACGACCCCAAAGCTGCAAGTTTTTCTTGTTCAACCAATTTCGCCTGTGTCATTTGCAAGTATTGATAAGCGTCAGCATTATCAAAAGCAATCGCAGAATACGCAGCAAGGGTACGCAAAATATCCAAATCTCTCGACGTGAATGCGTGACTACGATCGCTCTGTAGGCACAGCACACCTATCACTTTGGATTTCACGATCATTGGTGCAAAGATACCCGATTTAGCCTGCGGTGGTTCGCTCCCATCTAGATTGCGCAAGCCTAACTTGCCTAATTCAGCCCCCTTTCGATTAACTGAATCTAGTATTCGATTGTCGATCAAGTACTCATCAATCTTAATCTCTTTGGCGCTTAGAACGCAGATTGACGAAGGTTGTTCCGGTGCATCAAGACTACGCTGATAGGGTTCAACCATTTCTCCATTTGCCACCATAAAACGAAACTCTATCTGGCGTCCATCCCAATTCACCATACCAATACCGAAGGACATCGACTTAATGAGCTTACTGACATTTTGATGAAGTACTTGCTGTATCATTGTTGAATCTAAGCTTCCGATAATTTCTCGTCCCATGGCGCTTAGTAAAGCAATATCTTGCTTTGCGCGTTCGGCAATTTCTTTTTGCTCGACGACTTCGGCTGTACGAGCTGCGACTTCGTGTTCGAGATAAGTTTGATTCGCCTTAAAACTTTTCACCCGCATACGGTACATGACAAAAATTCCTGAAGAGACAGTCAGAAATACGAGCGAGTACCACCACGAGGTACGCCAGAACGGCGGCAATACCTCGACGTCCAGCAACAATGTACTGTCACTCCAGACGCCATCGGGATTGGCAGCCTTAGCAAAAAGCTGATAACGCCCTGGATTTAAATTCGTGTAGGTTGCGGTTCCCTGTTCCCCTATGCCTTCGATCCAATCGTTATCTGAACCTTCTAATTTCCAGGCGTAGCGGTTTAGGTTGCGATTGAAATACTGCAAAGCGGATAGTTGAAAACTCACCATCGCATGTTTATGAGTGAGCTTGATTTGTTTTGCCAGATGCAGGGCACCTGAGATGCCGACGTCTTCCAAGTTAGCGTGTTCCGGACTTGGACCACTAATTTCACTAATCAATTTACGCCGATAGTTGTCATCGCCACCAACACTTTTTTGTTCAGTTTGATCCGATAACTTCTTTGTCGCTCCTGCCGCATACAATGAACGATTGAAAATCAAAATATCACTCAATACGACTCTGGGTGCTCGTAAATTATCACGAAGCTGTTCCGGCAAAAATCGAATCAAACCTTTCGTCCCAAAATACAAGCTACCATCGGGACCACGTGCACTCGCACCAAAATTAATGCCTGCACCAAAATGGGTTAATGCTGGATAAAAACGTGCGGTATTTTGCTCTGGTATTAATCGCGTCAAGCCGAGGTCATTACCTAACCAAATTTCGCCATTCAGCGCATCTTGTATAGAATCAAATCCGGTCTGTGGCATATTTTTCACCAGCGCCCAGGATCGTAAATGCCATTCACCCTTACTTTCCACCATGTCAAATAAGCCAACTTCAGTTGCCAGCCAAAGCCGCTTTTTTCCATCTTGTCGCATGGCTTGTATGGCCAATTTTTCCGGTTTTGGCAGAACTTTATCAGGACGAATCGGAGCAAGAAAGCGCTCGGTAGAGGCTTGCCACAAATACAGACCACCTTTAGTACCTACCCAGAGCTTGCCTGTATCATCTACTAGCAGACTATCCACTACATCATTTCCCAGCGAACCAGCAATCTGTCTATCATTGCGATAGATTTTTGCCTCATAGTGCGCCGACACATCTCGCCCAAGAGCGTTTCTTATTCGATATAAACCTAAAGCACTACCTGCCCACAGATCCCCATTACGATCAAGCACCAGGGAGCTAATCGAAGCGCCGGCTGCTAGTTGATTATTCAAAGCGATCGCTTGACTTAACTGACGTTGCGTATCAAATACAAATAAGCCACCATCGCCACCTATCCATAATTTGCCATCCGGTGCTAGCAATTGCGATTTAATTTTAGATAGAGGCATCACGCTATCTGGGATTTTTTTTACCTCGCCATTGTCCAAATTTAAACTAACTAAACCATTGCTATAGGTACCCACCCACGCCAAGTGATCCGAGACAAAACTAATCGCCATCGCCACTGGTGACGCTAAATTCTTATCGCCGATCGATTCATTCAAATACAAATTAAAGCGCTTAATGCGCAAATCCGCTTGCGCAGCACCACCATCACTAGTGCCCACCCACAAACTTCCATTTCTGTCTTGAATAACACTTTGCACAGCGCCAGAATTGAGGCTGCTAGGTATGGCTCGACTATGTCGGTATTGCGTAATTTTTTGGCTACCTTTGACCCATTTGCTGATACCACTTTGGCCGCCCTGACCTATCCACATTGAGTCTTCACTATCCCGTATTAGAGTGCGAACAACAACAGGGTCTAACTCAAACTGGTTGCGTAAGGGATCGCGGCGCGGACGATTTTGATCGACATGCCAAATTTGCAAATCACCTTCCAGCCCTACCCACAATCGCTGCTGCGCGTCAAACGCCAGACTGCGCACTTGAAAATCAATGGCGTTACTTTTCATCGCAGTCACCGTATCGATTGTGCTGAACACTAAACCAAGCTGAGCATTTTTATCAATATGAGCGACATGATTTCCTTGTCCTAACCAAACGCCACCTTGTGCATCACTGATAATCACAAAGATCCGCCCCTGAAGACGCGCATCATTCGATTTCCATAAGGTAAACTGGCCTGTTTTTGTATCAAATTGATAGAGCCCACCGTACATGGCGACCCATATTTTTTTATTGTCGCCAGCGACGATGCCGCTGACTCGCCGATTCTGCAAACTGAGATCTGCGGGCATTTCCTGACGTTGCACCGTTTCTGATCGCAAATCGAGACGATCAAAACCAGAACGAGTGCCCACCCACAACACGGCATCATTGTCTTCAAGTAAAGCCGTCACCAAAGGATTACTGATCGTTTTTGGATTTTTCTCTTCGTAATGGAAAGTCTTAATTTGACGGCCGTCATAGCGGGCTAAGCCGTTAGCCGTGCCGAGCCACATGAAGCCCTGCCTATCTTGCAGCAATCTCATTACACTACTGCTTGGGAGGCCGTGTTCTTGCGTCAGATGACTAAAGCGCAGAGATTGAATTGAATCGGCATGCGCCACTGCACTTATCTGACTAAAGATAAGTGCGATCGCCGATAGTAAATAAGGAAGTTGACCACGCAGCACAAAGCAGAAGCGAAATAAAACAGCACTTAATAAAATACTGTAGCGTCTCATCTGTCTGCCTATCCGGTGTGACCGTAAGGAGTAGCGATGCTATCAACAAATCAATCTAACTGATTCACATCACTTGTCAAGGTATTCAAGCTATTCAAACTATTTTTTTATTGCGGTTACTCTGCAAATAGAGCAGCCGAACACGCATCCGTTTTTATTACTTAGTGTCTTTCAATATTGTATTGTAAGCACGATTCGAACAACAATGAAATAGAGAAACGCAAATGACTACCAATTTGCGACAAAGCCAAAATTTTAGCCAAAATCTTTGAAGGTCTCCAAGTCGATCTGTACAGACTGGTCGCCCGCCGACATCCAAATTTGCCCATCTTGTATGGTGCACTGCAACTGCATATTACGCTGCGCCATCTTGGATAATTCCTGACTGGTGTCAGAGGCGATATTTTTAACACATAAATTTTTAGCGCGATCTAAACGACTGTTAATTTGCTTCCACCAGATGCTACTAGCATGGGCAAAACTATAAACCACCACTTTCTCCGCGCGCCCACAAGCTTTCAATAAGCGACGATCATCTGGTTGCCCAACTTCACCCCATAGAAGAATCGCGTCGGTATAATCTTTTTCCCAAAAATCAGGCTCTTCGGTATCTGAAATGCCTTTACCAAATGCCAAGCGCTCGGTAGCGTGAATTGCGAATGCCACTACCCGCACCATCATGCGCTCATCTGTTTCTGAGGGATGACGTGCTATCGTCAAACTATGATCCGCATAATAGCCGCGATCCATGTCTGAAATATTCAAATCTGCTTTGTAAATTGTTGATTTAAGTGCCATTGTTATTTTTTGAGATTTAATTAAATTTACTTGAAAACGACGGTCTTGTGACCGTTTAAAAGTATGCGATGTTCTACGAAATAATTGACTGCACGTGCTAACACTACGCATTCAACATCTCGCCCGATTGCGGTGAGTTTTTCCGGATCCATTGCGTGATCCACGCGCTCCACGTCTTGCTCAATGATAGGACCTTCATCCAAATCACCCGTCACAAAATGCGCCGTTGCACCAATCAATTTCACGCCCCGATCGTGCGCCTGGTAGTAAGGCTTTGCCCCCTTAAAACTAGGTAAGAATGAATGATGAATATTAATCGCTCGACCACTGAGCGCCTGACACATCTCATTCGACAATATCTGCATATACCGAGCCAACACCACCAGCTCGGCCTGATGTCCGTCTATCACGTCTAAGACCTTACGCTCTTGCGCGGCTTTTGACTCGGCATTTGCGCCTGTCGCCAAAGGTAAATGATGGAAAGGAATATTGTAACTAGCGGCCAATTGATAAAAGTCGGTGTGATTCGAAATAATCGCCTTGATTTCCACCGGCAATAACCCACTCTTATATCTGAACAATAGATCATTAAGGCAATGTCCTATCTTAGACACCATCAGAACCATACGTGGCTTGTGATGCGCATCGTGTAGTTGCCAGTCCATCTTCCAACCCTGCGCCACCTCGGCAAACTCAGCGCGCAGACTTTGATCGCTGATCGCAGCATCATCCAGCGAAAAATGCACGCGCATAAAAAATAGCTGTGAATGGGCGTCACCAAATTGTGCCGAGTCAATAATATTGCAGCCGTGCGTCGCCAAAAACCCGGAAACACTGTGCACAATGCCGCGCTGATCGGGACATGCCAAAGTTAAGATATATTCTGGATGCATAAATTTCAGGAAAGAATTGATTATTTTTAAGGTAATAAATAAGAGCTATTTCAGGAGGAACATTGTCTCATGTTCAAGCGGTTTTTATCTAGAAACCGCTTGAATGAATGCAAACGATAACAAACGCAAATAAAAGCACAGTCGTTCTTATTAAGGTATAGTCACTTTACTTATGGATTTATGCCATGAGCTTCACCAACCTTATTTTTGGAGCTTCTACTATGTCTACACCTGCGCCACTTATCAATCGTCAGATACGCTTAGCCGCCCGACCGGTAGGTTTTCCGAAAGATAGCAATTGGCAACATACCGAAGAAGCTGTCAAAGACCTAAATCCAGGTGAGATTTTGGTAAAAACTTTATATCTATCGATAGACCCGGCAATGCGTGGTTGGATGAACGGGGGCAAATCCTACATTCGCCCGGTCGAAATCAACGAAGTCATGCGTGCTGGCGGTATAGGTCAGATACTGGCGTCGCAATCCGAACGTTTTCAAGTCGGCGACTATGTGTCCGGAAGTCTCGGCGTACAGGAATATTGGCAAGGTGCAGCGGACAATGCTTATGCAGGATTTTACAAGGTTGACCCTAAGCTAGCGCCTTTACCAAAATACTTAAACGCTCTGGGCATGCCAGGCATGACCGCCTACTTCGGTTTGTTAGATGTCGGGCAACCCAAGGCAGGTGAAACAGTTGTGGTATCCGGCGCAGCAGGTGCAGTTGGCCAGACCGTTGGTCAAGTCGCCAAGCAACTTGGATGTCGTGTAGTGGGTATCGCGGGCGGCAAAGATAAATGTGATTTTGTCGTCAATGAGCTCGGCTTTGATGCCTGCATAGATTATAAAAACAGCGCCGTAAAAGACGGATTGAAACAACATTGCCCAGATGGCGTCGATATTTACTTTGACAATGTCGGCGGCGAGATTTTAGATACGGTGCTCACCCGCATCAATCGAAAAGCCCGCATCATCATCTGTGGCGCGATATCACAATACAACAATACGTCTGAAATTAAAGGTCCCGCTAACTATTTGTCGCTGCTAGTCAATCGGGCACGTATGGAAGGCATCGTCGTATTTGATTATGTACAACGCTATCCTGAAGCAGTCCAGCAAATGAGCGCCTGGATGACTGAAGGTAAATTTCACACACGCGAGGACATTGTTGAAGGATTAGACAATTTCCCGAAGGCGCTCATGATGCTGTTTGAAGGAAAAAATTTTGGCAAACTGATCCTGCAAGTGAGCGAAAGTCAGTGAGGAAGTGCGAATGATTGCATTACGGCGACAGATTGTCAGGTAAAAACGATTAGAGATTGCAAGCCGTATTGCACCTGTGTAATATGGATTGAGACACTTGGGCACTTTACTGGCTAAACGCCATCACTAAGTCTTTCAGTTCAGAATGAGGTCCTATGAAGGATTTTTTTCTACGGCGCTGCATTTCCAGCCTCTTGTTATTGAGTGCTGCGTATTCTGTTAACGCGACTGCTCAGGCGACTGCTCAGGCGACTGCTCAGGCTACAGCACAAGACGATGCGCTCAAACTGAGCGGCTTTGGCACTGTAGGCCTTGCTTATAATTCAAGCCGGGAGTTCGACTACCTGCGTGATCTGTTGCAAACCAAAGGTGTGGGTGCCAGCCATCGTTTCGATGTAGGCATCGATTCTTTACTCGGCTTGCAACTATCAGCCACGGCCAGTGACAATTTAGACTTTACGGCTCAAATTGTCACACGTCGTAGCTATCAGGGTTTTCGCCCTGAAGTGAGCTGGCTGTTTGCAAAATACTCACCGACGGATGAACTCGACCTGCGCGCCGGTCGCCTTGGCTTTGACGTCTACCCGCTCGCCGATTCACGCAATGTTGCTTACTCCTATTTATGGGTACGACCGCCGGTCGAATATTTCGGCGGTTTAATTTTGTCCCACATTGATGGTGCTGATCTAGTCTACAAATTCAACGGTGAATCTAGTCAAACAAAGTTCAAACTCTTTGCGGGTAAAGCAACAGAGGAAATACTGACCAATATACCTGATGATTTTTTTTCCCTGAAAGGCTCAAAGCTAATTGGCGCTCATCTTGAATTTCAATCTCAACATTGGCTCGCTCGTGTAGGTTTAGCCCAACTAAAATTTAATAATGAATTTGGCGGTTTGATGCCATTTCTGGAAACGCTACGATCACCGCAATTAACGGCAATCAATCCCGCTTTGCCCGCGCTCGCACAAGACATCTCATTTAGAGAGAAAAAAATTCATTACCTGTCAGCCGGACTGGTCTACGATCAAGGTCCCTTGCAGGCCCAACTCATGTACAGCCGGCTCAAATCACAAACTTCAGGTTTCAGCTCAAATGAAGCAGCATTTTTTACGGTTGGCTATCGCATGAAAGAATGGACGCCCTACTTCACAGTCGCAAAAACTCGCCCAATTCTAATTAAGTCACTATCGGCGGGTCTACCAGCGGGTGTGAACCCACAGTTTGATGCTATTAATTCCGGCGTTCAAGACATCTCGATCAATACCCAGAGTGCGCAAAACTCACAATCCGTCGGGCTGCGCTATAACCTCAGCAACAGTAGTGACTTAAAGATTCAGGTAGATCACATCCAAAACACGCGAAGACTATTAGTTAGAGCATCCAAAGATTCATGGGACGGTAAGAGTAATATCATCAGTTTCACTTTTAATTTTATTTTTAACTGAGTAAAAGCTAAACGCTATCATGTACCGACAACGACGCTTACTCATCATGCTTTCCGCACTCAACTTGGGCGCTTACGCTACCCACAGTGTGGCTGCGAGTGATTTTGTCGTGATCGCAAATTGGAACTCTGGTGTAGATCAGATGAGCAAAGATGAAGTCATCAATGTTTATATGGGACGAAATCGCAAACTTGCCTCGGGAGTCACTGCGCAGCCACTTGACTTAGAAAGCCCCATCGCCGAAAAAGCCCATTTTTATAGCGTCATGGTAAATAAGGAGTTATCTGAAATCAGCTCTTATTGGGCCAGGCTCATGTTCTCAGGTCAAGGTTCACCGCCCAAGCAGGTGACGAGCCAGGAAGAAGCGATCGATATCGTCAGTAGCCGGCGAGGTGCGATTGCTTACATAGACAGAAAGAAAATCGACAAGCGTGTTAAAGTCGTTTTTGATCCCTTGCGTTGAGTTCAACCAATCATTCACCTATCCATTCACCGACTATCAACCATGCTGAAACTACTACGCACCAGTATCGTTGTAAGAAGCAGCGTAGTGGTATTGGCAATCGCCCTATTTGTCGGAGGCATTTTCGCGGCGTTTACCTATTCGTGGGAGGCAAATACCGAACAAGCGTTGGTTAAGAACCGCATGAATACATTACTTAGCACGGTCGAAAATACTGTCAGCATCGCGTGTTATCTGTTTGATGCCAATCTGGCGAAAGAGGTTGGGCAAGGCTTGCTAAAAAATGAGGACGTGGCCAGTATAAAAATCTTTTCTGATAAACAGACGCTCACGGAATTAAGAAAAGATAAAAACATTCAGCCTAATATTGTGCTGGGTCTGGGAGAGCAATCAAACCTACTTATCCAACGCGTCATCTACTCACCATTTAATCCTAAGGAATCGGTGTGCCAGATAGAACTGACACCGAATCTTTCTTTCATTCGCGAGCAAATCAACAAAAAGGCTCGCATCACTGCTTATCTCTTGATTTTGCAGGCACTGATCATGGCGGGTGCCGTTGTCTATGTCGTCATGTTCATGATCACGCGCCCTATCAAAACGATATCTGATCGTTTACACCAATTGCCGCCGAACGCCAACGCCAGTTTGACACTCCCGCCTGGAAATGAAAAAGATGAAATTGGTCAATTGGTCAGAGACGTCAATACCCTATTTTCTAAATTATTTAATCTACTTGAAGATGAAAGAGAACTACGTATCCGCCACCAGATAGGAGAGAAAAAATTCCAGGCAATTTTTGAGAATTCTGAAACCGGAATTTTTTTATTAAAGTCAAATGGAGAAGTCATTTCCTCCAACCCTGCTTACTTGCGTTTATTTGCCATTTCCATTGACGCCAATATTCAGCATATCAAAAATAGCTTAACCCATAATCTGCAAGAATATGCGCTGCGACTGCAAAGCATGCTAGACAACGCGACCTACTCGGAACATATAGCCTCCGAAGATTTCCTGATAGAGGTAGGTGAGCCGCCACAAAGAAAATGGATTAATCTAGTCATCAGCGCAGTAGAAGATGGTGTATTGCAGGGCTTGGTCAACGACATCACAGAGAGAAAACAAATTGAAGAATCCGCGACGCTACTTGCGGTAACAGATCACTTGACAGGAATCGCCAATCGACTCGGTTTTGAAAAAACCATGGGACGCGTTCACTTTGAAATGCACGGCGGCCTCATCAACAGTTTTTATTTGTTGATGATAGACCTCGATGGTTTTAAAGAAGTGAATGACCAGTTTGGTCATGATATTGGCGATAAAGTTTTATGTCACTTCTCGCAACTGCTAGCAAAAATCGTTAGAAAATCTGATTTTATAGCGCGGGTAGGTGGCGATGAATTCGTCGTTGTACTCAAAGACATCGATCAATTAGAAAAAGTCCAATCGATCGCAGAAAAGATTGTTACTTCAGTAGCACATGCGATTATTTTTGAAAATACTGCGGCAATTCACATTGGCGCAAGTGTGGGCATAGCTTTCACAAGTACGCCAGATTTTGAACAAAGCATTGTCATGGCACAAGCAGATGAGGCAATGTATGAGGCTAAAAAATCGGGGAAGAACCAATACCGCATTTACAGCACTAGCTAATTGATTAATTAATTCAGGCCGATTACAAGGCACAATCAGTCAAATAAAGACCACAAATCAAAGTCAACTTATGCTGCATGGCAGTACCACAAGTCGCATCCGGCAGTACACCAAGACGCGACTAGTACTATGCCGAGATTAAAGTTATGCTCTTGCTTTTATTGGAACCAGCCTAAGTGTCTGAAACCTTACTTACTTATCAAAGCCACTGGCAGCCTGAGACAAGAAAGCAGCGCGCCTTTGCATTCGCCGCGGCAGTGACCATTTCATTGAGTTTTTTTGCTCAGTTTAATCAGCAATTCATCCACACTGGCCTAGATCAAAATAGTGGCATAAGCGCTTCGCGAGAGTTCATCCTGACTTGGATTAAATCGCCCATCAAGCAAACTGACAAAACAAAATCAAATGAAGTGCCTAAAAAGAGTCCGACTAAAAACACCATAATAGAAACTGGCAAGCCAGCTACCACGTTCGAAAACAGCTTAATAGCAAAACAGCGCGCAACGAATACCGAAAATTCGGATTCGGCGCCAACTGCAGTCACGATAAAGGAAGTAACGAGCAGTGATCCACTCTTCCGTGATAGCTCACAAGAAGCCACGCTCGGCGCTAGTAAAAATAGCTTGCCAATGACTGGGGTATCAGGAAAACTTAATAGCGCTGCGATCAGAGCAGCTTATGAAGCAAGTAAGACTGACATTCAAAAAATGGCAGATGCCACTAACAAGACTTTAATCAATACTCCAGCCAGCAAATACGAACAATTTCAAGGCGCCGCCAATCGGGCAGCAAAGCCAGATTGCCTGCGCCAAGGTGGTAGCATCTTGTCTTTATTCGTGGTTGCGTATCAAGCGGCAACCGATCATTGTAAGTAAAGCATCGAGCAAAACATTAGGCTCTAGCTTTTTTGTTTTAGTGCTTACACCTTTTTCTCCAATTTCTGTCTTGACAGAAATTGGAGAAAAACCTACACTGCAGCCATGGAACTTACACCTGTCAAACAAAAATTTATCTTGCACTGGGGCGAAATGGGCACCATGTGGGGCGTCAATCGTACAGTCAGTCAAATTCATGCGCTCCTGTACATCGTTGGCACGCCGCTCACTGCTGAAGAGATTGCCGATACTCTTGGTGTTGCGCGGTCGAATGTATCGAACTCACTCAAAGAATTGCAAAACTGGAAGCTGATCAAACTTGCCCATGTCATGGGCGATCGCCGCGCCCATTTTGAAACCTCCCTCGACGTTTGGGAACTATTCCGCACCGTTGTCCGTGAACGTAAGGAGCGCGAGTTCAATCCCACGATTGCGACTTTGCAAGCTTGTTTAGATAGCCCCGATATTGATCAAGAAGACCGAGCCAGCAAAGTCCGTATTGCAGAGACACTGGCGTTGATGAAGACCTTAACTAGCTGGACCGACGAAATGCTGCGCTTAGAACCAAGTACTTTGATGAAGCTACTCAAAATGGGAGCTAAGGTGCAGCAGTTTGTACGCGGTGAAGAAAAGTAGACCAAAACAACGCGCATCAATGCAAATAGCGATGCGCATTTTTTTAAATACATATTTCTGTTACGACAGAAATAACAGAATAAAAGTAAAAGGATTTCAAAGTGAAGATATATCGATATAGAGAAGTGCTTTAAACAAAAGCTTAGTTTAAGAATTAATTTAAGAGTTAATTTTAGAACCAAGTTAAATATCACAATCAATTCACAAACCAAGGAAGCACCATGAACAACTACCCACTCACCCTACTCTATGATGAATCATGCCCTCTCTGCAAATTGGAAATCGAGAATTTGAAAGCACGTAACGATCAGGATTTATTGCGCTTTATCGATGTGTCTGCGGTAGATTTTGATGATAGCCATTATCCCGCCAGTAAAAAAGAAATGATGGAAATTATTCATGCTGTACGCCCCGACGGTAGCTTTGCCAAAGGTGTAGAAGTGTTTCGCTTAGCTTATGGTGCCGTTGGTTTGGGCTGGATTACCGCGCCCACTGGATTACCTATACTTAAACCACTGTTCGATTGGGCTTATATTCATGTGGCCCGCAATCGCTATCGTTTATCCAACCGCTTCTCAGGCTTTCTATTCAAAATTGCTGCTGACCGTGCAGCAAAACGTGCACTACGCAATAGTCGATTTTGTAAAAATGGTCGGTGCTCCCTATCTAAAAATAATGAACAGAGTGATGCGTAACCTGCACTTTCTTGGACGCACCTGCAGCACAACTTTAAGTCATCAATAAGTCATCACTGACACCTTGGAGGAAAGATGAAAATCCTAATTTGTGGCGCACATGGTTTTGTTGGTCGCCATTTGAGTCGAACGCTGGAACAAGCTGGGCATGAGCTCATTCATGGGGTTCATCAATTCAGCAGCGAGACAACAGAACGGCAGCGCGAATTACTGATCGACTACTGCAAAGATACTTCAGTCGAGACTTGGAAAAAACGTTTAGCCGCATTAGGCACCGTCGATATCGTCATCAACGCAGTTGGCATCTTGATGCAAACTAGAGAAGTGCAATTTGCTGCGATACATCAAGCTACACCGATAGCACTATTTCAAGCTGCAAACGATGCAGGTGTGCGCGGTATTTTACAGATATCGGCATTGGGGCCAGATGATCGCTATCTTAACAACATCTCTGTCAAGCCAGCACAACACAGTAGTTACTTGCAAACTAAGCGAATCGCAGATCAATTTCTAAGCCAACTCGCATGTCCACATTTAATCCTGCGCCCTTCCCTAATCGTCGGAATAGATGGCGCTAGTAGCAAATTATTCCGCAGTCTCGCCAGCTTACCGGTCATCGCCTTACCGGGTAATGGTGAACAAGAGCTCCAGCCAGTACATATTGATGATCTCTGTTTGTGCGTGCGTACTTGGTTGTTACAAATTGAAAATCAGAATGCTGTATCGCATCAGATTATTCGAGCGGTTGGACCGGAACCCATCAGTTATCGTGAGATGCTCGGACATTATCGTCATGCCATGAATTTGCCGCCCGCCATGTTCATCCGAATACCAATGCCGCTAATGCACATCAGCGCCAGCCTTGCGCGCTATCTACCGCAAAAAGTTTTTGCGCCAGAAACGCTACACATGCTGGAACAAGGCAATGTCGCAGACAGTCTAGCCTTTACACAATTTCTAGGACAAACACCAAGAGGAGCAGACGACTGGTTTACTAATCAACACACACCAGCTCTAGCTGCGGCGGCGATAGCGAGTTGGTCGCAGCTTTTGTTTCGCTTAATGCTTGCCTTCTTGTGGATCAGCACTGGCATTATTTCGCTCTGGATTTTTCCGCGTGAAGATAGCCTACACATGCTCGCACAAGTCGGAATTCATGGGGAAATAGCGTCAGTCGTCCTATACCTAGCAAGCAGCATCGATATGCTGTTAGGGATCGCTACACTCAGTCGCCCAAGCCGACACTTATGGTTGTTTCAATCAGTTTTGATAGTCAGCTACTCTTTCATCATTGGCGTGTGTTTACCTGAATTTCTCATACATCCATTCGCGCCCATTCTTAAAAATCTGCCAATACTGGCGATCTTGTTTGTCTTGATCGCGAGCGAAAGAACGGTCAATAAACTAAAAAATACGGCTAACGACTAAGTCATTAACTAAATCAACCACAAAATGAATACCTATCTCTTACTCAAAACCCTGCATATCGTTTCCTCCGTGCTGTTGGTCGGCACTGGATTCGGCTCTGCTTTCTATCTCTACTTTTGCAATCGTAGCAAAAATGTCGCGACGATTGCCGTCGTTACACGTCTAGTAGTGCGTGCTGACTGGTGCTTTACTACGCCCGCCGTCATCATTCAGCCAATCAGTGGAATTGCACTGGCGCATCTCGCAGGATGGGCCTTAGACACGCCATGGATTTTATTGTCGTTAGGCTTGTATTTTCTTGCGGGAATTTGCTGGCTGCCAGTGGTCTGGCTACAAATAAAAATGCAAAAGCTAGCGCAATCTGCCCATGAGCAACAACAAGCATTAGCGCCACTTTATTGGCAATATGCGCGCTACTGGGAGGCTTTGGGCTACCCAGCATTTTTGGCGATGTTGGGTGTATTCTATTTGATGGTGAACAAACCGGGATTATGGATGTAGTGATGGGGTAAATCATTGAATTGACACTCAATGATTTATTGTGTCTTCAGACATCCGCATCGTCTGCACTATCCCCACTATCCTCTAGGCCCAACAAACTTTGCGCAGCGTCAGTTGGTAATGCCTCGACCAACTTCAGTTTGCGGGTCATCTGGCGCGTGCGAACTTCTGCTTTATCGATATTATCAGCGGCTTTTACCAGGGCATTTTTTGTAGCAGCTAAAACATCGCCAAATTTACTAAATTCAGTTTTAACGGCACCTAGAACTTGCCAGACTTCAGAAGAACGCTTCTCTAACACCAAAGTGCGGAAGCCCATCTGTAGGCTGTTTAATAAAGCCGACAAAGTCGAAGGACCTGAGATAGAAACGCGGTGCGTGCGCTGTAGTTCGTCAGCTAAACCCGGGCGACGCATGACTTCTGCATACAAGCCTTCAGTAGGTAAAAACAAAATCGCAAAATCGGTGGTCAGTGGCGGCGACAGATATTTCTCGGCAATCGTTTTCGCTTCGTTGCGAATCGCGCGTTCTAACTCTTTACCTGCCTGCGCCACGCCTTCGGCGTCAGCACGTTCAGCCGCATCTAACAAACGTTCGTATTGTTCTTTCGGGAATTTCGCATCGATAGGCATCCACACTGGCGCCCGGTCATCTTCTTTACCTGGCAATTTAATCGCAAACTCAACCCGCTCGCCGCTACCTGGCACGGTCTCCACATTTTTGCCATATTGATCGGGCGCCAGCATTTGCTCCAATACCATTTCTAACTGCACTTCACCCCAAGTGCCGCGAGTTTTCACGTTGGTTAATACCCGTTTCAAATCGCCGACACCAATGGCTAATTGCTGCATTTCGCCCAAACCTTGGTGTACTTTTTCCAGTCGTTCTGACACTTGTTTAAACGATTCTCCGAGGCGCTGCTCCAACGTAGCATGGAGTTTCTCATCGACGGTTTTGCGCATTTCTTCCAATTTTCCGGCATTGTCTGCTTGCAGTTGTTGGATCTTTTGCTCCAGCGTTGTACGGATCTCACCCATACGCAAAGCATTTGACTCGGTCATGCTCGCCAAAGTCTGATTTAAGGTATCGGCAAAACGTTTCAAACTTAGACTCTGCTCCTCGCGTGCTGTTTGCCCTTGCACTGTCAAGGCCTGACGCATTTGTTCTAATTGCTGGGCATTGGTTTCATTGAGTTTAACGAGTTGCTGCGAAAAAGCATCAATTTGATTGTTTTGTAGCGTCGCGACACTGGTGAGTTGTGCTGCCAATGCTTGCTGGAACTGCGTAAAGTTGCCACCTAATTCCTGACGTGTAGCTTGAGCCGTCGATTGCACTTGCTCGCGTAAGCTGCGTTCACTGCGTTCTTGCGCTTGTTGCGATTGTGTTTGAAATGTTTGTAGTTGCGTTAATAGTTGCGCGTCGCCATTGCTTTGCTTGCGGAGCAAAATCGCGATTTGGATCAGAACGATTACTACAATACCTGCTATCAGGATGATTTCTACTATGGTCATTGGATTTGAACTCTTCTTTGAACTTTTATTCGTTTTGCTTACTTCTGGTTTAAATCAGAATCACTTACTTCATCCCGGTGTATTCCGCATCCAATCCGCTGTTTGGTAGAACGAGCTCATCAGATGCTCTTGCAGGCCTTCTTCAATACCGACATCCTGCATCGCCCATGCCATGCAGCGTAGCCATTGATCGCGTTCTGCTATCCCTATCGCGTAGGGTAGATGACGAGCGCGTAAGCGAGGATGGCCGAACTGTTCTATGTATAAATTAGGTCCGCCCATCCAGCCGGATAAAAACCAAAATAACTTATCGCGTGAGCTATCGTTAGGCTGTGGATGCATCACGTTGATGCCAGAAAACTCGGCTTCCAACTGCATCAGATCATAGAACCTGTCGACCATCTCACGCAATTTATCAGCACCACCGATCAATACATATAGGTTTGATTTCTCTTCTTCAATTTCCATAAAACTTTTTTTCGTTCGATATATTTACTAATTTTTTTACCTGCTAATGACGCTACGATCAAGTTCAGCTATTCCGCAACGACAGTAAAGGAGGTTGATTCAACACATTGCGCAAACCTAACCAACCACCGATCAGAGCACAAATCGCGCCGACAACAATACCTGCGCCCCAAACCAAAGGTGAAAAACTCCAAGCGAATTTAAAAGAGTATGTCGCCAATGCCCAACCTATGGCGGAAGCGCCACTCGCGGCCAAAGCACCTGCTACACTGCCAACTAATAAAAACTCTATCCACTGCGCTTGTGAGAGTTGTTGACGCGTCGCGCCCAACGCACGCAATAAGGCAGCTTCACGCATGCGTAGATCCTGTGATCCCGCCAACGCCGCGTACAAAACCAAGACACCAGAAACCAGCGTGAATAGAAACAAGAATTCCACCGCCGTGATGACCTGATCCAACACATCTTGTAACTGCTTTAGAATCGCACCGACATCCATCACTGTCAAATTAGGAAAGTCCATGGTCAATTGATTCGCAAATTGTTTGTCCTTATCAGGCACGCGGAAAGCAGTGATATAAGTCTGCGGCATATTTTGCATCGCTTTGGGATTGATCACGACGAAGAAGTTTACCCGCATCGAACCCCAATCTAATTTACGTAAGCTGGTAATTTTAGCCGTGATTTTTTGCCCAGCGATATCAAAAGTCATCTTATCGCCTAGCTGCAATTTTAAGGCCTTTGCGAGTCCCTCTTCTACTGAAGCTTCAGGCTCCGTCGCACTGCCATCTTGATACCATTCGCCAGCAACCACTTTGTTCGAATAAGGCAAATCCGTCATTGTGGATAAATTAAACTCACGCTCCACCAAGCCATTCGCACGTTCATCCTGATAGCTATTGGGTTTCAAAACACTGCCATTCACGTCGATCAGACGTCCACGTATCATGGGATAAATTTGTGGTCGTGCAAAATTCTCCAAACGTTTGGCGATCTCGTTTTTTTGATCTGGTTGAATATTAATAACGAAATGATTTGGCGCATCGGCAGGTGTCGATTGCTTCCATGCCGCAATCAGATCGCTACGCACTACGGTCAATAATAACAATGCCATTAAACCCAAAGACAAAGCCACCACTTGCACCACGGTGGCGCCTGGACGGCGCTGTAAAGCCGTGATCGCAAAGCGCCACGCAGAATGATTAATCACATTGCGCAGACGCTTTAAACCCATCATGCACACTCTGGCTATTAAAGCAAAACTGAGCATGCCGACCAAGAACCCTACAGCCACCATCAATCCAACCTTAATGTCACCGGTTTGCCACAACAACAAACCAATAAACACCGCCAGGCCCAAGCCATAAGTCACTAAAGTCATAGCTTGTGGCGCATCTTGTTCACGTCGTATCACACGATTGTGCGGCACATTTCGTAACTGCAAAATCGGCGGCATCGCAAAACCTATCAGCAGCAAAATACCAATTGCCAAACCTTGTAACGCCGGTAAAAAACTCGCTGGTGGCAAATCGTTCGTCACTAATTTTCCGAGCCATTCCAACAACACGTAATGTCCAGCAAAGCCCAAGATCACACCGGCGATACTGCCCAAAACACCGAGCACTAAAAATTCAAACAAGTACATCACCGTCACTTGATTTTGCGTTAAACCAAGGCAACGCAACATGGCACAAGCATCAATATGGCGTAGCATAAATCGACGTGCCGCCATCGCCACCGCGACTGCCGCCAGCATGGCCGACAACATACTCACCATAGACAAAAACTGCTCCGCTCTGTCCAAGGTGGTGCGCAATTGTTCATTACCATTTTCTATGGTTTCTAAGCGCACGCCTTTCAAGCTGGTTGTTTGAATTTCTTGCTCTAAGAAAGTCTGAAATTCTTTAACCGTTTGCTTGTCACCAGCCAGCAACAAACGATAAGTTACGCGAGAACCATCTTGAATCAATTTAGTCGCAGCCAAATCGTCCATAGCTATCATGACGCGGGGCGAGAAACTTAAGAAGCCTGATCCACGATCAGGTTCTGAGGCTATACTGGCTGCAACAGTGAATTGTTGTTCGCCCAGCGTAATCTGGCTACCCTCAGCCACTTTTAAACTGCCAAACAAAGCGGGATCTATCCATACCGTGCCGCGTTTTGGCGTTTCATCGGTAGCGACTTCTTTATCCGCCAGATTCAACTTCAACTTACCGCGCAGAGGATAATTACTGGTAACCGCTTTCAAGGTCACCAATTTCGCCATGCCGGTGTCGCTACTCACATTGCTACCTGAGGAGCCGTTCGATAATGCCATACTAGGAAATACCACGGTCTCAGCAACTTGCAATCCAGCTTGCTGCGCCTTTGTCTTCCACGCTAAATTTAACTGTTGTGCCGAGCTGACCAATAAATCGGAGGCTAGTACCTGATGCGCATCACGGTTTAAACCATTACGCAAACGGTCAACAAAAAATCCCACCGACGACAAAGATGCAACCGCGACCATTAGAGCAACCAGAAGGAAACGCAGCTCTCCAGCACGCCAATCGCGTTGCGTCATTTTTAAAGAGAGTGACAAAATACTAGAAAACATGAGACTCCTAAATAGTTGTGCTGGACTTGGAGAGAAATTAGGCTGCTAGAGCCTGTGCAAAATCATGCAATAAATCGGTAGTATCTTCTATCCCTACCGATACTCGGATCAAGGAATCAGCGATTCCCATCTCAGCCCGACGCTCCGCACCCATTTCGAAGAAAATGGTGTGCGCCACCGGAATGACCAGCGTACGAGTATCGCCCAAATGGGTGGCGTTGATCGCCAGATTCAAGCGATTCAAATAATCGAAACAATCAATTTCAGCCTTCAATTCAAAACTGAACAAGGCACCGTAAGCACGGAATAATTCGGTCGCCAGTGCGTGTTGTGGGTGCGAAGGCAAACCCGGGTAGTGTACGACAGCGACGCGTGGGTCGGTCTCTAGCATTTGTGCTAAAGCTAAGGCATTCAGGCTTTCACGTTCCACACGCAAGGCCAGCGTTTCCGCACCAACCGCGATTTGATGCGCAGCCTCAGGTGACAGCGAAGCACCAAAATCACGCAAAGCTTTAGCACGTATTTGTGCCATACCTTGCTGCGCTGGAGCTTGCTTACGGAAGTTTGCTGCAATATGTGGATAGTTGGCCCAATCAAATACGCCAGTATCAGTAATCGCACCACCTAAGACATTGCCATGACCGGCAATCGACTTCGTCAAAGAGTTGATTACAAGTCCTGCGCCCACCGCTTTAGGTTGAAACAAGTAAGGCGAGGTCATGGTGTTATCGACCACGAACAAAATGCCACGTTCGCGGCATAATTCGCCTATGCGTTTTAAATCGGCAATTTGCGTACGTGGATTGGCGATGGTTTCCACAAACACGATACGGGTATTGGGTTTAATCGCGGCGGCAACGTTGGCAACATCGGTAGCATCGACCAACGATAATTCCATGCCTTGCTCGGCGCAGGTTTGCCATACGCTATTGGTATTGCCGAACAAAAACCGTGAAGACACCAGATGATCGCCATGACGCAACAGGCCTTGAAACACAGAGCAAATTGCTGCCATTCCAGTTGCAAAACAAATGCTAGCAACACCCTGTTCCATCTTCGTCAGCTTATCTTCTAAAGCAGAAACGGTAGGATTGCCTTGGCGCCCATAGCGGTATCCTGATTGTTTACCTTGAAATACCTCAGCCAAATCACGCGCATTCTTGTAACCATAAGTGACAGAAGTGTGAATAGGTTTATGAGGAGAACCGTGCTCTATCTCTTTTTGACGGTCGTTATGCAAAATGGTGGTCGTAAAACCCAAGGATTTTGGTGTATTCATCGCTAAAAATACCTGCAGAAATCGAGACAAAAGAAGAGTTTAACAGTTAACGTCTGATTTGCTGCGAGAGCGGCCAATTTAGCTATAAAAAAGGCGAACCGAGTACGATCGGTTCGCCTTTTAAATTTTCGCACTACTTTTTATACCGATTGGCACATTCCATGCAAAGAATGATTCTGACAATCTCTAAATTATTCCTTATCTTTTTTATCTTCACGTTTTACGCGAATTTCTTTTATTTCTTTTACATCCTTGATATCTTTAGCGATATCTCGCATTTTATAGTCGCTGGGCACCGCAAACATACTTGCTGCAACGTCATCACGCTTGATGTTATTCAAGCGATATATTCTATCGCCAGAACGTGGATCGCTATGTTTTGAATAGACCGTGATCTGTAGATCAGGTGAAAACCAAGTTTCATCTGACACGACAATTGGATTGGCATTGCCTATTTCACCCGCCGGAATCTCAAAACTACTCTGCTTTCCTTCCGCTTTGACGCCGTCGAAATCTTTGTTACCAAGGGCCTTCGTTTGGCGTTTGTTCGCCCATTTAGCATCGCCAAAGACGTTAGCCAGACTAGCGTTCAACGCGCCGCTACCCGACATACCTGGCATAACAAGCTCCATCTGACGACGGTTTTCTGGGCCGAGTACATTCACTGTCAGCGTTCTTTCATTGTCGCCTGCTTTCGCATCTGTGCCCATTTTTTCTACACGACGAACAATGACGTGACGCTCTGCATCTTTGTTATCACCAGCTGTCAATTTCAATTCGACGATCTCCTTACCATCTTTTGAACGGGTTATGTTTTCCGTCACTATTTTCAAAGGCTCTCCATTTGACTTTGTGTTCATCAAAAATTTATTCATGAGCTTAGTTGCGACTTTAGTTTTTGGATTCAAAATAATGTGACCTTCTGCGGGATCATTAATAATAATTTCTCGCAACTCACCTTTTGCATCGCGAATTTCTTCACGGGTGCGTCCTTGGCTATCACGATAAGTCAGCGTCGAGCTCTTATTTGAAATCATGTTACCGTCAGCTAGTTTCTGCTGACTTTCAGAAATCACTTCTGCGCTATAAGGTGCATTCTTTACCAGCTTTCCGGAGAAACGAAAGAAATTCATGCCGCTAATGGGATTGGCAAAAACCATATCCCCCAAGCCATTCGCCCTACGCAAAATCGATTCGCGCTCAATTTCGATTTTTCGACCGTCAGTCGTTGCTTTATCCTGCTCCCCATCCATTAGGACTGTAAACGCCGTGGTGTTATCAAGAGCAATAGTTTTACTGATCTTAGTATCGAATACCGGATCTAAGCGATCCATCGCCATGACTGGCAAACTCAAGATTGCAGCAGCAAGCACTGCGCCAATGACTAAATTTTTCATATTCATGCCTTCCTTTTTTGATTAAGTTAACTGAATAAGCTGACTAAATACACGCCATGCCACACAAGTTACCCAGCATTCAGTTTTGATTAATTTGGTAAAAATCTTACTGCTAAAAACTCGTCGTTCGCACCCAGCAACATTTCTGCTTTAGAGCTTTGATTGGCAACCTCAGGATTTACTGTTACTCCCATAGTCGCCAACACTGAATGTGGTATTTGCGCCTGGACAATACGCATATCATCTTGTTTCAAAATTTCCTCACCGGAATGCAAGGCAAGAAAAGGGATTTCTTCATGCACTTCGTAGCTGGCCTGAACCTCACTGCTCTCCACGATTCCATCCTGATTTGCTGTAGGGACTAACGATGAAGTTTGATTTAAGACCAGCACCATTACCACCAGACTTGCACATAAACCGCTTGTTAATTGCCAAGAGAATTCCTGCCAGCGCTGATACCAAGGTCGCTTGGGAAAATGTTGATCGAATGCTGCCAATAAAGCCTGCTCTACCAAAGCTGGCGCTTGCAAAGATTGCAGCTCATACTTTAAAGCTTGGTTATGCGGTTTTAAAACAACTTCTGTTTCTTCAAAATTTTTCATTACCATTTCCAATTACTATCCATCGCCTAAGTTAAGCCGCGAAGCGAAGCGGCGTTGACTTGGACGAATTGTTAGCGCCCAAGCCGGATCACCGCCGAGCTGACGCGATTGAGTCGAATCTGCTCTGCAACGTCGAAGACAAATCGCTCGTGCGGTCAAAGTTTGCAGCTGGATCTACACACATACTATTTACCCCGAGAAACTGTTGGTATCCGTTGGGTCCACCGGGCGAGTCGATTGTTGCGAAGGGGGTCGTCTCAGCACCAAGGCGGGTCTCATCCGACGAAAAGGTACCGCACAGCATGTATCTCAATGTGCCAGCGGAAGTGCCCAAATACCCCAAGCGCACGTTTTGAAACCGGAGCCGAGCACCGCCAGGAGGATGCGACTGAAAGTCGGCAGCGGCTGATGCAAGTAGGAATTCCATCGTGGCAGCCCTCGACGCATCATGTGTATTCGATCTGGCAGGGAGAGCGAGCCTTTCCGCAGCCCCGTCACTGGGACGGACAACGACGGGGCTGCATCCGAACGCAGCCAATGCTGCAATTAATACTATAAGACTTCTCATAAGTTCTCCTTGGGCGCTAACCATTCTTTATGCTCTGGATATTTATTAAGCGCGCTGGACATCCACGGACCAACCGCTGCGATACTGACTTAAGCGCTCCGCGAGTGCTAGGCGAGCGCGCGATAAACGAGAACGCACTGTACCTATATTAATTTGGCAAATGTCAGCAATCTCCAGATAAGACATTTCATGCATTTCATACAGAATCAATACATCACGATAATGCGTCGCCAAGCTAGCGATTGCTTGCCGCAAATCCTCGGCCATTTGATCGCGCATCAGTCGTTCCAACGGAGCAGCATTCTCACAAATCACTTCGTTTTGCTGATCCTCATCATCCTCAAACTCATTCATTGCGCTAGCTGTTTTTTGCAACGCATTATCATGTTTCATCGCCACATTACGCGCTACACCGAATAGAAAATAGCGTAGTTGCCCTTTTAAGGCGTCGTATTTGTACAGATCTGTCATCAAGCCCATAAACACGTCTTGCACCACATCTGCGGCAATCGCTGTCGAACCGCAACGCAATACCGCGTAACGATATAAAGCAGCATGATGACGGCGGTATAACGCTGTAAAAGCCTGCTTATCGCCATTCCGCATTAGCCGCATTAACTCGGTATCAGAAATCAAATCATCCATGCTTCGCTATTTGTTATAAATCTAAGGCATCCAACTTCAAAATTAAACTTACTAAAGCTATTCCGTTTAAGCGCTTAAAAAGTTCCAAATAAAAAGTAAAAAAGCGTAGAGAACTTTGTTTTCTCTACGCTTTCGAACTGCTTAGGATGTCAATCTCGATCAACTAACGACAAAATCAAGGATCACATAAATTGAATTTGTCCTTCAGCAATGCCGATGAGCTGGATAGCTGCAGTCATATCAGTCGGTGTGATGAGCGATGCAATCTGCATCGTTTTCAATATCGACTCCTCAGGCGTGCTGTAGTTTAATCCCCAATCAACAGCAAATTTGTAAGCAACCTGGATTTTATTGTCCAACAAATCAGCAACCCATTTCCACTCTCCTGTTTCCTTATGAGCACCAGCGACAATCGCCAGCACCATAGAACCACGCGTCTGTGCACCACTCCCCAAATCTTTCAGCCAGTAATTTAGTCCAGCAGAGTCAGCGCCCTCTTTTCGGCCCAAGGCATTGATATAGATTTTATTAATTAAATCTGTATTACTCAAATCCAAGGTGTAACCAGTTTGAGCCGACTTTTCAGCGGCAGCGTAAAAGAAAGATTCACTGATTTTAGAAAGTCCCATGCCTGATTTGTAGCTATCAATCCAATAATTCAAACCATCTGCATCAGGGACGCGATTAAAGTAAGCAACATAGATATCGAGCAGAGTATCAAGCACAGGACGACTGATCGTTTGGGCATTGCTGTACACCTGTGTATTGACGATGAAGTTATCAAACTTCAGACTTTCAATCTGATAAGTCGCCAGCAAAGAACCATCTTGCTGTTTGAGTGTGAAGCTACCTCCAGAGATTTCCTGAATTTTAAAATTAGTGGCGCTATTTAGGCTGAAGCCAAATTTCAAACTATCATTACCTTTGCCGCCGTCTACATAGACGTTGGGCAGAGTCGCATCCCTAATGCTAATCACATTGTCTGCATCACCAAAACGCAAAACTGAACCCGAATCAGAGCTCGCGAGCGTATAGGCAAGAATCGACGTATTATCTTTGACCGCAGCCGCAATATTGATCTGTTCAGTCTGACTAGTCTGCGCCAGATTTTTTCGAATCAATCCTGTGTTGTCCGTGGTCACTACTGATAATTTACTCCCGACAGCATAACCGCCATTCGCATAAGCATCATAAATTGCTGCGCCCTTGGGAAGCGCTTTGCCATCAAATTTCCAATTGAATGAGAACAAAGTTGCGTCTGGTGTATTTGCAGAATAAATTCCAGGCGCTATCGTGCTCACCGTGAGGTAGTCACCTATGTTGGCATAATACTGCAAGGCAAAGGCTTCTTTTTCCGGCGCATTGAAGGGTTGGCTCAAAGATAGCATTTTTGAATTCTGCGTGGCGCGCCATATACCGTTTGCGCGATAATAGCCGCCCTCGTAAGTGCCAACGACACCCAATTCGCCGTCAACATGACCTAGCCAATCTTTCCAAGGAATACGACTCAAGGAATCGGTCACATGGGGGCTATTCAAGAAACCTTGACTAGTAGTCGGAAAAGATTTTGCGACTTCGGCATCGACATATTCGTCCTGCAGTCCGGCATAGCTATGACCAATTTCGTGCAAGGCCAATTCCGACGCCAGTGCATTTCCTGCTGATGCCCAAGCAATAGTGCCGCCAGCACCGCCATATAGTGGCGTGTTGACCAGCACGATAATGAGTTCTCGTTCATTACGTGCAAAAACCTTGGCCACTTCATTTTCAACTGCAAACGTATCACCGTACAGCAAACGTCCATCGCTCCCATGTTGGGTAGCATTAAAATAGGTGTTAACAGAAATTGATTTATTCGGCTGATCGGTGCCTGATTCGGCGGAAGCAAAAAATAATGCGGAGGCATTAAAAAAATTTTTGTAATTTGAAAACGGCGCATTCAGACGCGCATTGCTATCACCCAAAAAGCTATTCAAGAAGACTTGAGCATCGCCAATGAATTTGGCGCGTTCTGCCGCCGTATAGCCTTCCGCGACAATGACAATATCAACACTGTTTGCGCTATTACCATTTTTTATGAGCGGGGTTATATCTGGCATAAATTCAAATTAACACTTAGATGAAAAGTTGAGCTGCAAGTAAGGCACAGACTTCGTAATCAGAATTTATCTAAAACGATGCACGACTATGAGAGTCATGCCATCTAAGCCTTGCCGCATAAAACTATTAATTTTATGCTTGCCCAGTATAGCAATAAAAAATTATCGTCCAACAAAGCAATCGAAATAAAAAGAATTTGTTGCGGGATACACCACAAACCACGTCACTCAGAAACAAAATTAGTCGTAAAAAAAGCATGGCGTATCAACGTCCATGCTTTGTTAGAAATTTATCAGGAAATAATTCAGATTGTGCTGCCCGAAAAACTATTCCGACAAAAAACGCTCTACTAGTTTAGCCAATACTTCAGGCTGATCATGATGCAACATATGCCCCGCCTCCATCACAATTTCAGTACGCATATTAGGCACGTATTGCATACGTCGATCAATCTCTGCGCGCGCCTGTTCTTTTGAACCTATCATGCGCCAGATATCCGTGTCATTGGCTTCCACCCACAATACAGGTGCCGCAATATTTTGCCAGCATTCCAAAACTTCATCGACATGATACAAAATAGGAGTGGAATTCTTGTGCGCGGGATCGGCTAACAACTCCCATGCGCCTTGTACATTTTGCTTAGACCAATGTTGCGCTAAAAAAGCTGCGCGCTCATCGGGTAAACGCGGATTGGTTTTCTGCAAGCGCCCCGCTACTTCTTCTAAACTTGCGTATGTGCGCAGAGTTGGCACCTCACGTAACTCTTCTAACCATTTCCTATAACGTCCTGGCGCCTGTTTGGCTTGCGTCATCGGCATCCCAAAACCTTCCAGATTAATCAGTTTCGCGACACGTTCTGGGCGCACGCCAGCGTACAACATAGCGATATTTCCGCCCATACTGTGCCCCAGTAGATTCACGGGCTGATCTGGTGAATAGTGCTGCAAAATCGCGTCCAAATCAGCGACATAGTCAGGAAACCAATAACTCTCCACTTTAGGATACTCAGTGAGTCCAAAGCCACGCCAGTCAGGTGCGATGACATGCCAATCCTGCGCCAAGCAATCGACGACGAATTGAAACGAGGCTGCCACATCCATCCAACCATGCACCATAAACAATACTGGTGCATCAGGTTTACCCCAATGGCGTATATGCATGTTTAATCCACGCAGCGAAACGAATTCGGATTGACTTAATTTCATAATATTGACCTAAGCATAAAAATAGAACGACCGTTCGATTATTATACGCTATTGCAGCATTTTGTTGTTTGACCCGTTTTTAAGGAAAAAAAGGGCGCGAGATTTATGTTCGAACAAATCTCGCGCCCCGTCACTTATGTTGAGCCAAGCATTACGCTCACATGAATACCGCTGCTATTCAAGTACGGCTTCCGTCTAAGCTTTGAAAATCAATACGCGACCGTATCAAAACGCACAAAATCACCTACCTTAACTTGCACTGCTTTATTACTCTGGTCATCCAACAATTCTCCGACTGCAAATGGCAATTGCACTTGTATGACCTTCATCTTCCCCATACTCGCTTGTGGAATGCCATACTGCAAAGGACGTGCTTGTTGCGCGCTCAAGCCTAAAGTTGGCAATTGATCGTAATCAGACACCACCAAAGCCTGGTCGCCAACGATGAGGTTCGAACTTAGACCTGCATCGAAAATAATTTCTTTGTCTTTGATTTTGATGATCTTCGCCATCAAGGGAAATGGGGCCAAGTCCTTGCGTATCCACGTCACCGATTCTCCAATCAAAGAATCAACCGCCTTGCCAAAACTAGTCGCATAAAAGGCGACACTGCCAAAAGGTTTATCTCGCCCTACCTTGCTATCATCCTCAGCAGGACGATATAAAAGATGACGACTTAGAAAAGCCCCACTCAAACCATCATAAATACTGAATTCAACTTCGATATGACGGCTACGACTTTCCCATAGGCCGAGGAATTTTTTATCAGTACGGATACCCGCATTTCTGATTTCACCCGAGATCACAAATTGCGCATCATTTTCAGCAGCGACCTGCTGCACCATTTTCGCAGTCGGGGCGGTTTGTTTTAAATCAAACGATAAGAGATTCGGCGATTGACGCACAATATAACTGCCACTGCGTTCCAGGCGATTTAGCATTTCACGCGGAAAACCCTGAGCAATATCATCAAGATCCTGAACTTGCGCCGCAACGTTGACTGCAAAGCCTGTCATTACCACTTTCTTTTTCAATACTCGTTCTGCTACAGGCATTGGGGTTGGTGGCTTAGAAAATAAACCACAACTACTGAGCGTTAAAAGTGTCGCCCCAAGGGCAAATAGCACAAAAACGCGCCGTGCAAGCCATCTAACATTTTCTAGCATTTGAAAAAATGTTGTGTCTGACCAGTTAAGAGAACCGCGATATTGAGACATTCTTGTTTTCCTTTTTTAGCTAAATCGACTTAGTCCAACTTATCCAACTTACCCAACTCACCTTAATTTGCCGCAATTAACATTAACTAATATTCATTGCATCAAGCTCTTGCTGAGTAAAACCAGCCGCAAGACGTGCTGCCACATTAAATGGTGCGCGCAAAGTTGGCGCTCTAAATTGTGCAGCTAATTGCGCGAAACAAGCAATCGGTTCTAGCTGACGTTGTTCGCATAAATACGCAAACCAACGATTGCCTATCGCGACATGACCGATTTCATCACGCAGAATAATATCTAAAATTTCAGCGGCAGCCTGATCGCCTGCCTGTGCAATTTTGGCGCGCAAGGCGGGTGTCGCATCTAAGCCTCGCGCCTCCATCGTACGAGGTACCAAGGCCATACGTGATAACACATCGTCCTGAGTCCGTTCAGCTAATTCCCACAAGCTATTATGCGCAGGAAAGTCACCGTATTCAAAGCCCAATGTCACTAGGTGGTCCGCCAGCAAAGTGAAGTGGTAGGCCTCTTCCTGAGCTACCAGCAACCAGTCGCTGTAATACGCATCTGGCATATCAGAAAAACGCCAGATCGCGTCTAAAGCCAGATTGATGGCATTGAACTCAATATGTGCCAGAGCATGAATTAAGGTAGCTCGTCCTTCTACCGTGTTCATTGCACGGCGCTTGACGCCGAGGGGCGGCACTAGCGCTGGTTTCAACGGACGCCCGGGTATCTCCGCTGGCGCCTTCAATTGAGTTCTCGCATTCAAGGTCAATTGTTGCCCCAAGTGGGCCTGCCGCAATGCTTGTACCGCAGTAGCCTTACTACGAGCATCAGCTTCTATTAGGCACAATAAGGCTGCCGATCGTAAATCAGTTTGGGTTGAGGCGAGATCAATGTTTTTCTTAGCACTGTCGCTAGCTGAGGAAGAAAATTCTGGTGAGGTCGGTGAAATCATGCGGAGGGCGGTAAAATGTCGGAATATTTCAAGATGACTATTTTACGGCATTTACGTCCCTCCTCTTTAGAAGTTTCATAGGAAGCAACATGGCAATTTACCAATTAGGCGATGTCGCACCCGATATTGATCCCAGTGCTTATATCACCGACAGTGCAAAAATTATAGGTAAGGTGAAAATCGATGCTCTAGCCAGCGTTTGGTTCGGTACGGTGATTCGCGGTGATAATGAATTAATTCACATCGGCGAAAACAGCAATTTGCAAGAATCTTGCGTTTTACATACTGATCCAGGTTTTCCGCTGACGATCAGCAAAAATGTGACCGTCGGACATCAAGCGATGTTACATGGCTGTAGCGTTGGCGAAGGTAGTCTGATTGGCATACAGGCAGTCATTTTGAATGGTGCCAAGATAGGCAAAAATTGCCTCGTCGGTGCGGGTTCTTTGGTAACGGAGGGCAAAGAGTTCCCCGATAACTCTTTGATCGTCGGTTCACCAGCCAAAGTTGTCCGTACACTCAGTGATGAAGCTATTGCGCAAATGCAGGCCAACACACAAAACTATGTGCGTCGCGGACAGGAATATAAAACACAGTTGAAGCGTATCGATACTGAATAATCTTTACGCAAATCTCTATATACATGGTTTCAAAATTCAAGGAAATACAGTGAAAGATAATCTGCAAAAATTTATGTTTGAACACGCTGGTGTGCGCGGTGAGTTGGTCGAGTTACCAAATACCTGGCGCGAAATTTTATCGCATCAAACTTATCCTAAAGCGGTTCAAACGATTTTAGGTGAATTATTGGCGGCGTCTGCGTTGCTCAGTGCCAATTTAAAATTTAATGGCACCATGGTCATGCAGATACATGGCGACGGTCCAGTGCGACTATTGGTCGTTGAATGTGATGCGCAATTACGTTTACGTGCGACAGCAAAATTAGCGCCAGACGTTGAGATTGCTGATGATGCTAGCTTGAGTGACTTAGTACATCAAAACGGTCAAGGGCGTTTTGTTATTACTTTAGATCCCAATGACAAAATGCCGGGGCAACAAGCCTATCAAGGTATTGTGCCTTTAGATGGGGAATCAATTGCAACCGTAATTGAGAACTATATGATGCGTTCAGAACAGCTTGACACCAAACTCTGGCTAGCAGCAGACGGCCAAGTGACGCGCGGTTTACTACTACAAAAATTGCCGAAAATTGGTGGTACGGAATCGAGTGTAGAAGACGAAACAGAGGCTTGGAACCGCGCGATCATTTTGGGTAGCACGGTGAAGCAGCAAGAGCTATTAGATACAGATATTGATACGCTGATGAATCGCTTGTTCTGGGAAGAAACTTTGCGGGTTTTCGATCCACTGCATCCCGAATTTCATTGCAACTGCACGCGTGAAAAAGTCGGGAATATGTTGAAGATGTTGGGCGAAGAAGAAATTAAATCCGCGATCGCCGAATTAGATAAACTCGACATCAATTGTGATTTTTGCGGTAAGCATTACAGCTTTGATCAAATTGACTGCGCGCAGTTATTTGTCGCTAGTACTTTGGTGGATGGTGTTATTACACCGAGTGGCAGCAAACACTAAGGCATTGTTTCCTTCATTTATGCAGCGTGCATTGGGGCTCAATTTAATTCCAATGAGCTTCAATACACACTGCTTTTGATCAAGTAACATCAATACTGATAGGAAAACCGAACGTTAAATCGATTCGCCTTATTACCGCCGTTCGCATCAGCATGCGTGTAATTAAATATCGTTACTATGCCATTTTTCCACATCATATCCGCCCCCAAAGACAACAAAATCATTCTTCTATCGACATCATTACTTGGGATTAAATAGATCGCATCTGGCAGATCGATATAATTTATTTTTAAACTATCTCTACGCGCAAAATCACGTTGATATTCCATCTTCAAACGCGGTATTAATTCGCCCCATGATGTGGCAATTTTCATCTCGCCATTAAAGCCGACGGTACTACGCTGGCTTAGCATCGTTTGTGCATGGTAATGCAAGAGATTAGTACCCGCACCGGTCTCGGAAAACGGATCCAACTTCATTTTCGTCAGGTCGAGGCGCACATACGGTATCAGCAGTATCTTGCTAAAACTAAGATCGCCGCTGACCGAACCGGAACTGATCATCTGCGTCCCCTTCCACTGCCCAAAAGCCAGAGATAAATCCTTGCCATCTTGACGACCAAAACGGTCTTCGATCTGATTCACACCCAGCATGAATGAGAAACGCATAGATGGAAATAATTGTGTCGTTAGATAACTCGCAGCAGTATTCGCAGTCGCCTTCATGAAGGAAGGATTGCGTTCAAACTCGCTATAATCACGGGCATAACCCAAACCAAAACCGATATGGGTCTTGCCGCCACCAAAACAACGATCACCGCCAGCACTAAATCCCATAGTGGTGTATTTCAATCCATTCGCACTCCGATAGCTACCTGCACTATTCAAACCAGACACCCACATAGCAAGCGGACCACATTCTGTCTTACGCTCTTTATCCTCATCCGTTTTTGAGGTGTTCGCTTGTGACGCCAGCTCCAACATCCTGCCATTAAAGTGTTCTATTTGCGTTTGTTCAAAATGACGTACTGCCGCAGTCGTCGCAGTATACATCGCCAACACACCCGCATCTTTAGATGGATCCGGGCGCGGTACCACTGTGATAATTAATTGCGCGACATTCGATACGCCACCGATAGCGGTCGCAGTAAAATTCAAACTATCTCCACCTATATAACCTGGTGCTGGTGTATAGGTCACTCTTGTACCACTAACACTTGCTACACCGTGCGCGGGCAAAGTATTAAGGCTAATAGTGACCCCAGAAAAGACAGGACCTGAGACCAAACTAGCCAGATCGATACTAGCACTGCGTCCTGTCTCTACTGTCAGATTCGTATTTTTCACTACGGGTGCGGTTGCCACGACCACGATATTGATAGTTGCAGATGCAAAACTACCATTACTACCCAGCACCGCATAAGTAATGCTATCCGTTCCTACATAATTGCTCGCAGGTGTATAGCTTAGCGTCATGCCACTGACATTCACAACACCGTGCAACGCCGGCGTAGTTAAGCTAAGTCCCGTAGCACCTGTCAATGCTAATGCAGGCAGGGTATTTGCTGTGCTGTTGACTTGTACCGTAACGTTATTTGAAGCAGCACCTATCGCTTGCACGGTAATTGCAATTACTGCCGAATTAGAAACACCACCGGGTCCGGTTACTGTAATCGTTATCGCATCATTTCCAACATAAGCAGCTGTTGGGGTATATAGCAGTTCGGTACCTCTGAGCGTGACGTTACCGTGACTAGGCGCACTGACTACATTGATTGCTGTAGCAAGACCTACTATTTTTGGCGCTATGCCATTTGCCGCACTGTTAGCAACAACTTGCACATTACTTCCACTTAAAACCGGAACAGCTGCCACAACATTAATATTAATAGCAGCAGGTGCGGAAGTACCACCAGCACCTGTCGCGATCACGGTCAATGTATCAGCACCAACATATCCGCGTTCCGGTGTGTAGCTAATACCCAGACCATTCACGATCGCAACGCCATGACTTGGTGGTGTACGAATTGCAAGACCAGTGACATTGCCACTAGTCACAGGCGTAATATTATAGACTCCGTTATTTGCCTCTACTGTAATTGCACTAGAAGTAATGACAGGAAAATCGTCCAGAACTTGAATGTTTATGCTTGCTGTAGACGAGGAACCGGAATTACCCGTGACATACAAAGAAATCTGGTCAGTCCCAGAAAACCCCCTATTTGGTGTATAGCGTATATCTAACCCACTCACTGTCAATACGCCATTAGACGGCATATTGACTACAACGAAGCTCGATACATTCCCCCCAATGACTGGAACAATTGGATTTGCAATACTGTTCAGGCTAACCCGAACACTGCTCGATTCAATATTGGGCGGTGGTTCGACAACATTAATTGAGACTGTTGCAGGTGATGATGTTCCGCCTGGCCCAGTAGCCTGATAACTAAGCGTATCTGCTCCAAGATAGCCGCTGGCTGGCGTATAAAGAATATTTAAACCACTCACGTTGGCCGTACCATGCGAAGGCGCAGTAACAATAGCAATATTAGTGACGCTACCTGTAATTGTCGGCGTCAAGGTATTGCTACTACTACTTTGTGCAACTGATTTACTGAAACTATTTATTACAGGTGCGGCAGATAAGACGGTGACATTAATCGTGGTTGAATATAAAACTGGTACAGAAAAAAAAGTAGCACTGACATTGACTGTAAACGTGAAAGTACCGGCTGCAGTAGGTGTGCCAGACATAACCAACTCATGGCCATTGGTTGCCGGAGGTGACTTAGGTATTGTGGTGGTGCCAATGCCGGTCGGCAAGGTGCCAACTACTGTGTACACATTGTCTTGAGTACCCGTGCCCTCAAAATTTTGTGAGAACGCTTGTCCCTGCGTCATTGTCACATTCACCGTTGCGCCAGAATTTAAAATCGTTTGCGCGTGAACCTGAGCAGACAAGATCCAGCAAACGATCAATGCCACTAACAACAAATTTTTTAAAAGTAAACGCCGTACCGATCGCGCGCCTGATTCTAGGAAATATTGAATAGCTGTTGGCATTGGCAACATTGACTCGGTCAATTTCATACTTACTCCCCAAACTTTTTATATTTTTTTCCAGCGAATTAGTGCGGCAACTAAGTTCACTATTTTGATGTACCCTAATACCCCCTCTAAGGCACAACATCGTGATGAATGCAGCATAGATAACTAACTTTGAATCGACAAACAAAAAAACAATGAATTCAATATTACCTAGACACAAACCATATTTGATTTTATTAAATACGCAGATATTTAATATTGGCGGATTTAATTTATTAACATGAATGATTGTACATGGCATAGGCCTCAGATAAAGCCAAAGAATCAGCGTAAATGAGACAAGCTAAGTGAAAAGATATTGAAATAAAAAAACTCAAGCTATGTCATTTTCTTATCATTTTTGATCTGCAATATGATGTGCAGCGATTTTATGTAGTAAAGTTTGCCGTAATTTTGATAAAGACTCCAAGTCTTTTTTGTGTTTATTTGTATTTAATATCTCTCACAGGCAAAGCAAAAAAATGACTGCCAATTCCGCACCCAATGCCAGCACATCATCGACTTCTGGCTCATCGCCTCTACAACAACTCAAGATAAACCGTCAACCAGCGTCAGGCAATAAGAAGCCCCGTGCTTATGGTCGTTGGATTAGCATAGCCTTGGTCATCGTAGTGATACTAGGTTTTCTGCTGAAACCCAGTAGCCAGGAAGTACAAGCCAGCTCAGTGATCACCACCTACCCATCACAACAATATGCCCAACTCACGGCATCCGGCTACGTTGTTGCACAAAGAAGAGCGGCGGTCGCCAGCAAAGCGACAGGCAGATTAGTCTGGCTGAACGTGCGTGAAGGCAGTATCGTAAAACAAGGTGAAGTAATTGCTAAACTAGACGCCAGTGATGTACAGGCAGCGATGGCGGCGGTACAAGCCAGTATCCGCCAAGCGGAAGCAGGCGTGGCACAAGCGAATGTTGAAGTAGTCAATGCAGAATCCGATTTAAAGCGTAGCCAGGGTTTAAGTACGCAAGGCTTTATCTCTAGTCAGGCATTAGAAGCCGCTAGTAAGCGCTTAAACGCCGCCAAAGCTGCAATGATTTCTGCGCAAGCCACGGTCGCAGTGGCAAAAGCGCAGCTTAGAGTACAGCAAGTGAATCAGGATTTCACCGAGATCCGCGCTCCTTTTGACGGCGTGGTTTTAGTCAAAAATGCCAATGTCGGCGATATCATCACCCCCTTTTCCAGTGCTGCAGGTAGCCAGGGTGCGGTCGTCACCATGGCGGATATGAGCACGCTTGAAGTCGAAGCCGATGTCTCGGAAAGTAATCTCGCAAAAGCAAAAATCGGCCAACCCGTTGAAGTCACTTTAGATGCTCTGCCCGATACCCGCTTCCGTGGCAATGTGGTCAGTATTGTGCCAACAGTCGATAGAGCGAAAGCCACTGTCATGACTAAAATACGCTTTGAAAAACTCGACCCGCGTATCTTGCCGGAGATGAGTGCCAAGGTCACAATCTTGTCACAAGCTGCTACCGATGCCGACCAAAAACCTGTATTAGCGATTAACCCTAAAACCGTGGTGGATCGTGGAGGCAAGAAAGTTGTTTTCAGAATTAAAGACGACACCGTAGAAATGATAGCCGTCAATCTAGCGAGAAAAATTGGCGACAATCAGGAAGTCACTGGTGCTCTGCAATCGGGTGATAAGTTAGTACTGATGCCAACCGAAAAATTAGAAGCTGGCAAAAAAATCAGTGTTTCCAGCAAATGAACGGTGCTGTGATGACTGATAATAATCCTACCATAGCACCTGCACCAACATCGATCAACAACGATGCGCCACCTATCATCCGTATTCGTGGCCTAGACAAATCCTACACACGTGGTGGACAGATCATTCCTGTGTTAGAAGGCGTTGATCTCGATATAGAAACCGCCGAGTTTTTGGCACTGATGGGACCAAGTGGTTCTGGCAAGAGTACCCTGCTCAATTTAATTGCTGGCATCGATAAACCGACTGCAGGCACGATAGAAATCGCTGGCATCAATATCGCGAACTTGAGTGAAGGACAGTTAGCAGACTGGCGTGCTGCGAATGTGGGCTTTATTTTTCAGTTTTACAATTTGATGCCCGTGCTCACCGCATTTGAAAATGTAGAACTGCCTTTGCTGCTTACCAATTTATCTAAGAAGCAGCGTCACGCCCATGTCACTGCAGCACTAGAAATGGTCAAACTAACTGACCGTATTGATCACTATCCCAACGAACTATCTGGCGGTCAACAACAGCGCGTTGCAATTGCACGCGCCTTAGTGACCGATCCGACCTTGATCGTGGCAGATGAACCAACGGGTGACTTGGATAGAGTGACTGCGGAAGAGATTCTTAATTTACTTGATGAGTTACATCGCAGTTTAGGAAAAACCATCATCATGGTCACGCATGATCCTAAAGCTGCATCACGGGCAAGACGTTTAGTGCATCTGGAAAAAGGTTTATTGGTCGCGGACGAAGCTTTAGCGACAGCGTCCACCTCACACTAAGTGATAAGAGACTCTATGTTCATCCTGCGCTTATTACTCAAAAACGCTTTCCGGCATAAACTGCGCACGATCTTAACGATGGTGGGGCTGATCGTCGCTATTTGTGCCTACGGTCTATTGCGCACGATTATTGACGCCTGGTACGCCGGTGTCGATGGCACTTCCAGCGTCAGACTAATCACACGCAATTCGATTTCACTGACTTTCCCACTGCCTTTAAGTTATGCCGACCGACTCAGAAATGTCGATGGCGTGACAGGCGTCAGTTGGTCAAATTGGTTTGGCGGTGTGTATATCACCGAGCGTAATTTCTTTCCGCAATTCGCCGTCGAACCAGCCAGCTATCTGGCACTCTATCCTGAGTATGTTTTAAAAGATGAAGAGAAAAAAGCCTTCATCTTGGACCGGCAAGGTGCCATTGTGGGACGCAAATTAGCCAATCAATATGGCTGGAAAATTGGCGATCAAATTCCCTTACGTGGCACGATCTTTCCTGGCACTTGGACTTTCACCTTACGCGGCATCTGGGATGGTGTCGATGCCAAAACGGATGAATCACAATTTCTATTTCACTGGCAACTATTAGCTGAATCAAATCGCAAACGTTTCAAACGCAGTGCGGATTATGTCGGCGTCTATGTGGTGCGCATCAATGATCCGAATAATGCGCCTCTAGTGTCTGAGCGTATCGATGCGCAGTTTAAAAATTCATTAGCGGAAACACTGAGTGAAACAGAAAAAGCATTTCAATTGGGCTTCGTTTCTATGAGTGAAGCGATCTTGGTTGCCGTCAATGCGGTCAGTTACGTGATCATTATCATTATTATGGCGGTGATGGCCAACACCATGACCATGACCGCACGTGAACGCTTGGCCGAATATGCGACACTCAAGGCATTGGGCTTTTCACCAGGCTTTGTGGTGAAACTCTTATTTGGTGAAAGTCTGGTCATTGCCTTACTCGGTGGCGGAGCTGGCGTCTTACTGACACTGCCTATCGCTGCCGCTTTTGCCAAAGCAGTCGGCACTTTATTCCCCGTCTTTGTCGTGTCACAGACAACGATCGCATTACAAATTCTCGCCAGTTGCATTGTCGGCATCGTCGCGGCGGCTTGGCCAGCGTGGAAGATGAGCCGTATCAATATCGTCAACGGTTTGAGGCATGTCGCATGAAGGCAATCCCTTTTTCCTATGTCGCCAGAAATCTTTGGGTACGCCGCGTTACCACCCTGCTCACTGCAGGCGGTATGGCACTCGTGATCTTTGTGTTCACCGTAGTTTTAATGATGAGTGAAGGCATACGTGCGACCTTAGTCGCGACCGGACAGCCAGACAATATTTTAGTATTACGCAAAGGTGCAGGTGCAGAGATCAATAGCGGCATTTCCCGTGATCAGGCCGCTATCATTGAAAGCCTGCCCGGGATTGCGACGAATAAAGAAGGTAAAGCGCTGATCAGCAAAGAGCCTGTGGTTTTGAATAATTTACCTAAGCGCAGTAATGGTAAGCCCAGCAATGTGACTTTACGTGGGACCTCCGTGTTGGGCTTGGAATTGCGCCCTCAGGTAAAAATGATAGAAGGTCGTATGTTTAGGCCCGGCACATCTGAAATAGTCGCTGGCCGCTCGATCTCCCAAGGTTTTCGTGGCACGGGTTTGGGAGAAACCTTACATTTCGCCCAGCGCGACTGGGTCGTGGTCGGTATTTTTGATTCTGGCAAAACAGGCTTTGATAGCGAAATCTGGGGTGACAACGAACAAATGATGGCAGCATTCCGACGCAATGCTTATTCCACTATCGTGTTTCGCCTGAATGATCCCACCGCCACGACGGCATTACAAACTGCGATTGCCAATGACCCACGCTTACAAATTGATGCCAAGCCAGAGATTCAATTCTATGCTGAGCAAAGCGAGGCACTCGCCACATTCATACGAATATTAGGTCTGAGCCTCTCGGTAATATTTTCTATCGGTGCCATCGTTGGCGCCATGATCACGATGTTTGCGGCAGTCGCGCAACGTATAGGCGAAATCGGCACCTTACGTGCATTAGGGTTTCGACGTAGCGCGGTCTTGGTTGCGTTCCTTTCCGAGTCTTTATTATTATCACTGGTGGGTGGCGTCATTGGCCTATTTGCCGCTTCGTGGATGCAGGCCGTTGATATCTCTACGACCAATTTTCAAACCTTCAGTGAGCTCGCATTTCAGTTCAAATTGAATGGAGAAATTATCTTCAAAACCCTGATGTTTTCTTTGATTATGGGGTTCATCGGTGGTTTTATTCCGGCATGGCGTGCTTCTAGGATGAAGATTGTGGATTGTTTACGAGCCTCATAAAATAGATATTTCAACAAGTATCAAACGAACGTATAAATACTTTGAAAATTCCTGAAACAAGACATATACTGTATATACATACAGTATTTTTAAGCTATCATGTCTCCCGTTTCAATCAAGAATATCAATCAAAATCTGGAAAATCTCCATCCTGCGCTATGGCGGGCATCTCAGCTTGGGCGTTGCACAGGTGATTATGTCGCTTGTGGCTACCCTACTTTGGCACAGGAATTACCGGGTGGCGGCTGGCCCTTAGCGGGAATGACGGAGATATTAGTGCCGCAGGCTGGCTGTGCAGAATTGCAGTTATTAAGTCCTGCATTAAAGCAATTAGCGCAGGGCAAAATCGTTCTGATTAATACGCCCTATCGCCCGCAAATTCTAGCCTTAGCCGCGTTACAAATAGATTTATCCCAGGTGCTCTGGCTACCTTGTAGCAATTCTCAGGATGCCTTATGGGCTGCCGAACAAATCGTGCGCAATCAATCCTGCAGCGCGGTTTTGTTATGGCAATCAATATCAACACGACAAAAACGTGCGCCTGCATTCAAGAGCGATGCGCTACGTCGCTTGCATATTGCAGCACAGTCAGGGCGCAGCTTATTTTGTGTCATACGACCGTGGGAAAGTCAGCTCAGTCCCTCACCTGCACCACTGCGCATCAAGCTAAGTCTGCAGGAACAAAGTTTAAGGCTTGATATTTTTAAGCGACGCGGTGCGCAGCAAATCCGCCCCTTAACACTGCCGCTTTCGAACTACACGATTAGTGCAACTAACAGCACTACTGACAACATTAACCAACATACATTCAACGCCAATACAGAAAATGCCCGCGATTTCTCCACTCCCACCGTTATGGATAGCGATACATTTACGCCAGCTCGCGCTGGAGGTATTTCATCCGCGCTGGTTAGCTAAGCTGGGTACAGATTGCAGTATCGTAGTGTGTGACAATAAAGTGGTATGCGCTTTATCTGAATCAGCAAGGTATGCGGGTATCGTCATGGGTATGCGGCAAAGCAGTGTCGGTCTGCTCAGCCTTGAGGCTATTATCAAAGAACGGGATTTAGGGCTAGAACAAGAGCTCAGACAAAAAGTCGCTATCACACTCTTGCAATATTCACCGCAAGTGGCTTACTCCGACGAACATCACAATGTTATCTTGATCGAAGTGGCAGCCAGCTTACGTCTGTTTGGTGGCATACGATGTCTGTTTCGCCGCATTCAAGACAACTTAGAAACACTGGGTCTCAGCGCGCAATTCGGTATCGCCAGAAATGCCAGTGCCGCGACTATTTTCTCGCAACAATACCACCGTAATTTTCATCAGCGAAGCAGAAGCTTACAACTATGCTTGAGTCAAAAACATTTGGCGCGCCGCCTCGATGTGATCCCCTGTCACTTATTAGCTGCAGCCGCAGCGCAAGCTGACTGGTTGTCAGGTATCGCCTGCAATCAGCTGGGCGCGCTGAGACAATTACCGCGCGCGGGCTTACAAAGACGTTGCGGCAAAGCGTTACTGAAAGCACTCGATACTGCGTATGGCGAACACCCAGAATTTCATCAATGCTTGGAAGTGCCTGCACAGTTTGATGCGCGCTGCGAACTACCTGATCGTATAGAAAATACCGACATCATTTTTCGATATGCGCGTGGCTTAATTTTGCAATTATGTGGTTGGCTGCAAGCTCAGCAATCAGCTGTAAAAAAAGTCCACCTATACCTAGGACACGAACGTGGACGACAAGCCGTGCCCCCCACTCTACTGCCATTACAATTAGCGCAAGCTAGTTGGCAAGAACCCCATCTGACGCATCTATTAAAAGAACGTTTAGGTCAACTGTCACTCAACGCTGCCGCTATTTCTCTTCACTTACAAGCAGCCGAAATAGAATTACGTCAGGCACATAGTGAGTGCCTATTTCCCGATAGTCGTCATCAGACCGAAGACCAAACCAGACTCATAGAGCTACTCATTGCTCGTCTCGGTGCCGAGCAAGTATTACAAGCCGCACCGCATGCCGATCATCGCCCCGAAGTAGCCAACCGTTGGGTCTCGGTCATGGAAAAAATAAAACCGCCCGCCGATATGAGCATGGCGCTAAAAAAATTTAGTAATCCACGACCAAGCTGGTTATTAGAACAGGCACAAGTATTACGAGTGCAACAACACAGTCCCTACTACGGCTCCAAACTGAAATTACTCTCCAGTGCAGAACGCATAGAAGCGGGTTGGTGGAATGGACAATTAGTGACACGTGACTATTTCATTGCCGAATGCAATAAGTATTTTCGTTACTGGATTTATCGCGAAAGAATAGGTAATGCACAGCTCATGCATGAAGACGAAGTTTGGTTTTTGCATGGTTTTTTTGGATGATATTGGTTACCCAATTTTTCAATGGAATTCTTTCTCTAAACACTCATGCTGCCCCACTACGCCGAGTTATTTTGCTTCTCCAATTTTACCTTTCTGCACGGTGCTTCGCATGCAGAAGAATTGGTTGCGCGCGCAGCAAAACTCACCTATAAAGCGCTGGCGATCACCGACGAGTGCTCATTAGCAGGCGTTGTACGTGCGCATGAGGAAGCAAAAAAACAGAAACTCCCATTAATTATCGGGAGTTATTTTGAACTTCAAGTTAGCCCGCACGCTCCAGAATTAGGCAAATTACGTCTGATCGTGCTGGCACAAAACCGTGAAGGCTACGGCAATCTATGCGAATTAATTAGCTTGGGAAGAATGCGCCCACATGTCATTAAAGGTCAGTATCACTTAACACCAGAAGACTTCAACGCGACATCCACTGAGTTTAAACATCTGGCAGGCTTGCCGCATTGCTTGTTAATAGTTGTTCCCGACTATCCGGCGGACATCAAACAATTAGCATTACAAGCGGCATGGATGGCGCAACACTTTCTGGGACGTGCCTGGCTGGGTTTAAACTTATTAACGCAAGCACTCGACGACAGACATCAGCTACACGTCCAGCAAGTCGCACAAGAAACGCAACTACCGGTAGTCGCATTAGGTCAGGTTTGTATGCATGTACGTTCGCGCAAACCACTACAAGACACACTCACTGCAATCCGTCTGGGGAAAGCCATCGCCGATTGTGGCTATGATCTGGCACCCAATGCAGAACAGCATCTGCGCTCACGCCTGCGCCTAGGCAATATCTATCCAGCCAAGGCCTTGCAAGAAAGTCTGCGCATCGCTGACTTATGCCAATTTTCTTTAGATGAATTACGCTATGAATATCCAGATGAATTGGTACCCGCAGGACAAACACCTGCGTCTTTTTTACGCCAAGAAGTCTACGCGGGGGCAGATCAACGTTACCCTAAGGGATTATCAAATGAGGTCATCGCCAAGATAGAATATGAACTCCACTTGATTAATGATTTGGCATATGAGCCTTATTTTTTAACCGTGCATGACATCGTACGCTATGCACGCTCGCAAGATATTTTATGCCAAGGGCGCGGCTCAGCGGCCAACTCGGTCGTCTGCTATTGCTTACACATTACGGAAGTCAGTCCAGAAAACGGCATACTTTTATTTGAACGTTTTCTCTCCAAAGAACGCGGCGAACCGCCTGATATTGATGTCGATTTTGAGCATCAACGACGTGAAGAAGTGATTCAATATCTTTATCGTAAATATGGCAGACAGCGCACAGCCTTAGCAGCGGCGGTACACACTTATCATCCTCGTGGTGCGTTACGCGAAGTGGGTAAAGCCTTGGGTGTCGATCATCATCTCATCGACAAACTCGCCAAATCACAACACTGGTTTGATAGCAAAGAAGCCTTATTAGAACGCTTTACCGAAAGCGGCTTAGACCCTACTGCGCCAGTCGCACAACAATGGGCAGGCTTGGTTTACCAACTCTTAAAATTTCCGCGTCATTTATCCCAGCATAGCGGCGGCTTTGTTATTTCCCGCGATAAGCTATCGCGCTTGGTGCCGATTGAAAATGCCAGCATGGAAGGACGCAGTATTATTCAATGGGATAAAGACGATCTCGAATCTTTAGGCTTACTCAAAGTCGATGTGCTGGCATTAGGCATGTTATCAGCACTACAAAGAGCTTTTAAACTAATGCGACAAATCCCAGGTTGCCCGACTCGCATGCAAGATATTCCGCCAGAAGATAGCACGACCTATGACATGATTTGTAAAGCCGATACAGTAGGCGTTTTTCAAATTGAATCGCGGGCGCAGATGGGGATGCTGCCACGTTTGCGCCCACGTACTTTCTATGATTTGGTCGTGCAAGTGGCGATTGTAAGACCCGGCCCTATTCAGGGTGGCATGGTGCATCCCTATTTAAAACGACGTCAGGGTTTAGAGCCTGTTAATTATCCCAAACCAGAAATCGAAAAAGTCTTAGCTCGTACTTTAGGTATTCCTATTTTCCAAGAGCAGGTCATGCAAATTGCGATGGTTGCCGCTGACTTCTCACCTGGCGAGGCGGATGAATTACGTCGCGCTATGGCGGCATGGAAACGCAAAGGTGGCCTCGCCCATTACGAGAAACGCATCATCGATAGCATGGTAAAGAATGGCTACGAGTTAGAGTTCGCCATGGCAGTATTTAATCAAATGCTGGGCTTTGGTGAATATGGTTTTCCTGAAAGCCATGCTGCCAGTTTCGCCTTGTTGACCTACGCTAGTTGCTGGATTAAATGCCATCAACCTGCTGTGTTTTTATGTGCCTTACTCAATTCGCAACCACTCGGCTTTTATACCCCCTCACAATTAGTCCAAGATGCCAAACGCCATCAAATCGAGGTACGCCCTATTGATGTCATGCATAGTGATTGGGATTCCAGCCTAGAAGATGTCCAAGTTCGTCATACGCAAGGCTTACAAGCTGCCGTACGTTTGGGCATGTCCTTATTGCGTGGCATGTCGCAAGAAGCAGCACAAAGAATTATGACGGTGCGTCAGCAAGCACCATTTAGCGATATTCATGATCTGGCTCGTCGTGCGCAACTCAAACGGAGTGATGTCGAAGCACTTGCACATGGTAATGCGCTGACGGCGTTGGCTGGTCATCGACATCAAGCTTTATGGTTAGCGATTGCGGCGGTTCCTGATAAGGATTTGTTGCAGCCGACCAATTTAGCAGAAACACCAGCACAACTAAGTACGCCCAGCGAAGCTCAGGAAATCATGCGTGATTACCGTAGCACGGGTTTGAGCTTGCAACGTCATCCTGTTGCTTTATTAAGAACTCGCTTACTCACGCAGCGCTTCCTACCCGCCGATGTACTTCACACCTTTCAAAACAAACAATTTGCGCGTGGCTGCGGCTTGGTCACTGTCAGACAACGTCCCGGCACCGCCAAAGGCGTTCTGTTTATCACGATAGAAGACGAAACCGGCCCTATCAATGTGATCGTCTGGCCCGCCTTAGTCGAACAATTCCGGCGTGAAGTGTTCCATGCCAGATTATTGGGTGTGTACGGCATCTGGCAAACCGACGGCAAAGTCCATCATCTGGTCGCCAAACGTCTGGTCGATATGACGCATTTATTGGGAAATTTTGAGACGATCAGCCGTGATTTTTGTTAATTTTTACTTAAGAACATTTTTGTAAGATAGGGTAAATCTCATCATATTTCGGATCAATCCAATCTACAATTAACTAAGCAATAAATGCACCGTAGCAAGAACATCCTCATTAATTTATAGTTTGTGAATTTTTGTGACATCCAAAAGCACAACTCGTGCGTTAAGCCCTGACAGGTAGCTTTGTTTTCACAATTAAATTCACTTTCTTCCTTCTATATTCACTCCATGTGCGAGAACATCACCATGACATTGATACATCACACAAGAAAAATTCTGAGCATCGCTGCCATCAGTTTTGCCACTCTCGGCTTGGCACAATCTGCAACTGCTCAAGATGAACCTCCCGCGCGGGTAGCCCGCGTTGGCTACGCTTATGGCAATATTAATTTTGCCGATGCAGGCAGCAATGAATGGGTTCCGCTACTAGCAAATCGTCCAATTTCCACTGGAGACAGTGTTTTTGTACCTGGCAACGGCAGAGCAGAACTACAAGTTGGTGCCAATTCATTACGACTGAGCGAGCAAACCCGTATCAGTTTTATCAATCTGAACGACGACAACATACAAATCAAACTCTCGCAAGGCAGCATGGTATTGCGTGTACGCGCCCTGCAAGAAAGAGAAAATGTCGAAGTTAGCACGCCAAATCTGAATTTCTCCATCCAAGAACCCGGTGAATACCGCATCAATGTCAATGACGACAACACAAGTACCATCATCGTACGCAGCGGTATCGGCGTAGCACAAGGTGATCGCGATGTGATCACCTTACGCGCTGGCGAACAGACCCGTTTCTCTGGTACCAACTTGAATCACACACAAATTGCCCGCGTACCACCCTTTGATACCTTTGATCAATGGGCAGCGGACCGAGATCGTGCTGAAGAGAATTCAATCTCAGCACGCTACGTCCCTCGCGAAGTCGTCGGCTATCAGCAACTCGATGACTACGGCAATTGGGAAAGCCATGTTGAATATGGTTCTATTTGGTATCCACGCGGTATCTCTACAGGTTGGGCACCGTATCGCGACGGTCAATGGGTTTGGGTAGCACCATGGGGCTGGACTTGGGTAGATCGTTCGCCTTGGGGCTTTGCACCGTATCACTATGGTCGCTGGGCGTTTGTTGGCAAACGCTGGGGTTGGGTACCAGGTCGCTATGAACGTCATTACCGCCCAGTGTACGCACCAGCCTTAGTGGCTTTCGTCGGCGTCGGCAGCAATGGTATCAGTGCAGGGATCAATCTCAGCAGCCGCAACCATGGCCCATCAGTGTCATGGTTCCCGCTTGGGCCTGGCGAAGTATATCGCCCGCATTACACGCAAAATAGCCGTTACATCCAAAACATGAATCAAACCGTGATCATCAATAACACCACGGTGGTGAATCGTCCAGATCGCGGCTATCGCAATCAACACGTACACAATGCAGTAACCTCAGTACCGACTAGAACCTTTGTACGCGGCGAGCATGTCTTCCCTGCTTCGTCTTCGATTCTATCGGGTCAGATAAGACAAATGCAGGTCGCTACTGAAGCGCCTAATCTGGTACCAGAAAAAGGTAATCGCTTTGGTGATGCGCGTCCACGCAACTGGCAAGAGAATGATCAGTTCCGCAGCCGTCCGGTTATCACCAACTCCAATCGTGGTGAGCCTATACAAATCACACCGAATGCAGGCGCATCGGCAGGTTCGAATGGCATTTTAGGAAGCACACTCAATCAACGTCCCCAGGACAATCGCGACAACAATACATCATTTGGACGTCGTAACGATAATTCAGAACGCCCACAAGCAACGCTGAATGATGCACGTGCCATGACAGTTCCTAATCCGAATCAACAAACGGCACCTGCCAATAACAACCTGAACAATACCAATCCATCAGGTATACGCACAATCGAAGAGATGAACGATCAGCGTAATCGCAATCCGCGCATAGAACGTCTCGAACGATCTGATCGTTTTGATCCTCGTAGTAGCAACAATAGTGGCTTTAATGCTGGCAGCCCAAGCACGCCTATGCAACAACAGCCACAGCAGTCACAACAAATGCCACAAGTCCCAGTAGTAACGAGACAGGACGATTCAAGTCGCTCCATGATTAACAATCCAAGAGTAGAAAATCGTCGTGACAATTTTGAACGCAGCAGTGCTCCCATTAATGTACAAGACAACAGTGCAGCAATGCAGATGCCACGTCCCGTAGAGCGTTCAGCTGAGCGCCCCAACCGTGCCATCATGAGCGACCGTGTTAACGAACGTAGTGTGGAACAGTCTAACGAACGCACCGTAGAACGTAATGAGCGAAGAGTGGAAAGAAGTAATAACGACCGTCAGTTTGAGCGCCCTGCAGAACGCCCAGTAGAGCGTCCACAAGCGATGCCTAGAGAAATGCCACAAGCTGCAATGCCGCAAGCGCCAAGAGCGGAGCCACGTCCAGCGGCAGAACCAAGAAAAGAAATAAAAGTTGAAAAAGAAAAAGAGGGAGAGAAAAAGAGATTCGAACGTTAATCGTTTTTCCTTAGTTCTCTCAACATTCTAAGTATAAAAAACGGCGCACAGAGCGCCGTTTTTTATACTAATTTTAAATACCAATTGAAGACTTTTTAGTATTTCGCCGCTTGTCCACTAGCTGGTGTCGCTTTCTTAATGAACTCGCGAATATGTTCATTCGATGTCACCAAATCTTCCGAACGCAGATACATCATATGACCACTGCGATAGCCTTTAAATTCCATACGATCGCGCATCTTACCGCTAGGATCGACTTGCCACATTGTGTACTTCGCATCGAAATAAGTAGTCGCGCCATCATAGTAGCCGGACTGTACTAACAAACGCATATAAGGATTCTGTGCCATCGCAAGACGCAGGTTTTCACCCGTGCGATCATTGCTGTTATCCCATGGTTGCACCGGGCCAAACATGTTGTACTTGACATCGGTTTTGTACTTCAATACATCACGCAAATAATGATTGATCGCTGGTGTAAAGGAATGTAACCAAGACGTCAACTCCGCATTGTAATCAGGCCCACTACCGGCTTCAATTCTATCTATACCCAAGTAGCGTGAATCCAAACGTCCAACAGTTTGTCCGCGAGTGCGCAGCAAATCTTTCCAGAAATAAGATGTCGGCACCGCCAGATTGTGTTGCAACACCGTGGTTTCTGACAGACCAGAGTAACGCGCTACTTTCGTCGCCATATCTTTACGTTGCGCCGGATCGATAAATCCACCTTTCGACAAGGCAGGAATAAACTCATTCAGGGTGAAAGTTTCAACTTCAGCCAAGACTTCATTCAAATCACGTTTCTGCAAATCGGCAGGTAACACTTTATGGTGCCAAGCCGACGCCGTGTAGTAAGGCAAGCTCAAAGCATCACTGACCGGGCCTTCACGTTTAATGCCCAAACCAGTTGGAGACACCAGAATCACGCCATTCAAATACATCCAGTGATTATTCTGCAGCTCTTTAGCCAAGCCAGATACACGCGTCGTACCGTAGCTCTCACCGATCAAATATTTAGGCGAGTTCCAACGACTATTACGAGAGACAAAAGTATTTAACCACTCAGCCAGATAAGCGATATCCGCATTCACGCCAAAGAACTGATTGCGATCCGCTTTAGGATCAAGAATTCGGGAGAAGCCCGTATTCACCGGATCGATATACACAATATCCGCGACATCCAAAATTGAATGCGGATTATCCCGAATACCATAAGGCTGAACTGGATAACCTTCATCATCAATGTTCAACATTTTAGGGCCAGTAAAGGCCACATGCATCCAAACCGAAGCAGAACCAGGACCACCATTAAATGAAATGACCAAAGGACGCTTGTCACGATTCGTCACGTCGCTACGTTGGTAATAGGTATAAAACAAAGAAGCAATCACTTTGCCTTCTTTATCCCACACCGGCTGCGTACCGGCAGTGGCTTTATACGGCACGAGCTTACCTTTGATCGTCACCTGACCCGTTGAATTGACCGCCGACTCGGCTGGCAATAAACGCTCATTACTTGTACTGGCTTTTGCACGCTCTACGGCGGGTGCAGGCGCAGCAGCTGATGCAGATGCCGTAGATGCATCCTGCGCATAAGCACTGGAAATGCATAGCAACATGCTGGCAAGAAGTAAGTTGGATTTTTTCATAGTAAGGTGTCGCCTCTCTTTTTTATAGCCTGGTAAATATGCTGCGAACTAACCAGAGCAATTATGGGAATGTGAAAAACAATTCTGTACTTTTAGCTTTACTAGCATGTCCAAACTTATCCGAGCATGCGGAGAAAGCAGTGTAGTGCTCTTTGAGCGCTCTTTAAGCGCCCTTTAAGACGCATTAAGCTGAAATAAGTTCCCCCAAGCACCTAATTTTGCCTGCGTTTGCCAGCGTATAATACGCAAAACTTCTCAAAATAAAACGCAACAAGAGAAAACCAGACACAACCAAGCACAACGAGGCAAATATGAGCGACAGCACCGATATCCAAATCTGCGGCACTTTCAAGGCAAACGACGCCAATGGCAAAGAACATACCATCAAAGGCATACGAATCTACGATGAAGGCTACGGCATTATTGATGTCTTCGTTGATTTCGTTGCAGCGATGGAAGCAGGCAGCTATCGCGATAGCAGCTTGATCAAAACAATCATGCAAGCCCTGCATATAGCCGGCTATGTCGGCCCGGATTTTGGTGTTACCGATCCAAGCTTGCAAGAGCGCAAAATGATCGTATTAGAAGCGCCCGAAGAATTCTGTACGTTTGCCAAGACTAAAGGTTGGAAGAATTTGGCTGAGGAATTTGAATAAAACATTCGTACTAAAAAACAAATACTTCTTTAGCTTCTAAACTATTTTAAAAATTTTTGTAAAGGATGCTTGACATCCTTTTTTTTTCGTTTAATATGTCAAACATGCTTTACACATTCAAGTCTGCAAAGTTTGGAAGTAAGCGGTAAATATTATGAGCAGCACTTCATACGCTGCTTATTTTTTACCCAGGCATGTCAAGCTTACTTGACTAAATTGAAGAACATAAAGTAGCACAGCGCATCTGGCGTTTCCAAAGTTGGGATACCTGCTTTTTTAAAGCTAAGTGATGTAAAACAAACTTTACAAATTCAGCGTTTCACCCATTTCAAAACAAGGAGTACAAGATGTTGAACAATCAATATTCAAAGAAAGACAAGGCAATAGCAAAACAATATGGTCTTGAACTAGGGCTAAGCCTAGTGATTTACATGATCGTCTTATTTACTTCCATTTATTTCGCCAAAACGATGGAAGATGGATTGTTGCGCACGCTCACCGTCTTAACGCCATGCATCCCGGCGCTCGGTGCCTTATGGGCGATCGTGCGCCAATTCAAACGCCTCGATGACTATCTGCGAGTCTGGCTATTAGAAGTCTTAGCGATCTCAGGCGCTATCACCACGATCTTTAGTTTCAGCTACGGCTTTCTAGAAGGCATAGGCTATCCCAAATTAAGTGGCTTCATTACCTACGCAATTTTTATGGGAAGCTGGATTGTTATTACCTGCATCCGCAAAATCATGGAGCGTGAACAATGAAAAATATCGTCAAATAATTGCGCACCGATCGCGACTGGAGTCAGGCCACTTTGGCCGATCATTTGGAGGTATCACGCCAGACCGTGAATGCGATAGAAACTGGACGCTACGATCCCAGCTTGCCGCTGGCATTCACGATTAGCAAACTGTTTGGCAAACCGATAGAACAAATATTTTTTGTGGACTAATTCTTCAAATTGATTCTGAACGCCGATTTGATTTTTAAAAATGACGACGGCTTTATCTAAACACACTTATTTACGAAAAAAGGAAATATCATGAAATCCTATTCTTTCTGCAGCACAAAACACTTTACAAAACGTATTCACTTTGCCGTCCTGATCGGCCTCATTTGCGCACTCAACAGTAACACCGCGAAAGCCAGTACAAGCAACGAAGCAGTATCAAACAAAGTCACTACATCAGCCACAATTGGCGTAAATAATACGAATAACGCAGTAAGCGCCGTCGAATACCAAGTTGGCAGCATGTACGTAGAGGAATACCTCAACCCTAATGCCAAAGGCGCTCCCATCATCTTGATCCCTGGTTTGTCGAGTGGCGGCTATATCTGGGATGACACGGTCAAGGCGTTACGCAATGAACATAGTCTATACGTCATCACATTGGCGGGTTTCAATGGTAAGACGGCCATCGCTGGACCAAAAATCACCAAGGCCAAACAATCTTTACTCGAACTGATCACTAGCAAGCAAATCGACAAGCCCATCTTAGTCGGACATAGCCTAGGCGCTCTGCTTTCGACCTGGTTTGCTCAAGATCATTCACCCCTAATACGAGGCGTTTTTGCGATTGATGGCTTACCCGTTTTTCCACGCACGGAAAATATGCCAGCAGCGCAGCGCCCAGTGATGGCACAAGCAGCCAAAGCACAAATGGCAAATGTAACGCAGGCCGTTTTTGCGGAACAGCAATTACAATACATGCGCACTATGGGTGTTGTTGAAGAAAAGAACGCACAAACTTTAGCAGCACTCAGCAGCAAAAGTGATCGCGTCGCAGTCGCCGAGTACATGGGCGAATTGTTGGAAATCGACATCCGTCAAGATCTGCCTAAAATCAGCGTGCCTGTCACCTTTATCTCTCCTTACTATGCACCTGATTTTGCGCCAATCAATCTGTCAGAGGACGCAAAACATGCTTACTATGGCTCGCTGCTCAAAGGTATTCCTCAATTAAATATGGTCGGCATAGCTAATTCGCGGCATTTTCCTATGGTCGATCAGCCCAAAGTTTTTGCTGATAAATTAGCGCAATTTGTTAAATCCTTGCCTTAAGTAGCGACGACTGACATCGAAGCTTCATGTGAAGATGTCATCTATAGCAAAACAAAAAAACCATATTCCCTAAGCAAAGGAATATGGTTTCTCATTCAAAAACAGAACTTTGTCTATTACTCTCATACCTAATCTACACGACCAGGAGCATCCAAGCTCCTCTTCAATTCGAGCAATAAATTGCGAGCCTGATGCATCAACGAAAACTCCCTCGTTGCCATAAACCAAGTGCCAGCAATTAGCATCACACCAGCGGCTAATGGCAAGCGCCACCAAGAAAATGGAATGTGAAAAGCAGCGCTAAGAAGTACGAATAGCATGACCGCAGAAAAGGCACTAACCAAGGAAAATACCAAGAGTTGTGTCGCATAAAATGGCATGACTATCGCTTTACTGCTGTGATCAAACCAGCCGTAAATATTCCGCCAATGATCAGGACCAGGCATTACTAGTGACAGCCTATATCCCGATCTCGGACACAGATGGCCGAATGCACGCGCTTCAATGAAATCAGCCTGAGTCGAAGTAAAACCAAACTCCGTAAAACGTCCTCGCCTACTAGTAATGTGAGTCAAATTGGAAATGCTGGTAAATGTAATGTCTTGAAGATGCATGAATTTCATCTTTCCTTAACTTTTATACTAAACACCCCAACACATTTGATTCACAAATGAGCGCATAATTATCGCTAACAAGATACTCTGCTTTCAATATCGTTTTGCATTATGCCAAAACCCATCTCAAGCGTCTAACAACTCCCAGCCAGAATGACGCAAAGGGAGTTTATTGACGGGCTTTCCACCTGCCTTTAACAAAGCATTTGCTAAGGCGGCAATGACTGATGGTGGCCCTTCTTCACCGACACCCTGAGGCACTTCACCATTCGCTAAAATAAAGACTTCTAACGGTGGTGTCTGCGCCATCGTCATCAGGCGATAAGAATCAAAATTACCCTGCTCTACCTGACCATCCTTAAAAGTGATTTCGCCAAATAGGGCTGCACTTAAACCAAATAAAGTACCGCCTTGTATTTGATGTTCAATCGCCGCGGGGTTACCAGCGACGCCTGGATCAATCGCTGCAAAAATTTTCACCAAACGATACTTGCCAGGTTCAACAACAGCGATCTCAACGATGTGCGCACTAAACAAACGCTTTCCATAACCATTCATCGCGAAGCCACGAAAATGCGTAGTCGGCATTGGACTATCCCATTGCGCACGTTCCGCAAACGCATTCATGAAGGCCAGTGCCTTGGGATTTTTTTGTAGAAGTCGACGGCGAAACTCAATACTATCTTGCTTATTCAGGCGCGCAGCTAACTCCAAAGTATGTTCGATAAAATGCACATTCTGCGAATAACCAACCGAACGCCAATACGCGCATGGCACACCAAAATCGACGTTCGACCAGCGTGCATGATGCAAAGGAAGCGCATACGAATTTCCATGTATGCCCATGATTGTGGTCCAATCAAAGCCCTCGTCTAATGGGCTATTCGTTACCTTGGTGTATGCGAGCAAAGAAGGACCTGCGAGATCAGTGCGCATAGCACTAGGTAAGCCTTGTGCATCGAGTGCCAGACGGATCCTCGCACTCGTGATGGGTCGATAATAACCAGAACGCATGTCATTTTCGCGTGACCAGATCGTTTTCACGGGCACATTGACTTCTCTCGCGATCAGCGCCGCTTCAACTGCAAAGTCTTGCTCTAGTCGCCGACCAAAGCCACCACCAACATTTTGCGTATGAATCGTAACCTGTTCATTTTGCATGCCCAATGCTTGCGCGACACCCCGTTGCGTATCTGTCTGACTTTGCGTTGATAACCATACTTGCGCGCCACGCTGGCTCACTTCAACGGTCGCATTCAATGGTTCCATCGGCGCATGTGCTAAAAATGGCGCTTCAAATTCCGTGTCGATCACCTGGTTTGCTTGCATTAACGCTTGATCCACAGCGGCGGCTGTGGTCGGTTGTCCAGGCGCCGCCATACCATTACCGGCACGAATAGCATCGCGCAGTTTCTGCAACATGATAGGGCTAGACAATTGATCTTGCTGCGCGGCCTTCCATTCAGGTTGTAATTGCTGACTAGCCTTCTGGGCAATCCAATAGCTCGTAGCGATCACAGCCACCGCATTCGGCAGGCGAACCACTTTGCGAACACCTTTGATTTTCATCGCTGGCTTCACATCCACGGCTAGCAAAGTTTCACCAAAACGTGGCGCGTGGATCACAGCCGCATACAGCATCCCGGGAAAACTGATGTCTATGCCGAATTTCACACTACCATCGACGCGCGCATCGATATCGGGACGTGGCAAGGATTTTCCTAAGACCTTCCATTCTTTCGGCAGTTTTACTTTTGGTTTTTGTGGTACGGCTTGGCTTGCCGCCAAATCGAGTAACTGCACATAAGGTAATGAGCGTTGGCTGGCTTGATGCTGAACGCTCGCATTCTCGACCGTACATTCAGCAGGACTCACTTGCCAGATTTGTGCCGCTGCAGCGATCAACATCTCACGTGCCGCTGCCGCTGCTGGAGCCGTCGTCAAGCGCGCTTGCCGAAATCCGACACTGGCAAAGGTCGTAATTCCTTGCGGAAATTGTTGATGATATGCCTTGATCACAGGTGCATGTTCAACCTTGACCTGATGCATTGCCAGTCCCAATTCTTCCATCACAATCTGGGCAACAAGCACGTGCGTCCCCTGCCCCAAATTTGTGACCGTCGTATAAGCGGTCACCATCCCCTCTTTATCAAATTTCAAGTAGAAATCAAAAGGTGAATTCAGCTTCGGGCTAACAGCACCCTGCGCAACAACATCAGACGACAGAGGAAGCGTGGTAACGCCAAGTAACCAGCTCCCTACCGCTAGATTGCTGACGATAAATTGACGACGACTGAAAGAGTCCGGTGAGCTCATACCTGCTCCTCCAGCTTTTCTGTCAGATGAAGCGCATGCAGGTTTTTGGCTGCAGTATGAATCGCTGCGCGTACCCGTGTATAAGTGCCACAACGACATAAATTCGTCATCGCCAAATCAATGTCGGCATCACTAGGGTGAGCGTTTTGCTTCAGCAATGCCGCTGCGGCCATGATCATGCCAGACTGGCAGTAACCACATTGCGGCACTTGATGCGTAATCCAGGCTTGTTGCAATACATGACTACGATTTTTCGAGAGCCCCTCGATGGTAGTAATTTCTCGACCAGCAACCGCTTGCACCGGCACCACACAACTTCGCATCGCGCTACCATTGACGTGCACCGTACAAGCACCACACAGCGCTGCACCGCAGCCAAACTTCGTGCCAGTGAGTCCTAAATCTTCCCGTAAAGCCCATAGCAAAGGTTTATCTGACTCACACTGTAATTTTCGACTCTGTCCATTTATTTTTAAAGCAATTGCCATCACTGACTCCTTATGAGATCACGTTCGCCATACGGGCTTAACCAAGCATCTGACTAGAACTTGTACAAAATACTCGCAAACCACGGCATCACTGCAGCGGCATTTTGCGTTTTTAAGATCTATGATTATGAAAAGTCTTATGTATAAATTTAAGTGATGAGTGATGAAGCAGTAAAAGCGCGTGACTAAAAATATTGCCTTGCTATTTTCAGTTGTCATACGGCACGTTATACTTCCTGCATGAATAGCCTCATTTCTTCCACGACAAATCCCACTGACTCAAGCGCATCTTGGCTCAAGATTATTGGCATCAATTTGTTGATCTGGCTGGGCATCTGCACAATAGGTGCGGCGGGAAACTATCAAGATATCTTGCGCAATGAGAGCAAAGTCCAATTTCTAAATATCTGGCTGTCCTGGATTAATGGGCACGTCCCACTATTTTTCTTAAGCAGCTTCTTGCATCACTTTTTGCAAAAATGCCCTTCACAAATTGCCAGTGCGGGACTTATTATGCGGCTGTACTTATTATTATCTTTGAGTTTCTTCCCTCTGCACATCCTCTACATCACGATCCCAAAGTGGCTCAAAATGGCGGATGGGCATACTCTGCAGAGCTTTTTCGAACGCTTCACGCAGAACAGCAATTTCACCTGGTTTTTAGAATATGCATGGTTCACCGGTACTTTTACTGTGGTGATCGCTATCCGCATTTGGCACATAGGACAAGCACGCAATGCTATCTTGCAGCAAACCCAAACTGCATATCTCCAACTAGATCTCGCACTTGAACAGCAACGCCTACAAAGCCTGCGTCAACAACTAGAACCCCACTTCATTTTCAACGCCCTCAATGCCATCAGTGCCCTAGTCAGAACCAATGAAAAATCTGTCGCTTTGTCAGGCATTCATAGACTCAGTGATTTATTGCGTTACGCCCTGACGGCGAGCAATAAGGATTGGGTCAGTTTTAAGGATGAACTCGATTTCATACGCGATTATCTGGCGCTTCAACAATTGCGTTATGGTGAGCGCTTAGAAGTGAAAATTGAAGGAGACACGCCTGCCATCATGCAGGGTGATTGCTTGCCTTTGCTACTTCAACCCTTGATAGAAAATGCCTTACGTCATGATCTCGATTGCCATGAAGAGCGCAGTCAAATCCACATGCAATTCAGTCTGAACGCAGATCAGGTCACAATAACAATAAGCAATCAGATACCAAGCAATGCAGTGAAAAATCCTGGACTCGGTTTGGGTCTTTCACAAACACGCTTGCGTTTAGAGATGATGTATAAAGATGACGCCAGCATGCAAATCAAGGAGAGCGATAAAAATTTTAGTGTCGTGATCACGATACCGCTACATCGACCCGAGATTCACCTATGAGCAAAACGATACGTGCCTTGATTGTCGATGACGAAGAGTTAGGTCGTAAAAATTTACAATATGCGATTGAAGAGCACCGCAACTGGCTCATCGCTGCACAAGCGTCGAGCGTCGCCACCGCCCGTCTAACACTTGCCACGCAAAGCATTGATGTGATTTTTTTAGATATACAAATGCCGCGGGAAACTGGCTTGCAATTAGCACGAGAATTATCTGAGCAAAGCGTACCACCTCTGATTATTTTTGTGACGGCATTTAATGAGCACGCGATTGAAGCATTTGAATTACATGCTCTCGACTATCTTTTAAAACCACTCAACGACACGCGTCTTGCGCATGCGTTAGAACGTGCCGAAAGTATGTTGGCATTGCAACAGCAAGCCAACTATGGCAAGGCATTGCAGCACTATATTGAAGATGAAGATTGTAAAACGCATGCAACTCAAAAATACTGGCAACAAGTCAGCGTACGCTCCATCGGCAAAATCGAAACGGTTTCGCTCACCGATGTTTTATGGATAGAAGCGCAAGGCAATTACATGCAACTCCATACAAGCACACGACAAATTCTTTACCGAGCATCAATGACTCGTCTAGAGAAACACTTAGACCCGAACATTTTTTTACGCGTACATCGCAGCACAATAGTGCGTAAAGATCAGATCATTAGCATCTGGGTTGGAACCGACAACAACTACAAAATGATTTTAAATTGCGGCGATCAGGTTCTGATTAGTGAACGCTACATCGCCGCGGTCAAAGAAGTTCTAGCACGACATTAAGAGACTTTTGAGGTTAAGTCTCAAAAATATACATAAGTACCAAACTAAAGTTCTAGGCTAGAGTTCCACTTAAGTTTCAACAACTCATTTTTGCTCTGCACCAATAAAACGATATACCGTCGCACCCAATACCGCGCCAACGATCGGAGCTGCCCAAAACAACCACAATTGTGCCACAGCCCAGTCACCGACAAAAATCGCGACGGCGGTACTGCGTGCAGGATTGACTGAAGTATTAGTCACCGGAATGCTGATCAAATGAATCAATGTCAGGCACAAACCGATCGCGATTGGGGCAAAACCCGCTGGCGCACGTTTGTCTGTAGCGCCGAGAATCACGATCAGGAAAAACATAGTCAACACTGCTTCAATCAAGAACGCCGCAGTCATAGAATAGCCACCTGGTGAATGCACACCAAAGCCATTAGAAGCAAAACCCTTAGCAACATCAAAGCCTGGTGCACCGCTCGCGATCAAATACAAAATCGCGCCACCCGCTATGCCACCAGCCACTTGCGCCACGATGTAGGGCAATAATTGATTCGCTGGAAAACGGCCACTCAACCACAAGCCAACCGACACCGCAGGATTAAGATGACAACCAGAGATATGGCCGATCGCATAAGCCATAGTCAAAACCGTCAATCCAAATGCCAGCGAAACGCCAACAAAACCGATCCCCAAACCTGGAAACCCCGCAGCCAACACCGCACTACCGCAGCCGCCCAAAACCAGCCAAAAAGTACCAAAAAATTCTGCGCCTACTTGTTTCATACTATTTCCCCCGAAATTTAGTTTGAGATTGTCATGAATTAAATTCAAAGGCGTCTAAATGAAGTGCAATATTCTTTGCACTACACATATCATCAATTAAAAATTAACCAAGCCATCTTGAAACACGAAGGACAATAGGTCAAGTAACTTAATGTAGATTTAACAAAATTTCTCTTTCACACCATGTCCAATAAGCGCGATAACTGTTATTTCAAACGACCAAGGAAATACCGCTCACTCAATTGAGCGACTGCACCACAAACAATTACTTGCCCTGTCGACGCGATGCATCCAATTTATGTAGCTTTAATTCCGACCGATATTTAACCAAGACATCAGACGCGATACGAGCAGTATCTGCTATCACAGCATTTCTTATTTCGCTTGTTGCGCTTGAGTCCGTATAAAACACAGCAATCGTCAATGGCGGCAAACCTCGCGGATAAACAATTGCCACATCATTCGTTGCTCCATTAGGGCCAGTCCCGGTTTTATCGCCAATCAACCAATTTTTATCGAACCCTGCTTTCAATCTGTTTGCGCCAGTCGTATTACCAAACAACCAGGCTTTAAACTGTTCTTTCGAGGTCAAACTTAGCACATTCTCATTCACTATTTTTTGCAAGCTTCTCGCCATCGCCGCGGGCGTACTGGTGTCTCGTTCATCATCCTTTAAATTAGTATTTAAAGTGGGTTCATTGCGATCTAGGCGCGTCGTCTTATCGCCAAGCGAACGCAAAAAATCAGTCAAGGCCGCGGGACCACCGATTGAATCTAGCAATAAATTAGCCGCAGTATTGTCGCTGTATTGAATCGATGCTTCATTCAGCTCTGCAATTGTCATACTGCCGACACTCAAATTTTCTTTCGTAATCGGCGCATACTCGAGTAGGTCACTTTCTTTATACGAGATCGCACGCCCCAACGATTCACGTTGTGCATCAACCCTAGCGAGTACCGCAGCACCGAGCAAGGCTTTAAAAGTACTGCACATGGCAAATCGCTCGTTCTCACGCATTGCAAGTAATGTTTTTCCATTCAAAAGCACCACCGCGACACCAAGTCGTCCGCCATGTTGTTTCTCTAACGCAGAAACTCTGGTGACAAACTCTTTCTGAGCCGAATTAGACTCTGCATTGGCAGTTTGTGTAGCAAGGAGAATTAAAGAAGACAGGAAAAATGATGTGAAACTTTTTTGCATACCGCTATTCAATAAAAACATAAATAAGACTCTACTATTCAAATTAAAAACTGATACCCCTTGGACATTACATCTGAGCGGCTTGCAAACTGACTTGTTTCGTGCCATTCGCTACCCACTGCTGCCCTAGTTCTTTAAAGCCAAACTTGTCATGAAATGCTTGTGAAGCAGGATTTGGTGGTTGAATATTGTATTCACAGCAGACAGAGTGCGCACCCTGCACACGCGCTACCTGAAACAAGTCTCGATACAAAAGACTACCAATTCCTAAGCCTGAAAATTCAGCCGCAACCACGATCCTATCAACATAAATAAATGAAGAAAATCGAGCTGCGAACCATTCAAAATTCGTATTTTGATAAGCAGCCCCTTCCCGAAAAGCCATTAAAAAAGCCGCGACCATACCGTCAACGATGGCCACTTTATGGTAAGCCGCCATCTCTGCCAAGTAGCTCAAACATGGTGAGTCCATAGCACTGGTTTGCTGAACTTCAGCCTCGTTCAAAACTAAGATGCGAGCAAAATCTTGCTCAGTTGCGTCGCGAATGAAAATTTCTTTTGTCATCTTTTTTCCTTACTCCCTACTCCTCACGCTCTATTTATCAGCGTAAAGGCGAACAACGCTGGGCATCTTTATCGCGTCGCGTCCAGCGACCGAAAAGAGCGAGGTCAACCTCCCTATTAAGACTCATGCCACTCATACAGCGAAGTACTTGTAGATGAGGAACAGGCAAGAGGACAACATCGCCGTGAAGGTCATCGCCATGCCAGTAACTCTGAAGACAAATTTTTCTTTGAGCTGACTCACGCCATAAGCGTGGAGACAGCGACCAAACAACAAGCACAGACCAAGTGCATGAATCAAGAGTCTGGCGCCACCTTGAACTTCAACAAAGTAAATCAAAAACAACACGATAGGCACGTATTCTGCAAAGTTCGAGTGAACCCGCATGGCTCGCAGCATCTCTTGGTTGTCACTTGTGCCGATGCCAATTTTTAGCTTCCTACGAAGACCAATGGTTCGAACGCTAAGGTAAAAAAACAAAACGCCACACAGGGCTGCATATATTGGGAGGATATACATTTTAAATTTAACTCCATGTTGGACTTGGGATTTTCGCTAGTTCATTGTTCTTTAATGCTGCGCTAACTAGCACGCTCGTGTGCATGTGGAACGCAAAGATTTTTAAATTTACTGTTGCCGTGTTCGCTCAATATAGCTCGTTCAGTTCGCGAGACGGATTTCTCTTTCAGAAGGCAGGAGCCTCAAACGAACCGCGCCCTCTAGCTTCCACACATCACCATCCTTGATCGCTTCGGCAAGCAGAAAAGCTCGACCTTTGTCACCAACCACAGTGACGATGTAGTTCGCCTTTGTCAGCTTTGGACTCCCAATACTTCCCAATGTCTCTGTAACACGAATTGGTTCGCCGAGCTCAGCAAGACCAACGGCGCTCTTATGGAGTTGTTCTACTGCAAGTTGAGTCAGAACCGCATCAGGCCTATTTGGCGCGGGCAATTTCGCAAAGCCGCTAGGTAGCTTGATGCCAAAGACTTTATAAATATCTGGTCGATCTAGTGGTCCCAGGTGAACCACATAGTCTGTGCCGATGCCAGCGACGGCGCCAGCCCAAATACTCCCCACTCCAAAGAGCACCAGCGCAAACACGGATAGAATCGTTTTCATCAATGAGTTTCCTGTAATTTTTTAGTAGTTTTTTGTAAGGTCAATAAAGGTGAGCCGATAGGCATCCCTCTCGAATGCGGATTTACGTGATCTATTCGTTATAAATAATATTGCCATTCGTATCGTAGACGCTGTCATACGGCAACATAGACTGCACAAATTCTTTAAAATTATTCGCTACCACGAGGTGCTTACCTTCATCGGACTCTATGACGATGACTTTGGGGTCTGTAGTAGACTCCCGATAATCAAGGGCTAGCCATGTATGACCATCTCCCTCGATCAACACTATTTTTTTAGGTAATCCCCACTCCTCGGCTAGACTGGCGCTGTCAAATATAGACGAGCCATAGGGGTCAGGTTCAATGCCTGCCAATTTACACAGGCTATAGAATCCTTCTCCAAAATAGAACTGAGTCGAATCGTTATTACACAATGGCAACTTCACCACGCTTGAGCTCTTAGTACCAGCATATTGGATATATTCAGGCGGAAGCCTGACACCATATTCATCCTCAAACATCTGTATTCTTTCTTCTGTTGAATACAATCGATAGTTCTTCACTTCGTGTAAGTCACCACAACTAGAACATACAAAATAGGCGACGCCATCAATCATATCTGGCTCAGGATAGTCGCTACGGCAACCTATGCCCTTACATTTCATGAGATTCTCCTGGCATTATATTGGCCAACGCAAAGCATCGGCGTCGAATGCCAAATCAAAACACACTTGAGCCTCATGCATTTGCTTTAAACAAAGTAAGCGTAGCAGCGGCATGCAAGTACCACCGCCTTAAAATGAAGCCGACAAAAAAGAGAGCCAACGCACTTACAAGTATGATTAGCGCAAGCAGCCAAGCCTTGTTCGCCCCTATAGCTAACTGCGCTGAATACACTGAAGGTAATTGCGCACCTGCATATCCGGCGATGATCGCACAAGCTAAATACAGAAACGAAATCAGTACAATATTCAAAACCAATGCAAGTTTGGCGCCATTTCGAACGCCTTTTGCAATGTAATGAAAAAACGAAATAAGGAATATTTGTAAAATCACGCTTACCGCGAAAGACATCGCGAAAAAATTGACCAATCCGCCAAACCATACAAATAATTGAAACGGTATTGAAAGTAGCCAAAGAAAAAACTGCAGTACCAGTAACATCACAACAAAGGATGCGGGTCTACTTAAACGTCTTGCTAATAATTCGGATTCAGAGAGAGTCATAAGTTTTTTCGCCGAGCTACCTGGAATTACGTCCGATGAATGCAAATCAAAGCATTGTGATCCCACAGGTACTTACGGTTAAGCTGATGGAAGACGAGATATTAGCGGATTTATTCATCACGTTAAACCTTCTATTTGAAGCGAGGCCTGTTAATATACCTTCTCTCGTTGAATGAATGCCAGATATTCTGCTTGATGCTGTCAAAATGAGTATGGGCACCGCGAGCGGAACGCAGGTAGTCATGGCAGGTCTACTTCATGCTGCCACGCCAAAGATAGCGCCAACGCCAGCGGTAAGTCCCATTGCTAATGCACCCCAGAACGTGACACGTGTGACAGACACGAGCATGGGAGATCCTCCAGCGCGTGCCGCGATTAGACCCAACAGAGCAAGGAAAAAGAGTGAGCTTCCCGCAAGACCCCACATGAGTACCGTAGCGGGAAAAACGAAAACCATCAGCAAAGGTAGAAGCGCACCTGCGGCAAAAGTGCCAGCAGAAGCGAGCGCTGCCTGGATTGGTTTGGCGGCCATGGTATCTGAGATACCTAGTTCATCACGTGCATGCGCGGCAAGCGCGTCGTGCGCCATTAACTGAGTTGCGACGCTCGATGCCAATGTCTCATCCAGACCGCGCTTCACGTAGATAGCCATCAGTTCTGCATGTTCCTGGACTGGATTCTCCACAAGTTCCGCTTTTTCTCGATTCAGATCTGCACCTTCAGTGTCGGCCTGTGAGCTGACCGAAACATACTCGCCTGCTGCCATTGACATGGCGCCAGCAACAAGGCTTGCAACACCGGTGACGAGAATGACTTTGGTGCTAGCACCTGTAGCCGCTATACCTAAGACAAGGCTCGCGGTAGAGACTATCCCATCATTGGCACCCAGCACAGCCGCGCGTAACCAGCCTGTTCTGTGCGTTCTATGTCGTTCGCTGTGTCTCATTGAGAGCCCGTGGTTGTTTGAAAGTCTAACGCCGAGTTCATCGGTCGATTTTAAGTGCTGGTTTCGAGGACTACTTTCATCCAACAAAACCATAAAATCGCGAATTAAAACCTGCCCAGCGCTGGCACGAAATGAAGGAACCATGCCGCGACTTGTTAAGCATACTTTTTCCACTCTGAGCGCAATAATGCCATAACAACAGTGTCCCACCAGCGGCCTTTGAAATAGCGATTCTCTCTAAATAGTGCTTCTTCACGCATGCCCAGTTGTTCGCATAAAGCGATGGCTGCATGATTAGCACTAATTGTCTCCGCATAAATTCTATGAACATTCAACTCCATGAACCCAAAATCAGCTAATGCGACAGCTGCTTCTTGCATTAAATTCCGACCTTGATATTGCCTAGCCAAGCCACAACCCATTGATGCTTGATGGTCTGACTCTAGGCGTAAACACACCGTTCCAATGAGATCACCAGACTCTTTCAGCTCAATGGCTAATTGAAACGCTGTTCTCGGTATTTCTTTAGACTGGCGAATAAATAATTGAGTAAGATCTTTGTATTTTTCAGGAGCAGAATCTTGTTCACTATAAAATCGCTGATATTTTAAGTCCTGACTCAGAGCCACGAATGCGTCTTCATCTTCATCGCACATATCCCGCAAAAACAAATTTTCGGTCTCAATTACAAACACAAACATACCTCATAGGTCTAACGCTGACTTCAGCGACTTAAAAACTGTCCAGCAAACAAATTGTACACACCACAACGACTTATTAGGCCACATCGGAGGCCTTAGACGCATCGATCTTACCGAGAAGCCACTGCAGACCCGCCAGGTGTTGTTGATCGTGGCTACAAAGATAGTGCAACAAACTGCGAAGAGTAAGTTGACCATAACCGGGGAACACACCCTGACGATCGAATTGCTTGGATGAAAGTGCCGAGATCATGTCAACTGTCTGTGCTCTAGCTTGGCGGAATGTCTTCAAGATTTCGGCCGCGTTAGAAGTAGCGTAAGAGCGCTCAATAGCCAGTGCTTCACCATCGATGGATTCAAGAATCGGATTCGACTCGTTCAGCATTCGCTGAATTCGGACATGATACCCGTCGATTTCAATGTCTCGTACGTGAGCGATCTGACCAATGGGTGAGAATGGCTCACTCGGAATGCCTTCCCAAGATGGAGGCGCCCAATTGATGTAATCCGACGGGATTGCGAAATAGTATTCCTCTAAGCGAGTTGGGAATTCTTTTAGGGCGATTAGGGTGGTTGGATTCATAGGGGGGCTAATCATTCGAAAAGTGTCTAACGCTAAACGAAAAGGCGCGCGCACCGTTAAAAAACTTAGGAGATGCGCTGACTTGCGCATCATTTTCCAATGCCATGTTAAACATTATTCCAATATCATCACATTTCATTGTAGTCTTTTATTCCAAACAGAAATGTTATCGCCATAAAGTAGTTGATAAGTACCAACCATACAGCTGGTGCAATAATCACTCCCAATACGCCCAATTCTGTTCCAAACCTCTTGGAAAGAGAGAATCCCCAAACAGCTCCGATGGCAATGGCGCCGACAAGGCTATAAATAAAAACGACTAGTCCAATCGATTCTCGAATTAGGAATACATAAAGTACGCATAAAAGTATAGGCGCAATAAATATTCCGAATGTGATAAAAAACGCGGTACGTAATTTCATTCTTGATGTTTAAATCCGTATTGATGGATGGATTAAGCCGCACCCGCGCCCTCTGCAAGAGCCTTTAGATTACGCAGTGTCACAGGAAGGCCTGAGTTCAGTTGCTTTGATAGCATAGGACTTATAACAAAGGACAGCAAACCTGAGAAGGTGACCCTGTGGATGACCTCTGTCGCTCCTTCCACGGGAACGAGTTCGTGCTCGAATAGCATGCGAAACAAGGGAATCTTCGATTCGACCGTAAAGCACTTGCCGGGCTCAACTTGAGTAAGCAGCATAGGCACTGTCATGCCCTTAGGAGGCGTGATACGGCCACGACTACCAACACGAAATGGACCTTCAAGAAAGGCTTGCTTTGTGTCCGGGTCCCACGTGTGCCAGTTTTGGACATCCTCGTAAATCCGGAAGACTGTATCAGGGGACGCAGCGATTGTGATTCGGTGTTCAACTTGCATTGAGAGCTTTCAGAAAGGGAGAGAGGAGTGAGCGGCTTAACGTTTGAATTGGGGTACGGCGCAGTCGACTCACACGAATGATTAGTGATACACGTCTATTGACTCGCATTGCTTGCGGAAACGCTGACAAGTTTCCATGCACTTTCAGATCTTGACCAGACCTGCGTGCCGCCACCTGAGTGCTCAACCACATTTCCGTTTTTGAGCAAAATGGTTTGCTTATATTCATTCACCAAGACCGCTGTAGTTGGGTTTATGACGGTCACTTTTACATTGTAAAATTCAAGTGAAATGCTTTTTTCAACCGCAGAAAATCCAGGCACTATTAAGTCCTCTAGGTTTTTTATTGAATGCCAAACTTTTCCATCTGCATTTAAACCGGTAAATTTTACTTTATCAAAATATTCAAAATAGCGATTTGAATCTAGTGATGTGCTCGCGTCAATCAACCCCTTAAACGCATCAAGAACTTCTACTTCTACTTGTCTAAAATTTTCTGGATTCATGTTCACAGTGCTGCATCCGCTTGCGTTGATTAATAAGAAAAATGTGACTACGAATTTTGCCAAATGATAGATGATAGATGATAGCCTCCTCAATCAGTTAGGCCGTATAACGCCAAAGTGAGATGAGCCGCAAACTACCGCTCATCAGATGATGAAATGTTATCACGGCTTCATCCTCGAATGCCCAGTTTTGCATTTGCAATGCTTACCCATTGAATTGGCAGAAGAGGCAGAAAAGCCGATTCAACGGAGGAATACTTTCACTTCGTTCAATCAGCTCGAATCCCTCAGGGGCCAATTTACTAAAGTAATTAGATGATTCAATTGCGCAAGGGGTTTTCTCCAACGCTGCTCCAATACGAGCCTGGAGTAAGGCAGGTTCTATCTCACCAAAACTCAAAAAATCTGAAATGTCTCGCGCCCGATAACTTCGAGAAACGCAAGTCCCATTCGAACACAATGTTTCGTTCCAAGATGAACTTCCTAAGGCTGCAATCGGAGTGAAATAGTGAAAGTAGAAGAGCAAACAAGGGGTGTTGGTACAGACTTCTTCTTTAGTCTGTGCAGACCGAGTTAACTCAGCAGCAGCGTAGTCATACACCGAACCATAGTTATCGTATGTGTGGTCACCAACAAAAACCCTAAGATCTAGCCGCTTATTAAAAACTGCAACAAATGCCTTCGATGCCTTTTGACAATTTTCTTCTCCAAACGAGCTGATCGACTCACAACTGGTCAGAAGTCTTAATTACCGTCGTCATGCATTTGGATGCATAAACTGAAGTTGTGCGTGTTGCGGGGCTGTTTGCGCAACTCCGCTTGAACACCAGGCTAGGCTTTACAGGGAACTGCTCGCAGGATGACGGTACTGATGCCACGGCGAACCACGGAACTCCACCTCCTTCTCCAGAGTGGCTCCAACTGCCAAAGCCAATCGCATAGATGGCAAATTTTCTGCATTAATGAGGCTAATTGGTGCCTTGCCACCAAAAACAGAGGCCGCGAAACCCTGAATTGCACGAACCGCCTCTGAAGCATAGCCTTTGCCCCAATACTTGCGGGTGAGAGCCCACTTGATTTCTGCTTCGGGCCAGTCATTGGGATACCAAAGCCCTGCGGCACCAACGACTTGCTGAGATTCGATTTCAACGACCGCGTAGGGGCCGTAGCCACGAAGCTGCCAATGACCAACCATACTTGCCATCGCGCGCCAGCTCTCGCCTTCTGTGAGTGCACGCCTAAATGTGTATTTCGTGCATTCAGCATCAGAGTAATGTTCATGCATTGCTGGCCAGTCTTCATGCTTGAACTGCCTGAGTAGTAATCGCTGAGTTTTGATTGAAATGGGAACTGTCATGGGATTGTGAACCGATGAGCTTATGAAACATAACGCAAAATTGACACGATCGCATGTGTGTCTGTGTCGAACGGCTTGTTAAATTTTATTTCCACTTAAGGTTTAACTTACGGTGTGATGCTGCGCAATCACGAAGATATAGATTGATAAGGCTTTGATATGGAATGCCGATGCCTTCAGAAATAGACTTGAAGTAATTAATACTTTCCTCATCAAGTCGGATAGTGATTTGTTTTTTGAGTTGTGAAGCGTAGGGATTTTTGGTTGCTTTCGAAAAATCGTATTCGTCTCTCATGATTTCACCTTCGATAAGAAGCGGCTTCGTGACGGCTAGCCTTCCGTGCGGAAATTATCCGGATAATGCTTTCGTTTGTACGATAACAATGACATACAACCAAAAGACGCATGCTTGAGCTATAGCCCAAAAGAATGAATCGATCTTCATCTTCTGAATGATCGGGGTCAGCAATTAATTTCGCCCACTCATCAGAAAACGCGGACTTAGCTTCTTCAAAACTAACTCCGTGTTTTTTCAAATTTATAGTGGCTTTAGACTTATCCCACTCAAAGCTAAGATCGTTCATAGGTACAATATAACTACAGTGTAGTTACAAGTCAAGAACTGAGATTTTGAAATTTAACGTCGAAACTCACGGCGCCATCACGCGTCCGTGTGGAATATCATATTAAAGCGGCGGCGTGTGCAAGAGGGCGAATCATTTTTTCGGCATTGACTTTTCGAATACGCCTGTAAGCACCTCAGTCAACACTTTTTTTAACAGCGGCTCTGAGTTGACCTTCATGGTGGCACCGGCCCGTCCTTGCATTGACACAAATTTGGACGCAAAGGGTGACTTCTTTTTTTCTAAAACCACTGAATCGAACTCATCAGATGTCATGAGCGGCGCCCAAGCCAGAGCAAGGTTGCGATTCCATTCTCCTTGGTGCTTCGGCACAGAAACTGCAATTTCCGCCCTAAGCAGTTCATCCGCTTTCTGTTGCCCAAGCTTCGCTTCTATCCCTCTATAGGTGGTCGTTATCTTTGCAAACTGGTAGATCATGCCAGAAAGATTTTCGCCAAGCCGCAGAGCTTGCACCATCTTCAGCACATGTTCTTCGCTTTGCCCAAAAGCGACACTCGTAACAAATATGAGAAATGAGGCGATTCCGAGTTGAGTGGCAAGTCAGCGGGCGCTGCGGAAGTCTGCTGTTTTTCCAGTTCTTCGAAATTAGGTTCGAATTCAACAGAACTCGGTTTTTCGAGAAAAGAAGACACATAGTCGCCAAGATTGGTGCCCAAATACCGCTGAGCTGCTTCTGCGCCACCATCTTGCCATCTCGCCGTAAGTACGAATTCCCGGAAGCTAGCCCAGTCTTTGGCAAACGTTTCAACTAATATTTTAGCTAGATCGTAAGAAAGCATGTTTCCGTCATCCGTTCGCGAAAACGATTTGCCGGACCAAAACTCCTGCACTTCCCCAACACCCCAAAATGCCAAATGTTTCGCACGCATTTCCTGTGCCGAAAAAACACTAGGCGGTTTTCCGGTAAACCGATGTTCCGTGTTGACGGCCAGCCCCTCGTTCAGCCAAAGTGGAATAGTAAGATGAGACAGACACGCATGAGTCATCTCATGGGCAATCACTGGTTCCACCGTGCGCAAATCTGATTGCACCGTTACGAAATGCGCACAACCTTCGGAGATGAACATTCCACCGCTGAAGGCAAATTCCCCTTCTTCAGGGTAGTAATACGACACATAGTTATAGTATTCGTCCTCAGTCTCGAATACGATAAGAATGTCTTTCCCCCATGGAGCGACCTCTGCAATACCATCCAACACCTTGACAACCCGCTTTAAGGTACGGCTCATATAATCAAGCGTTGCGGCTGCGACGTTTTTTTCGAGAGGCGACAACAGCATTGCTGTCTCAGACTGCGTCAAACTGTATCGATCACCAAGGGCAGCTTGTAGATGCAGAAGCCATGCATTTTCAGCCGAAGCCCATACATTCCCACGAAGCTTCTTATCTTCGATGCTTTCTACCCAGGACTGAACGACGCCCCAATCCACCCTCGGAAAATTTTGACAAATTTTCAGATGACTCGAAAACGGGAAGCGTTGATCAGTTTCCTGCAACAACAACTCAGAAGGAACTAGTCGCTCATCCAGCGACAAGCTGTTCTTCTTGCGTTTGTGATCACCACTTAAAAACCTATGAAATAAATTGAGCATGCTATGAATGCAAAGGTGGTGTGCGCCGCGAGTTGCAGCTTGCACGAAAGGTAAACAATAACACGGTGTCACTATCGACCGCCTTGTTCGCAACTAGCGATCTTCTTTGCTGATTCAATGAGCCCAAACAGCTCCTCAGGGAAGTAACGGAAAAAAGCTTCCTCGTTCCGTGCGCCTCTCTGAATCCACTCATCCCCAATTCGCTCATATTCGTCTTGGGTCATTCCCGTGTATTTATCATATGGATAGCGCAAGCTAATAAAATTGTTACCAAGCTCTATTAGAACCGATGTTGGGTCAGTTGAAAGGGCAGATGGGCCAATACGTTCTCCTGTCAGACGAAGCAGTTCTTCTTGAGTAAGGACAGGCAAATTGCTGTAAATTTCTGCGTATCTATGATGCTTTGGTGCCGTCTGGCCAGTGCGCAACTCATAGACGATTTTTAGTAGTAGCTCAAAACCCAATAACTTTAGCAAATATGCCGAGTCAGACTCATCGCCGGCAGTCCGTAAGACTTCTGCGGAATGCAGTCGAGATGCACTTTCACGAAGCATTAGTTTTCTTTTGAAGTCATTCATGGTTGCTAACGTTGAAGCTGAGCCGCGAGCGGCGGCTTGCCGACGCGAGTCGACTCGAGCGACTGGTTAGCCCCCTGCGCTGGGTTCCCATTCCATGTACGTGTCGGATGGCGTGAAACCAGCCGATGTATACAACCGCCGCCCATCATCTGTGGCATCTAACCAAATCTTGGTGATTCCATGGTTTCTAGCGTAGCTCATGGCGTGTTGCAGGATAGCGTTTCCATAGCCCTTCTTCCGATGCTCGGGCAATGTGTACATGTTGAAAAGGTACGCTTCCTTGCCGGTCAGATTGCTCGGGAACGGAGGGCGATTGAAAAAGGCCAAAGAGCCAAGTGAGACAACACGCCCATCAATGTCTGCGACCCAGGTCATGCTTAGGTGGTTTTCAATTGATTCTGCGAAGTAGGTGATCGTTGCTAGCCTGACAGCTTCGTCTGGACCTTGACCGTTGAACTCTGCCGCATCTTCAAAGAGGCGCATGCGGAGTTCGGTGATTTCCAATAGGTCTTTTGATGTGGCGAGTCGAATGGACATTTTTGGGGGCTAACGTCGAAGTTGAGCCGCGAGCTGCGGCTGGGCACGGAAGGCCCAGAATGAAATAGGGGCCTGAAGTGACCAGCCGTTGCGAGTCGGCTCGAACGCAAGGTTAGGCTTGGTTTTGTGCATGCCATGCATATATAAACTCGATGAGATTCAGTGCAAAATGTGCGGCGAAGGGTGCAAGAACACCACCCCGCCAATAAAACAAACCGGCAAATGCGCCGCCAGCTACGACACCGGTTAGCAGCATGTACCAAAGCCCGCCAGCCCAGTGCAGAAGGCCAAAGAGCAAGCAAGATAGCACCACTGCCCAAAGCACGCCAAGGTGATTGGTGAGGAGTGGGATGGCAATACCACGGTACAAGGTTTCTTCGACCAGAGGCGCCAGCAGAACGTTTGCAATAAAGAACAGACCAATGCTGCTCGAAATGGTGGGTAGCACCGACCCAGGAGGAACGAAGTCACCAAAGGTGCGCTGCAAGGTTTCAAGCAACGGCGCCAGCCAGCAAAGATACGCGATGGCCAATAAAGACCCTGCAAGCAGACCGACAGCGACATCTGAAAATGCTTTGCTGAAATCAGGCAGCAGCCATGCGGCTTTAACTTGTAGGGCGAAGCTTGTAATGAGAACTGCAAGACACACAAGCACACCGAGCAAGATATGTGGCACCAACGCGGTGACTTGTTCTGGTATTTGTGCCGACGGCACTTCTCGGACGCTAAAAAATATCGATGCACCGACGAAGCCTAGCAGGAACAACATTGGCCCCGCCGTAAGCAACAACCATACTTTGTAGGGGACGGCCGAGAGCGATTGAGTAAGCATGGAATGAAAGCCTAACGCCGAGTTCAGCGGCAGTTTTTAAGTTGTGGTTTTATGGAAATATTTTGCGCAGCAAAACCATAAAACCGCGACTTAAAAACTGTCCAACGTAGGCGCAAAGCGCCGAAGTGGTGCTGCAACGATTTGTTAGAATTATTAACTCCATAAAAATATAAATATTAAAAAATTCATCGTTATGTTAAAAGCAGCATGCGAAGCAATGGAGACATAAATGCTGCCAGTTTTTAACCTTAGCCAAGAAAACATAAAGGCAACACAAAACATCTGGATTACCCATAAGGAAGCTGATAATGGTAGAAAAACTAAGCCTGTGCTTATTTTAATAATGCCGTGGTGGCATAGATGCACCAACGAAAATAAAATGCATTCAGCTATAGTGCTTGTAATTACACTATGCTTTTGCTCTAATGTTTTTTGAAGAATTCCTCTAAAAAATATTTCTTCACCAATTGGGCTAAAAATAATTGCAGGGATTGTAAAAATTAAATTTAATGTCAAAAATGACATTCCGGTTGTGTCCATAATTGATTTATAACTATTACCAATATTTACAAACCAATTTTCAACGCCTTTACCAAAAATTGTAACTCCAGAAAGAAAGCAAAAAAATGCCGCCGCCACTCCAATTGCAATACCTAAAAAATAGTGCGAATTTTTAAAAGGTTTTAATAACCCAATTTCATTTCTTCCATTTTTTGTTAAAAGAATTAAAGGAAGAATAGCCATTATGCAAAAGCTTAAAGGTAACATCCATCTGAAACTTGATGGTCCTAGTGTTCCCATTGCTCGCATTACAGAAAATACTATAGCTAAAGCCAAAATTATAATTATAGATACTGTTACGTTAATTCTATACTTGTATAGCATTTCAATAGTTCTCATTCTAACGTTGAGGTGACGGGATCGCCGCCACCGAAAAATAAATAAAGCCAGCGATCGTTTTCGGCGATTCCCAGACGACCGTCATGTTGTGCTGGGTTGGCTGTACCGAAGCTTGCATCGTTGAGTACCAATAAAAATGTTAAACGCCCCAAATCAGGCCGTGTTTATCTGCTCGAATATTACTTCAACCGCGCACCAAAAGGCGCGGGTAATCGCAAACTACTTAATTTCTGAAATCTCGATCAACCACCGCATGGCACCTTGGTTCAGCAACCACTAAAGCACGTAATTTGCTCAACGCCAAACCGTCACAAACCAAGAGCAAAACGTCTGCTGCAGCGCCTTGTTGGGCTAGCGTTGCGGACACGAATAAACGTTGCCTATAACGGAACTGTTTGTAGTGCCCATGCTGCCAAATGCGCTGGAATTATTTGCTGCTTGAACATGGACTACGTTGCCACCCATAGCAACAGCTTTGTTTCTAAGGTCGTTTCTTGCACCCTGCAACAGATCTGAATCTTTCGTGAAATCACCAGTAAATGAATTGCCCTGCGACCCGACGGCCTCTCCGAGCAATTTGCAACCCTGCGGCCTTTCAGACGCAAGCTCAACTGCTGCACCTTGAGGGGTTGTTTGAATAGCCGCACAGCCCGACAAGGCAATAGCCGCGATGACAACCGGTGTAAAACAGAACTTCATAAATGCTCCTTTTTTGTTAAGCACAACGCTAAATTGAGGTGAGCCGCGAGACGCAGCTAATTCGAAGACCAAACAATATCACGGCTTCATCCTCGAATGTTAAGTTAGGCGATAGTGAATTCACATCGATAACTGCGGGAATCCGCGATGGCAGATCCAGTCAGTGGCAAAAAATATTATTGGTACGGATACGAACGAGGCAAGCACCCAACCGAATTGAACACGACATGGGCGAGAACTCGCGAAGTATATTGACAGGACTATTGAGGCGAACCAGGCAATTAGAGTGGGATAGGGAACCACTTCACCAACGAAAACCCATTCTTCAAAATATGGACTTACCCAACCACCAATGTTTCCCCAGTTGTACACTGCGGAAGAGCATGCCCAAAGGACAGCGAGGATACATGCTAGAAGGTTGGAAAATGCGAGTTTGCCCGATGATGACATGATGCCTAACGCCTGAGTTAAGCCGCCCCGCAGCGGGGCGGCGGACGCGTGCTAGCGTAGCGTGTGCACGTGGCCGACGCCACGATGCGGGGTCGGCTTGAACGAATTGTTAGGCGGCACCGCGCGGCAGATGATCAATCGAGGAATGTCCAAGTATCTGCACCGTCAAAGCGCCTGACGACCACTGAGTCCAGGATCTTTGGCTCGAAGTTGCGCAGGTTCACTCCGTGTCGGGCACCTAGCTTGGGTTCTAGCGGCTCCCAGTGGGTAACGATGCCGCACGTTTTACAGCGCACATTCCTCAGTGTCCGATCACCCCAGATGTAGTCTTCCGTGTTTTCGGGATGGCCTTGAACAGAGACTGTTCCAAACTCGTAATAGGCCCAAATGCCTCCCAAGCGACGGCAGAGCGAGCAATTGCAACTCGTAGCCTTGTCTGGTGCAAATGGAAGAGTGAGGCGAACTGCTCCGCAATGGCAGGAACCGTGAAGCGACGGTGTTTGCTGTTCGAGACTCATGGGCCGCAGTCCTAGGTTCTTGTGCCGCCTAACGCTTGAGGTGAGGGGCGCGCCGCTCTTGGCGCGTCCCGCTTGACTGAAATGTTATACGGCTATGCCAGACCATTGAAATAGCTGCCCGGATTGCGCCCCAGCCACTTTACAAATACAGCCGCAACAGTGTCAGGTTGATAGGCTAGATGCTTACGCAGCGTGGACTTAGCAAATAATCCAAGCAAATGATTCAATGAGTTGTTGATTGCCAAATAGACGATCTCATCTTGGTCATTTACATCAGGCCAAGCCGCTGCCACAGCCTTGAGTTGTTCTACCTCGATGCCGAATAGCGTTGGGAACTCCCAGTCGTGTTTAATCAGTTTTCCTTCAGCCACGATTTGGAGGCAATGGCCAACGACGTCAAGTTCACGAGGCGTGAGATCAGCGAGTGGCATAGAGGGCAGTATAACGTTGAGGTGACGGGATCGCCGCCACCGAAAAATAAATAAAGCCAGCGATCGTTTTCGGCGATTCCCAGACGACCGTCATGTTGTGCTGGGTTGGC
>CAUPKC010000003.1:0-122526 GCA_963511665.1 uncultured Undibacterium sp.
AGGGCGGGTGCAACCCGCGCCGCCAAGCAATTAAGCACCTGAGCAGCGCGAGTTGCACCCGCCCTACGGAGACTTAACTCCTTCCCCTTCAAGGGGAAGGCCGGGATGGGGATGGGTTTAGGTCGTGCGACAAAGACAGCAAATTACTCCACGAAACCCCATCCCCACCCTAGCCCTCCCCTTGAAAGGGAGGGGACTTTTAGCGGCAATCTGACTTAAGTAAATACTAACCAACAGCAACAGCAACAGCAACAGAAACACCAAAGCCTCAAAAACAGAACTTGTTCGGGAGCACAACGTGGTACATCTAATCGACAGACGAGTTCAAGGTAAAAACAAATCCGCCCCGAATCGCGAGCGTTTTTTGCGGCGCTATAAAGGTCAGATAAAAGACGCAGTCACGCGCGCCATCAAGGGGCGATCTATCACCGATATGGACAGCGGTGAAAAAATCGCGATCCCCGTCAAAGACGTCAACGAACCCAACTTCGGTCACGCTCACGGTGGCGTATGGGAAAGCGTCAACCCCGGCAATCAAGAATACCAAACTGGCGATCAGATAGAACGCCCCAAAGGCGGTGCGGGTAAAGGCAAAGGCCAAGCTGGCAATAGCGAAGAGATCAGCGAAGACGATTTTGTATTCCAAATTAGTCGCGAAGAATTTCTGAATTATTTTTTTGAGGATTTAGAGCTGCCCAATTTAGTCAAAACCCAGCTGACCGCCATCACCGATTTTAAAAATCAACGCGCAGGCTATAGCACCACAGGCACGGCTTCGTCATTGCACGTCTTACGTTCATTACGCGGGGCATTAGGAAGACGCATTGCGGTCGGTGGCAAATCCAGTAAGCGTTTAAAAAAAGCCGAAGAAGAACTCGCTGAATTACTAGCCGAGACCAGTGACAACCAAGACCCCAGAATCCTCACACTGCGCCAAGAGATACATCATTTACGCACGCGATTACTGGCAATTCCGTTCATCGACCCTTTTGATCTGCGCTATAGCAACCGCATCAAAGTCCCTAAACCCAGCACCCAAGCTGTGATGTTTTGCCTTCTCGATGTGTCCGGCTCTATGGATGAAAAGAAAAAAGATATCGCCAAGCGCTTTTTCATTTTACTTTATCTATTCCTGCAACGCGCTTATGAAAAAATTGAAGTCGTCTTCATTCGCCATCACACCGCCGCCCTCGAAGTCGATGAAAAAGAGTTCTTCCATTCCCGCGAATCAGGTGGCACCATCGTCTCCTCTGCCCTGCGTTTATTAACCGAGGTGATACAAACCCGTTACGCCTCCACCGACTGGAACGCCTATGTCGCGCAAGCATCGGATGGAGACAATTGGGACAATGATTCTGTCATCTGCAAACAAATCCTGATGAACACCATCATGCCCATGGTGCAGTACTACGCCTACGTCGAAATCACCGAGGGCGAGCCGCAAAATCTGTGGCACGAATACACCCAAGTCAAAGAACAGAAATCCCACTTCGCCATGCAAAAAATCGAGGAGCCAGCCGACATCTATCCTGTGTTTAGAGAACTCTTTAAAAAACAAAGCAAATGAGGCTGAGAGGACATCCGTATGAATAGCCACAATGCCAATCAGGAAACCATGAGGGATGCCGAATTGAATAGCGTCACGGCCAAGTCACACAATCCGCGCCGCTTACCTGATCAATCCGAATGGACCTTCGAGCTGATAGAGCAAGCCCACGAAGAAGTCGCGCGTGTTGCAAAAAATTTTCAACTAGACACTTACCCGAATCAATTAGAAATCATCACCGCCGAACAAATGATGGATGCCTATGCCTCAGTCGGCATGCCGGTGTCATACAACCATTGGTCCTTCGGTAAACATTTTCTATCCACGGAAAAAAGCTACAAGCGCGGTCACATGGGACTGGCGTATGAGATCGTCATTAACTCCAATCCCTGCATCGCCTACCTGATGGAAGAAAACAGCCTCACCATGCAAACGCTGGTGATCGCCCACGCCGCCTACGGTCATAATTCCTTCTTCAAAGGCAATTACCTTTTCCGCACCTGGACTGATGCCGATGCCATCATCGACTACATGGTCTTCGCCAAACAATACATCAGCGACTGCGAACAACGCTACGGCATCGAAGCGGTAGAACTCTTGGTCGATTCTTGCCATGCCTTACAAAACTACGGCGTTGACCGCTACAAACGTCCCGCTAAAATCTCACTCGCAGAAGAAAAAGAAAGACAGGAAGAACGCGAGCGTTATCTGCAATCACAAGTCAATGATCTGTGGCGCACCGTACCACGACATGAAGACATCGCCAGCGAGGAAGAGGTGCGCCGATTCCCCGACGAACCACAGGAAAATCTGCTTTACTTCATAGAAAAATACTCGCCGCTATTAGCGCCGTGGGAAAGAGAAATCGTGCGCATCATTCGTAAGATTTCGCAATACTTTTATCCACAAAGACAAACGCAAGTCATGAACGAAGGCTGGGCGACATTTTGGCATTACACGATTTTGTACCAGCTATTTGAAGAAGGCGCTGTCGGCGATGGCTTCATGATGGAGTTTTTACAAAGCCACACCAATGTCGTCTACCAACCACCCGTCAGCAGTAAATACTACAATGGCATCAACCCCTACGCGCTTGGCTTCGCGATGATGAGCGACATCCGGCGCATCTGCGAACATCCAACTGAAGAAGACCGACTCTGGTTCCCCGATATCGCTGGCGCAGACTGGTTAAAAACGCTGCACTTCGCCATGCGCAATTTCAAAGACGAAAGCTTCATCGCCCAATATTTATCACCCAAACTGATACGCGATTTCCACTTCTTCGCGATCTTAGATGACGATAGCAAAAAGACCCTCAGCGTCTCCGCCATCCACGACGAAGCTGGCTATCGCAGCATACGCCAACAACTCGCAGGCCAATACAATCTCGGCAACCGCGAACCCAACATCCAAGTCTGGTCAGTCGACCTACAAGGCGACCGCGCCCTCACCCTACGCCACAACCAATACTTGCGCAGACCACTCAATAATCAAACATCAGAAGTCTTAAAACATGTAGCACGACTATGGGGATTTGACGTGTATCTGGAAACCGTGGATAGCAATAATCAAATTATTGCTACGCAGGAGTGTAAGTTGGAGAAGCGTAAGGGGCGGCGTGGGTGAAGGGTGTCAACATTAAGTTCTGTAGGTGCGATTACGCTAGGCTGATGGTACTTACCAAGCTAAAACTCATTCTGCCAGAATGATAATTGATAATTCCAAAGCAATTCTGGCCCAAAGGGGGCCGCATCGCATTAAATTCTCCAACCCCACATCTCATAATTTCCTCCCAAATATCAAAATCAACTTGATCCAATTTTCCCAGCCCGTCATTTTCCAACTTAACCGGCCTTCCTCGTTTGCTCTGTGTTCAATGCAGATAGTACTGATAATCATCGTCGGCAAAAAAACACGGTTCTCAATTGACGCCTCTTTGTACTAGATGCTGGGGGTTCCAGCTAACTTAATGCGTGGGCAACGTGGCATTTACATTTACTGTTCTTAAGTTGGAAAAATAATGGAGGAAACCGCTTGATTTCGACCTCGTCTTTTCGCTTCGTAAAGTAGTAAATCCGCTGACTCGATTAGCGCCTCTTTATTCGCTCCAATTTTAGGAATAATGGTTGCCAAGCCAGCGCTCACTGTCACTATTGGCCCTATTGGCGAATCTAGGTTAGGTATCCCAAGTGCATGAACCGCACTTATTAACTTATCGATGACAACAAGGGCATTTTCGCTTGATGTGTTCCCAAACACGTAAATAAATTCTTCCCCTCCATAACGAGCGCATAAATCTCCTGGACGTTTTTTTAGAGAATCTAATGCGGCTGCAATTTTCACAAGGCATTCATCCCCAATATGATGTCCATACTTATCATTGACGAGTTTAAAATAATCAACATCAATCATTGCCAATGTTATCGGCAATTGTTGACGTGCGCATCGACTCCATTCCCCATCAAAAAATTCATCGAACGTTCTGCGATTCGCAATTTTAGTCAAACCATCGATTCGAGAAAGCGCTTCTATCGCCTCCTCTGCCATTTTTCTAGCGGTAACATCGTGATGCGTGACAAGAAAAAATGTCTCGCTTTGAAATAGCATCGGCTTTGCCGTCATCATAAACCACCTTTTTTCTTCCGGACTATGACATGGATATTCAAGCACAAATGAATCTCGTTTTTCATGTATCAATTTTCTGAGCCCTGTCGATGCATTCAAACCAAATGTATCACCAGACGCTGCCGCCGCATCGCACACAGTAAGATAATTAACATCTTCCCAATCAGGCTTGGTCAAACAGCTATTATCGTGGGCAAAATCAAGCCAAGATCGGTTGATGAATCGAATTAGTCCAGTAGAATCAATAACAACAATGTGTTCTGTCAACGAATTTATTGTGATGCTTAAAAACTCATGTGTATTGATCATCTACAATCCGATTAAAATGATTACTAGAATTGCATTGTAGCCGCAATGCGACGCAGGTGCGATTAGCATCGTAGGGTGGGCACGCTTTTTGTGCCCACGTGGATTGCTTGGCCTGTCAACGAAAATCTCTCTTCGCGCTTTATCCTTTTCACCTTTTTCAACCGCAACGCGTGGGCACGATGAAGCCGTGCCACCCTACGATTTTGCCGTCGAATTGCTGTCACGCACGGTCTAAAATCATGGTGTTTTTCCCGCAGCAATTTCTGTTTCAAACAACCACAGCATAGCGCGTCGATAAATCTCACCAATAGTTGCAGCATGCGTGCCGCCCTCTAGCTTGATCAGATTGACAGTCCAAGGCGCATCAGCGCGAGATGACCATGTTGTCCTCCACTCTGTTGCATTGCGCTGTCTTAGTTCGGTGTCGCGGGTGCCGGAGGCGATTGCAAGCTTCAAGTCTTTTTTACTGTGACTTGACGCTGCTTCAAAAAATCGCGCACGTCCTGGCGCTAAGGCGGGATTGCTGGCGATCCGTCCCCAGAATAAGTCGGGGTCTTCCAGCGCCGACCACAATACAAAATAGCCGCCGCGCGATTGTCCGACTAGTACGCGTTTGGCGGCATTCGCACGAAATTGATTTTCAATTTTGGGTATCAGTTCACCTTTTAAAAAAGCTAAAAAGCGTGGCGCACCATCTTCACCTGGCTTGGCGTCGGCTGCGGGTGCGTTGAAATCGATGTCGCGTTTATTGATCGCCGCATTAAAGCTGCCATAGCTGATGCCAACGATGATCGCTTCTGGCAATTTCTCGTCAAGGTTCAAAAAAAGATGGGTTGGTGCCAGTAGCGGAAATAGACTATCTCCATCGAGCACATACACCACAGGATAAGTCTTGGCATCGCTGGCTTGATAGCCCAGCGGAAGTCGTACATTGATATGGAAATCTCTGCCTACATAGGTCGATTTGATTTTGAAATAATCGCCTTGCAATGATGGTAGATGATGGTAAGTTTGCGTAGATTGCGTCTGCACTATCGATTGATGGGTCGATGTACATGCGCAAATTAGGAAGGAGAGAGTGAGGATGAGGAAGAGTTTCATTTTCTAATTTACTCGAAGCGAGATTGATAGCGAGATTGTAAATTAAATGTATAAGTTAATTTCATAAATTTTGTCGCTCGACATATAGCTTCTAGTCTGCAATTTAAATTCTTCCGATGAGTCCCTATGCATCGCACCTAGCGGTTTAATAATAGGTTCAATAATCGGCACAATAATCGGCTTAATAATCGGCTTCACAATTCGATCTCCGAGTCAGTACTTATCGGTTATCATACGAGGAACAACATGAGTAAGTTTCACTAGCAGCCCGCCCCAGCTAACCAAAAAAATTAAACCGAAAATGACGACTAAGCCGCCTAGCGAACATCCGATCCCTGTCCGCAGTAAACCACGCAATCTTGCTACTGTTGTGGTGGAACATCTGACGACACGCATTAAGAGTGAGGATTTAAAAGTAGGGGAAAAATTGCTGACCGAATCAGAAATCATGCAAGTGTATGGCGTCAGCCGCACTGTGGTTCGCGAAGCGATTTCACAGTTAAAAGCAGCGGGCTTGGTCGAAACGCGCCACGGTATAGGCACTTTTGTACTCGCCCCCTCGCATCATCTGGGCTTACAAAATTCTTCCATCGTCACCGTCAGAGATGTACTGGATGTGTTGGAGGTTCGTATCAGCTTAGAAACCGAAGCTGCCTGGCACGCCGCCACGAGGCGCACCGAATCCCAAGTTGCTGAACTACGCGATGTACTGCAGCAAATGCGCGACACGGTAGCGAGTGGCGCACATTCAGTGGAAGCCGATGTACGTTTTCATTTGTTGATCGCACGTGCGACGGGAAATCAATATTTCGTGGAGTTGCTGGGACATCTTGGACACACGCTAATCCCACGTGCTCGCTTAAATACCGCGCAACTCAACCACGACGATCCAGGCGCTTATCTGAGCCGAGTACAGTATGAGCATGAGGCTATTTTTAATGCGATTTTGTGCAAAGAGCCTGAAACAGCTCGCGCTGCGATGCGTACCCACTTAAGTAATAGCTGGGAGCGATTACGATTGGCACAAGAGGCAATTGAAGGTAGTAAAAATTAGCCTTATCTTGAGAATCGATGACAGTCGTTTGTATCATCGTTTCCTTAGCAATAGTCGCAGTTCAACAATCAAGTCAATTCCCGTTCAGGCTTGACCTCGTCGTTCATCGATTTTTTTTGGTGTGATAGAACGTCACGATATTCTGAAGGTGTCATTCCTACCGTCGCTTTAAACATGCGAGAAAATGCGCTGTGATCTTGGTACCCGCAAGAAGCTGCAATATCAGTAATACTACGATTGACATCTGCCAGCATATTTGTTGCCGCATCGAGCTTTACCTTGATCATAAATTGACGCGGTGTCAGTGAAAATATTTTTTGAAAATAGCGCTCTATCTGAGCTACAGACAAATTAGTAATGTGCTCTAGCTCCGCCATTTGTACATTTTCTGCATAATGCGTATGAATATGGCGCACTGCCGCTGCGATTCGGTGATAGACAGGATGCCGCTGGTCCGGCATGCCCAAATCTCGGGAAGTACCGGTCAAACCAATAATATGGTGGTCTTTATCGCGTAAGGGGATTTTGTTCGTCAAACACCAGCCGGGGTCGCGATCAGGATAGAGATGTAATTCCAACTGATCTTTCACTTCCTGTCCATGCGATAAGACCAATTGATCCTGTTCCGCATAAGTATGCGCCAAGCTTGGAGGGAACACGTCTTCGGCTCTGCGGCCTAGCAATTGATCTTTGTCTTTCAAACCACAGCGAAATACCAATGTCTTATTTACAACGACATAATTGCCCTGCAGGTCCTTTACAAAGAAAACCAAGTCAGGCATGGCATCAAACAAAGGTTCTGCAAAAAAGACATCGTTAATGGATTGTGCCATCACTTGCTTCGAAACATTGTCGACCACACTGAGCTTCACTAGCATAGAATTTTGTAACATATTTATTAACGCCTCAAAAAATTTAAGGAAATGTAATCTCTGATTACGAATGCCTTACGCCAAATTGTACTTGGCGAAATGTTGAAACTTCAACAAAATATTATCTCAATTTAAACAAATTGAAAATCAACTTAGTGAGAAATAAAGTGAATTTCATTGTTTTCCATACAATTTGTTGTTTAAATTACTATTTAGCTAAATAGCTTGACCAGTTGATTGTTAAATGTTTAATTTTGTTATTGTATGGCTACCTTCACATGTAAAAAGCGTCCCACCTCCGCAACAAACTCACATCGGACACCTTACCAGTTAGCCTCTGTGGCAATTTTTCCGATTGTCTTATTTGCGACTAAATATAAAGAATTGCTTGAACTTTTTAACTCATCTAATCAAAAATGCTGAACAATCACAAAAATATTGAAAATCAACATCAAATATATTGTAAATATATTTGACTAGTATTACACTATCATCTGTGCAGTCGTTCATATTTATTTTAATGAGGAAGCAAACATGAATCTCCCAAAATGGCGCGGTATATTTCCTGCTGTAACTACTAAGTTCAAAGAAAACGAAGATCTCGATCAAGCTGCAATGGAGAAACACTTTGCCTTCCAAATCGATGCAGGTGTACACGGCATGGTTACTGGTGGCTCTTTAGGTGAAGCTAGTACCCTCTCTTTTGAAGAAAAATTAGAAGTCACGCGTATCGCATTAAATGTGGCTGATAAACGTATTCCGGTATTAGCCAATGTCTCAGAAACACGCACAACGAATGCCTTACGCTTTGTCGAGCAAGCCGCCAAAATGGGCGTGCAAGGTTTCATGGTGATGCCATCTGTATTGTATGCAGCTGATGCGCGCGAAGCGAAAGACAATTTGCGCGTTATCGCCGATGCCGCTCAATTACCTATTATGGTGTACAACAATCCGGTGACCTACAAGGTCGATCTGACACCAGAAGACTTCCAAGATCTCGCTGATTGCAAATGGATCACTGCGATCAAAGAATCGACCGACAATATTCGTCGCGTCACCGATTTGCGCAATGCCGTTGGCGATCGCTATCAGATTTTCATGGGCGTAGATGATTTGTCCTTCGAAGGTCTGGCAGTTGGCGCTGATGGTTTGCTGGCAGGATTAGTGGTTGCGTTCCCGCATGAAACTGTTGCTCTATATAACCTGATGCAAGCGAAACGTTATGACGAGGCATTAGCCTTATATCGCTGGTTTATGCCTTTAATGCATTTGGATGTTTCTACCAAATTGGTCCAAAACCTAAAACTCGTCGAAGCCATGGTCGGTGTAGGCAATGAAATCGTACGTCGCCCACGTCAACCATTGGTTGGTGCGGATCGCGAACGCGTCAGTGCAATCGTTCGTAAGGCTTTGGACACGCGTCCAGATGTTAGCGCCTATCTGTAATTTTTACGAAAAAAATTTTCGTGTTTAAGACACCGCAGTACGACTTTGACGCGTACTGCGGTGTTTTCATTTTCAAACTTTATTCTACGAAATAAGAAAACTTTATGTCCACCTTCTCTCAATTTATCAACGGCGAATGGCTCGCTTCGCAAAAAACCCGCGCCAATCATAATCCATCCAATCCCAATGAAATCATTGGCGACTATGCAGAAGCCGATGCGGCAGATGTCGAATTAGCAGTGCTAGCTGCGCAAGCCGCGTTACCTGCGTGGAGTCGCTCAACGCCGCAACAACGTTTTGAAGTATTGGATTTTATCGGCACTGAAATTCTCGCGCGCAAACAAGAACTCGGCACTTTGCTGGCGCGTGAAGAAGGTAAAATTTTACCGGAAGCCATAGGTGAAGTCGCTCGTGCCGGCTACATTTTTAAATTCTTTGCTGGCGAAGCTCTGCGCATTGGCGGCCAAGCCATAGCCTCGGTGCGGCCGAACATGGAAGTCATCACTTCACGTGAAGCAGTTGGTGTCGTTGGTTTAATTACGCCTTGGAATTTCCCAATCGCGATTCCTGCTTGGAAAAGCGCACCGGCACTCGCTTGTGGCAATACCGTCGTCATCAAACCCTCGGAATTAACACCTGGGTGCTCCTGGGCCTTGGCTGAAATCATCTCGCGCTCTGGTCTTCCTAAAGGCGCATTCAATTTAGTGATGGGCGATGGTGTCGCAGGTAAGGCGCTAGTCGAACATCCAGCGGTCGATGCGATTAGTTTTACTGGCTCGGTTGGCACTGGCAAGTTAATCGCACAGCATTGCGCACTGAATTTGAAAAAATTTCAGTTAGAAATGGGTGGCAAAAATCCCTTAGTCATTTTGGATGATGCCGACCTAAACATTGCGGTCGAATGCGCGGTCAATGGCGCCTTTTATTCCACGGGTCAACGTTGTACCGCCTCGAGCCGTACTATTGTTACTGCGCAGATATATCCTGCGTTTGCGGCAGCGTTTATAGAAAGAACGAAAGCGCTTAAAGTCGGCGCAGCGCTTGACCCCACCAGTCAAATTGGCCCCGTGGTCGATCAACGTCAACTCGATAAAAACCTGCATTACATCAATATAGGTCAAGAAGAAGGCGGCACATTATTGGCGGGCGGTGAACGTCTAAACGGCGAAGGTTATTTCTTTAGCCCCGCGTTGATAGAAAATCACAACCCATATGCTCGCCTGAATCAAGAAGAAGTATTTGGCCCGGTCAGCACGCTAGTGAAAGTCAATAATTTTGAGGAAGCAATCCAAGTCGCGAATGCAACACCCTATGGCCTATCGGGTGGCATCTGCACCACATCGCTCAAATATGCGACCCAATTCAGACGTGAAATGCAAGCTGGCATGGTGATGGTCAATGCACCCACCGCTGGCGTTGACTACCACGTACCGTTTGGCGGCAGCAAAGCGTCGAGCTTCGGACCACGCGAACAAGGTGGCATGGCGCTAGAGTTTTATACCAAGGTGAAAACGCATTATCTGGCGTAAGTTTCTGCTTAAGTTTACCGAACCTAGCATTACTAAGCCTAAATTCGGATCAAAAATTCAGCCAGAAGCCGATTTAATCAAATAAATTAGCTATTTAGCCTAGGAAAATAAGCGACAAAGGGTTTAGCCGAACTCTTTGTCGCTTTTTTTGTATGTTATTCATGCTCAATTTCAAAATAAAATTGAGAAAAATCAGGTGAATAACTTATAATCCAATGATAATTTTCACAATATTTCCACAAGCTCATGTATGCAAACAGCCAAAGTAACACCTCAAAATAAAATGCGTGCTGCCGATGTCGCTTACGATGCGATAGAAAGCATGATTGTGACTTTACAACTCAAGCCTGGCGCGCCGATTGTGGAATCCGAATTGATAGAAATAACAGGCTTAGGACGAACTCCCCTACGCGAAGCACTCATGCGTATGTCATCCAATGGCCTGATCTTACAATTGCCGCGTCGTGGCCTGATCGTTAAGGATATCGAGGCGGCCGAACACGTCAGCTTGATTGAAACCCGCCGCGTGATTGAAAAATTGATTGCCAGCAGCGCTGCACGACGTGCCAGCCCGCAACTGCGGCAAGATATTCTGGCTTGCGGTGAAAAGATGGTCAGTGCTGCCGAGAACGGTAAATTAGATGAATTCATGTTCGCCGACCAAGCTTTAGATCATGTTGTTCACGAAGCCTGTCGCAATCCGTCTGCCGTTGCAGCCGTCATTCCACTGATCATTAAATGCCGTCGTTTTTGGTACGCCTATCAACACGAAGGCGATTTGCACGAGGCAGCACGTTGCCATATGTTGTTAGCGCAAGGAATTGCCGATGGCAATGAAGCAGCCGCAGCAAGCGGTGCAGAAAACTTGATGGACTATCTAGAGTCATATACGCGCAAAGTAATTAATGGCTAAGATTTGATTCAGGTCAAAAATTTGCATTAAAACTATCGAAAAAAGCGGCTAGATTTTTCAATCGAGCCGCTTTTTTATTTCTGTTCTTATTTCTGTTCTTATTTCCGTTCCTAAATCTATCGCTTCACAAATTTATCTATTAATCAAACCGTAAGGATCGCCTTTTTTCCAACGCGGCACTTGACTATCATTGGCGATCAGATAGCCGAGATTTAAAGTGAATTGCGCTTGCTGCAGCATGCCGCTTAAGTCCCAATTGGCATCATAACGATCATTCACTGTGTGATATGACATCTTAAAGCCCTTCATCTTCTTTTCGGATGCATGCTCATGGTCAGAAAATTCAAAATGCCCATCACCAGAAAACACTGCCGATCCCACATTAAATGCAGGCACACCAGATCGGGCAAAATTAAAATGGTCTGCGCGGTAATAAGCGCCGCCTAGGTCTGGCACAGTCTTGGCGATCTTAAGATTCATCTGCTTCGCGACTTGCTGGGAGCTCTCAAACAAGCTGGAACGCTCACTGCCTGCAATACCAATGTCTTTAGTCTTACCGACAAAGTTCATACTATCCAGATTCAGATCCGCTACGGTTTTTGCTAAAGGCCAGGCTGGATTACGCACGTAAGCGAGACTGCCAATCAAGCCCTGCTCTTCTGCCGCAGGCCACAAGAAAATCTGACTGCGTTTTGCCGGATGCTTCACAGCTGCTTGCGCCATCGCCAACAAAGCTGCGGTACCAGTAGCGTTATCTACTGCGCCATTCCAAATCTGAACCGGTCTGCCTGCCTCTTCGACTTTACCCAAATGATCCCAGTGCGCAGAGTAGACGACTGCTTCTTTTTTTAGCTCAGGATCAGTACCCGGTACCAAACCGATCACATTAAACTGCTCAACTTGACGTACCGCGCTGCGTAGACTTACCTTAGCCTGCAGTGATAAAGGAATAGGAAGAAAATCGCGACGCTCAGCTTGTGCTCGCATCGCATTGAGGTTGAGACCTGCATCCGCAAACACACTTTGAATACTCTCCTCCGTCCACCACCCCTCCATAGGATTCCCGCCGCCTGCAAGGCTAAAGCGCTCATGACTAAAACTGGCCTGCGGCACATTCCAACCATAAGCGGCAGACGCATTGGTATGTATCAACAACACTCCTGCTGCGCCACGGCGCGAAGCTTCCTCAAACTTATACACCCAACGTCCGTAATAAGTCATTGCCTCACCAGCAAATCGCGTAGGCTCAGTCGCTGTTGGCTGTGGATCATTCACCATCATCACCAATACCTTGCCTTTAACGTCGGTGCCTTTGTAATCGTCCCATGATTCTTCTGGTGCATTCACGCCATATCCGACAAAAACTAGCGGTGCCTCAAAAGCGACTTGTTCACGACCATTTGAATTGGCAATCAATATTTGGGTGCCTGCTTTCGGCGCATAAGTTTTACCTGCAGCTTGAAACTCAATATGACTATCTGGCAGAGTTAAGGAACCGATGATTTGCACCGGAAGACGATAAGGGAATGCTTGATTCTGGGTGAGTGGCTGCAGACCGATCAAAGCAGCTTGGGTCTCTAAATAACGCACCGTCAAATCACCACCACGTTGCCCAGTGCCACGACCTTCCAATAAATCATCTGACAAATAGGCTAGATGTGGTCGTAAAATCGATTCCTGCACCTTGGGTACAAATAGCTTTTCAGCTGAAGTTTTCTTTGCTTTTGATGGCGTTGGTGACAGTACTTGTGCTGCGACCGTCAGGGATAGCATACTCAAGCTACTTGCAACAATAAGGCTATGGATCAATCGCATTCAAAAGCTCCAAGATTCTTCTATTATTTTTTCAATCACAATTAGGGCGTGTTGACATAATATTTAGGCAATGCGTTCTTGACAAAACGCAGGATGGCAAGGCGCATCTCGCCGCTGCGGCTGGCCGCCCCAGCAAGAGATGCAACGCTGTCCATCGTGCGTTTTGACAAGAACCCTTCGGGAATGGCCGAAATGAGCGCATGGCGTTGTTGCAATCTGCTTATAGTGCTCGCACTACCGCGCAGCTTGCGCCTAACCCTGCGCTCATTTCGACTCATTCGCATGCCAAAATATTATGTCAACACGCCCTAGTCATCACAAATGCGCGAAGCAAACTCGGAACACCAAGCTAACTCCGTCAAAAATGCGCGGTCAAATATTATTAATTGCAGACTTAGGTAAACGTTTGACGTTCGGCAAGGCATTGGTCAACAACCACTTTTTGAGCCTGACCATCTTGTAGCTAGTATGTCGGCTTTCTGTGCGCGGTCTGAGCAATTGCAACAGACCTTCTTCCGTTACACCCTTTATTTTTTGGTCGGGAATTAGACCACAGGCGGCACCTAATAAACGTAACTCACGCTCACTTACGTCAGGCTCCAACAAACGCTGCAAATCGCGAAGAGGAATCCATACAGTGCCTTCAATCAAGAAGAAACGAATCTGCCGCCCATCAAAACTGTAGTAACTACCATGCCAATGAAACACCGCAGATTTTTTCGCTTGATATTTGATCCAGGAAAATAAATTGATGAAGTCGCGCGCAAATAATCGTCCCCAAAAATTCGCCGTCACAATAATACCTATGCCGCCCTTACCAGGCAGAAAATACTCCACGGCGGCATACCCCGCATACGCCATCAGAACGCTACACAGTATCTTGGCAAACAACTTCCCCATCGCTGCCGATCCTCACACAATATGACTAATTATCTTCGTCTTGATCCAAAGCATCTTCCATCATACCGGTATCAACACTTTTACCTTGACCCAACAAAACTGGCGGCACGTAAGTAGCCAATAAGTGTTCACGGCTCTGTGGTGTCTCTAAACTGACCCGGCCCAATACACCACTACGATAATCGAGCAATAAAGTATGAGCCGCTTTTTCAAAATCCCAATCACCACCTTTTAAGCGATAGGCGCGTTTCTTGGCGACGCCTTCGATCACGCTGACCGCATCAATACCCTCGGTATTCATACCATAGCGGGTGGTCAAAAATTGCGGATAACGCTGCAACAAAATCTCAGCGAGAAAGGTCGCGACTTCTTCTTCAATCAAAGCATTCACACCGATCGCATGGCTCGCTGCCAGCATCAAACCATCGGTCGGATGTTGGATCTTTGGCCAAAGCATACCTGGCGTATCGGTCAAAATCATATTCTTCCCTAGGTACAGCCGCTGCTGCACCTTGGTTACTGCAGGCTCATCGCCGACATTCGCGACCCGTTTTTTTAACAAAGCATTCATCAAAGTCGATTTACCAACGTTGGGAATACCCATGATCATCATGCGCAAGGGCTTGGTCGGCACACCACGATGCGGTGCCATTTCTAAGGCAAAACCTGGTACCTTGGCGACATCCGCAGGCTTCTTGCAACTCATGGCGACCGCTTTGACGCCTTTTTGCGCATTATAAAAATCCAACCAAGCCTTGGTTGCGTGCGGATCAGCCAGATCGCTTTTGTTTAAAATTTTCAGGCAAGGACGCTGACGAAACAAGCGCAATTGTTCCACCATAGGATTGCAACTGGCTTGCGGGATGCGGGCATCGAGCACTTCGATCACCAGATCGGTGTTTTCCATGGTTTCTGCAGCTTTCTTGCGCGCTGCATTCATATGTCCTGGGAACCATTGTATTGACATGCGTATTCTTCTTTGATGAATCAGAACGATTACTGCCAAATCATGCGCGAAAGATTTACAGTAAATACTGCAATCTCCGGCAAAACCATCGACAAAAAGAGGTTCTATCCGAGTTTATTGAGGTAGTTGGAATAATTTAGCTGAGGTAGCGAAATTAAATTTAAGTCGCTATTTTACGGACTTGCGGCATGACCTAGGAAATTGTTTTGCTTAAAAAGCAGAAATCTAGGCGCAAGAATTTCAAATAAACTAACGATACTTTGAGACGGGTAGCATTTCAGCTTAAAAAGTTAATTAAAAAATACTTATATTGAATGTGACTTCAGATTGAACTTAACAAACAAGTAAATCGAAATCTGCTTACAATCAGGCCTGCAGATACACTATCGATTCTATGGGAAGAACCTATGTTTTCAAAAGTCCACGACGTCGCGAAGCAACTGAACCAGGTAATTATTGGCAAACCAAAACAAATACAACAAGCTCTGGTTTGTTTATTGGCGGGAGGCCATTTATTAATTGAAGACGTACCTGGTGTAGGTAAGACAACCTTAGCGCATGCGTTGTCCATATCTTTAGGTCTTAAGTTCAATCGTATGCAATTTACCTCGGACTTATTGCCAACTGATGTGATTGGTGTATCCATCTTTGAACGGGAAAAAAGCCAATTTGTTTTTCATCCTGGTCCTATATTTACCCAAGTTCTCTTAGCCGATGAAATCAATCGTGCCACACCGAAAACACAATCTGCGCTCTTGGAAGCCATGGAAGAACAGCAAGTGAGCGCAGAAGGACAAACGCGTCCACTCCCCTCTCCCTTTTTTGTCATTGCGACTCAGAACCCTACGCATCAGGTCGGCACATTTGCCCTCCCTGAATCGCAACTTGATCGCTTCTTAATGTGTGTCGCGCTTGGCTATCCCGATGCGCAAGCTGAACGCGCTTTGCTCATGGGTGAAGACAGACGAACTTTGCTCAAGCAATTGCCTGCTCTCATGCGACCTGAAGAACTAATGGAAACCCAAGCCGCAGTCAGAAACATCCATGCGTCTCCCGCTTTAGTCGATTATTTGCAAAGACTCGCCCAAGCCACCCGTGAATCGAGCTTGTTCGCAGAAGGTATGAGTCCACGCGCAGCCATTGCTTTACTTCAGGCAGCACGCGCCTGGGCGGCGCTGGAAGGTCGCGACCACGTACTACCTGAAGATATACAGGCGGTACTGATTCCCGTCATCGCGCATCGTCTACGCCCTATCAAAGCTATGCACAACAAAGCGAACGCCAGTGCCGATTTGCTGACGCAACTGATGCTTAAAGTGCCGGTACAGTGATAGATCAACCTCGATCCAAATTACGAGCAATCAGTTCATGAATTTGATTAATCAATTGAAGTTAAAGTGGCGCAGTATCGTCTTTTTGGAAAAACGTCCAGAAGAGGGAGAAGTCGTACTCAAACAGAGACGCGTGTTCACACTGCCAAGCAAACCCGGTTTATTTTTTTTTGTTATGTTGGTTTTGTTGTTTTTAGCATCCACCAATTACAATTTAAATCTTGGTTTTGCAATGACCTATTTGCTCGCAGGTTTGGCCGCCATCAATGCGCTATTCACCTTTAGGAATCTGGCCTATTTGCGTTTAAACGCAGGCACCTGCGCGCCTATTTTCGCTGGTGATGTAGCGGAACTGCCTATACATATCAAAAATACGAAAAATCTGGCGCGTTATGCCTTGCATTTTAGTTTCGTCACCAGCAACACCGTGGAACATATCGTCGACATCAATCCTCAGGAAAATTTGCTGTTACGCTTACAGATACAGAGCAAGCAACGCGGCTACTTAGCGATACCAAGAATTCGAATTCAAACCTGGTTTCCCTTAGGCTTATTACGTGCCTGGAGCACTTGGTTACCACATACTAAAGCACTGGTCTACCCGACACCAGAAATAGATCCACCCACTCTCCCCTTAAGTCCCAGTGACGATGGAACAGGCTTGCATAGCAACGGCGATGAGGATTTTGCTGGTGTTCGCAGCTATCAATCGGGTGATCCACTCAAGCATTTATCTTGGAAGCACATCGCAAGAATTGATCTGGATGCAGGCGGCAATTTGGTCACCAAACTATTTTCAGGAGGCGCGCAGGGTGAAGTGGTACTCGATTTTTCTGCCCTGAATACCCAGCTCGATATAGAACTGCGCTTGTCGCGCATGACCGCATGGATATTGGATGCTGAACGACAAGGTATTGCTTACGGATTTAAACTCGATCATATTGACTATCCACCCGCCTTGAATGAAGAACATCGCGCCGCATGTTTACGTGCTCTGGCACTTTATGCCATCGATGAAAAATCGGATGGTCAGCGATGAATATGCCATTAACATTCAGTACGAACAGCAATCAATTCATAGCATTCTGGCGCAGACTAAGTCGTGAAAAAGTTGATACCTTATTGCTGGTGTTGGCCTGCCTGCTGGTCGTTACCAATCATCTAGGCTCTATCGCCATCTGGATCAGTGCCAGTGCGATCGGCCTGATGGTGTGGCGCGCTTGGCTGACCTTAAGTGGCCGCCAATTGCCTACACGCTGGTTGCTGCTGCCGATTGCAAGCCTGCTAATGGCTGCGATCTATTGGCAATTCCGCAGCTTCGTCGGACGGGAAACTGGCGTCGCCATGCTGATCTTACTTTTGGCCTGCAAAATGTTAGAGATGCATGCCAAACGCGATCTGTTCGTCGTCGTGTTTCTTGGCTTTTTCCTCCTGCTCACCAGTTTTTTGGATTCCCAAAGTTTAGGCTCAGCATTCCAGGTATTGGTCTCGGCATTTAGTTTACTACTCGCTCAGTTATCGTTTCAATTTTCAGAAAAAGCGCCGTCGCTCTGGGTGCGCTGCAAATTAATTCTGAAGATGCTATTACTAGCAGCACCTTTAACCGTGCTCTGCTTTTATCTATTTCCCAGAATTCAAGGGCCGCTTTGGAGCTTACCAAGTGATGCTAATATAGCCCGCAGTGGCCTGTCTGACTCTATGTCGCCTGGCAACATCAGCAAGTTGGCAATGTCAGACGAGCTAGTTTTCCGAGTTAAGTTTTTGGACGAGACACCCGCTAAATCCGCGATGTATTGGCGCGCGATAATTTTGAGCCAATTCGATGGACGCAGCTGGAAACAATCAAGTCAAGCTGTGCCGCAAGGAGCGATCAAACTAGAAGTAAAGGGCAAACCACTAGTCCAGGAAATCACACTTGAACCGGGCAATAACCATTATTTATTTGGGCTTGATAGCGTACCGAACACACCACAACTCGAGAACACAGCAACGAGTTTGAATGCTCTAGGTGAAATGCGTAGCGAACTTCCAATTAATAAACGTATTCGATATCAAATTTTCTCACACACTAGCTATCGTCTGAATGCTGATTTCGATGCCCAACAAATTGAAATCAATTCGCAGTTACCGCCCGGTTTTAATCCCGAAACCATGCAGTTTGCGCAAAATCTGCGGCAAAATTTTCCGGATCAGGTGAGCAGGATCGACGCAGTACTACGCTATTTTAGAGAAGAGAAGTTCTATTACACATTAGAACCGCCGCCATTAGGGCGTCAAAGTATCGATGAATTTCTTTTTTCCAGTCGTGCCGGCTTCTGCGAACATTATTCGAGTGCCTTTGTCGTATTGATGCGTGCCATGGGTATTCCTGCACGCGTCGTGACCGGATACCAAGGCGGTTTGCGTAATACGCAAGATGGCTACTATGAGATCAAACAATCTGATGCCCATGCTTGGGCTGAAGTCTGGCTAGAACAAGCTGGATGGGTGCGGATTGATCCTACTGCAGCGGTAGCGCCTGACCGTATTTTGAAAAATTTGGACGCGACCCAAAAGAATACTGGACTATCAGGGATAGTGAGCGAATTCATTGTCCAGAACTCGTGGGTAAGTAAGCTACGTATGCGCTGGAGTGCGGTCAATAATGCATGGAACCAATGGGTTTTAAATTACAACCAGTCCAAGCAAGAAAGCCTGTGGCAAAGCCTGGGACTTTCCAGCATCAATTGGGAGAGAACTTTACTAAGCTTATTTGTTTTGGGTTTGGTCGTGCTCGCCATATTCGCGATACCACTGCTATCGCACAGAACCAAGCACACGATCTACGACAAGCTCTATTTAGATTTTTGTAAAAAAATGCAAAGAAGAGGATGGCAGCCTGCGATCCATGAAGCACCAGCAAGTTATGCCTTACGCTTACACGAGCATTTAACACCAAGACAAATTGTGGATACGAACAAATTCATCGCGCTTTATCTTGAAATAAAGTATGGCAAACCTATTTCGAATCCAAATGAAAAAATTCAGCAACTCAAAGGACTGCTAAAAAAGATAAAATAGCTTCTCAGTTGACGCAACTCAAGCATTTCATTTACCAGCACTTTTAACGATACGTACATCTTGAAAATTTCATTCAACCACAAACGCTTACTACGTTTACTTAGTTTCACCTTCGTTCTTAGCGCCTTTCTCATAACAAGCGCTGGCATGACAGCCAACCTCGATGCGAATGCGGCGACACCTGACAAGAAAAAATACAGTCAGAAAAAGAAAACGACTCACGCGAAAAAAACACCAATAAAGAACAAAGCTACCGTCATAAAAACCATCCCGTCAGAAGACGTACACTACCTTGAATGGAAAGAAGTACAGGATTTTATCGAGCAAATGCAAACGCAATATCAGTTTGATAAAGCGCAGCTATCTGCAACTTTTGCCAAGACTCGCTATATAGAATCGGTCGTTCAGTTGATAAAGCCCATGCCAGCAGGCAAGCCCAAAAACTGGAAAGTTTACCGCGCACGTTTCGTTGAGAACCTACGTATTGACGCAGGTGTGGCATTCTGGGAACGCAATACGGAGGCACTCAATCGGGCAGAAAACCTATACGGTGTGCCAGCAGAAATCATCGTTGGTTTAATCGGTGTAGAAACCATTTATGGCAAGAACACCGGCAACTTCCGCGCCATCGATGCGCTAACCACACTGGCATTTTCCTATCCAGAAACATCAAACAAAGAAGCACGCATGGCATTTTTCAAGAAAGAATTACGCGAGCTACTGCTATGGACAAGGGAAACTGCAACGGATGTCTTTGACGTCAAAGGATCTTACGCTGGTGCGCTCGGTTTAGCGCAATTCATGCCTAGTAGCCTGCGCCAATTTGCGATTGATTTCGATGGCGATGGCAAAATTAATTTGAAAGAATCTGAAACTGACGCCATCGGTAGCGTGGCGCATTATTTAGCATTGCATGGCTGGAAAAAAAACCTAGCTTACGCTTACCCAGCAAGCCTAAGCAATGAAAAAATCGATGAAAAACAGTTGGCACAAGTTTTAGGACAAGGCTTAAAGGCCAGCTACTCGATTGACGAATTGCGAACTATCGTCAGTACGCCCGACGAAAACGCTCCTCGCAATATCAAATACGGCTTGGTTGATCTGCAGAATGGAGACAATCCAACGGAATATTGGTTAGGTACTGAAAACTTTTTTGCGATTACGCAATACAACCGAAGTTATTTTTATGCGATGTCAGTGATCGATTTAGGAAAAGTAGTAAGTCTTGCCCGAAGAAAAAACGAATAATGCTTTTATTAGCCAAATAACATCACCGCATTTGAAAAATACGCAATAAAAAATATTGCAAATAAGAATTTTTTATACTAGAGTAATGTTATCTAATGATACATTTATGATAGTTTGCAGAAAGTGTCAATAGATTTAATGAATTTGCCACTTATTTTTCTTACTTAATTTTTAAAAAAGTAGATAAATTTGGTTGAAAGATATAGTATTACTGATTAAGTAATTTATTACTGCACCCTACTGCAACATCAATAAACAAATAACGAGGTAATGATGCCAAACTTGACTCAACTAGAATCAGATGAAATCGACTATGATCCAAATAACCTTTTGGATACTTTGATTAAACAATTGCATTTGAAAAATGATGCCGCTTTGTCCAGAGCATTGGAAGTTGCGCCACCGGTCATCAGTAAAATTCGCCATCGCCGTCTGCCGGTTGGCGCTTCTTTATTAATTCGCATGCATGAAATCAGCGATGTCAGCATCAAAGATTTACGTGCTTTAATGGGCGACCGTCGCGCGAAATTCCGTATCAGCGATAAGCAGTTCAAGCCAAAAGACGCGGAAAACAACGGCTAATTTTCATGGCCGGCGATAAAAAAAATCGAAGTTCAGTATCTACTGACTTCGATTTTTTGTTATAAAACTGATAAAAAATGAACCAAGCTAACATAGAATGTTGTTCAACAACAACATTCAACAATCTACTTCTAACGGTTAGCAATTTTCTTTAAGCTGGAAAAACACCTGTTGATAAGTAGCGGTCGCCCCGGTCACATACAATAAAGACTATTGTCGCATTCTCTACGGTTTCTGAAATCCTCAATGCCACTTCGCATGCACCTGCGGCAGAAATACCACAAAAAATCCCTTCCTCTACCGCTAAACGTCGTGCCATTAATTCAGCATTTGCCTGACTAACGGACTCCACACTATCGACTTGTGCTTTGTTATATATCTTCGGCAAGTAGGCTTCTGGCCATTTTCTGATACCTGGTATCTGTGAACCATCCTCTGGTTGTACACCGATGATTTGTATACTTGAATTCTGTTCTTTCAAATAGGCTGAAACACCCATAATGGTGCCCGTAGTTCCCATCGCACTCACAAAATGACTAACCTGAGCTTTCGTATCACGCCAAATTTCCGGGCCTGTGCCTTCATAATGTGCCAAAGGGTTATCAGGATTAGCAAACTGATCCAAAATGACTCCACGTCCCTCTTTCTGCATTTGCTCCGCCAAATCACGTGCGGTTTCCATACCACCAGCCTGTGGAGTCAAAATGATCTTTGCGCCATAAGCGGCCATGCTTTGACGCCGCTCTACGCTGAGATGTTCTGGCATGAGTAAAACCATTTTATAACCACGCATCGCTGCAGCCATGGCCAAGGCGATCCCAGTATTACCACTAGTCGCCTCAATCAAGGTATCACCCGGCTTAATTTGACCACGAAGCTCGGCTCGTTTAATCATAGAAAGCGCAGGTCTATCTTTGACTGAGCCAGCAGGATTGTTTCCCTCGAGTTTGCCTAAAATAATATTATTTCGACGCTGCGACTCCTCACTTGGCAAGCGCTGCAAGCGAACTAGCGGCGTATTGCCAATGGTGTCTTCGATCGTTATATAACTCATAGTAATAAGACGTAATAGAAAATCAAAATCACATTCTAAACCTTGTACGTACTTTCTGCTTAGAAGAGAGGAAACCCATCAATTTATATCAATGATATTTGACAAGTGTCACTTGCAAAAAAATCCCCACATTACTGTGAGGATTTTCTGTTTGCTTGGATTCATCAACCCAAAACTATTTATTGTCAGCTTTAGTGGAAGTTTTGGATTTAGCTAAATCGGCTTTGGCATCCGACTTCGCAACTGCTTGCGGAGCCGCCTTAGCTTGGCCATTCACTGTTAGACCAGCGTCAGACAATTTAATTGCGTTTTTCCCGCCTATGCCTTTTACGCGCCCCTCAAAGTCCGCCCAATCTTTAAAACTACCACCTTTAGTACGTTCAGCCAAAATTGCTTTTGACTTTGCCGGACCTATTCCTTTTACGCCATCTAAAGCTGCTTGATCAGCTTTGTTCACATCTACATCGGCAAATGCAAAACTGATACTAGCGAACAAGGCAGCAACAGCAAATATGATCTTTTTCAACATCGTAAGCTCCAAAAAATGAATTTAATGAAATGTGATCTACTCGCAATAAAAATGTAAACTTATTATTGCAAATACATATTACATTAAATTTATTTAAAATCTACTCTTATTGAAATAATTCTTCTCTAGTGACGGTCGCTGTTCCCAATTTACCAACAACAATGCCACCGGCTTGATTTGCGATTAGGACCGCATCGTGCAAATTTTTGCCCTCTGCCAACATCGCGGCGACCGTGGCGATCACTGTATCTCCAGCGCCTGATACATCAAATACCTCGCGTGCCATTGCTGGCACATGAAGTATTTCTTCATCAGTAAATAAAGTCATCCCCTCTTCCGACCGTGTTAGCAATAAGGCTGAGATATCCAGCTCTTTGCGCAGTGCCTGCGCTTTCTTGGTTAAGTCAGCTTCGTCTTTCCAACTGCCAATCACCTGGCGCAATTCTGACTTGTTTGGCGTCAATAAGCTGGCGCCTTGATAAATCGAGTAATCACTCCCCTTGGGATCAACCAACACGTATTTTCCTAGCTGTTTTGCGTGGGCTATCATGGTCGCGACGTTCACCAGACTACCTTTGGCGTAGTCGGATAAGACGATCACATCATGCTCGGCAATCAAGCTATTAAAGCGTGACAATTTATCCAGCAAAATCTGCTCTGTCGGCTTCTCTTCGAAATCGATACGGATCAATTGTTGTTGGCGACCAATCACACGTAATTTAATAATTGTCGAGATACTAGGGTCGTGGTTCAGATAACTACGAATTCCAACTTCGCTCAACAAAGTCTCGACATTACGACCTGCCTCATCTTCACCAATCACGCCTAGCAAGCTGGTTTCTATGCCTAATGCTACTGCATTACGCGCAACATTGGCGGCACCGCCAAGGCGTTCTTCACGTCGCTCGACCCGGACGATAGGAACGGGTGCTTCAGGCGAAATACGATTGACTTCACCAAACCAATAGCGATCCAACATCACATCGCCTGCCACCAAAATACGCTTTTGTTTACTCGTCATAATTTTATATTGGCTTAGTTTCGACTTAATTTTGCGTCAGTACCGCGCGACCAATCGCGTGATATTCAATGTCTAAAGATTTGACCGAACGTGGGTCATATAAATTACGGCCATCAAAAATAACTGCATGCTTTAAGCTAGCTTTCACTTGATTCAAATCTGCGGTGCGAAAGGTTTTCCATTCCGTGACAATCACTAAAGCATCAGCCGCTGGCAACGCCGCTTGTGGATCTGCGGAAAAACTAATCTTGTTCAGCAACTCAGGTGCATCTGCGAAATCGAGCGCGAACACACGTTGTGCCTCATCGATTGCAACTGGATCAAAAGCCACAATGCTTGCGCCTGCGCGCAATAGCTCTTGTATCAACACCCGTGAAGAAGCCGCACGCATATCGTCAGTGTCCGGTTTAAAGGCCAAACCCCATATTGCAAATTTCAAGCCTTGCAAATTCTTACCGTACTTCGCAAAAATTTTTGCACCTAGCACATGCTTCTGATTTTCGTTGACGTCTTCAACTGCTTGCAAGATTTTCAATTCGTGGCCGTATTCTTGCGATGTGCGCACTAGTGCTTGAACATCCTTCGGAAAGCAAGAACCACCGTAACCACAGCCAGCCATCAGAAATCCTGGGCCGATTCTAGGATCAGAACCAATGCCCTGACGCACTGCCTCGATGTCAACCCCAACGCTATCTGCCAAGTTCGCCAATTCATTCATAAACGAAATACGTGTCGCCAACATCGCATTTGCGGCGTATTTTGTAAATTCAGCGGATCTCACATCCATCCAATAAATTTGATGTCCAGCAGCTTCAAAACTTGCATAGACCTCACGCATGATTTGTTGCGCATGCAGACCTTGTGCGTCATTACCATGACCAATTACAAGGCGATCCGGCTTCATAAAATCGGCAACAGCTGCGCCCTCTTTCAAGAATTCAGGGTTTGAAGTGACTGCATAATCCAAATCGGATCGACGTCCCTTCAACTCTTCCGCAATCGCTGCAGAAACACGATCCGCTGTACCAACCGGGACGGTCGATTTATCGACAACGACTTTAAAACTCGTCATGTACTTACCAATATTGCGTGCGGCGGCGACCACATATTGCAGATCCGCAGAACCATCTTCATCCGGTGGCGTACCAACCGCGATAAACTGCACTTCGCCATGTGCGACACTGGCGGCGACATCAGTAGAGAAACGCAAACGTCCAGCAGCGACATTACGCGCAACAACTTCGTCCAAACCTGGTTCGTGGATCGGAATACCGCCGCCATTTAAAATATCGATCTTGCGCTGATCCACATCCAAACAAAACACATCGTGACCAACTTCAGCCAAACATGCGCCAGTCACCAAACCCACATAACCTGTACCTACTATTGTTATTTTCATTTTTTAGAAATTTCTATGCAAAAACTATTCTTGAAGGTCCACTTAAAAACCTCTCAACGCCGAGACGCAGAGACTCTGAGATATCAAAAAGGAGAGGAAAAGCAAAACCAAAAATTACATTTTGCTTTGCTCGACGCTCCTCTGGGCCTCAGCTTATCGGCGTTGAGGGATTTCGAATTTCCTAATTCATTACATTCAATTCTTCGGTCCGGCGCGGTGGATAAGTTTCCCACTTACTACAACCAGGACATTGCCAATAGAATTGGCGTGCTTTAAAGCCGCAATGGGTGCATTGGTAGCGTGTGAACTTCTGCGCATAGCCACTAACCAAATTTTTAACGATAGAGAGCTCTGGCAGCACTTCCGGTGGCGCGACCATCATGCGAGCATCGAGTAATTTATCCAAGCCCAACAAGGTCGGCGTGCGACGCAATTCATTACTCACTAATTGATTCGCCTCTGCCGCAGTTTCTAGCTCTAAAGTCGCTTTAAAAACAACTTCAAGTAAATCGATAGACGGCGTTTCTGCCATATACGATTTCAACAAGTTAAGCCCTTCGTGCGGTCGCTCTAATTTGCGATAGCCATCCATTAAGCGTTGCGCCACCAAAGCCACATGCGGCACGCTTTGTTGCTCCACTCTACGCCACGCCAATACCGCTTGTTCAACATCTCCTTTAGCCAGGTAAATATCGCCCGTTAGAATCGCTGCACGGACATTATGACGGTCAGTGGCGATCGCCTTTTCTAACATCACCATCGCGGCTTCCGGATGCGTATGCACCAATTCATCTTGCGCGATTTCACAGTAAAATTGGGCAATCTCTTTTTGCCTGCCACCGGCACCCGATTCTTGCAAAGCATGGGCGGCATCTATCGCCCGCAACCACTCCTTTTCGCGTTGATAAATTTCCAGCAAAGCCTTGCGTGCCGGAATGGCGTATTGACCTGCAACCAATTGATTAAAGGTTTCTTCAGCGCGATCTAATAAACCCGCCTTCAGATAATCCTGCCCTAATTCAAACATCGCTTGCGTTTGCTGTTCTATCGGCAAATCCGGGCGGGACAATAAATTTTGATGGACACGAATTGCACGCTCGGTTTCACCACGACGGCGAAATAGATTACCGAGCGCAAAATGTAATTCGACTGTCTCGGGATTAAGTTTCAAGATTTCGATAAAGGCGTCAATCGCTTTATCAGGTTGATCATTTAGGAGGAAATTTAAGCCTTTAAAATAACCTTTTGGCAGGCTGCTTGACTCGGAGATCAATTGACGGATATCGACCCGCGCAGCTATCCAACCAAGGCTAAAAAAGAGAGGAATACCTAGTAACCACCAGATTTCAAATTCCATAGTGACGGGTCTCAGTGGGAGAATTAAATATTAAGATTTAAGAATTACGGATCACGTTAGGAATCGCGTCAGGCGTCGGCGCCTGATTTGCAGCTGCCTGTTCAAGTTGCCGCTCTTTTTCGATTTCTGCAATGGTCTTTTTGTGACGCGAGATATCACGTCGATGACGGAATACCATCGGTGCCATCGCAAGTAGACAAAACACGGCGCCAGCAACAAAAAAACATAGCAACAAGATGACCAAAGGTGCCGATTGCTGGTAGCCCCAGAAATACTCAAGTGTCACGATCTTATCGTTCTTCAGGGCAAAACCTAAAAAGGCAATAAAGACCAGCAGCCAAATAAATTTAGAAATAATTTTCATAGTTAACCTAAGTTGCCTAAGTTACGAATAGCAATCAAAGTGGTACATGTTCAGGAATCAGTCTAGTTACCAATACCGATTCACCGACATACACAAGACAATGACTCAACAAATGAAATTGTACGTGAAAAAAAACGGCATATCGGAAATCCGTTATGCCGTTTTGTTTTCTTAGTGCAAATTACTCACTTTTTCCACACCTGATCACACTTTAATCATGCAGTATGGGCTGACCGACAGTCGCATCTACCCGTTCGCGCAATTCTTTACCTGGCTTGAAATGCGGCACCCGTTTTTCAGGCACCATCACTTTGTCACCGGATTTAGGATTACGTCCAATTCGGGGTGGACGGCTATTTAAAGCGAAACTACCAAAGCCGCGAATTTCTATACGCTGGCCAGTAGCCAATGCATCGGACATCGCGTCCAAAATAGTTTTGACGGCGATATCCACATCTTTTGCTACCAGTTGTGGATATCGCTCGGCCAGACGAGCAATCAGCTCTGACTTGGTCATAAATGAAGCCTCTGACTAGGTCGTTGCTTAGTTTTTACTATTGTCGAGCTTAGCTTTCAACAAAGCACCGAGGCTTGTTGTGCCAGAAGCTGCATTGGAGTCAACCGCTGTTGACATCTTTTGCATAGCTTCTTGTGTATCAGCACTATCTTTTGCCTTGATAGACAATTGGATACCACGTGCTTTACGGTCGATGTTCAATACCAAAGCTTCAACAGAATCGCCAACTTTCAAGTGTGTACCAGCATCTTCCACGCGGTCGCGGGAGATTTCTGAAGCACGCAAGTAGCCTTCAACTTCATCAGCCAATTGGATCACTGCGCCTTTAGCTTCAACCGATTTCACTGTACCAGTGACCAATGCGCCTTTGTCGTTCATTGCGCAGTAGTTGTTGAATGGATCGCCTTCCAATTGCTTAACGCCCAAGGAAACGCGCTCACGCTCAACGTCGATCGCCAATACGATGGCTTCCAACTCGTCACCTTTCTTGAAGCGACGAACTGCTTCTTCGCCTGTTTCGTTCCAAGACAAATCAGACAAATGCACCAAACCATCGATATTGCCTGTCAAGCCAATGAACACGCCGAAGTCAGTGATAGACTTGATTGCGCCACGAACTTTATCGCCTTTTTTGAAGTTCAAAGAGAAGTCATCCCATGGATTTGCTTTGCACTGTTTCATGCCCAAGCTGATACGACGACGTTCTTCGTCGATTTCCAGAACCATAACTTCAACTTCGTCGCCCAATTGAACAACTTTGTTTGGTGCAACGTTTTTGTTTGTCCAATCCATTTCTGAAACGTGGACCAAACCTTCGATACCTTGCTCGACTTCAACGAACGCACCGTAGTCAGTGAGGTTCGTTACTTTACCGAACAAACGTGTGTTTGCTGGGTAACGACGTGCTAAACCTGTCCAAGGATCGTCGCCCAATTGCTTAACGCCCAGGGACACACGGTTTTTCTCTTGATCAAACTTGAGGATCTTAGCAGTGATTTCTTGACCAACTGTAAGCACTTCAGATGGGTGACGCACACGACGCCATGCCAAATCTGTGATGTGCAACAAGCCATCGATACCGCCCAAATCAACGAACGCACCGTAGTCAGTGATGTTTTTAACCAAGCCAGTAACCACTGTGCCTTCTTTCAGGTTTTCCATCAATTTCTGACGTTCTTCACCCATAGAAGCTTCAACAACTGCACGACGTGACAACACAACGTTGTTACGCTTACGGTCGAGCTTGATAACTTTGAATTCCATAGTCTTGCCTTCGTAAGGAGTTGTATCCTTAACTGGGCGTGTATCAACCAAAGAACCTGGCAAGAAAGCGCGGATGCCGTTCGTGAGAACAGTCAAACCACCTTTAACTTTACCATTAACAGTACCGATAACCATTTCGCCAGACTCAAGCGCTTTTTCAAGAGCGAGCCATGATGCCAAACGTTTTGCTTTGTCGCGGGACAAGATTGTGTCGCCGAAACCGTTTTCCAATGATTCGATCGCTACGGATACGAAATCACCGATGTTAACTTCCAATTCACCTTGGTCGTTTTTGAATTCTTCAACAGGGATGAAGGCTTCTGATTTGAGGCCAGCATTAACGATCACGAAGTTGTGGTCGATGCGAACGACTTCAGCAGAAATCACTTCGCCAGAGCGCATATCTTGGCGGGATAAAGATTCTTCGAACAGTGCTGCAAAACTATCAGCACCAGTTGCGTAATCTTGAGTCATGAATACAGTAGACATAATTTTTACGAGTTAGCCGGAATAGGACAAAAGGTCTATTTACCGGGTTGGGTTAAACAACCCCATTTTGATTTTGCATTGAAGTAAAAACAAAGTGGGAACTAAATAAGAAATATCAACAAATTTAGCAGACGAACTAAATTTACGAATTTTTCTAGGGTGCTCTAGAAATTCAATTTTGGGGATGCAGTGCTAGGCGCTTCCCGGAGCAGTACTAAAGTACTGCGAGGACAAGCAACAACGCAATGCGCCCCACAATTGGATTTATTGAGTTCCCCTTACTGCTATTGCGTAGAGACTGAGTATCTGATGCACTGCTTCATTCGCAGTAATATGAGACGTATCGAGTATGAACGCATCTGGTGCGGGTTTGAGAGGCGCTTCTGTGCGAGCCATGTCGCGAGCATCACGTTCTGTCAAATCTTTTACCAAGTCTTCCATATTAGCAGGAAAACCCTTTTCAATCAATTGCTTATAGCGACGATTTGCACGTGCCTCCACACTTGCTGTCAAAAATACCTTTTGAATCGCATCTGGAAAGATCACTGTTCCCATATCGCGTCCATCGGCCACCAAACCAGGTGCTTGTCGAAATGACACTTGCAGTTCGACAAGCGCCTTGCGCACCAATGGTAAAACCGCAATTTTAGAGGCAGCAACGCCAATCGCTTCTTCTCTCACGGCATCTGTGACATCGCCATCAGCAAGAAAAACATGCCCCTTTTCAAAACGACACGGTAGGACTCGTGCCAAATCGGCTATTTCTTGCTCTTCCCACAAATCTATCCCATGACGTACTGCGGACAAAGCAGTCAAGCGATACAGTGCGCCGGAATCGAGGTAGTGAAAACCCAATTGTTTGGCAACCCGATGAGCCACCGTACCTTTGCCGGACGCGGTAGGGCCATCAATACTAATAACAGGAAAATTGGTGGAACCGTTCAAAATAAGTCCTCGTGTTTGATCTTAACAAAGGCTTCGAAGAAGTCAGGGAAAGTCTTAGCAACACATTTAGGATCATTAATCCGCATCGCTGCACCTCGCCTCGCGACACCGTCCAAAGTAGCCAAGGAAAAGCACATCGCCATCCTGTGATCATCATAAGTATCTATGGTCGCTGGCGCAAGTTCGGCAGGTGGTGTGACGGTCATAAAATCTTGACCTTCCTCAACGATTGCCCCAAGTTTGCGCAATTCTGTTGCCATTGCCACAATTCGATCGGTCTCTTTGACGCGCCAGCTCTCAATATTGCGCAAAGTGGTGGTGCCATTCGCATACAAAGCGGCGATCGCGATGGTCATTGCCGCATCAGGAATATGGTTGAAATCCATATCAATGGCTTGCAAAGCACCCTGCGTTTCCGCTTCTATCCAATTATCACCCATGGTGATTTTAGCACCCATCTTTTCTAACGCTTCAGCAAAACGGACATCACCTTGTATGCTATTTTTACCCACACCCTCAACCCGAATTGGACCACCAGCAATCGCACCTGCTGCTAAGAAATAAGAAGCTGATGAGGCATCACCTTCTACATAAATAACACCGGGCGACACATAATGTTGTCCGGCCTTAATCGTAAATCGTTGCCAACCATCGCGCGCCACTTCAACGCCAAAACGAGCCATCAAGTTCAAAGTAATTTCTATATACGGCTTGGAAATCAAATCACCGATCACTTCGATCACGACATCACTATGATGTGCTGCTAGCGGCGACGCCATCAATAAAGCGGTTAAAAATTGACTAGAAACATTCCCCTTCACTTGCATCTTTTGCGCATGAATATGGCCACGTTTGATATGCAATGGTGGATAACCTGGATTACCAGTGTAATCAATCTGCGCACCAACGGCATTCAAAGCATCGACCAAATCTCCGATAGGACGCTCATGCATGCGCGCAACGCCATGCACTGTATAGTCGCCACCTAAGACTGCCAATGCCGCGACCAAAGGACGAATTGCTGTACCAGCATTGCCCATAAACAAATCAGCATGATGATTCGGGAATACACCATTAGCGCCGATCACAGTGTAATTGTGTGAGTCACCTTCTTGCGTCCAATGCACCCCAAGTTTTTGCAAAGCATTCAACATCACCATGGTGTCGTCCGATGCCAATAAATCGTGAATCTGCGTTGCGCCTTTAGATAAAGCGGCTAACAGCAATATGCGATTCGATATACTTTTTGAGCCTGGCAGTCGCACAGTGCCTTGCACTTTCATGACCGGATGCAAATCGAGGTGATGTGGGTATTGTTTGCTATGTTCTTTCATGCTTTTTCTCAATCATTTCACTACTGATTTTTTCTAGGTTGGGCGCGCCCATTTGCACCGCGCTCTCAAAAATTTGGTGCGCACTGAGCACCCTGGTTAGCACCAATTAATCGCCACCATCTTTGTTCTGCGCCTCTGCTGCTTCGATTGCCGTAATCCAATTCAACCGAGCTTCTTGTGCACGGCTGTAAATCGATTCTAAAGCAAAGCTGTCACTGGCTTCCAAACTAGCCCGCAATTGTGTCAATTTAAGGCAATAGGAATCAAGTTCCTCCAAAATCGCATCACGATTCGCCAAACTGATGTCGCGCCACATTTCTGGTGAGGATCCTGCGATACGAGTGAAATCACGAAAGCCGCTGGCAGCATATTGAAACAAGCGATCCGCATGCGGTTTAGCCGCAATGTCGTCCACCAGCGCATACGCCAACAAATGAGGCAAATGACTGACCGAAGCGAAAACTTGATCGTGCTCTTTAGGGCTTAAATGATGAATAATCGCACCACATAAACGCCAGGCTCGCGCCACTAACTCGACCGCTTGATCGGCATTTTCTGGCAAGCGTGTAATAACGGTTTTTTTACCGACATACAAATCATCAATCGCCGCTTCTGGACCATTTTTCTCTCGCCCTGCAATCGGATGGGCTGGTACAAACTGCGAGATCTTTTCTGCCAAAGAATTTCGCGCCGCCAATACCACATCAGCCTTCGTACTTCCGGCATCCGTCACGATCGTGTGTGCTTGCAAATACGGATAAATCGCGCTGAGTATTTTGGCGGTTTGTGCAACGGGTGTGGCGATCACGATCAAATTTGCACCGACGGCGGCAGACGCCATATCGTCGGTAAAACTATCGATGATACCAAGCCGTTTTGCAGTCTCCAAAGAGGTCTGATGTCGATCTACACCAACAATATGCTCGACCGCTTGTGCCTTTTTCAAAGATAAAGCGAAGGAGCCGCCGATCAGGCCAACGCCGATCAAGACTATTTTATTAAAAAGTGGACGCGCTTGCGAATCGTCATTTTTCATCCGAAAACCAATTTATTTATTTTCAAATCGTCACTCCTGCGTAGGCAGGTGGCCCAGCATCTTTTACTTTGCTAACAGACGCAACTGGATTCCCGCCCTCGCGGGAATGACACCACCTCAGGCCTAGAGAATTCAAAAACACCCTTGCCTCGAATTGTAGGGCGGGTGAAACACGCGCCGCCAGTCCATCGTACTCCTGCTCAGCGCAGCGGGTATCACGCTAACCCGCCCTACGAAATCGCGTCGATACTTGTATCAAACAGTACAAGGGTACGAACCCAAAATCTTGAAGAAAGCCGCATCCTGATTCAGTTCTTCCATCGCAGCTTTCACCTTAGCGTCCAACACATGCCCTTCGACATCTACGTAGAAGTAATACTCCCAGTTGCCCGTACGCGCAGGTCGCGATTCAAAACGCGTCATCGAGACGCCGTGCTTCGATAAAGGTGCCAACAAGTTGTAGACCGCACCAGCTTTATTCGGCGTAGCGAGCACGATAGAAGTTTGATCTTTACCGCTCGGTGTCGTATTCAAACGCCCGACTACCGCGAACCTTGTGCGATTATGCGGATCATCCTGAATATGCGCACTGACAATGCCGAGATTGTATTGATGTCCAGCGATTTCACTAGCAATCGCAGCAACACTGTAATCAGCGGACGCCATGCGTGCCGCTTCGGCATTCGATGCCACTGCTTGGCGTTCGACATGCGGGTAGTGTTGATTGAGCCAAGCCTGACATTGCGCCAAAGCCTGTGAATGCGCACAAATACGTGTCACCCCTTCCATCGTGCCGGATTTACTCATCAAGCTATGTTGAACAGCAATCGCCACTTCACCGCTGATGGCGAGACTAGTTTGCAAGAGCAAATCTAGCGTGCGATTGATCGCGCCTTCTGATGAATTTTCAATCGGAACAACACCAAAATCTGCAGTACCCGCTTCGGTCGCACGAAACACTTCGTCGATTGAAATACAGGGTAATGCTTCGATCGCATGGCCGAATTGTTTGTAGACCGCCTGTTCACTAAAAGTACCAACAGGCCCAAGAAATGCAACTACCACGCGACGTTCCAAAGCACGGCACGCGGACATCACTTCGCGGAAAATCAATTGAATGTCATCGTTGAGCAGAGGGCCCGTATTTTTCGCTGCCATATTGCGTAAAACTTGCGCTTCGCGCTCAGGTCTAAACACAGGCGCGTTGGTTTCCGCTTTCACGTGACCAACTTCTTGCGCAACATGAGCGCGTTGATTCAGCAATTCCAAAATCGCCGCATCAATGGCGTCGATTTTCTCCCTCAGAGGGAGTAATTTATTGTCGTTCATTTGAAAACCTAAAAACCGTTTTTGAATTCAATCGCAAACCGAGTGCCATCGAAAATTTAAATAATATACTCAATCTTTTTCAAGCTTTTGACTTGATTCATCAGCGCCACGGTTTCTAGGTGATGGTGGATACCATGCGAAGAAAGGGCTGATGATTTTGATTGCTTTTTTTGTATATCCTGTTCAAATCCGTTTCTACACATATCTCATCGTCCGCAGGCAAGAGTCAGTGTCATAGCCATAAATTGAGCGTTCTCGTAGGGCGGGCGAAACCCGAGTTGCTCAGGCGCTCAATTACCTAACGGCGCGGGTTTCACCCGCCCTACAAACCAACTTGAACTGCATCAGCCTCAATTTTATTTAGTATTATTTACCGCAAAATCCCGCATGAAAGCCACCAATGCCTGCACACCTTCAATCGGCATTGCGTTATAAATCGAGGCACGCATACCGCCTACCGATTTATGACCTTTTAATTGTAATAGACCACGCTCTTTTGCCGCCGCCAAGAAGGTTGTATTCAAAGATTCATCTTTCAGATAAAACGGCACATTCATACGTGAGCGAAATTCCTTAACAACGCGGGTGACATAGAAATCGGTACTATCCAAATAGTCGTACAGCAAATTCGCTTTGGCGATATTCTTTTGCTCCATCGCGGCGACGCCGCCTTGGCGTTTCAGCCATTGGAAGACCAAGCCTGCGATATAGATGGAATACGTTGGTGGTGTGTTGTACATGGAGTCGTTATCTGCGACGATTTTCCAGTCAAATGCTGAAGGGCAAATTGGTAAAGCCGAGCCGAGCAAATCTTCACGCACGATCACCAGAGTCAATCCTGCAGGGCCAATGTTTTTCTGCGCGCCACCGAATATCACGCCATATTTCGACACATCGATAACGCGCGACAAAATGTGTGACGACATATCGGCAACCAGTGGTACGCCATTGGTTTGCTGCACTACATCTGGAACAAAATGGTATTCGACACCATCGATGGTTTCATTTGTGCAGAGGTGCACGTAAGCGGCGTCTTTGGTTAAATTCCAAGTCGCAGGGTCGGGTACCCCATCGAAGCCTGTGCTTTCGCTGGAAGCGGCGACGTTCACGTTCGCATATTTATTCGCTTCTTTGATCGATTTACCGCTCCACGAACCCGTGTGGATAAAATCTACTGTAGCAGGCTGGGTTTTGCGCCCGACCAAATTTAAAGGAACGATGGCATTCTCACCCAAACCACCACCTTGCAAAAATAAGATTTTGTAGTTGACAGGAACGTTCAACAATTCACGCAAATCAGCCTGCGCTTGTGCCAAGATGGACATGAACTCAGGGCCACGGTGACTCATTTCCATCACCGACATGCCACTACCATGCCAATCCAACATCTCACTCGCGGCTTGTTGCAGGACTTCTTTAGGCAAGACGGCTGGGCCGGCTGAGAAATTGTAGATCGTGTTCATGGTCTTTGAATCGTTGCATTAAAACGTAGGGTGGGCACGATCTTTGTGCCCACGCGTTACGATTAAAAAATCTTCGAGAAATATTTACCTAAAATGTCTGGCGTTTAACGGACGCGTGGGCACAAAAATCGTGCCCACCCTACGTTTATTCTTCGACAGCCGCATCACCGCTTGCGTCACCACTTGCTTCACCACTTACTTCAGCGTCTTCAATCTCTGGATCAGCATCCGTTTCAACGATACGCTGCAAACCAGAAAGCTTAGTACCATCTTCGACCGCAATCAAAGTCACGCCTTGCGTTGCGCGACCCATTTCACGAATTTCAGAAACTCGAGTACGGATCAAAACACCACCGGTCGTAATCAACATAATTTCATCAGTTGGCTCGACCAGTGTTGCGGCAACTACTTTACCATTACGCTCAGAAGTCTGAATCGCGATCATGCCTTTTGTTCCGCGACCATGACGAGTGTACTCAGTGATCGGTGTACGCTTACCAAAACCATTTTCTGTTGCAGTCAGGACAGATTGCTGTTCATTTTCTGCTACCAACAAAGCAATAACCTGTTGACCTTCTTCCAGATTCATACCGCGTACACCACGAGCAGTACGGCCCATAGGACGAACATCATTTTCGTCAAAGCGGACTGCTTTACCAGAATCAGAGAACAACATCACATCATGCTTACCATCAGTCAATGCTGCACCGATCAGGAAATCGCCATCATCCAGATCCACCGCGATAATGCCGGCCTTACGTGGATTGCTGAAATCATTTAATGCTGTTTTCTTAACCGTACCCAAGCTAGTCGCCATGAAGATGTAATGATCTTCAGGGAAAGTACGGTTATCACCTGACAATGGCAAGATCACCGTAATTTTTTCACCCTCTTGGAGTGGGAACATATTCACAATCGGCTTGCCACGTGAATTGCGTGAGCCTTGTGGTACTTCCCACACCTTTAACCAATACAAACGACCGCGATTCGAGAAGCACAAGATGTAATCATGCGTATTCGCGACGAACAATTGTTCGATCCAATCATCATCTTTTGTCGCTGTGGCTTGCTTGCCGCGACCACCGCGTTTTTGCGCTCGGTATTCAGACAAAGGTTGCGACTTCATATAACCAGTGTGCGATAGGGTCACAACCATATCAACCGGTGTAATCAAATCTTCTGTTTCGAGATCAGTCGCATTCAAGACGATCTCTGAACGACGTGCATCTTTATTGCCGATGCCGTATTCGTTCATGCAGGCCGTCATTTCATCAGTAATGATGACAGTTACACGTTCTGGTTTAGACAAAATATCCAAAAGATCTGCGATCTCAGCCATCACGTCTTTGTATTCATTGACGATCTTGTCTTGTTCCAGACCAGTCAAACGTTGCAGACGCATTTGCAAGATTTCTTGCGCTTGATCGTCAGACAATTTGTACAAACCATCAGTTTGAATACCGTAATGCTTAGGCAAACTCTCAGGGCGGAATGCTTCGATACCAGCTGGATTATCGGCGGCAGTACGCGTCAACATTTCACGCACCATGGAGCTATCCCAAGCGCGCGTCATCAATTCTTGCTTCGCGATCGGTGGCGTTGGCGCAGCTTTAATAATCGCGATGAAATCGTCGATATTTGCCAGCGCAACTGCCAGACCTTCCAATACATGACCACGGTCACGTGCCTTACGCAATTCAAATACAGTACGGCGAGTGACAACTTCACGACGATGCGACAAGAAGCATTCCAGCATTTGCTTCAGGTTCAACAGCTTCGGTTGCCCATTGACCAACGCGACCATATTCATACCAAACGTGTCTTGCAATTGCGTTTGTTTGTACAAATTATTCAACACCACTTCTGGTACTTCGCCGCGCTTCAATTCGATGACAACACGCATACCTGACTTATCAGATTCGTCGCGAATATCAGAAATGCCTTCGAGTTTTTTATCGCGTACATTTTCCGCGATACGCTCTAACAAAGATTTCTTATTGACTTGGTACGGCAACTCATCAACGATAATCGCTGTGCGACCTTCTTTGCCGTATTCTTCGAAGTGGGTCTTAGCTCGCATCACCACGCGACCACGACCAGTACGATAGCCGTCACGTACACCAGAGACACCGTAGATCAAACCAGCCGTTGGGAAATCTGGCGCTGGAATAATTTCGATCAACTCATCAATCGTGCATTCTGGATTGCGCAGGACATGCAAAGCACCGTTGATGATTTCTGTAATATTGTGTGGCGGGATATTGGTTGCCATACCAACCGCAATGCCAGAAGATCCATTGATCAATAGATTCGGAATACGGGTTGGCAAAACGGACGGCTCTTTTTCTTTACCGTCGTAGTTAGGGACGAAATCGACAGTTTCTTTGTCGATATCAGCCAAAATTTCATTGGCGATTTTATCTAAGCGACACTCGGTATAACGCATCGCCGCGGCATTATCGCCATCGACAGAGCCAAAGTTACCCTGACCATCAACGAGGGTGTAACGCAAAGAGAAGTCCTGCGCCATCCGTACCAAGGTATCGTAAATGGAAGCATCACCATGCGGGTGATACTTACCCATAACTTCACCGACCACGCGCGCACATTTGACGAATGGGCGGTTGTAGACATTATTCATTTCATGCATCGCGAACAAAACGCGTCTATGCACGGGTTTCAAACCATCACGCACATCCGGCAAAGCACGGCCTACGATCACGCTCATGGCGTAATCGAGGTAGCTCTTGCGCATTTCTTCTTCAAGGGAAATCGGGAGTGTTTCTTTTGCGAATTGATCCATTGGCGGTCAGACTTGTCTAAGTGCTTAATTATGTGCTTAAAAATACAGCAGTAAGCTTGGTTAAAATAACAAGCCAGCACTAGGCTGGCGGAAGACCTGCATTTCTTAACTACCTACATTCACGCTGCCCAAGTCGCGACATACTTATTTATTTGTGTATTGCAACAGCAGCGGCATTTAGTGTTCAACTGCTCATTTTAGCACGGCTACCCTGCTCTATCACCGTTTTTGTACACACACATACAAGCACTTAAATCCGCCAGCAAAAAAGCCCTTTAAATTACAAAATAGACCGCCAACAACTTCCAGTTTATTTACAGAAAACACCACAAGACTGAAACTTTCAAAAAACATATTTATCATGTTGTCAAAAAAAGACAAAAGCATCCACTCCTGAGTTTTCACTCGAATTCATTTCGATGTTTCGAAGTCGACTTATGGCAGAATCAATTCACCGCATTGCACAAGGCAATTGAAAAATATCTTTACATCATCGTGCTTGTCATAGTCATGTCATCTAGCACGTGTTAAAATTCTATCTTTATGTTCTTTGCATTTGCACTTTTGCATCTTTTACCGCAGTTTTCTGCGTATATTCTCAACCGAGGGAAAAAATATGAAACTTTTAGTCAAGCTCGCGATTGCAGCTAGTGCCGTTGCCACTTTTTCGGCATCTGCTCAAACTATCACTGACATCAAAGCAAAAACACCACATAGCGCCTATGTACAAGACGCACGTGGCGTAATCGTTCGTGATCCATTCGGTTTATGCTGGCGCACAGGGTATTACACCCCAGCAGATGCAGTAGCGGGCTGCGATTTACCACTCGCTCCACCAGCACCGAAAGCACCAGTGGCGCCTCCAGCGCCAGTTGCTCCACCACCACCGCCACCAGCGCCTGTAAAAGCAGCAGCGCCAGTTCCAACTTCTGAAAAAGTAACTTTTGCAGCTGATGCGTTCTTCGACTTCGACAAAGCGATCTTGAAACCAGAAGCTAAAGTCAAATTGGATGATATGGCATCTAAATTGAAAGACGTTAATTTGGAAGTCATCGTCGCTGTTGGTCACACGGATTCTGTTGGTACAGACGAATACAATCAAAAATTGTCTATCCGCCGCTCTGACGCAGTGAAGGCCTACATCATCAGCCGTGGTATCGATGCAAAGCGTGTTTTCTCCGAAGGTAAAGGCGAAAAACAACCAGTTGCAGATAACAAAACTAAAGATGGCCGCGCTAAAAACCGTCGCGTTGAAATCGAAGTAGTTGGTACACGCACGATCACTAAGTAATTTCAAATTTACTTAGACAAAAACCCGCTTCGGCGGGTTTTTTTATGGCCGCTCAAGAAAGTTCCAGTTTCTTTCACTGGCGACACTGGTGAAAATAATTTTCATCCTTATTTGCTTTAGAATGACGCCACTTTATTCAAAATTGATGAGTGAATTGATACGCGTACACTTATCGCTCACTCGTGTTTATTTTCAACTCTGCCAAGAATCCTCATGTCTACAATCGCTCCCGATAATGCAAGCACCAACGTCGATCCGTCTGAAATTCAAAAATTTAGCGATTTGGCTCATCGCTGGTGGGATCCCAGCTCAGAATTTAAACCATTGCACGAGATTAATCCCTTACGACTAGAGTGGATCAATAATTTAGCGCCTTTAGCAGGCAAAAAAGTCATTGATATCGGCTGTGGCGGCGGAATCTTGGCAGAATCCATGGCGAAGAAAAAAGCCGAAGTAACTGGAATCGACTTGTCGGACAAAGCATTGAAGGTGGCAGACTTACATAGTTTAGAATCCGGCGTACAAGTTCGCTACGAAAAAATCGCAGCCGAAGACATGGCAGAGCGTGAAGCAGGACAATACGATGTTGTGACCTGCATGGAAATGCTGGAACATGTACCTAATCCAGCATCCGTGATCCGCGCTTGCACAAAATTAGTTAAGCCAGGTGGAAAGGTATTTTTCTCTACCATTAACCGCAATCCCAAAGCCTATCTGTTCGCCATCATTGGTGCCGAATACTTACTACAAATGCTACCCAAGGGAACGCATGATTATGAAAAATTCATCACACCTGCCGAACTAACCCAAGACATCCGCAATGCTGGACTCATCGTCGACACGATGAAAGGCATGAGCTACAACCCTTTAACGAAAATTTATTCACTCAATCAAGACACGAGCGTCAATTACTTAGTCGCCTGCACTCGCCCATTATGATTACACCAAAAGCAGTCCTATTCGACTTAGATGGCACACTTGCCGACACCGCGCCCGATTTGGCAGCAGCCGTCAATTTAATGCGCACCAATCGCGGCTTAGACGCTGCCCCCTATCTTAGCTTACGCCCATTTGCCTCTGCAGGAGCGCGCGGCTTGATCGGTGCCGGATTTCAAATCGCGCCTGAGCATCCAGATTACGAAGCAATGCGTTTAGAGTTTTTGGCAAATTATGAAGCCGCGATTGCCGTGCATAGTCAGCTATTTTCGGGCGTCAAAGAGTTACTCAGTGGACTAGAGCAATTAAACGTGACATGGGGCATTATTACCAATAAAGCAGAACGTTTTACCAGCCCTCTGATTCCACAAATCGAACTGATCAATGCTGCATGCCTTATATCCGGTGATACCACTCCCCATGCAAAACCGCATCCAGAGCCACTTTTCGAAGCGGCACGTAGAATTAAAGTACCTCCTTCTGAATGTTGGTATGTTGGCGATGATTTGCGTGATATCCAAGCAGCACAAGCCGCTGGCATGACGAGTGTCGCTGCAGCTTGGGGCTATTGTGGCGCGACAGAACCAACCCACTGGAAGGCCGATGCGATACTCGACTCCCCCTTAGAATTGTTAGAATTGGTTCGTGGCAAGATATTGCAAACGCAAGCAGCATAAACTACCGCTTTGAATTTATATAGCGAATTGGAGCTTGAAACTTGGAGCGCTTGCCTCATATGGAGTATACTTAGTACCGCTTTGGGGTCGACCTGGTTTCGACAGGGGTTACAAAGCAGCGCAGGGCATACCGAGGCCAGACTACCTCGTAAATACAATCTGAAATATATAACTGCAAACGATAACTCGTACGCATTAGCAGCTTAATCGCTCGCTAACTCTTAACCGCTTCTTCCCTAGGGCGGGCTGGTAACAGCTTAGAGTCATTTATAGGGAATCGTTTCAAGTTGGGTTACTTAGCTTGGAACTAAATAATAGGTAACTCGTTTTGCCGCAGCGTGTGCGTTCGCGTCGTCAGAATTAAATTAAATAACAGCACTAAGTATGTAGAACTGTCTGTAGAGTGCTCTTGGACGCGGGTTCGATTCCCGCCGACTCCACCAAGATTTAAAAATAAAAAGCCATCCAATTTCTTTTGGATGGCTTTTTTATTTTTTTAGAAAACCTAGCCCAGCTGGTTTAGATTTATCGCGCGCTTATTTGAGTTAGCCCAAACCACAAGCAAGTGCTATTCGGTAAGTGATGAATGATGCCAGATAAGCGAGTGCAAATAAATAACTCATCATGATCATCGGCATTTTCCAACCACCTGTTTCGCGCTTGACGGTTGCCAGAGTCGATAAACATTGCGGCGCAAAAACATACCACGCCAATAGTGACAAAGCCGTTGCAATACTCCATTGTTGTGCGATCAGAGGTGCCAGTGCTTCTGCCGTATCACTACCTGCTGCTGCCAAGGCATACACAGTCCCTAAGGAACTAACTGCCACTTCGCGTGCCGCCATGCCAGGCACCAAAGCGATACTGATTTGCCAGTTAAAACCGATAGGCTCAAACACGACTGCCAGCGCTTTCCCGATGTAACCAGCAAAACTATATTCAATCGGCATTCCAGTTGCGCCAGCAGGCGCGCCAGGGTAGCTGGCCAGAAACCATAAGGCGATCGTCAACATCAAAATGATGCCGCCGACGCGACTCATAAAAATCACCACACGCTGTTTCAAACCGATCAACACATTACGAATCGTCGGTAAGTGATAACTCGGCAATTCCATCATCAGAGTGCGGATCTGGCTTTGCGCCGTAAAGCGTTTCAAAACCCAAGCAACACCCAATGCACCGATAATGCCCGCGCCATATAAGGCAAATAAAACCAATCCTTGCAATTCAAAAACACCCCAAACATCGCGCCGCGGAATGAAGGCACCGATCAATAAGGCGTACACCGGCAAACGTGCGGAACAAGTCATCAAAGGCGCAATCATGATGGTCACCATACGATCACGCGGATTAGCAATGGTACGTGCGGCCATAATGCCTGGAATCGCACAAGCAAAGCTGGATAACAAAGGGATAAAAGAACGTCCCGACAAGCCAACGCCACCCATCAGACGATCCAGCAAGAAGGCAGCTCGTGGCAAGTAGCCCGACTCTTCTAATACCAAGATGAAGAAGAACAAAATCAGAATTTGTGGCAAGAATACGATCACACCACCAGCACCCGCAATGATGCCGTTGACGATCAAACTTTGCACCCAGCCCTCAGGCAGTAAAGTAGAAACGCTTGCGCCCAGCCATTCAGTGCCCTCTTTGATCAAATCCATCGGCACGGTTGCCCAAGCGAATACGGCTTGGAATACCAAAAACAAGATTACGGCTAATAATATCGGCCCCAACACAGGATGCAGCACGACACGATCAATCTTATCGCTGGCGTTATGAGGGACTATTTCATCCAAACCCAGTTTCGCCAAAATCTGACGTACCCGTTCGTGATCGAGATCGGTGTGCGATTGAATCGCTGGATCGCTCTCAACAAGCTGTGCATGACTATCGGATGTTTGATTTAAACTTTGAATATCATCCAACATGGCTTTCAAGGCAGTATCGCCGCCTTGCTTGATGCCAATCGTGCGTACTACAGGAATACCCAACTCGCGCGCCAAAGCCTGTTCATCAATTTGCAAGCCGCGCTGCTCCGCCATATCCGTCATATTTAGTGCAACCATGCACGGAATACCAAGGCGCTGCACTGCAATGACCAAGCGCAAACCGCGCCGCAAATTGGTTGCATCCACCACGCACACCACATAGTCAGGACGCTTTTCGCCAACTGCATTACCGTACAAGACATCGTGCGTAACGCGTTCATCCGGGGAACGGGGATGTAAACTGTATGTACCTGGCAAATCCAGCACGCGCAAAGTTTTGCCCGCGGCAGTATGAAAACGCCCTTCTTTGCGCTCTACCGTCACGCCAGCGTAGTTGGCGACTTTTTGTTTGCTATCGGTAAGTAGATTAAATAAAGCTGTTTTACCGCAATTTGGATTGCCAACCAAGGCAACTAAGGGACCGCTGGCATGGAAATGTACGACCGCAGACTTCACTTGTTTCATGCAGCAACCTTATCAATCGAAGCGTCCACCATAACTTCAACCAACACGCAAGCCGCTTCGGCTTTACGTAAAGCAAAAGTAGAAAGACCGATCCGAACCACCAAAGGATCACCGCCAAACGCACCTCGCGCCATCAGGGTGACTGGCTCCCCTGCAATAAAGCCGATGTCTTCCAATTGCGTCAGCCATTCTGGCATTCCAGACGGCGCGACCAATTGATGCACCAAGCATTTTTCGCCTATCGCAATATCTGCTAGCTTTTTCATGTCAGACGAAATCCTCAGCGATGGCGATTGCAGCGGCGTTGCCGATGCAGGCTTGGTGAATTTCGCAGGAGTTGCCATATCGATATTTATGGAGTTCATATTGCTAGTCTGGGTCGCGGTCAATTAGAAAACTTGTTTCAAGACAAAACTATAAACGAGAATCATTCTTATGTAAATCAAAGTCGGCTTGCTGATCGGGTCGCTCAGGTCGATCGGGTCGAATTCTTTAACCCAGATTTTCCACGGGGATTTGTGATGCTGACCGATGCACTTTTTGAGGCAGTTTTGATGAAAATGAGGCGTCAATAGCGTGCTAAGGACAATCAAAAACAAGGAAGAACCGCAACAATGGCTCAAAACTGCATCTTCATCCTACAAATTGCACTGAAGGTGCGCCTAATGGAAAATCTAGGCTTAACTTAGATCAAGATTTCAGCCATTTTTTGTCGTTTCTTAAAAAATACTGGCAATCCACACCCTTTCCTCGACTTAAGTACGCAAAAGAATAAGTCCAAGTAGGAAAAGTTACCTAAAAGGTACTAATTTCTAATTGAGAGGAGTCAAGGAAAAAGCTGTGTAGAGGTCTATAATGGGGGTGTTAATTTCTGCTGCAAAGCATCACCCTCTGACCTCCCCCCACGAAAATACAAGCATGAACGCTAACGAAAAAATCCTAGGATTGACTGATATGTCACCACAAGAAATTTCCCTAGATGTCCTTTTGGAAAAATACGCCAAAGGCGAAGAAGCGACCATCCACGACGTGCAAGCGCGTGTCGCAAAAGCCCTATCCAGTGTAGAAGCACCAGACTTCCAAGCCTACTATGAAGAAAAATTCTTGTGGGCGCAAAAAAATGGCTTCGTGCCGGCGGGGAGGATTAATTCCGCCGCTGGTATGGATTTGCACGCCACTTTGATCAACTGTTTTGTACAACCCGTCGGCGACTCAGTCTCCAGCACCACCGATGGTAAACCGGGTATCTACACCGCACTGTCGGATGCGGCAGAAACTATGCGTCGCGGCGGCGGTGTCGGTTACGATTTTTCCACCATACGTCCCAAAGATGCTTTGGTCAGAGGCACACGATCACGCGCTTCTGGCCCCGTCTCGTTTATGCAAGTATTCAATGCCTCATGCTCGACTGTAGAGTCGGCTGGCGCTAGACGCGGGGCGCAAATGGGCGTATTACGCTGTGATCACCCTGATATTTTAGAATTCATTCATGCCAAAGACCAAGGTGGCCTCACCAACTTCAATATTTCAATCGGTGTGACTGATGCGTTTATGAACGCAGTTGCCAGTGATGGCGATTTTCTACTAAGTCACAAAGCCGAGCCAAGTGACGACAAGAAGCAAAACGGCGCTTATCAAAATGAGCAAGGGCTATGGGTATACCAGACTGTGAAAGCGCGCGATCTGTGGGATGAAGTCATGAAATCCACGTACGACCACGCTGAACCTGGCATCTTGTTTTTATCTCGTATCAATGCAGAAAACAATTTGCATTATTGCGAAACGATCGAGGCCACGAATCCTTGTGGTGAACAACCATTACCCGATTACGGTTGTTGCTGTCTCGGTTCCATCAATTTAACGCGCTTTGCTAAGTCTGCATTTACTGAACAAGCCAGTTTCGACTTCGACGCATTTCAAGCAGTTGTTAGCGTCGCGACCCGAATGCTGGACAACGTGCTAGATGCCACCGCATGGCCCCTGCAACAACAGCAAGATGAAGCCATGTCAAAACGTCGGGTCGGCCTAGGTTTTTTGGGTTTAGGCAGTGTAATGGTCATGCTGGGCTTACGTTACGATTCGGCTGAGGGACGCGCATTTGCAACCCGAGTTGCTGAAGCGATGCGTGATACCTCGTATCAAACTTCAGTCGAACTCGCGAAAGAAAAAGGCGCATTTCCATTATTCGATAGTGAACAATATTTGCAAGGCGCGTTTGCAAAACGTCTGCCGGACAATTTGCGTCAACAAATCGCTCAGCACGGTTTGCGTAACTCGCACTTACTCTCAATCGCACCGACTGGCACGATTACTTTAGCCTTTGCCGACAATGCCTCGAATGGTATCGAACCCGCGTTTTCCTGGGTTTATAACCGCAAAAAACGCATGGCGGTGGGTGATAGTAAAATTTATGAAGTTGCGGATCATGCCTGGCGTTTGTATCGTCATTTGGGTAATGACGTATCGGACGATAGTAAACTACCGCCCGCTTTTGTCACGGCCTTAAACATGTCAGCGAATGACCATATGCTCATGCTGCAAGCGGTACAGCCTTATGTCGATTCTGCCATTTCCAAGACCGTCAACGTACCGGCAGATTATCCGTATGCGGATTTCCAAAATCTGTATATGGATGCATGGCGCGCAGGACTAAAAGGCCTCGCTACCTATCGTCCTAACAATATTCTTGGTAGCGTGTTATCTGTTAGCACAGAAACCGCAGCGCCCGCTGTCAAAGCAGTGCCAGATGACGATTTGCTGCGCAAACAATTTGATGGACGCCCATTTGGGGATCTCGAGTCAGTGACATCCAAAGTTCAGTACATGACCTATGAAGGCAAAAAAACCGTCTATCTGACAGTCAGTTTCATTCACATCCAAGGCATGGTCGGCGGCGAGTTAGCAACCATAGAACGTCCCTTTGAATTCTTCATGCCAGCCGGTCAAAAGAACGATGGCCAGCAATGGATATCCGCCAGTATGCGTTTACTTTCAATGGCAGCACGCTCAGGCGGCTCTATCGCAAAAGCCCTTGCTGACATGCGCGAAGTGGTTTGGGACAAAGGCACAGTCCGTTGCGGCATGATCACCAAAGACGACGGTTCACAAGCGCCCCTCTTTCACGAATCCGAAGTCGCGGCAATTGGCTATTCTCTGCAGCGCATTCTCATGAAGCGTGGTTTCTTAGACGCCGGTGGTAATCAAGTACCAATCGTCGTTCTCGCAGAAAAATTCAAAAACAAACAGCTCGCCTACGGCATGGACGATTTGGCTTATGACCCCGAATCAGCGCCTATGACCTACACAGCCACAGGAAAAAAATGCCCTGATTGCGGTGCTTATGCTTTGCAAAAAATCGACGGTTGTTCGCGCTGTGTTTCTTGCGGATATGTGGGGGCTTGCGGCTAATCAAACATACGAACAATAAAAAACCCGCATCAAGCGGGTTTTTTATTGAGCTCAAACCGAATAGGCTTATTTTGTCAACAGTGCATTTACTTCTGCCAGATCAGCTTCTTTCAAAGAACCTGCAGCTGCTTTCAAACGCAAGCCACTCATGATCGAGTCATAGCGCGCTTTGGCTAAGCTTTGACGTGTGTTAGACAGTTTTTGCTGTGCATTCAAAACGTCGATATTGATACGTACACCAACTTGGTAGCCAAGTTTCGTCGAATCCAAAGCAGATTGACTAGAGATTTCCGCAGCTTCAAATGCTTTGATCTGCGCCAGACCACTAACGACGCCAATGTAAGATTGACGCGCAGCCTGAGCTGCGTTACGGCGTGCAGTTTCCAGATCGTTACGTGCTTTATCTTCTAAAGCAATGGATTCACGCACTTTACTGTCAGTACCAAAGCCAGCGAAGATAGGGATATTGACCGAGACACCGATGCTAGTTGGTTTCGATATCCCGGATGATGTCGCGCCACCTAAGCTTGCAGTACTACGTCCTGTGCTGGCAGATAAATCTATCGTTGGCAAATGACCTGAGCGGCTCTTTTTGATTTCACGCTGTGCGACTTCTAAACCGACTTGGGAAGAAGTGACAGCGAAATTTTGTTTCTCAGCGCTATTAACCCAGTCATTGATTTGAGCTGGTACTGGGGAAGTCAATTGCACGCCATCTTTTAATTTTGCCAGGTCACCTGCATCTTTACCAATAATTTGGCGCAATGCTGCACGTTTCACATCCAGATCACCTTGACCCGCTAATTCTTGTGCGGTAATCAAATCATATTGTGATTGTGCTTCGTGCGTATCAGTAATCGTTTGTGTGCCGACTTCAAAATTACGTTTTGCAGAAGCTAATTGTTCGGCAACCGCGACCTTTTGCGCTTGCAAAGTTTTTAAAGTATTTTCTGCTGCCAAGACATCAAAGTAGGCCTGGCTAACGCGCAGCATCAAATCTTGCCCGGCACTCGCAAATTGGATATCACTAGCGATTACAGACAGTTTTGACTGCTCATAGTTTTCCCATGCGCCGAGATTGAATAAAGGCTGACTCAAAGACAAAGTCATAGAATTACCATTGCTCGTGCTTTTCACTGTCGTACCGACATCAGGATCGAACTCTGAACGAGTCTTGTTGACGCCGCCGGTTAAACCAACACGTGGCAACAAGGCTGAACGACCTTGTATTGAACGTTCTTGTCCTGCCACGTTTGAAGCGCGAGCTGCGCTGAACTGAGCATCATTCACTAATGCTTCTTTGTAGATTTGCAGCAAATCGCTGGCGCCGGCATTAAAGGAAAGAAACGCGGTCGCGATAACACTAGCGATAATAGATTTACGCATAAAATGCTCCGAAAAAAAATTAGTATCACTTCAATTGATGATCTGCCTACACGCAGATAGCGACAAATGAGGTCAATAAATCAAATGCAGGCGTCAGTAGCACCACTAAAGACTGCCCTAATATGTAGCCATTGAGGTATCAACCTGCAATGCCCACGCATGTACTCCACCGGTCAAATTAACAACTTGATCAAAGCCATTTCTCTCAAGGAAATGTGCTGCTTGCATACTGCGACCACCATGATGACAAATACAAACAATCGTGGTTTCACGATCTAACTCCTCAAACTTCAACGGCACTGTATGCATAGGTATGAGCTGCGACTCTGGGATATGACAAGTTTCATACTCCCAAGGTTCCCGAACATCAAGTAAAAATGGCGCTTTTTTTGAGGAATCGGCTAACCATTGTGCTAACTCGGGTGCAGTAATATTTTGCATAAGTATTTTTTCTACCGAAACAACAGATTTAATACAAAGAAATTACAAACTAAATGTCGATGCTGGCGCGACCTGGGACAGGCGCGGAATCGAAGTTTCGAATAACTTTGCCGTGTTAAAGAATAAATCCGACTCGCGTGTGATTAATTGCGCGGTCATCACTGGTTCATTACCAACAACGACAAATAAACGACCTGCGACATTAAGTTGCTCTTGCAAAGATTGCGGCACGGATTCTAGCGACCCAGTTACGACGATCACATCAAACGAGGCAAAAGTATCTGCCTGCATTGCGTCGCCCCACTGTACATCGACATTACGAACCCCATTTTTTGTCATATTATTTTGTGCCAGCTCACGAATTTCAGACACGGCTTCCATTACCGTAACATGACGTGCTTGATAAGCGAGCATGGCAGCCAGATAGCCTGAATCGGCACCAATCACCAACACGGAATCAGTCTTTTTCGCTGCCACTTCTTGAACAATGCGTGCTTCTAACTTAGGTGTCAACGAAACGAAGCCAGGAAACAACGGCAAACCAGTATCAAAGAATGCCAAACTTTTTTGTGCATCAGGAAAGAAGTCTTCACGCTTTACAATACTGAGCAATTCCAACACCGCTGGCGAACTCACATTGGTCGGGCGGATTTGTTGCTCAATCATATTAAAACGGGCTTGTTCGATGTTCATGGTCAATTTACTCACTTGCATTAGTTGTCAAAGGTCACAATAAGTTTTTTCAACTCCCTTGCATATTTACTACCACAAGAAAATTACTCAGGTGAACCCTAAAAAAGAAACTGCATTTTATCAAAGCACGCAATGAAAAGAAGCTTTTACATCAATATTTGCTAAAAACTGCGTACTTAAATCAGTTATTTCCTTATAAGCACACAATAGTTGAGAAAAACCTACTCAAAACGGAGACAAAACATTTCATCCGTCAAAACTTATCGATCAAGCCAGCGGCTTTTCAAGCAAAATACTGCGCAAGGCCATGTCAATGTAATACTCCAGATACGCAGGTAGTTTGCTTTCATCGACTTTGCAAACGCCACTGGAATGCTTCCACATCATCATCATAATCATCGGAGCTGTGATCATCCTTGGTGCTATCTCCAAATCTAGTTGACGTACTTCACCGCGTGCAATACCGCGTCGCAACACATTAGCAACCAAATTTTCACCTCGATCCACGACTTCTTCTTGATAAAACAGAGCGAGTTCTGGGAAATTTCCGGCCTCAGCCATCATCAACTTAGGAAGCCCTGACAGTTTTGACGCACCCACGTTATCCCACCAGGTTCGCATCAAATTACGAAATAAGTCCTCACTGGTGCCAGTAAACTGTTCAATCACCTCTTCAGCTTCACCGATTAGCGGTACGATAGACTCTCGCACCACCGCTTTAAATAATTCTTCTTTGCTGCAAAAATACAGATACAAAGTACCCTTCGAAACACCAGCCGACTTGGCGACATCATCTAAACGGGTAGCCGCAAATCCTCGCGCCACAAAGTGGTCAAGTGCCGCATTTAACAATTCCTGCGGACGAGCATCTTTACGTCGCTCCCAGCGCGGCTTAAAAGGGCAAGACATCATATCAAAAACACACCATAAAATTAACTTACTCTAGAGTCAGCAATGTAAGCTGTATGCTCACTTTGGTCAAGATAAGTCTAGCGTAGCACATCAGAAAAGTCTGTTCTTTACGCCAATCATAAAGAATTTGGTTTCATTTTTTTAAAGTTGACTTAATAGTGGTTAGTGGTGCTTACATAGGAATTGAGAATTGAGCATTGCGCACCTGAACCTAGCTTAGCGGGTTTACAATACGCTGATGAAAAATAAAGAATGTCGCCCACATTGTGCTGCTTGCTGCATTGAACCGTCCATCACCAGCGCTATACCTGGCATGCCTGAAGGCAAGCCTGCAGGAGTTCCTTGCATTCAATTAATGGATGACCTGCGCTGCGCCATTTTTGGCGAACCAGAACGCCCCGCCTGCTGCTCAGGATTGCAAGCATCTCAAGAAATGTGTGGAGATACACGCGTTCATGCATTGCTCTGGCTAAAGGAATTGGAACAATCTACCGCGCCTGATAATTTAAAAAAGGCATCAACAATCTAAGCGCCGCAAGTACGACCAATCACGCATTTTCTGGACGATTTTAGGTTGTGGCTGTGCCTGCCATGATAAGCTTCGTCCCTTCGGAGATTTTCCAATTTTCAAATATTCAGGGCGTTATGGACTTACTACTCGCAGTCAAAATTATCATCATGGGGATCGTTGAAGGTCTTACTGAATTTTTGCCTATTTCCTCCACAGGACATTTAATACTAGCGGGTAGCTTGTTGAACTTCACTGGTGAAAAAGTCAAAGTTTTTGAAATTGTGATTCAGGCAGGAGCAATCTTTGCGGTCTGCTGGGAGTATCGTCAACGTATTATTAGTGTCGTCAAAGGTCTTGGTCATGATCGTAAAGCGCAAAGCTTTGCACTCAATGTGCTTGTCGCTTTCTTACCTGCTGCCATTCTCGGCTTTTTATTTAGCAAACAAATCAAAGCCTACCTATTTAAGCCAGAGCCAGTCGCTCTCGCATTCATTTTAGGTGGCATCATTATCTTGTGGACAGAACGCCGACACCAGCAGAGTAGCGCTCAGCATGCACCAAGAATAGAAACCGTCGATGATATGCTTGTTAGCGACGCATTAAAAATTGGTCTAGCACAAGCGTTTGCTTTGATCCCAGGCACCAGCCGTTCTGGCGCTTCCATTATCGGTGGTATGTGGTTTGGCATGTCACGTAAAGCGGCTACTGAATTTTCTTTCTTCCTAGCGATTCCAACTCTATTGGGCGCGACAGTCTATTCTTTATACAAAGCACGCAATGAACTTTCCAGCGCAGATATCCCCATGTTTGGTCTAGGGACGGTTGCGGCATTTATCTCAGCCTTCTTTTGCGTACGTTGGTTGCTGCGCTATATCAGCACGCATAATTTCAATGCCTTTGCCTGGTATCGCATCGCCTTTGGTTGCATGATCTTAATTACTGCCTATACCGGCGTAATTCATTGGGCAGAATAGGTTCAAGATAGTGATCCAGCAAGCTACTACGCCAGAACAAGATCAGGCCCTGCACCTACTGCAGACGGTTTTTGGCTACCCCGCTTTTCGCTCGCAACAAGGGCAAATCGTTGATCATGTGGTCAACGGAGGCGATGCTTTAGTCTTAATGCCAACAGGCGGTGGTAAATCGCTTTGTTACCAAATTCCAGCGTTGATACGGCATGGCGTGGGTGTCGTTGTTTCACCCTTAATCGCTTTGATGCAAGATCAGGTCGATGCGCTCGCCGAAGTCGGCGTCCGTGCCGCTTTTCTCAACTCGACTCAGAGTTTTGAAGAAGCCATGCGTATAGAGCGCATGATGCGCGAAGGCGAAATCGACATGGTGTACATCGCGCCAGAACGACTAATGACGCAACGTTGTTTAGAATTATTAAGCGTCACGCCACTGGCACTGTTTGCGATTGACGAGGCTCACTGCGTATCGCAATGGGGGCATGATTTCCGTCCCGAATACATCAAGCTATCGATACTGCACGAACGCTTCCCCGATGTGCCGAGAATTGCCCTAACTGCGACAGCAGATCAGCAAACGCGCGATGAAATTATTCATCGCCTGCAGTTAGAAAATGCGATGCAGTTTGTCTCTTCATTTGACCGGCCTAACATCCGCTATCAAATTGTAGAGAAAGCGAATGGGCGCAAACAACTACTTGATTTCATCAACGCACAACACAGCGGTGACGCTGGCATCGTGTACTGCCTGTCTCGCAAAAAAGTGGAAGAAACAGCTGAATTCCTGAATGAAAATGGAATTACTGCACTGCCCTATCATGCCGGTATGGAGCAATCTGATCGCTATCGTAATCAAGCGCGTTTTCTACGTGAAGATGGCATCGTCATGACTGCCACCATCGCCTTTGGCATGGGCATAGACAAACCCGATGTACGCTTCGTTGCCCACTTAGATTTGCCTAAAAGTATAGAAGGTTATTACCAAGAAACCGGACGCGCCGGGCGCGATGGCGCTAGTGCGAATGCCTGGATGGCATACGGCTTGCAAGACGTGGTGCAGCAACGTCGGATGATAGACGAATCCGAAGCGAACGAAACTTTCAAACGTGTACAAGGTGTCAAATTAGATGCCATGCTGGGCTTATGCGAAACGCTGAACTGCCGTCGTGTCCATATCCTCGATTACTTTGGTCAGGCATCTCAGCCTTGCGGCAATTGCGATACGTGCCTATTACCCCCTAGCTCATTTGACGGGACGGTCGCGGCACAAAAAATTCTTTCAACGATCTATCGTGTCGATCAACGCTTCGCCGCAGGACATGTCATCGACGTAATACGTGGCATCGATACCGAACGTGTAAAACAATGGCGTCATGACCAGCTTTCCACTTATGGAATCGGTTCAGATAAAAGCGAAGCTGAATGGCGCGCGCTGTTGCGTCAAATGATCGCGCTCGGTCTGGTCGCCGTTGACTATGAAAACTACAGTTCGCTAAAACTAACTGAAGAATCACGTGCTGTATTACGTGGCGAAACCAAAATCCAGTTACGCCAGTATAAGAAAGCGGAAAAAGCGGTCAAACATAAACGCCAATCCGCCAAAGATTTTTCTGAGGCGAATTTATCCGACAGTGAGCAAGCGATCTTCGAACGCTTGCGCTGGTGGCGGGTTGAAACGGCCAAAGCGCACAACACCGCCGCTTTCATTATTTTTCACGACAGCACCTTACGCGAAATTGCCAAAGCCAAGCCACGTTCGCTTGACGACCTGCGCGGTGTTACCGGTGTCGGCGCAAAAAAATTAGAAAGCTATGGCGAAGAATTAGTCAAATTGATTGCCGAGTTTTTATAAACACTGTGACCTCGGTCAAGCTCACGCCAGCGTCACCAAATCATTCCAATAAAACTAAACGGCACGCCCGACAGGGAAAATGGCTCGTGATAATTGCAGGCGTCTATAGCGTTCAAATAGCATTCCTGTCACCAATAAGACCGAGGTGCTGTAGACGAACGTTAAGTTCAGCGGCATATAAAAGAGCATCACTAGCCCCGCGACAAAAAGCAAAGCGCAAACGACAAAAGACTTCAAGAGAGGATGATCAGCAATACTCGCCATGCGAGCATGCTGCCGAGTCAATACCAAGATCATAGGAAAAAAACAGCTTAACAAAAGCACGATACCCGCAATCGATTTTTCGCTATTTTTATCGTTCTGCAAGATCCAAAGTACCATCAGTAAAGCAAATAAAACACTACAAATAAATAGAATAGAAAACTGTCGTAAAAGATAATTCATCATGATTCTATCTCGCTTATCTTGCGCGCCACTTCCAGGTGCCAGGCAAATCAATCCTTGCTCTGTCTTCGTCTGAAACAACGTCGAAAACAACAATCCACAAAAGATGAAGGGCAACATAACTAAACTTAGTCCGCCCATAGACACCGACATCACCGAGAGCAGCTCTTTTCCGTCGCTAGCAATCAACAAGCTCACCAACAATAATGACAGACCACACATCACGATGATAACAAGCATCTGCAGCATAGGAGAGCTCCAGTGCAAGCGTGGACCTAATGCAAATGAACTCAACCTGAGCGTCGCATTGCGATCATTAGCATACGATGTACAGGCCTCAATGCAGCGATGCATCCACATCAGAAAAGGGGTGGCAAACCCCATCGAGATTTTGTTCTCATTCACTTTCTTACCACTAACTGCATCTCTGAGTATTTGACTGCGTTCCTGCAATCTAAATAGCGCGTCATCGCGCATTGCAAATATCCAATGTAGGGTCGCCCACAAGATAAGAATCGATGACAAGAACAGCAGGCTCTCAAATGGGATACCCAAATTTTCAGAGAATACTTTATCTACAGGAGTTACACCAAAACGCTTTAGTATTGCAGGCATCTGGAAGCATAGGATGAACGGCACAACAGCCCATGGACTACGGAGGATCAACACGAAAAAACTCAATATGAATACACTGATAAAGGCTGGAAAGAAGGAAAACTGATGAACAACAAGCCACATCACGCCTGATGAAACGAAGGCAGTGGCGACAATCGGAATACACAATGCCAGTTTCAAAATGCGAGGCAAATGTGGCACCAGACGTGCATTAGCGGGAGAGTATTGTGAGGCGATGTTTTGCGCCAAAACTGCAAACCACGAAAAAAACAAAACAACGAGCAAAGCCGCCAAACTCAAAAGCAATGCAATCAAAAAATACTTCAATTCAAGTTTTTCTGGACGTGAAAAAACCAGCAAACCCGCAATCACTTGTCCGGCAACTGGGAACAATGCCAGCAAAATAAAAAGCGATTTTTTGCTCTCCATATTCAAGCGAGCATAGATTGGCTGCATCCAAATGTTGATAATTTTCTTCATAATGTTGTCTCTACCAAACCAAATCATTTTTACTCGTTGCGGTCAAATTTCTGAGAATTAATTTACATGCGATGTTACAAGAGTGGGCGCTCATTCCACGCTTGCCGATTTAGGACTCATCGACCGCTCGATACAACGTGAGCACCTTAGCATCAAGAAAATTAAAGGTTTAAAAGGTTTATAACGGATATTTTCTGCAATCAATTTCATTACACCGCACATCCCACCGGGAACAAATGTTCTTTCGTATGATTCCGAATTTGCTTCCAGAGGAGGTAGGCAGTGACCAGAATCACTAGTGGTGTATAAACCCAAAGTACCATTGGTGTAATCAATAAAATGATTACTATTCCAAACATCATCAACAGTGCGCACAACAGCAAATTTCTTAACATAGGATGATCATTCACTGCTTTCATCCTGGAAAATTGTTTTGCCAGATTCAATATCAATGGAAATAAACAGGTAATACTTAAAATCAGAATAGCTTGCTTAATTTCGCTCATTGGTACAAAAAACAAAATTGCCAGCGCTACCGTTACGCTGATTGAATATAGGACTATGAATTGACGCAGTAAATACCACAAAAAAGATTGGTCACGCTGCTTTGAGTTGCCCATCTTGGGTGCCATGCAAAGCAATGCCTGTTCGACACGTGTCTGATACAAGCTATAAAATAGCACCATGCAAAAAACCAATGGCAACATCATTGCCATCACAGCACAAAATCCGACACCAAAGCCTGCGATAAAATCTTCAGATTGACGTACCGACAACCCGTCGAGTATCGCCACGACAACAACGCCACCAAACGCCATCGAAAAAATTTGAAAACAAATTGTAGTCCAATGCAATTTGGTGCCGAACGCGAAGCCCAACAATTTCGTAGCATCTGCTTGCTGCTTTTGCGTCACGCGGGAGACACAACTCGACATCCAAGCAATACACAATACTGAAAAACTTACTCCGACCTGACTTTCAGCCACTCGTTGTCCGAGAATACCTGCCCGAAAATTAAGCGTACGTCGATGCATTTTGAATAGACTATCGTCACGTATAGAGAAAACCCAATGAATCCCGCCGAACAGAAATACTAGGGTTAGGACAAGCAAAATAGTAGAAATAGGCAGGCCTAACTTCGCAGCGATTATTCCATCTATATCGCTGTAACCTGCACGTCGAGCTAAAGCTGGTATTTGCATAGACAAAACCATAGGCAATACCATCCATTGCGATCGCATGATCAGCACAAGAAACATCATCACGATGACCGCAAAGAACGCGGGCCACATTGAATATGAATTCTGAAAAAACTTAAAGCCTGCCACTGCTGCAAGCGCCAAAATAATAATCGGTACAGCAAGTGCTATCTGCATGTTCTTCTTGTGGCCAGGCACTAAACCTGCGTTAGACGGTGAAAATTGCAGGCCTATACTTTGCACCAAAGAGATGAACCAGATAAAGAAAAGCAAAAATAAAGTCAGCAAAAAACCATATATAAAAGCTTCAAAAAATACTTTCGCAGTCACGATGTCTGCACGCACAAAGAACAAAATTGCAGCAATAATTTGCGCGACCAAGGGAATGAATAGCAACCCAAGTACTAAGGTTTTTTTACTATCAACATTCAGTCGTGCGTAAACTGGTTGCATCCAAATAGTCAGGATTTTTTTCATCGTGCGATCTCTATCGAATTATTTTACTCGTTAGCTTTAACTTTTAAACTTGCAGCTTATTAAACTATCCTCCGCAAGCGCGCCCAACCGGAAAAGTCGCAGGCGCTTTTGCCACTACTTCAAAAGGAAGATACAACAATATCCTTGATAGAAAAAACATGAGAGCGCACCAACGCCAAAACCAAAGCAACATTCGAGTGCCACTGCAAAAACGAAACCATCGCAAACCCACAGAAACAAACAAAAACTAAAAAAAAAGAATGATGTCGCTTGATGATCTGGTTAAGATCTTAATTTTAAATAAGGCCGCCGTCACCGGCAAAATAGAAAATCCCAAAAATCGTTGATATCATTACCACGGAACTAAAGGAGTACACATAAGTCATAAAACAAAACAACAAAAGAACAAAACATCATTAGCCTCACTACTTAACGAATAGCGTCGATAAATCATCAACAACGGCCAAAAAAATAAGTTCGCCAAAATAATAATCGCCACATGTCGACTCCAATGAGCATTAGACCCAAAACTAGAGACGAGTGCTTGTCTCGCAGTATCGCCTCGCGCGAATACTCGCTGAAAACTTGTAAAGAAAATTTGAGAAAACATGGAACGTCTATTTGTAATCTGAACCACGTTAGTCTCAGAGGATGGACCTCGGTAAATATTTGTAGACTTGATTAAAGGATCTCGATGAAACGAAAATGTCCATGTCAGCATGGCATAGGTGATTGCAAATCCAGCCAATACTAATAAGACGCTGTAGAGAAACAGAGTAGTGCTCGATAATTGCGACAAAAAGATCGACTGTAGTCTTAGCAAGCGATCTAACTGAAACATTATAAGAATCGGGATAAACACTAACCAACTAACCCGAATACTGCAAATATAGCCAAGTAAAAATATTACAAAGAAAAACCACAGGGATGGCACCCAATACGATGTTGAAAAGCCCAAAATGAGATACGGAATGACGGGCAGCAACAGCACAGGCAATGCCAATGCGCTCTTTAAATGACGAATAAAACCAGGCACCAAACGCCTATTTATTGGTGAAAATTGTGAGCTGCTATTAAGTAGAAGATAGAAATGCCAGATGAAAATCAGCATTCCTACTATAGCCGCGACTCCGATAGCAAATGCCGCGGGTATAATCACCCAAGACTTCTTACCATCGCCTGCTAACACGATCGCAAGTCCGATCAGCAATCCTAAAAGTGGAAGAATAGAAATCCACACCAACAAGGATTTTTTATCCCCTAAATTCCAGCGAGAATACAAGGGTGACAGCCATATGTGAAATGTCGGTTTCATGAGTATTAACTTATCGTGTCATTTCTATGAACAAGTCTTCGAGACTCAATCGCTCGACTTTCAGATCACTGCGCGCCATGATTTGACCGCACTGTGTTTCACTCCACTGTCCCAGTAGACGGGTATTGCCGTCGTTCAAAATGGTGCTTTGCAAAGTTTTCTTCGGACCGAGCTGGGAGACGATGGCCGATGGCCCTGTCACCTGCAAACTTACCTCCATCAAATCATCGAGCATTTGTTGATGGACGATTCTGCCGTTCGATAAAAATGCGACTTTCATCGCGACGCGTTCTAGATCAGACAGGATATGGGTAGAAAAGACGATGGTCGTATTTTGATCCATGACGCTATCCACAATTTCGCGCAAAAAATCTCGACGACCAGCTGGGTCAAGGCTGGCAACTGGCTCATCTAAAATCAATAATTCTGGCTCATGTGCCAAAGCGCGAATAATAGACAATCGCTGCTTTTGTCCACCTGAGAATTTACTAATAATTTTGTCGTAAGGCAGATCCCAACGCTGCATCAAATTATCAACTTTGGCATCATTCCAGTGTGGGTACATCGCTTTAAAATACGCCAACATCTGACGTGGTGTTAACCATTCAAACAAGTCACTGGTTTGCGGCACATAACCAATTTTTGCTTTGGTACTTTCAGATAAATGGCGGACATCGTCACCAAACAAGCGCACTTCGCTCTCAGGTTCGGCATCACGCAAACCCAATAAGCATTCAATCAAGGTGGACTTGCCAGCACCATTGCGACCCAAAAGACCAACAATGCTACCCGCTTCCACTTCCCAATCCAGATTTTTCAAAACCCTTTGTGGTTTAAATTGTTTACTCAAACCTTTAATACTTATCGGTGCGTGCATACGATGTCCTAAATTATTCTAATAATGTTCAAACAAGTGACGTCTATTAAACTGGAGGAATAAAGACAAGCTCTATTACATCCTGTACGTGCTCCATTAACGAATTTGTTTCACTTCCAAACCTTGCTTTTTCAAAAGATCGACCACGCTTTTTTCGCCAGCCAAATGGCCTGCGCCGACAACAACAAACAGTTTTTTACCGCTCGTCATCATGCTATTAATTTTCGTGACCATGCCTTCATTGCGATCATCCATCAGCATCTTCATCATTTTTTTGGATGCGGCGTCTTTGTTGGCTGCATCGACAAATAATTTCGCAATACCTTCAGCATCAGCCGCTTTCCAAGCCGTTTCTATAGTTGTTAATTCTTTAAAAAATTCACCTTTTTTTAGCGCGTCGATAGTAGAAGCTAGCAAAGCATCGCCCTCTTCGTCAGACAAACCACCTAAAACACTAGCTTGAAAATCAAGACTCTCTAACTCCACCAATGATTTTTTGTCCGTTTTTGCACGATTGATGAAATGTAAATCGATACCTTGTTTAGCGTCATAACCCATTTGCATACCGACTTGCATTGCCAATGCAGACGTTACGACAAAAGGTTTAAACCCTTGCATTTGCTCCGCTGCCGGCCCAAATACACTTTTCATGCTATTCCAAGTAGCGGGCGTAATATGATTTTCTAACTTATCTGGCGCTGCATAACTTAGTTTAGGCATCATGGCTTGCACCGCCTGTGCATCAGAAGTATCGGCTTCGATAGCCACAGTATCAGCCTGCAAATAGGCTGCTTCAACCTTGGGCGACATCGGATAGAAATCTGCTTTGGCGATATGGATAGAGCCAAATAAATAGGCGACATTTTTGTCCGATTTAATTTCAAACAAGAGGCCGCGAGTCGGGGATGCGGAGGCATCTACTGCTTTTGCGTCATTGGTCGTTACTCGAGTTTCTGCATGCGCAGCAGAAGACAGAAAAGCAAATAAGCCTAAGAAACTCATCACCAAAAATTTTGAGATAGTGATACGGATATGTTGAAGAATAGAGATCATGATTTTCCTAAGAATTTAATAAATTTTAAAAAAAACAATAAATTTAAAAACAAATTAACGCAAATCAAAAGACAAACGCAGCAAGCCAACTACAAAACGCCAAGAAGTCAATTCGTTGCCGAATCATTTCCATCCTTGTCGCCAACTAAAATTTCTGAAAACAATTGCAATACCGCTTCAGGATGCAATTTCAATTGTTGCGATTCAAGAGCAACTCTTTGCAAGCTAGGGCGTATCAGTTCTAGACGCGATTCTGCCAAAGCAAACTGAGATTCGCGTTCGGCGACGACCATACCTAGCCCGCGACGACGCGCCAACCAACCATCGCCTTCGAGCAAACTATAGGCTTTTGACACGGTCATAGGATTAACGCCTAAAGCACTTGCCACCTCTCGCACTGATGGCATAGCATCTCCCGCACCAATTTGCCCTCCCAAGATCTGACGACGCAACTGCTCAACCATTTGTCGATAAATAGGCTCACTACTGCCAGTTGCGATTTGAAAAACTTCAGGAGATAAATCTCGATTTATTGCCATAAGAACGTCTTCTTGAGTTCACTGTATGCATATACTAATACAGTAGATTTGAATTTTCAAGTGTTATTTTTTGGCAATTTTTTGAAGTGAGCGGGGGAGCTAACAAGGTGGCGACAAGGTACGCCGGCTCAAGCAAATCATGCTTGAATCTGAATCTAAGCCGGAAACAAGAGAGGTGGCAGAACCTATAGACGCTGACTGCAGGTGAGTTGAGGGCAAGGCATCTAGTCATTCGAACTGATACAGACTTGCCCTTATTTATAAAACGCTGGAAAAAAAGTACTAATCAGATTTCGCGGTACCCCTAAACGAATACCAAAACAGAACGATTGCTACCAAAGAAAAAGTCCAGTAATCCTTAGGTGCACCCCACCACCATTGCTTATGCCAAAACACATCCACCGGATTGAAGCGCTGCCAGCCAAACGCGGGATTTAATATGAACCAAAGAAAATCTTCCACGATCCAGAACAACATAATGCACGCCAAAGCACGAGCCTGTAAGCGCCAATTCCACGTTTGCAAAAAGAAAAATGGTAAGTGAAAAATCATCGCGATAAATGGAAACACCCAGGCGTGATAGCCGGTCATGGCGCGCCCACCCCAAAAAATATCTAGCAACCAATGTTGCTCAATTCGCCAAGTCGGCAAGCTGGTCGCCCAGCCAGCGCCACCCTCGATTTGTATCTCTACCTGCGCGAAAAATATCGCCATCAAACTGACCCAAAATACGGTCAAAAACAAACCTTTCCAATTCATTTGTGCTGTGCGCATCGCAACTATCCTTAGTGCTGACTTTATTGATTTAAATTCGCTAGATTCGAATGATTACCGTGGTATTGAAATCGGGATTTGGCTAAGGCTTTGCGAGATCCGCAATCACTCGATCAAACACCACTTGCGCCGCATGCGGACGTCCCAAACGTCGCGCTTGTTCGCGCATTGCCTGCAATTTTTCTGGATGCGCAATCAGCTCTCGCAACCTAAATTCTAAAGCGAGACTATCGACCGCTTTCAGCGCAGCGCCCTGCTCCATCACATAGTCGGCATTGCGCTCTTCTTGTCCAGGAATCGGTGCATTAACTATCATAGGCAAGCCCAATGCCAGACACTCAGAAGTCGTCAGTCCACCGGGCTTGGTAATGATCACGTCAGCGCATATCATTAAGCGCTCGACTTGTGTCGTAAAACCGCAAGGAAATAAACGCTGCGGATAGCTTTCGGCCAGTCGCTGCAAAGCCTGCAAGGCTTGCGTATTCTTGCCAGTCAACACGATCAACTGAAATGCTGCATCGCTGTTTTCATCATCACCGCGCATGCTGAGCAAGTGCTGGGCAAGCGCTTCCATATTGCCCAAACCCGCACCACCACCCATCAGCATAAAGGTCAATTTATTCGGACTTAAGCCAAGTTCATGCGCACAAATCGCTCGGTCTAGTACCTGAGTAAAAGCGGGCATGATGGGAATGCCTGTGACATGAATCTGCTGAGCTGCGATGCCATGCACACGCATACGAAACGCGACTTCTTCATTCGCTGCGAAGTAGCCCGTCATACCTTCATGCACCCACATTCTGTGCAAATCAAAATCAGTCACTTGTACCCATACCGGACAAGCCAACTCTTTCCGGGCGATTAATCGCGCTAACATTTCGGCAGGTAAAAAATGCGTACAGATAATAGCGTCTGCTTGAAATTTTTCTATCTCGCGCAGTAGTGCTTTCGCGTTCCAGCGTTCCAGATAACGACGCAATCGTTCGATGCTGCTATCGCGTTTCGCTTCGTTGGTGAAGTTATACAGATAGCCCCACAATGTCGGGGCTTTATTGACGAGCTTGATGTAAAAATCTGTGTAGATTTTGCGAAAACCTGCCGTCACGTAATCCATCACGTCAAGATGAATCACGGTACTAACAGGATCGTGTAGCGCAGCATAGGCGCGAATTGCCTCGGCAGCGCGGGCATGCCCGGCACCTGCGGAGACACTGAGTATGAGGATTTTTTTACCAGCGGGTTCTAGAATATCTGCCATATGTGCCAGATATTACAAAGACTAGATTACAAGCTTGTGACAGCAAGCTGATGTGGGATAGATGCCATCAAGATGCGCATTCAAATACCCCATCACCAGCAATAGAAAAAACAGCCTTACTTCTTCTCAAATACCAAGTCCCAAACGCCATGTCCCAGTTTCAAACCACGGTTTTCAAACTTGGTCACGGGACGATAATCAGGGCGCGGCGCATAGCCATCCGCTGTATTCTTTAAAGTCGGTTCGGCGCTAAGCACTTCTAACATCTGCACCGCATATTCTTCCCAATCGGTAGCGCAATGTAGATAACCACCGACCTGCAAACGCGATGCGAGCAAGGCAACCAAAGGGCCTTGTATCAAGCGACGTTTATTGTGGCGCGCCTTATGCCAAGGATCTGGAAAAAACACGTGCACGCCAGCTAAAGATGCTGGTGCAATCATATTAGTCAACACTTCATACGCATCGTGCTGAATGATGCGTTGATTTTGCAAACCCGCCGCATCGGTTAATTTCAACAAACTACCGACGCCTGGCGTATGCACCTCAACGCCAATAAAATTTTTCTCCGGCATTAAACCTGAGATTTTTGCGCTGGTTTCGCCCATGCCAAAACCGATTTCAAATACCGTCGGTGCGTGACGACCAAAAGCGGCATCGACATCCAGCAAAGATTTTTGATAGGGGATCATGAATTTAGGCCCCAATGTCGCTATCGCTTTTGCCTGCGCATCAGACAAACGCCCAGCACGTGTTACGAAGCTACGGATGCGATGTTCTGTCGGATCATAAAAAAGTGATTTACGCGGTTCGTGTGTTTCTTGAGCCAGAGCATCGGTGCCAGCCGTTTGCACGTCTGTTTGTGGTTTATCTGTGGACATAATCGAATAGAAGGAAGGTGAGTAAAGTAAATTTGCAATGACTGCATACGCTTGTTGTTGCATTAAACTGATTAGCTCAGATTATCTCCGCCTAATCAAAGCGCACTTACTTCGTAAAAGCGCCATTTTACGTGCCTTCAGGTGCAATTGGCAAACCTTGCCGAGTGTTATGAACATAATAAAAAAGGCCAATCTACTCAAAGATCGGCCTTCTTCAGCTAATTTATTCTGAAAACTATCGCTAATTACTTTGCTGCGACAGCTTTCATGTCTTTGGATGGGAACACACCCGCATTCGTTTGTTTTCTAAACCAATCCAATATCATCTTTTCTTCATATTCAAAACTAGTATGCCCAGATGGTATGCGCACCCGACCGAGATAATCCATATCGCTCAACTCTTCATCACCAGTGCTGACTACCTCATTTTTTTCATTACGTAATTCATAATGAAACTTCAAGCGTGGCCAGTAAATTGAGGTCATAAAACGAATCTGATTAACTGACGACATATTAGGCCGCACATCACCCGCTAAATCAACATCACTCACCGCCACATTTAGCTGATATGCATCAGGGAGCTTCTTCGCAAAATTTGAAAAAACTAAGCCAAACTCTTTCATCAAGCGCTCACGAAAAGCATCTTTCATTTCATAGCCGGGGCTAATGTCACTGAATTTATCCAGATTTCCCCATGTTAACTTGGCCTCCCCGGCGTGGGCTAAGCCAGAGAATAGGCTCAGTAAGAGGCAACTAAGTACAATTTTTTTCATATCGACACCTCACATAACAAGATTGAAGCAAGCTTCTGTCTTGCATTGTAGTGCATCTAATTACAGGAACAAGGGTTTCTACAATTTACTCACAAATTACCCGCATTCTTCCGACAATTTTTGACATAAAAAAACTGCCTGGCAAATTTGCACAGGCAGTTTTTATTCTTGGTAAAAATTCAAGGAAATTATTCTTAATTCCTTAATTCCTTACTGACTTACTTAGAACTTATGACGAACACCAACGTTGAACAAACGTGCAGTTGCACCGTTCAAATCAGCCAAAGTTTTGACAGCTTTTTCGTTTTTTACGTTTGCTACTGAAGCATACAAGTTAGTACGCTTAGACAAATCATAAGTGTAGCCCAAAGCGATACGGCTAGAATTTGCACTCACACTCGTTTTTACATTGGAGTCTGTGTAGCTAAGGATAAATGTGTTTGCGCCTTCTTTGATAGAACCACCGACCATGTACAACTGTTCTTTGGTTTCTTTCAAGTTAGTCAAGCTTGTAGAGCCTTTGATTTCTTCGTACATAGCATTCAACTTAATGCCATAGAAATCTTTACCCAAATCGTAAGAAGCGCCAGCCAACAATTTTTCGCCGCCGATAGCCAAATTACCGTTAGCATCTTTCAATTGATCCCAAACGATGTTCGCGTTCAATGGGCCATTGATGTAAGAAGCAGCTACGCTAGTAACACGGTTTGCTGTTGCATCGCCAGCTTTTTCACCGAAACCATATTGAGCAGCAACTGAGAAGCCACTGAAGCTTTTTGAAGTATAAGTGATAGAGTTATCACGTACTGTGTTGATTTTGAACATCAGATCTGTTTTACCCAACAAACCGTCCATGAATGGATCGATTTGTGCGCCGTAGATGTAAGTCAAAGACTTATGACGACCGAAGTTCACAGAACCAAAATCTTCACCAGACAAACCTACCCATGCGCCACGTGCGAACAATGCTGCATCATTTGCGCCTGTATCTGCTCTCAAACCCATTTCCAAATTGAAGTTTGCTTTCAAACCACCGCTCAAAGCTTCTGTACCTCTGAAACCCAAACGTGATGTGGAATTCAAACCACTATCCAAAGATGTGAGCTTACCTGCACCTGCATCTTTGTATGCCACGCCAGCATCAATAATGCCGTAGATAGTGACAGAAGACTGCGCCATAGCAGCACTAGAGAATGCACCCAACAGTGCCAGTGCAAGAATTGATTTTTTCATAGTTTACGTTCCAGAAAATTAAAAAATTATTTTTTGCTGCAATGCATAAAAACCTGCGGCAAAAACGGTCTACAAGTCTTTTTTGAAGCCTTGAACCAACACAGCGATCCAATGACAGTGCGCAGTGTAACCATCAAAAATGACAACTTGATGACGTTATATATTTTTTCAATCAGAGTGGAATACCATAGGAAAATGCTGACGTGACGATTACGAGTTCAACCCGTTTTTCTTATTTATGACAGAAGTGATGACACACAAAAACTGTTGTCATAAATTATGAGATTTGCACAGAACATGATCACCAATAAAATACCGCATTGCAGCAATAATTTACCATAATGCGTGCATTTCAGGTCGAGGTAGATGCCTTACAGATTAAACAGTTCAATGAACATTTATTGATGACCTGCTCTACTAAGAGAACGCTGGTAAGCACGGCCGCTGTACCAAAGTAATAATCCCATTAATGCGAAACCAAACTGGCCCAAGGCCAAGGACAATACAGAATGATCCAGTGCGGGTGCCATCACACCAGCTACAAACGCACTAAGTAAGGTAACTGAAGCGGACTGACAGGAAGCAACGATACCGCGAATGTTTGGGAATAATTCCAATACCATCAATGTCGCACCAGGAAACACGATCGACATACCAAAAGCGTAGAAAAACAAAGGTATAACCGACCATGGCAACATCGGTGCAGAAAAGAAATGAAACAAAACATTCGCCGTTGCAGCACCCATCAAACACATAAAACCAATACTAATCTGCTTAGGGATCGTTAAGCGGCCAGCCAAACGGTTGGCGGCCAGTGAGCCGAGAAAAATACCACCGACCATAGGCACAAACTGCCAAGCAAAGCTCTGTGCATCGAGTTTCAAATGTTGCGTGACAAACGCAGGTGCCGAAGAAATAAACAAAAATATCCCGGCAAAATTACAAGCAATGGTCCCAGCCATAAAATGAAAACCCGGCGACTTAAATACATCACCATAACTACGCCACAAAAACTCCACATTAAATGGTTGGCGTTTCTCGACTGGCAAAGATTCAGGTAAGTATTTATAACAGCCTATAAATAGCACAACGGTATAGCCAAACAACAGCAAGAAAATCGTGCGCCAATCCGAATGCGATACCACCCAACCGCCGATAATCGGCGCAATCGCCGGTGCAATTGAAAAGATCATCGTCACCAGAGACAGCAATCGCTCCGCAGGCGCACCCGAATACAGGTCACGCACAATCGCCCTGCCTATCACCATCCCAGCGCCAGCAGCAACGCCCTGCATAATCCGAAAGCCCCAGAGATAATGCACGCTATGTACTGAGGCACAACCAAACGAGGCAATTGCAAATACCACCAAGGCGACCAACACGACATTACGTCGACCAAAAGAATCAGACAGCGCGCCATGCCACAAAGTCATTACCGCAAACGACAACATATACGCAGTCAAGGTTTGCTGCACCTCAATCGACGACGTATTCAAGCTAGCCTGTATCGATGCAAATGCTGGCAAATAGGCATCAATCGAAAACGGCCCCAGCATCGACAAGGCGGCAAGCAGAGTCGCCAGACCGGCGTTGCTGAGTTTAATTTTGGAATGCATGGGCTACTTTCTATTCTTTTCTCTTACTCAAAACGAATTTTTATTAATCACAAATCTCAGATTAGCTCTATTCTGTCGTTCCCGAGTAGGCGGGAACCTAGCGTCGTAATTAGGTTCAGGGACAAAGTCACGATATTCCCGCTCCCGATTCCATCATTCGAGGGCAGGCTCTTCGCGGGAATGAACATGTAAGAAATGTAAACTTTTCTGAGCGTTGTGTTCAATCAGAAAATAATTTGAGCAAATTTACATCCCACCAAGGCACACATACTTCATTTCCAAATATTCATCCATCCCGTACTTAGATCCCTCGCGCCCCAAACCCGATTGTTTAACGCCGCCAAATGGCGTCACCTCGTTCGCAATCAAACCTGTATTCACACCAACCATACCGTATTCCAATTTCTCGGCGACCCGCCATACACGACCAATGTCACGAGCATAGAAATAAGCCGCCAAACCAAAATCAGTATCGTTCGCTGCAGCGATGACTTCATCTTCACTACAAAAGCGCATGACTGCCGCCACCGGACCAAAGGTTTCTTCGCGCATCACCAGCATCTGATGATTGACGTCAGCAATGATGGTTGGTTCAAAAAATAATCCAGCTTTTTCATGCGGCTTACCACCCGCCATCAAACGAGCACCCTGCTTCAGCGCGTCCGCCACATGTGCTTGTACTTTGTCCAAAGCCTGTTGATCGATCAAAGGACCTTGTTTGACACCGACTTCGGTGCCGTCACCGACTTTCACTTTCTTACTTGCCAGTGCGAATTTTTCCAAAAACTGTTCGTACAAAGTCTCGTGCACGTAGAAACGATTGGTGCAGACGCAAGTTTGTCCGGCATTGCGAAACTTAGATTGCAAAGCCCCTTCTACCGCAGCATCGACATCGGCATCCTCAAACACGATAAACGGCGCATGACCACCTAATTCCAAGGCCAATTTCTTCAACGTCGGCGCGCATTGCTGCATCAAAATACGACCGACTGGCGTCGAACCAGTAAAGGATAAATGCCGCACCACCGAGCTACCGCACAACACGCGACCAATTGCTATCGACTGCTCCGCATCACCCGTCAGCACATTCAATACACCAGCAGGCATCCCTGCACGCGATGCCAAATCCGCCAAAGCCAAAGCACACAAAGGCGTTTGTTCAGCAGGCTTAATCACTATCGTACAACCCGCCGCCAAAGCCGGCGCCACTTTACGCGTGATCATCGCTAACGGAAAATTCCAAGGCGTAATCGCCGCGCACACACCAATAGGTTGTTTCAACACCAAGGTACGTTTATCCGCCCAAGTCGACGCCAACACATCACCAGAAACTCGCTTCGCTTCCTCAGCAAACCATTCCACAAAACTCGCCCCATACAAAACCTCACCCTTCGCTTCCGCCAAAGGCTTACCCTGCTCCGCCGTCATGATCGCAGCCAGATCATCTGCATTCGCAACGATCAAATCGAACCACTTACGCAAGATGTTGGCGCGCTCTTTGCCTGTTAATCCCGACCAAGCTGGTAAGGCGGTTTGTGCTGCGTGAATCGCATCTTGTGCATGTGAGATTTCTAAATTCGCCACTTCAGCGATTAACGCTCCTGTAGCAGGGTTATGGACGGCGAATTTTTCGGTGGTTGCTATCCAGTTGTTTTGGATGAAGGCTTGATCGTGGATTAGTAGATTGTCTTTGAGTTGCGGGCGTATGTAGGAAGTCATGGAGGTCATTCAATGAGGCAATTTCGAGGGTGGCAGGTGGTAAGCAAATGAATCGTAGCGCTTGGTAGACACGCTTAACTATCATGCTGCATGGAAAAATGTAAGGATACGCCAAAAGTGCTTGGTTTGTTTGTTCTAACCTAAGAACTGTCGGGGATTTCAGGCTATTTAATTGTCACATACCTTTTGGGAGCATCAGGTTTCTAGTGATTTTTTTTGCAAATCAAAATAGAAAACGAGGGACTCAACACGGGTTAAATAAAGGCCGATTTTTTCCGCTCAAATGTGGGTGTATGGTAGTTTGATCCCACTCTTTATTTCACAACGAGTCTATTTAAAGAAGACTGAAGTAGTCTTAGATCGATCTCCATGACTCTCACGAAGTTAGTTGCACTTCGGTCGCAACCATGTAAAGAGCTGCGTCGAACGCTTCAGATACGGTCGTGTATATCTCGTTATTCATATCGGCCAAGGAATATTGGTATTCGTTTGGATCAAGTTGCATTATGCCGCTGAGTCTCCGATCTATCTCCACAATTCTCTTGTACTCATCCTGTAGTGATTCATAGGCTGTCTGCGAAACAAGGCGGCGGGATCGTGTTATCTGAACTCTAATGTCATGCAAAGAGTCCCACACCTTGTCAGAATAATCATTCCAAGCCGCGTTGAGTGAATCTTGACTACCACTTGATCCAGCGTAGGTTACACGCATGATCAAGTACCGCCAACCCCAGATCGCTCTTGTCAGTTCATCTAGGAGAGTCGATTGCGCTTCAATTACCTTTGTCTGCCGGCTAAGCGCGGCCTCCAAACGCTTAAGTGACTCTGCCTTTTGAGCCTCAACAATCTTGAGGATGAGCGGCGCTATTAGGCCAGCTAGTAAAGCAGTCACGAGTACTGGCGCAAGCGCGAGTACTAGGCGTTCGAAAAAAGTGAGTTGTTCCATGCGGACCTCCTAGCTATCGATTAGTGATCCCTAATGTTGAGGTGAAGCATCAAAAAACACAAGCGCAGTTTATGGTCGTCCCACTTGGTTGCTGAGTTAGAATACTTGGCGGATCGGTCAACGAATCTATTGGTCATTGCATGTCCCTTTTTTGTAGCCCTCAGTCCAATCCCATTTTCCGCGACACTCTTTTTGAACCAACACTCCTCGATTGGTCAAAATTTCGATTGCGTAAAGAGAGGGGTCTGACATTTCGCAAACGTTGCTGAATAATTCCTGTGCATACACCAACTTACCATCCACTTTTAGGCTAACTACGAGATAACTATCAAAAGCCGAGCACTGTCCGCGTTCTCTCGCGGATAAAAGTTTTATTTTTGCAACGAGACCAAATTTGCCAATTCTGCATTTCAATATTTTGTCTGACCGAGTCATTCGGCGGTAGCCATTTCGAATTGGAACGACACCTTGATTGTCCGTATCAACCACGCTAACAAGTGAAAACTGTTGAAGCTTGCGATCGCACATATAGGACACGCTAGGATTTACCTAGTCAGCTTGTGCATTCCAAGAATAAAGAAAGAATAAAAGGATTAAGGCGCAACGCATAGTGTGTAAGGACTCTAACATAATTTAATTTTACAAAATCTAAAGATAACCGAGTGCCTAAGCAAATGCAATTTGTTTAAACTATGTAAAAACCTCACGAGACCTAGTTGTAAATACTTAAGCCCTATAAAACTAAGTATAAGAAAATCGACAAAAATGCGATTCACAGCGACTCATGATCTTCTGTCTTTTTTCAATTCAAATCCAGATTTTCGTCATGTGCATTCGCTTCACTATCTGCGAGCTGACGATGCGATTCGATGAATCCAAACGTCCGAGTACGCTGCGCTATTCTCACTTACGGATTATCAAAATTATTCAGCATCTTTCGGCTTCGCAGCTTCTCTACGATTAAATCCCACCAACATATCAAAGCGGAACAAACGACATTCCAAAGCACCATTGAAGAACGGTGTTTTACGTACCGCGTTTAAGCGCAATAATTTTGGCAAACCTAAGTCTGCAGTGAAAAGGTATATGCTCCAATCTTAGGAAAGTTGCTTGAGTATGCTGCTGAAAGCTGCGAAAAATTCGCGTACCAAATCATCAGGTTCGAAGCTTTGATCGCCGCGCACAACAGTACGTTCGCCGCACGGTGGATCGCTTAATATGATACCTAGTGTTTCAGTCGGCGCTTTGATTTCTTACGCATCAATTTGCTTTAAGCGCACTCCTATCAACATTATTAGATGTCTATTTAGGGTTGATCAATGGCGCGATATGGTGTGATAAGGTGTGATTTTGGTAAGACTGATGAGGAAGTGTTTCATGATCGCATCGGAGTGTGTTGTTTGTGTTGAAGGTAATACTTGTAAGCAAGAGATTCAGGTATGATATTTCCGTTAGGTAGCTAGAATTTTCTACCCGAAAGCGATGGCTTTCGAAGAATTGTGGATACTGAGCCGCGATAAACAGGGGTTACAAAAAAACAAGGGGTGCTGTAGCAAACCCGCCAAGAACATCGGAGACAAACATATGAATGCGCCTTCCGCTTACAGCCTTCGACCATGGATGGAGCAATACGGCAAGCACATTGTCCACACCTTGGACGTGCCTACTCATCCTAACCTGCCAGCCATGGCGGATGCCGCGGTGCAGCGTTTTTCCACGCAAACAGCCTTCACGACCGTTGTGCCCAACGGCATGTACGGCAATCTCAGCTACGCACAAGTCGGCGAAATGAGTAGCGCTTTTGCAGTCTACCTACGCGAGGTGCTCAAGCTGCAAGCGGGTGACCGCGTGGCGCTGCAAATGCCCAACTGCTTGGCCTACCCTGTCGCCCTGCTAGGCATATTAAAAGCGGGTTGCGTGGCAGTGAATACCAACCCCTTATATACCGCGACCGAGATGGTGCACCAGTTCAACGACAGCGGTGCCAAAGCGGTGGTCGTGTTAGACATGTTTGCCGATAAGCTCCAAGAAGCCCTTCCTCAAACAAGCGTGAAGCATGTGGTCTTAACACGGGTGAGCGAGTTTTTTCCTCCGATAGTGGGTCCCATCGTGCGCGGTGTAATGAAGTACTGGAACAAGGTCATACCCAAGCATGAGCTGGCCTTTACTTCGCTTCCAGACGCTTTGGCTCAAGGTCGCGCTCACAATGCAAATTCGGCTGAGCAGCTTGCCAGTTACAGCCGCGATTTGAAACACGATAGCTTGGCTTTACTTCAATACACCGGGGGCACGACTGGCGTGGCTCAGGGCGCAATGCTCACGCACGGTAACTTGCTATGGAATTTGTCGCAGATGCGTGCCATGTCGGCCAGCCACATTGAGGACGGTCGCGAGGTGGTGTTAACGGCGTTGCCGCTCTACCACGTGTTCGCCTTCACGGTGAACTTTCTGTGTATGTTCAACGCAGGTGCGCGCAACATCCTGGTGCCCAGTCCGCGGCCCATCCAGAACCTGCAACGCGCAATAGAGAATTACCCGATCACCTGGATTACGGGCGTCAACACACTTTACAACGCTTTGCTGCACGAAGAGTGGTTCACGGCTTTTCCGCCCAAACACCTCAAGGCTACGGGCGGCGGCGGTGCAGCCATGCATCATGCTGTGGTTGAACGCTTCGAGGAGGTCACTGGCGCGCCACTGGTAGAGGGCTACGGCCTCACCGAGACTAGCCCGGTAGTGTGCTTTCAGCCGCTGAACGTCAAACGCCAACGCGACAGTATCGGCATTCCCGCTCCTATGACCGAGGTGCGCTTGGTCGACGACAGCGGGATCGATGTGCCACAGGGTCAGCCCGGCGAACTGCTGGTGCGTGGCCCACAGGTCATGCAAGGCTATTGGCAGCGCCCCGAAGCCAGCGCAGCGGCGCTGAAGGACGGCTGGCTATTCACCGGCGACGTCGCGGTGATGGATGAACAGGGCACGTTCCGCATCGTCGACCGCAAGAAAGACATGATTCTTGTCAGCGGTTTCAACGTTTACCCCAACGAGATTGAAGACGTTTTGTCGCGCCACCCCAAAGTGCTTGAAGCGGCGGTAGTAGGCATGCCCGACACTAAGACTGGCGAGGCGGTGATTGCCTATATCGTCAAACGTGACCCTAGCCTCACCGCTGAGGAACTTGTAGCGCACTGCCGCACGATGCTGACGAGCTACAAGCTACCAGCCCGCGTGGTTTTCCGCGACGACCTGCCCAAAACCGCCGTCGGCAAGATCCTTCGGCGCGAACTTCGCCAATAACACCCACTACGCTAAACGGAGCTCTCCACCATGTTATCTGATTTCGAAACCAAGTTACTCGGTGTCATGATGATGGCCATCATGCTAGGCATGGGCGCCAGCCTGACCTTCAAAGACTTTGCTATTGCGCTGCGCAAGCCTGCAGGGGTGGGAATCGGCCTTGTCACTACGTATGTGCTGACACCGATGGTGGGCTATGCGTTGGCCACGGCGCTGGCGCTGCCGCCGGCCTTTGCCATCGGTTTGATCCTCATGGCCTGCCTTCCGGGTGGCACCACCAGCAATATCTTCAACTACTTCAGCAAGGGCGTGCTAAGTCTATCGATCCTGATGACGATCGTCTCAACGCTGTTTGCGGTGGTGTTGGTGCCGATTGCCTTAGGGATATTCTCTGCCGGTATTGAGGGCGATTGGCAGATACCGCCCGGCAACGTGGCGCAGGTTTTGGTCGTTTTGCTAGTACCCACAGTAATCGGGATGCTCCTGCGCAAATGGAACGCCAATGTGGGCGCTGTCATCGAAATGATCGGTGGCGTGCTCGGCGTCGTCGTCATCTTGTTCCTAGTCGTTAGCTGGGTGCCGCGCAACTTCGGCCTGCTGTTGACGACACCCGCCCCGGTGTATATCGGTGCGATCGGTCTAGGGCTGGTCGGTTTTGCCGTTGGCTATGTCTTTGCCCGTCTGGTTCGGCAAGACCCACGTCGTAGCCGTACCATTGCCCTGGAAACTGGGATTCAGAACGGCCCGCTGGGTGTGTTAATCGTGCTACTCACCTTCGAGGGCACGCGCCAGCAGGAGGTACTGTTGATTCCGGTGCTCTACTCGCTTTTCATCGTGCTCAGTAGCAGCGTGGTGACGGTCTGGTTCAGGCGCATCAGTGTGCGTGAAGAAGCCGCGCGCGATAACGCCAAGATCGGCGCTCTGGCCCAGAAGGCCTGACGTTGAAACTTGATTTTGTGGACTCTACTGCGGCAAAATGGTCTTGAATTATTATCATCGTGTCGATAGTTGAGTCCTGCGCAAAATACTCTACCAACACCCTTAATCTGGCGTATAGTTCGCAATATTCTGGGCGCCAGATTTGGGATCGGAAAATATGGGGTCATTCCTCGACACGACGTATTTCGCTGAACCCATACGTGCGAATACGCTACGCTATTCGCACCTACAAGATTCAAAAATTACTCAGCGTCTTTTGGCTTTGCCGCTTCTCTGCGATTAAAGCCTGCCACCATATCAAAGCGGAATAAGCGACATTCCAATGCACCGTTAAAGAATGGGGTTTTGCGTGATTCTTTTAAGCGCAAAAGTTTTGGTAAACCTAAGTCTGCAGTAAACAGAAATACACTCCAACCGGAGAAACGCTGTTTGAGTGTGCTGCTAAAGGCTGCGAAAAATTCGCGAGCCAAATCGTCTGGCTCAAAGCTTTGATCACCGCGCACACCGATACGTTCGCCATATGGTGGATTGGTTAACAAGATACCTGGTGTTTCTGTCGGCGCTTTGATTTCTTGCGCTTCAATTTGCTTTAACGGGACATCAAATTTGATACCCGCTTTATTCAAATTGTTGCGGGTCATGATGACCATATCGCCGGAAATATCGCTACCGAAAATTGTTGGTTCGGTTGGCAGTGGATTGGCGCGTATGCTGTTTTTGATGTCTTGCCATTCTTCTTCGACAAAGCTGCCGAATTTTTCAAACGCAAATTCGCGACGCATGCCGGGTGGAATGCCTGCCACCATTTGCGCTGCTTCAATCAAGATGGTGCCGGAGCCGCACATAGGGTCGAACAAAGGTACGCCGGGTTTCCAGCCTGAGGTGCGGAGCAAACCTGCGGCTAAATTTTCGCGCAAGGGTGCGTCACCTGTTTCTAAGCGCCAGCCGCGTTTAAATAAAGCTTCGCCTGAAGTGTCGAGGTAAACCGTGAAGTTGTGTGCATCCAAAAAGCCGACGATCCGCATATCTGGTTGCTTGGTATCGACTGATGGACGTTGGGTGAATTGATCGCGAAAACGGTCGCAGATCGCATCTTTAATCTTAAGCGTGGTGAACTCTAAACTCTTGAGTGGTGACTTGACTGCAGTGACGTCGACGCGGATGGTGTGGTGATAGCCAAACCAATCTTCCCACGGTTGTTCGAGCGTCATATCGTAGATATCGTTCTCGTTGGTGTAACCACCGTGCGCCATACGCAATAAGACACGGGAGGCAATGCGAGAATGTAAGTTGACGCGATACGCATCCGTGATTTCACCCGAAAAATGCACACCACCCGGCACTTGCGTGTGCACGTGGATGGTCTTTGGGGATTTGAGATCGGCGATCTCGTTGAGTTCTTCTGCTAATGCAGTTTCCAAGCCACGTGGGCATGGGCAAAAATAGGAATAACGTGTTTTCATGGGGGACCTTTTTTCCGTCATGGTTTTAAAAACTCTGAACACGCTGCGTGATCAGAGGACTTGCTAAAAATTAAATTCTAAAGTCTTTAGACTTCTACGCCACTGGATTCCCGCCTACGCGGGAATGACTTGATAAAAGACAAGAGCTGAACTGAGCAGTTTTACTCGATACTCTGTGCCTCTGTGGCAATTGCTTTTCAAACTATCGAGCAAATTCGCGCTCAAGAAAATCTAATCTATCCTGCCCCCAATAGCCCTCGCCCTTGTACACATACCAAGGCGCACCGAAGACATTGGCAGCGATCGCGTCATTGGTATTGCTATCATAATCAGCTTGCACGGCTGAAGTCTCGGCTGACTTGATTAATTGCTTTCCATCTAAATCGGCATCGCAAGCAATACCAATTAATGTCGCTTCATCCGCGATATTTTTTTGCTCAGCCCACATCGTACGCATAATCGCTGTCGATAAATTTAATGCGACTTCATTACCGTGGGCAATCTGTGCTGCAATAATCAAACGCGCTGCTGGATCAGGTGTCACCGGAAAAAACTGTGGTTGCACATGCATGGGCACTTGCAACAAATCACTCCAGCGTTGCAACTCAATCAAACGATAGGCCTGTCTCTGTGGCGCGCGTTTCGCTAAGGGTAAACCACCTGAAGCGGCAAACACACGACTAAGATCACAAGGTTTTATCGCGACTTTGATTTTATATTTTGCTGCGATGTCGATGAAGCGTTGATGTCCTAAATATGACCAAGGTGAATGTGGGGCGAAATAGTAATCACAAACTTTGCTCATGCAGGACACTCCACAGATTGATCATTGGGACAAATTCAGCTTAAATACCTTAACCTAAGTTTTCACACACCCACTAAACATAAAGCAGACTATTCGCGGCCACACCGGACTTGATCCTATGTCCTGAATGTCGCTTTTAGCTTTTCAATCCAGACGAACTTAAGATTTAAAATGGCTTCACAACCACCAAAATCACCGCCGCAATCATCATCAAAACCGGCACTTCATTAAAAAAACGGAACCATTTATGACTGCGTTTGTTTTGACTACGTTCAAACTTTTTCAATATGCTACCGCAAGCATGATGATAGCCAATCAACAAAATAACGATCGCTAATTTCGCATGCATCCAGCCGTTGCCTGGACCGCGACCTATGCCATACCCCATCCAAAGCCAAATACCTAAACCCAAAGCCGGAATCATCAAAATCGTCATAAAACGATATAACTTACGCGCCATTAGCAATAAACGCTCTACAGTAGGCTGATGCGTTTCCATCGCCAGATTGACAAAGATTCGAGGCAAATAAAACAAGCCAGCAAACCAAGACGCGATAAAAATAATGTGGAATGCTTTGACGTATAACATAATGATTCTTGCTTTCTGATTATGACTTATCGATTACTTCCGAACTTCACCGTGACCGAAGACCACGTACTTAAGCGAAGTTAAACCTTCCAGACCGACCGGTCCGCGTGCATGCAGTTTATCATTAGAAATGCCAATTTCCGCACCGAGGCCATATTCGAACCCATCGGCGAAGCGGGTCGAGGCATTGACCATCACCGATGCTGAGTCAACTTCGCGCAAAAAAGCCATGGCGCGGCTGTAGTCCTCGGTGATGATAGATTCTGTGTGTTTAGACGAATAGTGATTGATATGCTCTATGGCCGCTGCCATATCTGCGACGACTTTCACTGCAAGTATAGGCGCTAAATATTCGGTGGACCAATCTGCATCTTGGGCTTTCGCCAAATAAGGATAGTCATGCAAAATTTGTACTGCTTGTTCGTCGCAACGCAATTCAACCTGTTCCGTCACGTAACGTTCTGCCAATAAAGGCAGCACCTGCGTGGCGATATCTTCTGCCACCAACAAAGTTTCCATCGTGTTGCAAGTGCCATAGCGATGGCATTTCGCATTAAATGCGATATCAACCGCTTTTTGCATATCCGCTTTATCATCGATATAGACATGACAAATGCCGTCAAGATGTTTAATCATCGGCACAGTCGCTTCACGCATCAAGCGTTCTATAAGGCCTTTACCGCCGCGTGGGACGATCACATCGACGTATTCAGGCATGGTAATTAAGGCACCCACCGCTGCGCGATCTGTCGTATCAACGACTTGCACTGCCTGCTCAGGCAAACCCGCAGTGCGCAATCCTTCTTTCACTAAATTCGCCAATGCACGATTGCAATTGATCGCTTCGGAACCGCCACGCAAAATCGTCGCGTTGCCGCTCTTAATGCACAAGCCAGCTGCATCGACGGTGACGTTAGGACGTGCCTCATAAATGATGCCAATCACCCCAAGCGGCACACGCATTTGCCCAACTTGTATGCCCGATGGGCGATACTTCATGTTCGAGATTTCACCAATCGGATCGGGTAGGCGTGCAATTTGTTCTAAGCCTTCTGCCATCGTGGCGATCGCTTTGTCGCTGAGTGCCAAACGATCTAACATAGCGGCTTCCATACCTGCCGTTTTGGCGGCAGCTAGATCCAACTCATTCGCGGCTCGCAGAGCTGCTGCTTCACGACGAATCGCTGTTGCTATCGCTAGCAAAGCTTGATTCTTGGTGGCTGTATCGGCTTTGGCCATGGCGCGCGATGCTTGGCGCGCTTGCTGGCCTAGGGTTTGGATGTAGTTGGCGATGTCGCCGGTGTTTTTATCAACGCTCATGTTCAGAACACTTTAATTCTATTTATTTGAATGACCCGCTATCGCGAAGCTTCGCCAAATTGTTTAGTTGGGATGCAGCGCTAGGCGCTCAGCACAGCACAGCAATATGTCAATATTGCGAGCATGAGCAACAACGCGATGCGCCCAAATAAGCGATTTGGCGAAGCGTTAATTTGCTTTAGCGACTCGCAACCCTAAATGCAACAACGCATCCCATGCGTCGCCCGCAAACTTTGGTGCGCGTAGGCCTTTGACCATTTTGTCGATTTGCGCAGCGTCTTGTAACGCTGCTTGCAGGGTCGCTAAACTGACGCGACGAAGTGCTGGCTCCATGAGTTTTTCTCTTGGCCCCCAGATACGATACTCTTTTAAGAGTGCCCCCAACGGGCGTCCTTGTGCGACGCCGGATTTTAATTTAAGTAGTGTGCGTAGCTCTTCCGCCATCGCCCACAGGACTAATGGTAGGGCTTCGCCCTCACCTTTGAGTCCGTCTAACATTCTGACTAAGCGCGCGACATCACCGACCAGCATCGCTTCGTTTAGCTTAAAAACATCATAACGTGCGACGTTTAAGACGGCGTCGTGGATTACGTCAAAACCAAGCTTACCTTGAGGATGCAGCAAACCTAATTTTTGGATTTCTTGATGCGCCGCCAGCAAATTACCTTCGACACGATCAGCTATAAATTCCAAGCTTTGCCGATCAGCACTTTGTCCTTGAGCGGATAGACGTTGACCTATCCAATTCGGTAAAGCCACGCGTTCGATCAGCGGGATATCGATATATACCGCCGCTTGTTGCAACATCGTGACCCATGCCGCTTTTTGCGTAGCCCAATCGAGTTTGGGTAAAGTAATTAAGGTGATGTTATCGGGTGAGAGATTACGGACATATTCCTGCAAAGCTGCACCACCGTCTTTGCCTGGCTTGCCAGTTGGGATACGCAAGTCGATGAGTTTTTTATCCCCAAATAGCGACTGCGATTGATTCGCCGCCAGTAGTTCGCCCCACTTAAAGTAGCGTTCTACGGTCAAAATATCGCGCTCTAAAAATCCCTGAGCTTTGGTGATTTTGCGTATCTTGTCGGCGGTCTCTTGCACCAACAAATGCTCGTCGCTAGAGATGACATAAATCGCCGCCAAACCTTTGGCGAGATGAGCATCAATAGCGTCGTAGCGTAATTGCATATTCTGATTGGCCTTAATCGGACTTCGTTGGCGCTTCCATCTTAACGACGGCAAGACGACGCATGATTTGCTGCACGAGTTCGGACTGCATATCGCGATACAACAAAACTTCTTCAGCTTCTTTAGCTAAGACTTCGTTTTCTTTAAAGCTGAGATTGCGCTTTAGACTAATCGTGGTTGGCTGTAAAACTTCGCGTCCGGCTTTGTCACGCAAACGAAATTTTAAGTTGTAGATCAAGTTAAATTCACGGACACGACCTTGACTGTTCAAGGACAGAATCACTTTATCACGCGTCTCACCGAGCACATCCAAAATCACTTCCGCATTGGTAGCTTGCGAGCTTACCTCCGTTTTTCCATTTGCACGCAAATTACGTTTGAGTTCACCACCTAAAGCTGAGCTTTCTGGCAAACCGACGTAAATGCTTTGGAACGGAAATACCACTGCGCCGCGTAGAGCGAAACCACAAGCACTAAGGCTCGTTAACAGAACGAGATAGCTAACAATTTTCAGAAAACGATTTTTGCTCATGGGGCTTTTACTCTGCTTAACAACGATTTAAAACTCCCTTCTCCCGCTTGCGGGAGAAGGGTCGGGGATGAGGGAAGTTCAGCTTCGGATAAAATTATCGAAGACGAAAGGCGGAATTTCCGACTGTTTTTCGCCTCTTAATAATTTCGTCGTTTATCAGAACCCCTCACCCTAACCCTCTCCCGCGTGCGGGAGAGGGAACATTACTCTACGTCTCTGCGGCGAATCTATTCAAACAACAATATTCACCAACTTACCAGGCACAACAATAATCTTCTTCGGCGTACTTTCGATAAAGCGCGCAGCACTTTCGTTAGCTACTGCAGCCGCTTCGATAGTCGCTTTATCCGCATCTTTCGCAACCTTGATACTGCCGCGCAATTTGCCATTCACTTGTACCATCAACTCGATTTCATCTTGCACCAAGGCAGCCGCATCAACTTGTGGCCATGGCGTATCGATGATGCCGCCCAAATCTTTATCGTAACCGAGTTCATTCCACAATGCGTGCGTGATATGCGGGCAAACAGGGTACAAACCGCGCAACAAGATGCCAAAGGCTTCACGTACCGCAGCGGCAGAACCTTCTGCTTCGGATTTGAACGATTCAATTGTATTCAACAATTTCATCGCACCAGACACTACCGTGTTGTACTGGAGACGGTCGTAATCGCTATCGATTTGTTTCAGCGTACTGTGTACTTCGAAGCGCAAGGCTTTAACATCGGCTGCGTAATTTACCGCTGGCGTCGCGCCTGCTGCAATCGTTGCCGAGAATTTCAAAGCCGTCGTCCATAAGCGGCGCAAGTAACGCGAAGCACCTTCTACACCACTGCTACTCCACGCGGCACTTTGATCTGGAGGGCCTGCAAACATCGTAAACAAACGCGCCGTATCAGCACCAAATTGGCTAATGATGTCTTTTGGTTCAACCACGTTGTTCTTAGACTTGGACATCTTCTCGATGCCACCCATTTGCACAGGCTGACCATCGCTCTTCAAGCTAGCGGAAATTGGACGACCTTTTTCATCGTGCTGCACTTCGACTTCATTTGGATAGAACCAGACTTTCTTGCTGCTTGCTTCTTCACGATAATACGACTCGTTTAGCAACATACCTTGCGTGAACAAATTCTTAAATGGCTCGTCGATCTTCACCAAACCCATATCGCGCATGGCCTTGGTCCAGAAACGGGCATATAGCAAATGCAGAACCGCATGCTCTACGCCGCCGATGTATTGATCCATACCTTGCGGACTCATCCAATAGTCATTACGTTCATCGACCATAGTCGTCGCATCTGGACAGGTATAACGCATGAAGTACCAGCTGGAATCAACGAAGGTATCCATGGTGTCAGTTTCACGATGCGCTGGCTTGCCGCATTTCGGGCAAGGCACATTCAAGAATGCCGCATGTGTTTTTAATGGATTACCGGAACCGTCTGGAATACATTCAGTCGGCAATACCACTGGTAAATCTTCGTAAGGCACAGGCACATCACCGCAATCATCGCAATGGATGATAGGGATAGGCGTACCCCAATAGCGTTGACGAGAAATACCCCAGTCACGCAAACGCCAAGTGGTTTTCTTTTCGCCTACACCTTTGGCGACAAGGTCGGCAGCGACAGCATCAACGGCTGTCTTATAGCTCAAGCCATCGTATTTGCCGGAATTCACAGTAAGGCATTTTTGCTTATCGCAATACCATTCAGCCCAGGCATCAGTTGTGAATGATTCACCTTCGACTGCAACCACTTGTTTGATCGCGATGTTATATTTTTTCGCAAACGCAAAATCACGCTCGTCATGTGCTGGTACGCCCATGACTGCACCGTCACCGTAAGTCATCAAAACATAGTTACCAACCCAAACTTCGACCTGTTCGCCCGTCAATGGATGGGTAACGAATAAACCTGTAGGCAAACCTTCTTTTTCTTTGGTCGCCATTTCGGCTTCGGTGGTACCACCGGCTTTGCATTCTTCGATGAATGCGGCTAATTTCCCGTTACTTTTCGCAGCGACCGTGGCAAGTGGATGTTCGGCAGCAACGGCGCAGAAAGTCACGCCCATAATCGTGTCAGGACGCGTCGTGAAGACATACATCTTACCGTCTTGCACCAACGCACCAGTTTCGTCTTTGATCTCGTGATTGAACGCAAAACGCACGCCTTCGCTCTTACCGATCCAGTTACGTTGCATCGTACGTACCTGATCTGGCCAACCATCGAGTTGATCGATGCTGGACAAGAGTTCTTCCGCGTACTGCGTGATGCCGAAGTAGTAGCCAGGGATTTCACGTTTTTCAACCACAGCACCTGAACGCCAACCTTTGCCGTCAATCACCTGCTCGTTCGCTAACACTGTTTGATCAACTGGATCCCAGTTCACGACTTGCGTCTTTTTGTAGGCGACGCCTTTTTCTAGCATCTTCAAGAACAACCATTGATTCCAACGATAGTAATCAGGATCGCAGGTAGCCAGTTCACGCGACCAATCAAATGCCAAGCCCAAAGGTTGCATTTGCGATTTCATATCTTCGATATTCGCGTAAGTCCATTCTGCGGGTGATTTTTTGTAGGCGATCGCCGCATTTTCAGCAGGCAAACCGAACGCATCCCAACCCATAGGCATTAAGACGTTATAACCCTTCATACGCAATTGACGCGCCAGCATGTCGTTGATGGTGTAGTTACGCACGTGACCCATATGTAGTTTGCCAGATGGATAAGGCAACATGGAACAGGCGTAGTATTTACCTTTTGGAAAACGTGGATCGTTCTCTACCGTTTTAAACGCGTTGGTTTCAGTCCAATGTGACTGGGCGGCTTGTTCAACTTCGGCTGGGCTGTATTTTTCTTGCATGACGATTCTATTGAAGAAATAAATTAAATTTGGGGAAATGCGAGGCTTACTAGAACCTTAGATTATAAGGCTAAAGTGCAGCTATTTGAGGGAGCAAGAGGAGAAAAAGCCTGCTTTTACTTACTTTTTCACGGTATTTGAAGCATTCTGCGCGGATGATTTTATTGGCGGGCTTATTGATTTTGCTTCGGTAGCAAAACCAATTTTATTCAAACCATTGTTCTGCGCTGCGGCCATCACCTGGGCGATTAACTCAAAGCGTGTCGACTTATCAGCGCGCAGCAAAATTTCTGGCTGCGTTTTTTGTTTGGCAATCAGCGCCAGTCGCTTCTCAAGGTCATCTAACTTCACCAATTCAGCATCCCAAAATAAGGCACCTTGCGCATCAAAGGAAAGCGTCACGGTATCGATATTTTGCGGCAATGCCTCTGCTTGTGCCGATGGTAAATCAAGACGTACAGCATGATTCAGTAAGGGCGCAGCAATAATAAAAATGACCAGCAACACCAGCATCACATCGACCATGGGCGTGACGTTAATGTCTGACATGGCGGTCATCGGTTTCCCCGAATTGCCACCTAAGCTTTTGAATTGACCGAATCCCATAGAGTTTTAGTTAGGTTCAGTTGAGCTTAGTGAAATAAGCATGCAAGTCAAAGGCGAAGCCATCTAACTCGGCAAAAGTAATGCGATTAATGCGATTAAAAGCGTTGTATGCAAGTACCGCAGGAATCGCCACCATCAAACCAAGACCTGTCATCACCAAAGCTTCACCCACTGGCCCGGCCACCAAATCAATTTGAATAGCCGACGAGCCTGAGACCGCAGTCAAAGCATGATAAATACCCCAAACCGTCCCTAATAAACCGACAAAAGGTGCCGTTGCACCAATCGATGCTAACAAGGTCAATCCAGATTCTAAACGCACGGTGACACTCGTGAGTTCTTCGCGCAAAACACGCGTCATGACGTCAGCTGTATCCGTGTTGACCATCATTGATTTTGCACGAGTTCGTGGATCAGAGGCGGCTAAGCCCTGCTTCGCTAATGGCGTATAGATATTCTCCACATCAGAAATATCCAAGGAATTCACCGCATCTTGCATGGTCGGCGCTTGCCAGAATAAGTGCAGCGCTGACGTACCTCGACGTATGCGCCAAAATGACCAAGCCTTAGAAAAAATCGTGAACCAACTGACCAAGGACATCAAAATCAAGAGCAGTGCAACCGCTCGCCCCAATGTATCAAGTTGTATCCAATATTGGCTGATAGTGATAGGCATGACTGAGTCTTTACGCTTAGTTCAAACCTAGGACATCATACATATCATATAAGCCAGTGGTCTTATCTGCGAGGAAACGCGCTGCGCGCAAACTGCCATGAGCGTAAGTAACACGACTGGAAGATTTGTGCGTAATTTCTACGCGTTCACCGATACCAGCGAACAGCACCGTATGATCGCCGACAATATCGCCGCCACGAATCGTGGCAAAACCAATCGATGATGGATCGCGTTCGCCTGTCACACCTTCGCGGGAGAACACGCCAACCTCCTTTAAATCACGACCTAAAGTATCTGCAATCACTTCACCCATTTTCAGTGCGGTGCCAGATGGCGCATCGACTTTATGGCGATGATGCGCTTCGATAATTTCGATGTCATAACCATGAGAAAAACTCTTGGCCGCCATTTCCAACAGCTTCAGTGTGACGTTCACTCCAACGCTCATATTCGGCGCAAAAACGATAGCGGTTTTCTTTGCGGCCTCGGCAATAGCGGCTTTACCAGCATCATCAAAGCCAGTAGTCCCGATAATCATTTTGATACCGTGTTCAGCGCAATAATTGAGATGCTCTAAAGTACCTTCTGGACGTGTAAAGTCGATCAAAAATTCGGCACTTGCTAAGGCTTTAGCCAACTCGGATTCAATCGATACGCCAGTAACTTTACCCAAAGACAAACCGGCATCGGTGCCTATAAATGCAGATTGTGGGATATCCAAAGCGCCAGCCAAACTTGCATCATCTGCAGCGGCAATGGTTTCAATCAACATCTTACCCATGCGACCAGAAGCGCCGGCCACAGCGATTTTCATTCCTGACATAATTAACTCGACTTATTTTTTCTTAGGTGTTTCAGTGGTAGGCATATTCTCAATACGAGAGGAGATAGCAGAATTGGTGATATGGGCCAAATATTCTTTCTCCGTTGGCAAACTACCGCCTTCAAAGCGCTCTACGGTGTTTGATTTGAAGAAAATCGCCAAGCGACTGGAAATCACTTCACCATTTGGTTTCAACATACGGAAAGGATAATCCCAACGATCTTCATGGAACATATCGGTCAACAACGCTGTACCCAGTAAGAAGCGCACCTGTTCACGGGTCATCCCTTCTTTCAACTGCGATACCATTTCTTGCGAAACGAAGTTGCCTTGCTGCACAGAGATACGATATGGAGAAATCACGCCAAACAACTTATCGAAACCAGATGGTTTTACGATTTGTGTACCTTTAGTCGCATTGGCATCCGCTTCTGCAACGACAGCCTTTTGACTGGCGCAACCAGTAACAAAGACCAAAAGGGTGGCTGTACCGAATACAGCCAGTTTGCTCTGGGATTTCTTAAATACGTTCAATGGCATAAACTACCTCAAATTTTCAAGCAAGAATGTTGAACAGGGAAAACTTCGGATAAGATAACAGAAATTTCTACCTAGCTCTAAAACCCTATATCATAAAGCACTTAGCCTTCTTTTGACTGAAAACATGACAAATAACACGCCCGACCTGAAAGCCAGCGGATTGAAAGCCACTCTGCCACGTCTGAAAATCTTGGAAATCTTCCAAAACAGCTCGGTACGTCACTTAACTGCCGAAGATGTTTACAAGATCCTGTTAACGGAAAATATGGACGTAGGCTTAGCTACGGTCTATCGCGTGCTGACTCAGTTTGAACAGGCTGGATTACTGAACCGCAATCATTTTGAGTCTGGCAAAGCGATTTTTGAACTTAACGAAGGCTCGCACCATGATCATTTGGTCTGTTTAGACTGCGGTCGGGTGGAAGAATTCTTTGATGAACAAATTGAAAAGCGTCAGCATGCGGTGGCAGAAGAACGCGGTTTTTCTATTGCCGAGCATTCCTTGGCGCTGTATGGAAATTGTACGAAAGTAAATTGCGCAAATCGAAAGTAATTATTTTGCATCAGGAAATGACGCGCACTCTAGCTCAAAAAAAGCAAGCTCAGCTTGCTTTTTTGACTAAAATTACGCTAAGTGCTAGCGCCACCGGTTAGCTTAGCACTACGTGCAGCGCGCACCTTAAGCGTCACCATTTGCACTGTATCTAAAACCTTCTTTGCATTAAATGGTTTGATAATATAGCCACTAATGCCACTCTTTACTACTTCGGATATCGTTTCCTGATCAGTGCTGGCGGTCACCATCAGCACAAACACATCTTTCATCACCATACGAATACTTTTTAAGGCCTCGACGCCATTTACCTTTGGCATCACCACATCCAGCAGAATAACATCCGGATGCAAACGGGTTGCCATCTCTAGTGCGCTATCACCATCTAGCGCTTCACCGATAACGTTATAGCCGTCATGACGCAAGATGACGCGTAAAGTTTCGCGCGTCATGTCGTTATCGTCAACGATCAATACTGAGATATCTTTATTGTCTGCCATTTTGAATACGCAAATTAGAAGTTCATAAAGTGGATTTAAGTTAATAACTGAATTACCAACTAAGTTGCCAAGCAAGTTGCTAACCAAGTTATTTTTTTAAACTGCTTGCTACGTAATTTTAGATCGATTTAGTTCTATTTTCTGCTTATTTAATGATTCAATGCATTCGACAACAGCTTCGCAGTAATATCAACAATAGGAATTACACGTTCATACGCCATTCGAGTTGGACCTATAACACCCAAAGTGCCAACGATGCGCCCATTCACTTCATACGGCGCTGTCACAACGCTCATTTCTTCCATTGGCACTAATTGCGATTCGCCACCAATAAAGATCCGCACACCAGATGCATTACTAGATACGTCGAGTAATTGCATTAAACCGCTCTTCTGCTCAAACAAGTCAAACAAACGTCGCAAGGATGTCATATTCGATGACAGGTCACTGACATTAAGTAAATTACGCTCGCCTGAAATCACCATATCATCAGCATTATCTGCCATTGCCTGACTACCAGCCTCTAGGGCGGTTTGCATCAGCTGATTCATATCGCCTTGTAAAGCACGCAATTCATGTTTGATACTTAAACGCGCCTGATCAAAACTTTGGCCAGCAAAATTTTGATTCAAATAATTCGCAGCTTGAGTTAACTGCGATGGATTGTAATCCACATCAGTCAACAATAGGCGGTTATGTACTTCATCGTTGGGCGCAACGACCACTAACAAAATACGCTTTTCAGACAAACGTAAAAATTCAACTTGTTTAAATACTGACTCTTGCCTGGCGGTCATCACGACACCAGCAAATTGGGTCAGCGACGACAACACTTGCGCCGCATTTGAAATAATTTTTTGTGGCGACCCTGTAATGATGGATGAGTGCAATCTCGCACCTAATGCCGTCTCTAATACAGACTCATCAATATCTTGGACAGTCAGCAATTGATCAACAAAGACACGATAACCACGTGGAGTCGGAATTCTTCCGGAAGAAGTGTGTGGACTGGCGACAAAACCCATCTCTTCCAAATCTGACATGACATTTCGTATTGTCGCAGGCGAAAGTTCTAGACCAGATATTTTTGAAAGTTCACGTGAGCCTACAGGCTGACCATCGGCAATATACCGTTCCACCAGGGCTTTTAATAAGGTTTGAGCGCGATTATCGAGTTGCATGGTCTTATTTTAGGCTAGCTGAAGCAGAAACGCATCGTTTTTGCGCGATTCAAGGTTCACTATTTGAGCTACTTATTGTTTAATTTGAGTTCCTGCAACAATTCTTGCAAGTCTTTTACGATTAAGTCAGGTTTTATATCCAACTCGATATCAGTAAGGGATCGCGCATTTCGATTAACCCAGGTCGCAGCCATACCAACTTGCTGGGCACCCTGCACATCCAAACGTAAATCATCACCAATATACATGAGCTCGGTCGGACTTAATTTCAAGTGCTCAATCATGGCACAGAAAATCTTGGGATCTGGCTTAGCACAACCAAATTGATGTGCCGCTAACGACACAGAAAAGTGCTGATCTAGTCCCACCGCGCCAATATCAGCAAAACCATTTGAGATTGAGCCCAAAATATAATTATTTTTGAGCACGTCAAGTGCTGGGAAGACGTCATCAAAAAAAGTCACTCGATTTCGAGCTTGAGCAAAAACCTGCATCGCCTCATCCGCCAAACTGGGATGTGCACCATGTTCGCTAAATACTTGCTGCAGCAAAGTATGACGTAAAGCCCAAAGATCGTAATCAAAACGCGAATTCGTGGAGACCAAAGCCTGCCTTCGCTCACGCAAAGCGTCAATTGAATATTCCTCAACGACGGAAGGTAATTGGCTTGCGATCCACGCATGCAGCGTTACTTCTGCCTGTTTAATCACAGGAACCACAGGCCACAAGGTGTCGTCAAGGTCAAATATCAGGGCTTTAATGGTCATCGTCTTTTCGGTTCAAATAAGGGCGAAAATAAGCTATAAGTCAGCAATGGCAGCACGCATATCGAGCATGCCTTGTTTAGCGCCGCACAGTGTCAATAAATATTGATGATACACCGCGGGCACTCGGCGCCCTGCGACTGTTCCCAGATCACGCAACCAACCAATTGCATAATTAGATTGGTACAAAGGCGTCATAATACGACTCACCATTTGGTAATAAGCGATATGTTTACGGCGTCTTTGAGAATAATCAGCAAAAGCAGCCGTAACAGAATTGGAGTTTAATTTTCCATCACAATTCTCACCTGGACTTGCCAGACACTGTGCCAGAATCGTCGCATCAATCAATGCCATATTTGCGCCCTGCCCCAATTGTGGACTCATCGCATGAGCCGCATCACCCAGCACAACAACACGCTCTTGATGGTAAGTCGTCAATCGGACATCTGCGTATTCGGCAATAGCAATGGTGGTCTCAGGTGCATTCGCTAGCCATTCCGCCACTTCTGGCCACACGTCCCGTATTCGTTCGATCAGGCCCGACATACCCGCTTGTCGATACTCGGCAAATGCAGCTTTAGGTAAACTCCAAAATAAGGAATAGCACGTCCTATTGGTCTCAGGATTGATCCCGGAGGGTAATATCCCCAGCATGATGTGCGCACCACGATAACGTTGCATCAAAATATGAGGAAACGGCCAATCATCTCTGTCCAACACGGCCCAATATGCGCCCCAAGGATAGGGTCGGTGAATTTGGGCAATGTCGAGTTGGTCGCGCAATAATGAACGTGCACCATTTGCGACAATAAGACCATCAGCTTGCAAGCTTCCTGGTTGATGTTGAATTTGAACACGCTGAGCATCTTGAGAAAATGCGCTAATGCCATTTCCCAAATGTATGGCCACACCCAAATCCTGCGCGCATTGCCACAAAATCTGATGCAAACTGGCTCGATGAATTCCTAAGCCATACCAATCTTCATGCGCAAACTGATAATGCAGATCCAGCGTTTTCCAACTACCGGTATAGCCTTCCAGACTATGTACTACGGCAGCCTTTGCTTTTACTGCGTCCAGCAATCCCAAGTTTTGCAACATCGCCTGTCCGCTGGGCTGCAACAGCAAACCAGCACCAACTGGTGTGGGATCGGCGACCTGCTCAAATACGTCGACTTGATGTCCCTGACGAGTTAATAAAATAGCCGAAGCCAGTCCGGCTATCCCTGCACCTGCAATAACGATATGGGTCATAGATGAATCATCTTTGTTTGCACCTGTCAGTCAAAGATTAAATTATACGTAGAATTTATATAAAACTAATGTAATGCATAATTCGATGAGGCTTCTATGTGAGTCTGATACCGATTTATAATGGCGCGCATATGACTTAAAAGTACGCAAAAAGATGAAGGAAAGACTGGAAATGACTATACGTATTCAACAAGCGACCATTGAAGACATTCCGCTGATTGCGCCATTATTTGACGCTTACCGTGTGTTCTATCAACAAACTAGCGATGTAAATTTAGCAGAAAGCTTTTTATCTGAACGCATGCAAAAACACGAGTCCGTCATCTTCTTTGCCGTCAATGAAATGGGCAAAGGCTTGGGCTTTGTTCAGCTTTATCCGAGTTTTTCTTCTGTGTCCGCAATGCGTCAGTGGACTCTGAATGATTTATTTGTGAGTGAGGCTGCCCGACGTACTGGGGTCGCCCGATTGCTCATGAATCGCGCCCGTCAGTTTGCTATCGATACAAAGGCCAAAGGTCTATTTCTGGAAACCGCGCATGACAATACTAAGGGACAATCTTTGTATGAGTCACTTGGTTATAAGAGAAATTCAGAATACTACTATTTTCTCGATTTACAAAAAGCGATCAAATAACAGATAGCACTGCTGTAACGACTTGTCGATCTGAAAAATATTGCGGATTCCAACAAAAACACTCTCCACTACAACAAAGTAGAAGCATAGCTGAAGCAGAGTCATCCAATTCTCTAGGAATAGTGTAATCTAAAGCCTTCTTCAAAATCCGGCATCTTCTCTATGACAACGACCACAAAAACCGTCGCCTTGATTGGTAAATACAATGCATTGGGCATGGGTGAGTCGTTAAATGAATTAGCACATTTTTTAGCCGAGGCAGGACACGCCATCCTGTTTGATACAGATTCTGCGCATAATTTGGCCTTGAACGAATTTCCTGCTGTGTCCGTTGCTGATATTGGTCGCAATGCCGATGTCGCGATTGTCTTAGGTGGCGATGGCACCATGCTTGGTATCGCCAGACAGCTCGCCCCCTATGACGTCCCCTTAATTGGTATTAACCAAGGCCGACTCGGCTTCATTACCGATATTCCACGCGATCAAATGATTCCGGCAGTTGCAAAAATTTTAGCTGGCAAGCACGTTGCAGAACAACGCTGCATGTTAGAGGCAATTGTGATACGCGACGGCGAGCAAATATTTAGCGGTGTCGCATTCAATGACATCGTTTTATCGCGCGGCGCTGGTTCAGGCATGATCGAGTTACGGGTTGAAGTTGATGAACACTTTATGTACAACCAACGTTCGGATGGGCTCATAGTTTCAACGCCAACTGGCTCCACCGCATATGCTTTATCTGCTGGAGGACCTCTCTTGCATCCTAGCTTAGGTGGCATCGCCATGGTGCCGATTGCACCGCATGCCTTATCAAATCGACCTATTGTTTTACCTGAGACGAGTGTCATTAGTGTCGAAATCGTCGCTGGGCGAGATGCCAGTGTGAATTTTGATATGCAGTCGTTTGCGAACTTAAATCACAAAGACAAAATTGTTATCAGTCGCTCTACCCACCACATCACCTTTCTACACCCAGAAGACTGGAACTACTACCATACCTTACGTGAAAAATTACACTGGAATGAGTATCCTTCGGTCGAAGGTGCACTCAACTGAGCATCTGACCCACAAAGACCTGTGAATTAACACAGTGTTTTTCACCACCATACCGCCTGCGCTGAGGTAAAATAAGGCCGCCCTTAGGCTAAAGCTTTTATCGCAACACGTTCACCTCCGACTTTATTTTTCAGATCAAAACCTATGCTGCGCACGCTTGCTATTCGTGATTTTGTTATCGTCGATACGATAGAACTAGAATTCTCTGCTGGCTTCACGGTCTTCACCGGTGAAACTGGTGCTGGTAAATCAATTTTGATTGATGCCCTTGCCTTAACTTTGGGCGGACGCGGTGACGCTAGCATGGTCAGAGAAGGCGCGCAAAAAGCCGATATCTCAGCTGAATTTTCCTGCAATACAGAAACGACAGCTTGGCTCAATGATAAGGATTTTGCCAGCGAAGATGGACAACTCATCGTACGCCGCGTCATTGACAATGCGGGTCGCTCTAAAGCCTATATTAACGGCATTACCGCAAGTGCGACGCAGCTACGGGAGCTAGGTGAATGCTTAGTCGATATCCACGGACAGCACGCCCATCAATCACTGCTGAAGAGCGATGCGCAACGCAATCTGCTCGATATGCAAGGTGGCTTAGAGGCAGATACGGCGGAAGTCGCAAGCTTGTACAAACATTGGCACAAACTTGCGAAACAACGTGAAGAATTTGAACAAAACGCAAAAAATATTCTGCAAGAGCGCCAGCGCTTGGAATGGCAAGTGGGCGAGCTTGATAAGTTGCAGCTAAAAAAAGGCGAATGGGACGCGATCAATCAAGAGCATAGTCGCCTCGCCCATGCAGCCAGCCTCTTAGAAGGCGCACAGGAAGCTGCAGATGCGATCGCGGAATCTGATCATCCTCTGTTATCTCAAGTATCTGGGCTTTTGCAGAGACTAAGCAAGCTAGAGGAGTTCGATAGCAAACTCAAACCAGTTATCGAATCTCTCGATTCGGCACGTATTAACTTACAAGAATGCTCTTACGCGTTGAACGATTATCTGGGACGTGTAGAACTTGACCCCGCTCGCTTGCGAGAAGTCGAAACACGATTGGAAAGTCTGCACAGCACAGCACGGCGCTTCCATGTTGAACCCGATAACTTAATCGATGAGTTAGGATATTTAAACGCGCAGCTACAGCAATTATCTGGCGCATCCGATATTGATTCGCTCAAGAAACAAGAAGAGCAAGCACAACAAACTTACTTAAAGCTAGCAAAAAAGCTCAGCACAAAACGGCAAGCAGTCGCACGAGATCTCGGACATGCAGTCACCACAGCCATGCAAGATCTAAGCATGTCAGGTGGGCGATTCACCATTGAACTGCCCGCCTGCGAACCAAGCGCAACTGGTTTAGAGCAAATCGAGTTTATGGTGGCAGGCCATGCAGGTGTTCAAGTACGCCCACTCGCCAAGGTTGCATCGGGTGGTGAGTTAGCGCGAATTTCTTTGGCGATTTCGGTGATCACATCGTGCGCAACAGCGACGCCGACTTTGATATTTGATGAAGTCGATAGCGGCATCGGTGGTGGTGTTGCCGAAGTCGTTGGGCGTCTCTTGAAACGTTTAGGACAAGATAGACAAGTGCTGTGCGTCACACACTTACCACAAGTGGCGAGTCAGGGTAATCAACATTTTGAAGTCAGCAAAACGCAAGAAGCTGGCAAAACTTACTCACAAATCGCCGCACTCGATAACAAACAGCGCGTAGAAGAAATTGCGCGCATGTTAGGTGGGTTAGAAATAACTGCGACCACAAGAAAACACGCAAGAGAGCTGCTCGCTCTATAAAGCCAAAAAACGCGTATCGACTATCAACAATGCGCTCACATCATTGAAGTAAGGAAAAAATAAAATGGCATTCTTAAAAGAACCCGACTACTCGCATGGAAAATTACGCAAAACTGCCGTAGTTCTGATTAATCTGGGCACACCCGATGCGCCGACACCCAGTGCGGTGAGGCGCTATCTGAAACAATTCTTGTGGGACCACCGCGTCGTAGAAATTCCTCGTGCAATCTGGTGGCTCATTTTAAACCTGATCATTCTGCCCTTCCGTTCTAAAAAGTCCGCGGAAAAATATGCTTCGATTTGGAGTAACGATGGTTCGCCTTTATTGGTTCACACCCGCAAGCAAGCGATGCTGCTCAAAGGCTATTTAGGCGAACGTGGTCACGAGGCCCACGTGACATTTGCCATGCGTTACGGTTCGCCATCCATCCCAGAAGTTTTGGCGCAACTTAAAATCGATGGATATGAGCGTATTTTGATTTTGCCGGCCTATCCGCAATATTCGGCGACAACCACCGCATCTAATTTTGATGCGGTGACTCAATACTATCAACAGACACGCAATATTCCTGAACTGCGCTTCATTAAAAACTATCACGACCATCCGGCCTACATACAAGCGCTCAAAAATTCAATTCTAAAATCGTGGGAAACTCAAGGTAAGCCGGAAAAATTAGTCATGAGCTTTCACGGATTACCAAAAGCTTTCTTGCTACGCGGCGACGCCTATCACTGCGAATGCTATAAAACCGCGCGCTTATTGGCTGAACAATTGGGCTTAGGCAAAGAGGATTACATTGTCACATTTCAATCACGATTAGGTCGTGCAGAATGGTTACAACCCTACACTGAACCGACCGTACAAGCATTAGCGAAACAAGGTGTAAAACGTATCGACGTTGTATGTCCGGGTTTTTTGGCAGACTGCCTAGAAACTTTGGAAGAAATCGCTATGGAAGTGCGACAAGCTTTCTTAACCGCTGGCGGTCAGACTTTCAACTACATTCCTTGTTTAAATGAATCGCCGGATGGATTGCGTGCCTTAGCCGAAATCAGCGAACAGCATTTGATAGGCTGGCCGACTATGGTCACTGCTAGTATGCGTGAACAAGAAAAACAAGCCGCATTAATCAGCCGCAGTGAGGCAAAACGCTTTGGTGCAGACCAATAATATGCCAAGCACATTTGTCATCGGAGATTTACAAGGCTGCTACGACCAACTGGTCGAGCTACTGAAAAAAATTGACGCGACAGATCCGAAGGCACGCTTACTCTTTGCTGGAGATCTGGTCAATCGCGGACCAAAATCACTCGAAACTTTGCGATTGGTAAAAAGTTTAGGTGCGCGTGCTGAATCCGTATTGGGCAATCATGATTTACATCTACTGGCAGTAGCGAATGGATTGAGAGCAGCGCATCGCAGCGATACTTTAGATGCGATATTGCAGGCAGAGGATCGCGAAGAATTATTGAATTGGTTGCGTCAACGGCCTATGGCAATCGCGACTGACGATGGTCAGCATCTGTTAGTACATGCTGGTGTATTTGCGAGCTGGGATCCATCACAAACCTTGAAATTAGCGCAAGAGATCGAGACTCAATTACGCAGTGATCACTGGCTGGATTTGATACGCACCATGTACGGAAATCAACCGGATAATTGGCGCGACGATTTAGAGGGCGATGAACGCACGCGCTGCATTATTAACGGGCTGACGCGCATCCGGTTTTGCCATGCCAATGGCGCAATGGATTTTGATCTAAAAGAAGCGGCGGGAAAGGCACCGGAACATTTGGAGCCGTGGTTTGATCTACCTTCTCGCAAAACTCAAGATTGCACGGTCATCTTTGGACACTGGTCAACTTTGGGGTTGGTATTGCGCGACAACTTAATTAGCCTGGATACGGGTTGTGTTTGGGGTGGTCAGTTGACTGCAATACGCTTAGCTGATCGACTGGTTTTACAAGTAAAAAGTCCGCAGCATCAGACGCCGTTTTGAAGAATCCCTTACAATTTACAGCAATACAAGTAAGCAAAAATTGATGTGCAAAAATGACCTCGTCCAAATCGAATAATTTCACATTAAAAATGATATCGACAATCCCGCAAATGCGATGGAGTAGCTATCTTAAATTGTTAGGTTTTGCGCTACTCGCATCACTTTTTGCCAGTAAATTAATTACAGATGTATCGTTACGACACAGCGTTAGAAATGGTTTATTACTTCTTTTTTTACTGGCGTGCTCCGTCAAGGAATTGATTGACACGCCTGCCAACTGGACAAGAGCAAAGAATAGTTATCTTTCGTCTAAAAATCTCCGCTTGGCCAGCTACGAATCGTTTCCAACTGAATTCCGTGGATGGATACGCAGCTTCCTACAAATACAAAGAGCCTGCTGGCGTAATCCAAATATTGTTCAAGAGACGACAAGTGTTACCGAATTCACTTATCTAAAAAATGGAATGTATTCCAGTCTGTTTGCCATTGCAGTGGTTTCATGTCTTGGCGAGATTCCATTTTCCTTACTAGTGGTCAACTTATTTAAGATCGATCCAAGCACTATTAACATCATTCATCTTGTGACCATACTTACCGCCATCTTTACCATTACCAGCCTGATCGGTGATAAACGACTATTAGGCAAAGCGGTGCACAAGATTGAAGATGGCTTCTTGGTTCTACAACTCGGCGCCAGAGCGCAGGCAAAAATACCTCTTTGTAACATCTATCATGTTGCAATTTTAAATCCGAAACAATTACCTCTTTTAGGATCTAATATCGGTTCGATCAAGATCACACCATTTGACAAGCCCAATCTAGTTCTTCAACTCGAACCGGTGCTTGACCACCATAAGCAAATTTACTTCGAAGAACTTGGCTCAACTCGCCAGAATATACGTACGGTTTATTTATACGTCGATGCACCTGAGAAACTGCTCAACGCATTAAAGAAAATAGAATCACCTTAGATTTCTACGTTGTTAATGCGTTTCAATGCTAATCCCAAGCGCCTTCGCCACTGCTTCACGCGCGCTTTGCGCAATTTCTCTGCGGTGCGCACCCTCAGTTGGTATGCTTGGCAATTGGATTAACTCTGCAACGATTTCACCTGTTTGTAAAATCAATGTCATGCTTTCTGCAAAACTCATTTCACCGATAAAATCTGCCGCAGGATGCAACTGTCCTTGTGCATCGACATAACGCACCGCAAAAGGCAAAATCGGCACTTGGGCTTCAATAGCAGCTTCAAATAAATTCGGGTGAAATGGCAAAATACCACCCTGCGCTCCGGTCGTGCCTTCTGGAAAAAATGCGATGCGCTTGTTTTCTTTTAATTGATGCACTAATCCCTCGTAAATTCGACGCACTTCTCTCTGCTTACCTCGCGCTAAAAAGATAGTACCGGCTTGAGCACTAAGCCAGCCCGCAATCGGCCAGCTACGGATATCGGCCTTAGCAACAAAGTGACACGCATTCCACGAGTTGATGACGAAGATGTCTAGCCACGAAACATGGTTGGCGATAATCAAAGCATGCCCAGCGATTTGACCGTCACTTTGATCTTTGAAGTGCACACGCACTTTACACAAAGTGAGCAATTGAAATGACCAGCGGCGCACCCGCGCTTCGCGCTTGCTCGCGGTAAGAAAAGGAAAAATAAAAGCGCAGGTAAGCACACCCGCAAAGATATGCATGAAGACACGAAGCAAACGTAGTTTAGGCATGCATCACCTGATTTAAATAGTTTTTAGAAGAAGTAGAAAAAACTGCTGATACGAATACACCAGCAGTTTCGAGAAAGTCATTACAGAGAATTATATGCAACACGTCCATGCACGACAGTCGCTTTCACCATGCAGGGCAATTCATAGCCGATAAAAGGTGTGTGTTTACCTTGACTAACTAAGGCGTCCGCTTGTACCGTCCAACGTGCATTTGGGTCAAACACACATAGATCAGCGACCGCGCCCGTCGCAATTTGACCACACGGCAAACCAACTAAAGCGGCTGGATCACGCGTAATTTTTGCCAGCGCCTGACTCAGGCTGATCGCGCCACGACTATCGTCCGCCCATTTCACCACGAGCGACAGTAACAATTCCAGCCCCGTCGCTCCAGGTGAAGCTTCCGCAAATGGCAAAGCTTTTTCGTCATCGTCAACGGGCGTATGATCTGAACAAATCGCGTCAATGGTGCCATCTGCCAACGCCGCTAAGATCGCATCTCTATCGCGTTGACTGCGCAGTGGTGGCGTCAACCTTGCATTCGAATCAAAGTAACCAATATCCGTGTCTGTCAAATGCACATGATGGATGCCAACGTCGCAAGTCAACGCCAAACCCTCTTTCTTACCCTGACGTATCAATTCCAAACCTGCAGCAGAAGAAATACGACATAAATGCACCCGAGCGCCTGTAGCGCGCATTAATTCAAACAAAGTATGCATAGCGATCGTTTCTGCCATGACTGGCACGCCCGACAAACCCAAGCGTGATGCTAATGGGCCGCTGTGCGCGACGCCGCCTTTACCAATGAAAGCATCTTGCGGACGTAACCACACCGTGTAAGAAAAAGTCGCGGCATAAGACAAAGCACGTTGCAATACATTAGTATCCACGATTGCTTCTTCCGCTTGCGAAAAGCCGACACAACCTGCTTCGGTTAAGGCCGCCATTTCTGTTAAATTTTGCCCTTTAAGACCTATAGTCAAAGCGCCAAGCGGATAAACATTGGCCTTATGCTGCATTTTGGCTCTTTGTTTGAGCATCTCGACCAAACCTGCTTCATCCAATACTGGATCCGTGTCTGGAGGGCATACTAGGCTAGTCACACCACCACGCATGGCGGCTTGTAATTCAGATTCTAACGTCGCCTTATATTCAAAGCCAGGTTCGCGCAGGCGCGCGCTCAAATCGACCAAACCAGGCGCTACCACTAAGCCACTAGCATCTATCGTGTTATGTGCGACAAAGCCATTTGGCTGCGTACCTATACCGGCAATTTTACCTTCACTAATGTAGATATCTTTAACGTCATCTAAGCCATTTGCTGGATCAATCACACGTCCATTTTTAATATGAAGATTCATGTTGCTTCTTTCAAAAAATACTTTCATCTAATTGATCTCGCGTACATCAAAGCAGGCGTTGAAATCAATTCAAAATATTGAACAGCAGAGGCGCAGAGCACGCAGAGAATTTTTTGAAGTTTCTCTGCGCCTCTGCGGTTAACATGTTTTGAATCTAGCTGCTTACACATTCGTACCGGCAACTATACTCATCACTGCCATCCGCACAGCAATACCAAAAGTTACCTGTGGCAAAATCACGGCCTGCGGGCCATCGGCAACCGCTGAGTCAATTTCCACACCACGATTCATTGGCCCCGGATGCATTACTATCGCATCGGATTTGGCCAAGGCCAGACGCTCTGGTGTTAAGCCATATTGTTTAAAGTATTCCTGCGTTGATGGCAACAAAGCGCCGTTCATACGTTCGTTTTGCAGGCGCAACATGATCACCACGTCCACACCGCGTAGACCTTCATTCATATTGGTAAAAACACGCACACCCATCTGTTCCAGGCCACTTGGTAATAGTGTTCGCGGCCCAATCACTCGCACTTCAGCAGCACCCAAGGTAGTCAAAGCATGAATATCAGACCGCGCCACGCGACTGTGTAAGACATCGCCGACAATAGCGACAGTCAGATTACTAAAATCTTTTTTGTAATGACGTATCGTGTACATGTCCAACAAACCTTGAGTCGGATGCTCATGTCGGCCATCACCTGCATTCACCACATGCACATGATGTTGTTTCGTATCATTCAAATGTTGTGCGATGAGAAAAGGCGCACCAGACGTGGCATGGCGTACGACGAACATATCCGCATGCATAGCCGCTAAGTTATCTATCGTATCAAGCAAAGATTCGCCTTTGCTCGCACTGGACGCCGCGATATTCAAATTAATCACATCGGCTGATAATCGTTTCGCAGCAATTTCAAAGGTAGTACGGGTGCGTGTCGAATTTTCGAAGAACAAATTAAACACACTCTTACCATGCATTAGAGGGACTTTTTTTAATTCGCGTTCGCCAATACTGACGAAAGAAGAAGCGGTATCGAGGATATGCTTCATGATAGATTTTGGCAGACCATCAATCGCTAACAAATGTTGAAGTTCGCCGTGTTTATTTAGCTGTGGATTTTTCATCATTGCTCATTCTTTGGTTGGATGATCCAAATCCCAACGTCGTGATCTGGCACCATATCTATATCAAAAATTCTTACTATCAGTTTGTTTTCTTACTTAGGAACATGCGCCTAAGTTTGATCAAAGTACTGCTGCAATATCAGAGCCGCAGCTTGATCATCAATGTGCTCACCTTGTTTCGCCTTAAACATGGCCGAGGTATAACGCTCATCCACTAAAGCTGTTTTGACCCCGTAGCGTCCCTGTAATTGATTCGCAAATCGTTGACAGCGCACGGTCATTTCATGTGCTGCGCCATCGGGGTGCATAGGCAAGCCAACCACACATAAAACGGGTTGCCACTCTTGGATTAATTTGGCGACCGCCTCAAACTTTGCATCATTGCTCACTGCGCTAATAATACTCAACGCTTGGGCTTGCCTAAGCATGGTGTTACCGACGGCGACACCGATACGTTTTAAACCAAAATCAAATGCCAAGATGCAACCACTCAATTGAGATGTTTCACCAGTCGACATCAGGCTCATTACGCATGTCCTGCCACAGAGGCCAACATTAATGGATCAAAACCCAATAACTTCATCGCAGCATCAAATCGTTCTTCGATAGGCAAATCAAACATCACACCCAAATCAGCGGGAACCGTCAACCAACCATTCGCTAAAATTTCTTGCTCTAGTTGGCCTGCTCCCCAACCAGCATAACCAATACTGAGTAGCAGACGCTGAGGCGCTTCACCTGCAGCTAAAGATTCTAAAATATCACGAGAGGTGGTAAAGCTGACTTCATCTGTGACTCTTAGAGAAGATGAATATTCGCCAGCAGGGGCATGTAAAATGAAACCCCTATCACTTTGAACCGGGCCGCCAAACAACACAGGATGTTGTCCCATGGGGTGAGAATTAGGAATAATTTCTAACTGCAGATCGATACGATCAAATAAATCCGCGACAGTCATGTCAGTTGGGCGATTGAGAACCATGCCCATGGCACCGCGTGCGTTATGTTCACAGATATAAATCAGCGTGCCGCCAAACACAGGATCAGTCATTGTAGGCATGGCAATCAAGAAATGATTGCTTAAATCCAGTGATTGTGTGGCATCTTCGTCTTTCCTTGTGCCAACTTTAAGCTTGATCATAGATTCAAGAGTGTCAGAAAAATCGTAGCCGACCAGTTCGATTTCTTCTTCCTCAAAGTCATCGACCGGGGAATGTAGTGTTTTTTGCTTCTTCATACCCGTATTTTACCAGTTTTAGCCGGGGATTTTTGATCTGTGCTATGGTTCCGCGCAAAAGAAAATCTTGCTAACTAATGCGGCTCTCTCGGTTCTGACTTATAAAAATAGCCAAACGCCTCCAACCTATTATCTTTTTTGAAAAAAATGACCTATTCCAAAAGTCTAGTCTGGTTTCGCCGCGATTTACGTAGTTTTGACCATGCGGCACTATATCAAGCCTTAAAGCAGTCATCTGCTTGTTATTGTGTCTTTTTGTTTGACCACAGCATTTTGCAGCACCTGCCCAAGCGTGACCGTCGTGTTCAATTCATTTATCAAAGCATCGTCGAATTACGTCAGGAAATAGAAAAACTAGGCGGTACCCTAATCGTCCGATATGGTAATCCCCAACAAGAGATTCCTCGTCTGGCAGCCCAATTGGCGGTCAATGCTGTGTTCGTCAATAGAGACTATGAGCCAGCAGCAAAAGAGCGTGACCAGGCCATCCAAATTGCCTTGAACAGTTTTAACTGCGCCTTCGTTTCAACAAAAGATCAAGTTATTTTTGAAATTGATGAAGTATTGAGTCTGGCGGCAAAGCCATTTTCTGTATTCACGCCCTACAAGAATGCATGGTTAAAAAAGTTAGCTAGCGAAACAGAAGGTGGGTCTGATTTTTACTTTAAGGCATATCCAATAGAAAAATATGCACAACATTTGGCAAAGCATGCTGACAATACGCTACCGAGTATGGCGGACATAGGTTTCGAAGAACTCAATAAAGACGAACTTAAACTGCTGGGAGGGATGTCCGCAGGCTCAGAACTCTTGGAAGATTTTCTATCTCGAATAGACCAATATGGCACCACCCGTGATTTCCCTGCTTTAAAAGGTCCCTCTTATTTATCGGTACATTTGCGCTTTGGTACCGTATCAATACGTTACTTGGTCAGTCAGGCAATACGTCACATACGGACAGCGAGCAGCTTACAAGGCGCGAGTGTTTGGTTATCCGAATTAATCTGGCGCGATTTTTATTTCATGATTTTGCATCACCATCCACGCGTTACTAGTCACGCTTTCAAGCCAGAATACGATGCGATACAGTGGGAAAGTGGCGAACATGCACAACAATTATTCCAAGCCTGGTGTAACGGCAAAACCGGCTACCCTCTAGTCGATGCAGCGATGCTGCAACTAAATCAAACCGGATACATGCACAATCGCCTGCGCATGGTGGTGGCTAGTTTTTTGGTGAAAGATTTGGGCATAGACTGGCGCTGGGGTGAAGCTTATTTTGCCTTACATCTCAATGATTTCGACTTATCCGCCAACAATGGCGGCTGGCAGTGGGCGGCCTCCACAGGTTGCGATGCCCAACCCTACTTCCGTATTTTTAACCCAATTACGCAATCTGAAAAATTCGATAACGAAGGTAAATTTATTCGCCGTTATTTGCCGCAACTCTCTGCATTAAATGTGCGGCAAATTCATGCGCCTTGGACGCTTGGTCAAATTGAATTAGAGGCAGCAAATCTGAAACTTGGGGTCGACTACCCACTACCTATCGTCGAGCATGATGTTGCTCGCAAAAAGACATTAGAAAGGTATAGCGTCGTCAAAAAAGTCGTCGCAGAATAGAAAACGCCTCGAATGCATGAAAGAATTCGAGGCGTTTATCGTTGTAAGCAAGTAGTACGCTAAACTATGAAACCACTTCAGTAGCTTGATTCACGAATCCACTAATCGCAGCCAACAAGTCATCTTCACGATATGGCTTACCGAAGTACTCATTAACACCAAGCTCTGCCGCATAGTTGCGATGTTTATCTGCTGTACGCGAGGTGATCATGATAATGGGGATATGTGTGGTTCTGGAATCACTACGAACGTTACGAGTCAAGTCGAATCCATCCATGCGCGGCATTTCAATATCAACCAACATCACATCAGGGGTAATTGACTGCAACTGTTCCAAAGCATCAATACCGTCTTTCGCCAGCACTACCTGATAACCTTCACGCACCAACAAACGTTGTGTAACGCGACGCACAGTTAATGAGTCATCAACTACCATCACGATGTGATGTGTACGCAAGCCCTGTACTGGTGCGACTTGTGATGGCACCGAAGCTTTTCCATCCATCTCGGCGACCGCACCAAGGTCTTGATTATCAACCGCAGCATCAGGTAGCTTGGCTCGTTCATGTTCCAATTTCTGCGCCAGTGGTACCGGATTTAAAATCAAAACAATATTTCCGGAACCAAGTACTGTCGCACCCGCAATACCGATCATACGCGCCAATTGTGGACCGACGTTTTTGACAACCACCTCGCGGTTACCAATAATCTGATCAACATGAATGGCAACACGTTCATTGTCACTCTTCATAATCAAAATCGGTGTGTATTGCTGCGTATCAGGTGTTGCTTCACGCTCGCCCAACATGCTCGGCAAGTAATGCAGAGACACGCGATTACCTTGCCACATGATAAAACCATCGTTGTAGGCATTTGCCAGTGCAGCAGATTTCAACTGTTGCACTTGTTCAACTAATACGGAAGGCACAGCAAACGTCTTACCACCTGCATTCAAAATCACAACCTGAGTCACCGCCAAGGTCAAAGGTAAGTGAATCGTGAAATGCGCTCCCTGCCCTTCAACCGAGGTAACCGATACACGACCACCAAGTGATGCAGCTTCAGAACGTACAACGTCCATACCAACGCCACGACCAGCTAACTCTGTCACTTCACTGGCGGTAGAAAATCCCGGTTCAAAAATCAAATTGACGACTTCGGACTCATTGATAAAATTTTCATCCGTCAACAAGCCAACTGTTTTCGCCTTCTCACGTATCCGGTTGATGTTCAAACCTTGTCCATCATCGGTAAAGTGAATAACGACTTCATTACCTTCTTGACGAATCTCGATCAATAATTCGCCGACTTCACTCTTACCACGTGCAACACGATCTTGACGCGCTTCGATACCATGCACAATTGCGTTACGCAACATGTGCTCGAATGGCGCAACCATTTTTTCCAAAACGCTACGGTCAATTTCAACCGACGTTCCGCGAATATCAAGATTGACACGCTTATCAACTTCTTTTGCAGTTTGGCGCGCAATACGATATAGACGCTCTGAAACGCTGGAGAACGGAATCATGCGGACGCGCATCAAATCCTGTTGCAATTCACGTGTTAAACGCGCTTGTACATTCAAATCCGTGGTCGCACCCTCTATGGTACGACTTAAGGTAGTTTGCACCGTTGCCACGTCGCTGACGCTCTCGGCCATCATACGGGTCAATTCTTGCAGTCGGGTAAAGCGGTCAAACTCTAAAGGATCAAATTCACGATCACCCGAAAATGCCATACGCGAGGTAATTTGCGTTTCCGCCTGGATCTCTACTTCACGTAACTGGTCACGCAGACGGCTCACGTTTTCTGTCAACTCCGATAAGGAAGCTTTCAGTGTATCAACCTCATTTTCCAATTTAGAACGGGCAATCGAAACTTCACCGGCCTGATTCACTAAGCGATCTAAAATATCCGCACGTACCCGCACTAAAGACACCGGTGCAGAGGCTGCGGACATCGCCGATTGCGGTGCCAACTGACGCGGCGCATTTGAAATTTTGACTGGTTTAACGACAGCGATGTTGGATGCCTCGAACGGCTTATCTGAAACACTCGGCACTTCTACCGCTGGTTCGTTTGATGCACTGGCGTCTGGCACAACTGCGGCTGTTTCTTCGTCAGTTGTGGCATCGATTTCCGACACAAAACCTGACTGCAAAGCATCTTGGAATTGATTGATTTCCTGAGCAACGGTTAACTCGGCGACAGGAGCAACTTCTAAAGACAACGCTGCCAAATCTGGATTTTGCAAACGTTCAAACAGATGCATCGCATAATCTTGACGTGCAATTAGATCTTCCAATAACGGTTGACGGATCGTACTACCAGTATGCATCAAGTTTTCGATGCGAGTTTCCATGTCATGCGTATGCTGACCCAACTGCATTGCACCAGCCATACGGGCACTACCTTTTACGGTATGCATTAAACGCAAAATTGACTGCGGAATAGCGTCATCCTCTGGACTTTGCTGCCAAGACTGCAGCAATTGACCAATCATCGGTAATAGATCATTACCCTCTTCCAGAAACACCGGAAGCAAGTCGTGATCGATTTCATCGCGGCCTTTTAATTCTATGTCAGTTGAGGTGCGATCAAGGCTTGCCTGATTTGTTGTCTCTAATGCCGCCTCTAATATTGTATCTAATGCTGGCACTGGAGAAGGTTCAGGAGCGGTCCCCTCGAATCCAGAGAACGCAATACTACTACCAGCGTCAACATTGCTTACCGTTTCAGAGAATTGAATCTCGGGCTCGTCAGCAACAGTCAGCTCGACAGTCTCAATAACCTCTGGTACTGGCATTGCCGACTCAATTGATTCTGGGGCTGACTCAATCACCGCTGCAGTATCAAGCGAATTGATTGGCTCAGACAGGAGCTCGTTAGTGTCAACGTAAGCTGGCTCAATTAAAGCCTCTTGAAGCTCAGGCATTTGCGATTCGACCAAACTTACATCAATGGCATCCTGCAAAGAAGCCTCAGTGCCAACCTCGGTTGAACCAAGATCTAAGTCCGCATCAGCCTCATATGTAGCATCTTCTTCCAACTCATTCTCAACTGAAGTAGCGATAATCGCTTCTTCAACGTCACCTGGAATATCCCCTGCTGCAGCTGCCCCATCCAACATCACCGCATCTAAACGTTCGTTCGTTGAAGTAATAAACTCTTCATCGTCACCTACATTCGAGCGGGCAATTACGGACTCAAGTAGCTGACTAAGTTTTTGATTTTCCAAAGGAGCCCGGTCTGACATCTCCGACAAGGCAAACTTTTGCAACATGGCCTTCACACATTCAACGGTATGATCCAAATTATCGAATTCAGACGCATCTAAATTAACCGGATGTCGCTCCAAACGCTGCAATACAATCTCTAAGTTATGTGCTATTTCTTGCACCGCAAATAGTCCAACCGTGGCAGAACTACCGGCTAAGGAATGTGCGGCATGCACCGCGTGGCGCGAAACCGGACGTGCAGGTTCATGACGCCACTCAGAAAAATCTTGAGCTAAGAAACGAACGATTTCATCCGTCTCAGCCATATAGATAGTATGCAAAGGCAGGCTAATTTCAATTTCACCAATACGTTTGGTGTTGTCGTTTTCTTTCGAAGACGGCATGGAGAAATCAGGGAAATTTATAATCTGCGCGGTTGACAACTCAGTTGATAGCTCAGTTGCTGACGCCTGTTCATCTGCAATAACAAGTAATGGTGTGTCGCCCTCTGCTATTTCATTTGTACTATGAACCACAGCCGCTGCAGTCAACTCACTGGCATCAACCATCAAGTCACTCAAGACATCCGATATCATCGGCAACTCAGGTTCGACGAAGTCCTCTGCAACTAGGTTTTCTTCAACATTTGACGCAGTCAAATCATCATGTTCTATGACAGTTTCAGCATTACTAGCCGTGACTTCTTCATCAAAAGTAATATCATCGAAAATTGCTGCCTCAACTTGAGGCTCATCCGCAGTATCATTTGAAGTATCAATCGGCGTCACTGAAGAGATATTTGGCGCAAGTTCAGAAGTGTCTTCAGCCACAGCCTCAATCACGGCATCATTCACTGCATCACTTAATGCTTCGTGCTCTGTATCAAGAGCTATTTCCTCATTTAGTTCCAACGTCAAATCATCTGACAAACTCAAACCAGTGATATCAGAGGTTTCCAATGCAGCGTCCAATACCGGCGCGAGCAATTCGTCAGAATCCACTTCAAGTAAGCTTGGCGCGATATCAACAGACGCCGACTCCGGAGTCAGATCTTGCAGATCCATGGCCGCAGATTCTGGCACACTGAGTTGCGCAGATTCTTGCGGCTCGACACTAAATGGCAATCCGTCTTTAACGCGCGAAGCAGCTGCTATGATTGCATCCGAATTTCGAGCTGAGTTCCCTAAATTTTTAAGCTCTTCCACCCAATCAAACATTTCAGCGGCAGCGTATTCTAACAATGCGTATAAGGGCTCCGTACCTGCACGGGAGTCCGATAGCCAAAGGTTCATTACCTGCTCAATACTCCAAGAACCTTCACCGAACACATTCAAACCGACCATCCGCCCACTACCTTTTAAGGTATGGAAGGAACGACGCAGGCGAATTAAATATTCTTGGTTAGCAGTGTCATGACGAGACAGCGGGATATTTTCACGAACAGCCTCTAAAACTTCATCTGCTTCCATCAAGAAAATTTCCAATAGCTCCGCATCAATCTCTGCCTCAGTCTCTGGCAGCTCCTGCGTCAATTGGATTTCAGGTGCTGCATCAGTTTGCGTGGTTGCGGCAACCATTTCATTCAATGCAGCATCCGGATGCGCGAAATCGGTATGTGCGAGCAAATCAATAGCAGTCTTAGCACGGGCACTTGCTTCAGTATCATCTAGCAACGCGGCAAAAGACCGTTCATGATCGAGAGAATCCTTTAATTGCGCCTGCAACTCAGAATCTTGTGGCGTGTCAACTAGAGATGCTAAAAGTCGCTCTGATTCTTTTTGCTGCTCAAGCAAATCTTGCTCTGCTGTTGCGACAGGCGCGACAGCTAGATTTATTTCCAAAGGAATTGACGGCAATAATTCCTTCTCAGGTGCTTTTTCCAAGAGTTTTGAGTGAAAAACACCTTCCTGCTCGTCAAATACAAAGCGCTTCTTTGCAAACTCGGGCTGGCTTTGCAGAGTTTCTATAAAGAAGGATAGTGCACCAATATTTTGTGCAACTTTTTGATGCAGTGTTGGAAGATCAACGCCTGCTAATTCATCGCCACTCATGCATTGCTTGACCAACTCGCGGGTATGATTAACTGCCGCCAAAGCCTCATCTTGATCAAGAATTGCTAATGCACCGCCGATTTGCGCCAAAGTGCCATCAACAGAACTTAAAATAGCCAGATTAGAAATATCACGGAAATGTTCATCAAGCGCTTTTTCTGCATATTTCAAACTACCTTGCATTTCGCCGACCAAAGCAGCCATCGTTTGACGTTGTTGCGCCTCTCGCGAAATCTCACCTATCCAACTAGCTTGATTTCCCGGTGACTCACCACCAACCACGGACAATAAACGGGCTGAAATCTCATCCGCACGTACCGCAAAGTTGGCAGGCAAGTGGGTAATTTGTTCAAATGCGTTTTCTAAAAATAGCAGACAGGTGGCCAACTCCAAACCCATACGCTCCTGATCTTGAGCGCGAACAGCATGACTGGCAATACCGTTTAATTCACGCAACAATTTTGCTAGCGGAGGCGAATGCAAGCCAGAACCTAACTCCGCCAAATCTTTCATTTTATGGAAAAATTTATCGGATAAACCAGCGTCACCGTTAGAAATTCGGCCCCACAAATTCTTAATATTACCAAGCAACTCTTTAGCAGATGCCAATACGTGAGGTGCAATCAAACCATAGCGCTTTTGATCATAATCAACTGGCACATGATCATTTAACTGATAGGCTCTTCGAATTTGCGATACAAACGCAGAAGGTTCTTTAACTTGTGCAATAAAAAACAAAGCATCACGCAACAACCGCTCAGGGACACTGGAATTTCCCTCAACCAAGCGTCGAATCTGCAAATTAATGCGTCCCCAAATTTGCTTAATATGTCGCTCGTCTTTCGCTTCCACTTGCGCAGTAGATTCAGCGAATGCACGCATAACCAACCAAAATGCTTTGGTTTGAGATGTTGTTTGTGCTTGTTCAATTTCGTGAATCAATACACTCATCTGTGTTGATGAGTCTTGCTTGGCTTCGACGTTTTTACTGGTCAACAAAGTCAACAATAATTTTTCAAAACGCAAGCGAATCGCGCCGTAATTGATCACGACAGCTTGTGTCGATAGCGTTAATTCAGGAATTTTCTCTTGAACTGACAGAGATGGGAAAAACAAGTCCGCAGGATGGATCCGCTCTGCCCCCTTCAACTCCAATAAAGCGCGATATTCAGGATAAAGTCTTACTGGTTGCTGTTGATTTCCCGCTAATAGATCTTCTAGATAACGCAATACAGCATAGAATGCTTCCGTTATTTTATCCGCAACATCTTGCGAATGAGTCAACTTACCGACCTGTATTTTTTCAATTAACTCTTCAACCGTTTCGGTAACGATTGCTACGCCTTCAATCTCGACAATTTGCAATGCGCCATGCGCCTGATGCAAATAACTTTTTGCTTGCAATAATGATGTTGCCTGACCATCGGCGTCTTGGCCAATAGCAGAAACTAACAATTTACCTGCATTGGAGAGTGCTTCTCGCAACTCCGTCATCACCCAAGACAAAGGAGCAATATCAAATTGCTCTTGTCCTAAATCTGATGATTTAGAAGAACCTGATGTCATTCTTAAACCCCGCAAACTCTATGAGCGAGAAACTTGGTTTCTCGCGCTGCATACACGATCAAGCTAAATAAATCTAAGCTGCTGTCTAAAATCAGGCAGTAACCCGGAATCGAGACACGGAATTTTTCAATTCTTCCGCTAACTTAGACAAGTCTTTAATGGAGATGGAGGTTTGTTGCGTACCGTTTTGCGTTTTTTCAGTAATCGTCAAAATGTGTTCGATATTTTGTGCAACGCCATTCGCTGATGTCGCTTGTTGTTCAGTAGAGAGTGAAATACCTTGAATCAACTCCGCAAGGCGATTAGAAACGCTACGGATTTCTGACAACGCAGTACCCGCCGCATCAGACAGTTTTGCTCCCTCAACCACACCCTGTGTTGATTTTTCCATCGCGGCAACAGCATCGTGCGTATCCGTTTGAATCGTACGAACCAGCGCACCAATCTGTTTCGTCGCTTCCGCTGAACGTTCCGCCAATCGCTGAACCTCTTCCGCAACAACTGAGAAGCCTCGACCCGCTTCACCCGCAGACGCTGCCTGAATCGCTGCATTCAACGCCAACACGTTGGTCTGTTCGGTAATATCGGAAATCAACTCTGTAATCTCACCAATCTCTTGTGAAGATTCACCGAGACGTTTAATACGTTTAGATGTTTCCTGGATTTGCTCACGAATCTCGTTCATGCCCTTAATCGTGTTTTCCACCGCTAACGCACCTTGCTCCGCCGCTGCAACTGATTGACGCGCAACCTCTGCGGATTCATTCGCAGAGCGGGAGACTTCAGTAATATCATTCGCCATCGTGGTAATAGCTTTACCTGCATCAACAATCTCACGTGCCTGTTGATGTGACGCTTCCAACAATTCATCGGAAATCGTCTGCGCTTGTGAAGACGCAGAAGTAACCTGCACCGCAGTATTCGTAACACGACCTACCAGTCCACGCAATTCTTCCACCGTGTAATTAACAGAGTCAGCAATCGCTCCGGTAATATCTTCAGAAACTGTTGCCTGAACGGTCAAGTCACCATCCGCCACTTCTTGCAACTCGTTCATTAAGCGCAAAATCGCAGCCTGGTTTTGTTCATTAACTGCATTCGCTTGTTCCTCTTGCTTTTGCGCCAATTGCATTTGCGAATCGGCCTCGAGACGACGCTGATTCGCCTCTTTAGTACGATTACGACTGTCTTGCAACAACACGATCGCGATACCTGTCGCAGAAATCAAAGCCAAAACCGCCGTCAGAATCAAAAACCAGAAAGACAGATTGGTAGAATCTTGTTGTGCAGTATATGTTTTTTCCAGCGCAGAGATTTTTTGCTTCAAATCTTCGTTTTCACTAAAGATTAACTGTTCAGATTTTTTCGCTTCAATAAAATCATTGTTTTTAATTAAAATGTTATCAACGTGCTTTTTGTACTCAACGAATGTTTTTTGCAGTTCAGCTAATTTTGCGCGAGTTGCAGGTTCTTTCGTTGCCGCCAATTTATTAATTTCACTGCCGTTCAAGAAGCCTTCAATCAATTCAAAAAACGTGTTTGCATCTTTACCCAACAAGAACGCTTTTTCTGGATTAATACCTTCTGGCGTCATGAATTCACTAGCGCTTCGAGCTAAACGTTGAGTCAACATAACTAATTGACCCGAGGCGAAAATCGCTTGCGCAGAGGCGCCACTTTGTACTTTTTGGGTTGAAATTTCATCCGACAAACTAGCAAGAGTTGGGGACAACAAATTCATATTTTCAAGGTCATCACGGAAGCCAGCCAATTCTTTTTTGGTTTTCAAAACCACCGATGCAGCATTATTCGAGTTAGCCCAGGCACGCTTAGTCGCATTTAACACAGGCTCGACTGCCGCACTCGGCTTAGAAATAGCACGACCCTTGTAGTCACCGCCGTTGATCAGTACATTCAAATTGGAGTTAATCGCTTTTTGACTATCATCTAGTTGCGAAAACGCTGCTGGTTTGCCGTAAATCGCATTAGGCGCCGCTTTACCGATACGCTGCGAATGCATCAAAATCTCGCCTGAAATCTGCGCTTGGGTTGAAATCAAAGATGATTGACTCGCATTTAACCAAACAAAAACCGCGCTCAATGCTAAGGACAAGGACATGGCAATCAGCAAATAGCGAATCTGCTTTTGCAGGGGTAAGTGTCCGATCAGCGGCAAGCGAATATCGCGACCACTATCCATCGCATTGCCAATAATGGTTGCATCAACGCGATCCATCGTTCTATCTTCAAATGGAACATCATCTTTTGCAGAGACCACTGGCTCAACATGATCATCGGTCACAATGCGGACATTCTGCGCTTCTTCAATCGCTGCACTTGGCAAAATCTCACTCTCGATAGAACGCGTCGGTGCATCTGAAGCTTGATTCGCGAAGTCTAGATCTTGGACTTCTTGATCCTCAGTCGAATGTGGTTGGTTATTCAATGCCATTACAAAATCTCCTAAACGATTGAAAAGCTAGGCTTTCTTTATTTACTTATCCGTCAATACTTATTTATAAACCAATATGCAAAAACTCTGGGTCTTGCACCAAAAGCGAGAGGCTTAACTGCGACCAAATCTGGCCATCTGCATCAATAAATCTGTTTAAAACCCATGGCTTGTTAACGCCACCTTGAGCAGCGAGCTCTTCACTATCGTCGATCAATTGCATTTCATCCGCATTGCGCAAGCCCAAGACCTTTGAAACCAATAATCCGCTGTTAAACGACAAGCTACTTGAGAAAGCCAATACCCTGCAGGAAGAATCTTGATTAGTTGCCTCGCCGCCTTCAAACAAGGAATAGTCAATAACACTAGTCAAACTACCCCGAACGTTAGAGAGCCCAAGATACCAAGTTTTAGTCAGCGGAACCTTAGTCATATTTCCGGAGGAAACAATTTCACCCGCCTCACGCAAGTCAACGAGATAACGTGTGCGTCCAATCAAGACACCAAGCTGATTAGCTCGGACATGCGCGCCTGCTTTCGCAGCCTGCATACGCTCCATTAGCTGCGCTTGAAAATCGCGTAAGCGAGCGCGTCGCGCGACTGACTTAGAGACCGTGACTTCAGGCTCAGTAAATGCTACTTTATCGATGGCGTTCTCTGTCATAGCTAAATTCGTTTAACCGAGTGCCGCGATTTTTGCCAATAATTCTTGCGGATCAATTGGTTTAACCAAATAATCCCGTGCACCCTGGCGCAAGCCCCAGATACGATCAGTTTCTTGATTTTTACTTGTGCAAATGATGACCGGAACATCTTGCGTATCCGGATCACGTGAAATAGCGCGAGTAATTTGAAAGCCATTTTGACCTGGCATCACAACGTCCATCAAAATCAATTGAGGCTTATCCGCTTTGATTTTAGTGAGCGCATCTTCGCCATTTTCAGCAGTCGATACGGAGAAGCCGTTCTTAACGAGTATATCCGTTAAGAAATAACGTTCAGTTGGAGAGTCATCGACGATTAAAATTTTCTGTATTGCCATTTTCGACCTCGAAAAATATTTTTAAAACTTATTTAAAACTCATTGAAAGCACGAGTTAAGCACATGAACACATTAGTTTGAATGGACTTCAGATGTGTACTTACGCACTGTTTTCAGCAAGCTATCTTTAGTAAAGGGCTTGGTTAAATACTCTTCAGATCCCACCATTGCACCACGCGCACGATCAAAAAGTCCGTCTTTCGATGACAACATAATGACTGGAGTGTCGCGAAATTTAGCACTTTTTTTGATCAAAGCGCAGGTTTGATAACCATCAAGCCTCGGCATCAAGATGTCACAAAAGATAAGGTGGGGATGGGTATCGTTGATTTTGGCGAGCGCATCAAATCCATCTTCTGCCAAAACCACCTTATAACCAACTTGCCCCAAGAAGATTTCTGCAGATCGACGAATGGTACTACTGTCATCAATCACCATAATTCTTAAATTTTCATTGCCTGTTGAGCTTGACATGGAACGTTCTCGGAGTGGAAAGAGTTATTACTACATCGCACTTTAACAAAATTTAACTAGCTTGAAGCAACTTTTTCGGGCTTTCTTCGCCATGAAACAACAATTCCTACGGCGCAATGAAAAAAAAATGCCCAACTTTGGTCAAGTTGCGGCATATAAACTATCTTTGCATACAACATCGATGTCAAGCATCATTATTAGCGTGACTACATCGGTACCATATCAAAATCATCTTTACGTGCACCACATTCGGGACAAGTCCAATTGAGTGGCACATCTTCCCATTTGGTTCCCGCGGCGATTCCGTCTTGAGGCAAACCTTGAGCTTCATCATAAATCCAGCCGCAAATTAAACACATTAATGTCTTGTATTCCACGCAATAAATTCCTTTTAGATAACGACTTTAACCATGGCTTGAGGTAATATCACGCGCAGAAAGTCACGAATATATTAACGCACAACACCGTCGTTGGGAGATAAAACGCGAAAGGATAAACAATCTTCGTTTTTTATTCCACAAAATTCAACATAAATCCCGCGATTGCATTTCAGCCTTAAAATAATTTTCATTTAACTAACAATACTTTATTTCAATCGTAAATCATCACCTTACAATTGCGTCAGTCGAACTTTGTAGTAAAAACCCTCTAATTTAATAGTATCTATAAAACAACTTATATGTCATTAAACGAAACTTTGTTCCAAAGAGCACAAATTACCACGCCAGGCGGCGTAAATTCACCCGTGCGCGCCTTCCGCTCAGTGGGAGGCACACCTCGCTTCATCAAAAAAGCGCTTGGAGCCCACTTTTGGGATGCTGACGACACAAAGTACATTGACTATATCGGATCTTGGGGCCCTGCAATCCTCGGCCATGCGCATCCTGAAGTGATTCAAGCTGTACAGCAAGCAGCCATTCAAGGACTCAGTTTCGGGGCACCGACAGAAGCAGAAATTTTGATGGCAGAGGAAATTTGTAAATTAGTTCCCTCAATCGAACAAGTACGCCTGGTTTCAAGTGGCACAGAAGCGACAATGAGCGCTCTACGCCTTGCTCGAGGCGCAACTAAACGTGACAAAATCATCAAATTTGAGGGCTGTTATCACGGTCATGCTGATTCACTTTTAGTCAAAGCTGGCAGTGGTCTTTTAACTTTCGGCAATCCGACTTCGGCAGGTGTCCCAGAGGATTTCACTAAACATACTTTGGTGCTGGATTACAATAATTGCGAACAACTAGAGTCGGCGTTCCAAGAATTTGGTGACAAAATTGCTTGTGTCATCGTAGAGCCCGTAGCCGGCAATATGAATTTAATAAAAGCTTCAGAAGCATTTTTACAAACCATGCGCCGTCTATGCACGCAACACGGCAGTGTTTTGATTTTTGATGAGGTCATGTGTGGTTTTCGGGTTGCATTGGGTGGTGCTCAGTCCTTGTACAACATTAAACCTGACTTAACAGCGTTAGGCAAAGTGATAGGCGGCGGTTTGCCAGTTGCTGCTTTTGGCGGGCGTGCCGATATCATGGCACACTTAGCTCCCTTGGGCGGCGTCTATCAAGCGGGAACTTTGTCGGGTAACCCAGTTGCGGTTGCCGCTGGACTGACTACCTTAAAGTTAATTCAAGCCCCCAACTTTCACTCGCATTTAGCGGACCAAACGCAAAAATTGGTTGATGGATTAAATGCCGCTGCGAAAGACTGTGGCATCGATTTCTGCGCTGATGCGATAGGTGGTATGTTTGGCCTCTACTTTTGTAAAGAAATCCCAACTACTTTCGAGCAAGTAATGAAGTCTGATGCAAACCAGTTCAAGCTTTTCTTCCACAAAATGTTAGACCATGGCATATATCTTGCTCCATCCGCATTCGAAGCAGGATTTATCTCCGCAGCACATGACGATGCAGTGATAAAAACGACAATAGATGCGGCACGTACAGCATTTCAAGAATTAACATGTAAATAATTACGGCGTAAATAATATTTGCTAATTTACTTGTAATTTCTAAATCTGTTAATTTTTGAAAAATAGCCAACAAAAACTACACTTTTCAATATACGAGCCGATAAGCTTCTGATATCTTTCGCCGCACTTACTTTGATCTTTCGAGAAAAAAATGCAACTAAACCTAAGAAAACTGTGTCTTTCCATTGGCTTAATTTCGACAACACTATGGGCTCAAGCACAAACGCAGACATTAAAGGAATCCGCCCAACAAGCGATCTTGAGCAATCCAGAAGTACAAGCAAAATGGCATAGTTTTCAATCAACGAGCTCTAGCCGCGATGCAGCATTTGGTGGGTATTTGCCAAGTATTAATTTAAGCCTTGATGTAGGGAAGGATAATCACGAAACACGTCTTAGCAAATCAGACTTGTCACGTAATTCTGCCGCGCTTAGCTTAAATCAAATGTTGTTTGATGGTTTCCTGACTAGCAACCAAGTAAAGCAACTTGATCACCTAAAACGAGTAAGGTTCTTTGAATTGCAAGATACGTCTGAGGCTGTTGCGCTCGAAGTCGTGCGTGCTTATTCAGATGTCGTTCGCTTTCGTAAGTTGGTCGCGTTATCTGAAGACAATTATGTCCGCCACCGTGCCGTATTCGAACAGATTCAAGCAAAAACAAAAGCGGGCGTAAGTCGCCGTGTTGATTTAGAGCAGATCTCAGGACGTTTAGCCTTGGCTGAATCAAACTTGGTAACTGAAATCTCAAATCTTCACGACGTCAGTGCTCGGTTCCAAAGGTTGGTTGGCGTAATGCCAAGTAAGGATCTTGAAAGTCTGAATATCTTTTCCAATGGTATGCCAAACTCCATTACTTCGGCTTTGCATATCGCCTTCACGACCCACCCTGCTTTACTGGCGAGTATAGAAAATATTTCGTCTGTGAATAGTGGATTAGACTCACGTCGTTCAGCCTACCAACCGCGCGTTGATTTTAAAGCGCGTAGTGAGCGTGCTAACAATATTAATTACCTAACTGGTCGCACCAACAACAATTCCGCAGAAATTGTCATGACGTGGAACTTGTTCAATGGCGGAAGCGACAAAGCACGAGTACAAGAGGCGGCCAATCAAGTGAATGTCGCAAAAGATTTACGCGACAAATCTTGCCGTGACATACGTCAAGTATTGGCGATTGCCTATAACGACACACGCAAATTAACTGAGCAACTTAACTTTCTCGATCAACATCAACTTTCCATCGAAAAAGCACGTGATGCTTACCGTCAGCAATTTGATATAGGCCAACGGTCATTGCTTGATTTATTGGACACTGAGAATGAGTTATTCCAGGCAAAACGTTCGTTTACAAATGCTGAGATTGACCTGTTTCTCTCTTACGCTCGTACCCATGCAGGTATGGGCAAGTTACATGCAGCACTTGGTTTAACACGACGTGATGACGGCGCCGGCACATTGAAAATGTTGGACGTCAAAGCAGATGAAGCATCGGCAAATTGCCCCATTGAATCACCAGAGATTTATGTCATCAATAAGGCTGCCTTAGACAAGCGAGCACTTGAAGGCATCAATTTCACCGAGGCGAACAAACCAATAGTGCAAACTCAATCCGATAATGCACCGACCAAGCAAGCTCCAGTTGCAGCCACTGTTACTGACAGCGCTGGCAATGCACGTATGTCAATATTGAGTGCACTAAAAGGATGGCGCGAAGCGTGGGTAGGACGTAGTCCTGATGCGTATTTTGAGTTTTACGCAAAAAATTATACCTCTCGTGAATCTTGGAAATCAGCAAGACGAGCGCGTTTACTCAACGCAGAGAAAATCACTTTGGATTTATCTGACATTAAATTCAGTATGCAGGATCCAAAGCGTGCAACAACGAGCTTCCAGCAAGACTATCGTTCATTGAACTACCAAGACAATTTGCAGAAAACTTTGTATTGGGAAGAGGTAAATGGGAAGTGGCAGATTGTAAATGAATTAGTGTCTGGCCCAAAAGCCAAACAATGGTAATCATTCTTTAAGACTCATCACAAAAGCCCGCCATTTGTTGCGGGCTTTTTTGTACAGAAAAAAGACAGGATTTACTCGATGACTGATGTTTCTCTAGAGAAGTATTTTTTCTTGTAGAATGATCCCAACAATTTAAAAGTTAATAATTTGTACCGAAGTTTTTGTTAATCTTGAAAAATAGTCCATCGAAGTTTATTTGCCCTCAGGGTAGAGTTCAAATTGTCCATACTTTTTTCCCATCATCGACTAGGTCGAGGCCGTGCTTTATCGATAATTCTATTTGTCGCAGCATTGGTATTAACGCCGCTTTCGTATGGCTTAAATTGGGATAAGTTAAGACTAAATTTTCGTTCTTTGAGCAACAATGAACAAGCATTTAACGAATGGAATACCCTCCTATCTAATTTGAACGATGCTTCTTTGGACACTAAGCTACAAAAGCTAAATCAATTTTTCAATCGAAAACTGGTCTATACCGAAGACATAGAGCTGTGGGGACAATCAGACTATTGGGCAACGCCGCTAGAGAGTCTATCCAAAGGAAAAGGCGACTGTGAAGACTATGTTATCGCCAAGTATTTTAGTTTAAGAAGTTTAAATATTCCTGACTCACAATTGCGTTTGGTCTATGTCAAAGCTCGTATTGGCGGCCCCAATAGCAGTGTGACGCAAGCACATATGGTGCTGGCATTTTATCCGTCCGCAGACGGAGAACCCTTAATTCTCGATAATTTAATTACTGACATTAGACCAGCTTCACGTCGGACTGACCTTAGCCCAATATTTAGTTTTAATGCTTTAGGTATTTTTGCTGGTTCTGCCAGCAACGCAGCGCCAGGGCCTGGTGGCACCAGTCGTCTATCCCGTTGGCAAGACTTATTAGAACGAGCTCGTAAAGAAGGATTTGAGTAGATTTTTTCAAGCAAAAATGTAGCCCTAACTGGCTCCAAATAATTAGAAGTAATTGCAGTAACCAGAATCAAAAAATTTTCAAAGGAAAGACTATGTCGATGTATCGTCAACTATGGTTCGCCATCATCTTGAGTACTTTAATTGCGCTCGTCGGTAGCTTGTTTGCCTCGACGATGAGTTCACGCGCGTATTTGAACGAACAATTAAAGATGAAAAATACCGATAACGCTACCGTATTAGCGCTGTCCTTAAGCCAAAAAAATATCGACCCCGTTGAACTTGAACTCATCATCAGTTCATTATTCGATAATGGTCACTATGCTTCGATTAAGATGGTAGATCCGACCGGAAAAGTTTTGGTAGAAAAAAAAGCGTCAGCAGAGGAATCTGGCGTTCCTACTTGGTTTATGGAGCTGTTCCCAATTCAATCAACGCCTGGCCAGGCACAAATCAGTAATGGTTGGACACAATTAGGAACGATTTCCTTAGTTAGCCAAAGTAGCGGTGCCTACCAAACCCTGTGGAAATCTGCACAAGAAATGTTTGCTGCACTGGCATTATCAGGCTTTATTGCTTGCTATCTGGGCGCTCTAGTTTTACGTCGTTTAAAGAAACCCTTGAATGCGGTGATAGCCCAGGCGCAAGGTATTACCGAACGCCGCTTCATCATTACGCCAGAATCGAATGTCCCGGAACTTAAACAGCTATCGACTGCAATGAATTCAACCGTAGGTTTGCTGCAATCCATGTTTGCGGCAGAAGCAGAACGGCTTGAAGCCTTACGTCAACAGGCCAACTCAGATGCGGCGACCGGGCTAGCAAATCGTTCCCATTTTATCGCGCAACTCCAGGTTGCCGTAGAAGAGGAAAACGCACCAGCAGGCAGCCTCATGATGATCAAACTTTCTGGGCAGGGCTTGGCATTCGCAAATAAGACTTTGGGCAGAAATAAAACTGAGGCTCTACTCAAAGAATTAGGTAAGCTCTTACGCGACTATCAAGAACAGTTACCCGATGGTTTTGCTGCTCGTTTAAATGGTACCGACTTCGCGCTACTTTTTAGAGAAAAAGAGGCTGAACCCATTGCACAAAAACTGTTAACAGACATCGCCAATATCTTTGCAGTCGTTCCTGAAAACTGTGCCGTCTATATTGGCTACGGTGCTTATGATTTCGGAATCAGTACCGGAAGTCTATTGGCGCAAATCGATGCGGCACTCGCGAGCGCAGAAGCGAATGGCATCAGCAATATTTGTAAATCAGCGCCTTTAAACATCGAACAAGCCCCTCGTAGCGCCGAAGAATGGTCTAAATTAATTCTACGAGCGATAGAGCAGAATTGGGTAAAGCTTGCCTACTTCCCCGTCGTTTCATCGGACGGCATGTTGCTGCATAGAGAGTCAGCGCTACGTTTAATGTTTGGTGGTGAGTGGTTTCCCGCAGGACGTTTTTTGCCTATCGCGGAGCGTTTAGGTCTTACCGAAAAACTCGATCTAATTGCGATCAAGCTTGCACTCGACGAATTGCAGAAAGCGTCTTCAAAAGATGAAATTGCGGTCAATATTTCAGCACAATCAACCCAAAGTGCGTCGTTCCGTATGCAGATAAAGAGCTTACTTCAGGCCAAACCAGAAGCGAGTAAAAGACTATGGCTGGAGATCCCAGAAAACGGTGCCTTCGCCAATATCGATGGATTCCGCGCCTTTCATAAAGATGTTTCAGGAACCGGCTGCAAACTAGGTTTAGAACACTTTGGACGACAATTCGACAAGATTAATTTGATCCATGATTTGAAATTAAACTATGTCAAACTCGATGGCGGCTTTGTCAGAAATATTGAGCTCAACGAAGCCAATCAAGCGTTCATTAAAGGCATCTGCGTGATTGTTCATAGACTAGCCTTATCTGTTTTCGCAGAAGGTGTAACTAGTGCTGCAGAGCTAGAGATGGTCAAGCAACTGGGTTTAGATGGTGCTACTGGGCCCGAAATTGGCAGAGTTTTTCCCCTAGTAAATAACTAGATCATCAATTTTTCCGCGCTATTTTTGTTTTTCATTGAAAGTTTAATTTAGGTAAATTGATGCGGGCAGATTGATCAATAGGCTTGGCGGAAAATTCTTGTTACAACATTTTCAGTCAATACCGAACTATCTTAATATCCACCAAGAATCAGTTTAAATACAGGGCGAAGAACGAAAACTCAATCTTAGTTTCCTGTATAAAACGCAAAAAAGAAAAAGGGACTATGCAAAAACATAGTCCCTTTTTTATACCTAAAATTTTAAGTTAGTCAGTAATCAGTTTTCCTTTTGTGATCAAGTCATTGATAACCTGCAAATCAGTGGTGAAACTACCGGTCAAATTGACACCGTTAAAGATGATCTGCTGTACATCATTATTTGTGACATTAGCCAAGTTTGTCGCAACAACGTTACCTGCCGTAAATGCCCCCGAAGCGCTGATATACAAAGTGGTATTGGTTCCATCAAAGTTGAAGTGCAAGTATCTATCTAATGTGGCGCCCGTTTCCCCAACTAACAGATCACGTAAATCTAAGCGATCACCACCAGCAGTATAGGTAGCCGTCGCAAAATCTGTGACGGTATCGATAGCTGGGGCGGAAGTAGTGCCGTTATCATTCAATGACCACTTAAATGTATCGGCTTCAGTACCACCACTTAAATTATCACTTCCCTGACCACCTATAATCACATCCTTTCCAGCACCGCCGCTAATAGTATCGTTTTCGGTCCCACCAAAAATGCGATCGTCGCCAGCTAGGCCACTAAGATTATCGGCGCCAGCACCACCAGATATGAAATCTGCATTAGCAGTCATCGTCTGAGTATTACCTGCAGCGGTGCCGTTATAGATAGTCGCATCCGTAATAATGTTCACATATTGAGTTACCGTATTTCCGGGGCCTACACCGGTTGCCACGATCTCTAGCTGAGCCGAATTCGTACCAAGACCACTAATTCCCAATTCAGCATGAGTCCAGCTTGTAATATTAACAACCTGACCTGCTGCTGTGATTGTAGTTGTGTTACCTGCGCCATCTGACAATGTGGCTCCGACCGGAGCACCAGTGATTGTTAACTGGGTGAAATTTGTGGCAGTGACAGCGAAGCGCTCAAAACCACCGTCATTATCAATCACAGCATTCGCGCCGAGCGCATTGTTTTCGACAGCATAAATTGCCTTGATCTGAGCGGCTGTTAGCACCTTATCATAGATACGCACATCATCCAAAGTACCATTTAAATACCGGCTCGAAGTAGCACCATCATCATAGGTAATTCCAAGGCCTCGGAAGTTATTTGGAATAGTTGCACCTGCCTGCCGATTTCCTGAAGAATTAAGTACGCCATCCACCCAAATTTCAGTAGCGCCCGTTGAGAAATTGTGAGTAATCGCAACATGGTGCCAAGCATTATCGTTGACTGGATTTGTACTCATTATGCCTGCGTCATCAGCCATGCCAAATCCAATTCGACCAGTGTTATCAAGCCAACCCCATTGGGCATCAATAACGCCGCCGTTGTTCTCCATACCGATAACACTTGGAGAGTCCCAACCTATAGTTCCTCCAGTCTGTGTCGTCTTAATCCAAAATGCAAGAGACCCAGCACCACCTCCAGCACCATTACCACGCAGAGGATCTGTTACAGAAGTAGGTAATGCTACATAGCCACCGTCACGAGCTGAACTAGTACCGCTCCACACACCGTTAAACAGCATACCTGCACCCTCATGGCCAGATGCAGTAAAAGTTGGTGCCCGATTAGTTCCGAGTGCAATACCGTCTGTCCGCGTACCAACTTGATCTGGTGTTGGATAAAGATTTCTGGTCGTTAGACCTACCCCCCCCTCATTGAAAGTCCAAAACTGTACATCTGTAACGCTCAAGCTAACCTTAGAGATAGTCTCATTGTCAATAATTCCGCCAATTCCGGTGGCTCCCCCTACTACCAATGGCAATGTCTCTATTGCCAGTGAATCAATGACGGTGTCATTTATCGTTGCAACAGTAACTGTAAAACTACTAACACCTATTGGTACAATTAAATTACCACCGACCAAGGTCACGCTATTACTAAACGTTGGTGTGGCATTATAATCATCACTATCGGCAGTTGCCGTTGCCCCGCCCAAGCTGTAAGCATAAGTTGTTATAGCAGACGTCGCAGCAGACAGAGTTACTGTATAGACCAAGCTGTTACCCTCAATTACGTAATTATCTGAAGTGGCGACAGCGCCTGGCTCTACCGAGATTACAATAGGTGGCGCAGAATCGGTAATCGTGCCCGTGCCTACCGCACTGGCGTTAGTCGTCGCTCCGGCCGTTCTCGTGGCCGTCAACGTGAAGGTTTCGTTCGGATCGCTGATCGCATCGACCGTGATCGGCGTTCTCACTTGCACACTGGTTTGGC